>CAYZBJ010000058.1:0-11226 GCA_964476625.1 uncultured Burkholderiaceae bacterium | reverse complement strand
AAGCTGCTCGCCGAGGCCGGTTATCCGAAGGGTTTCAGCTTCAAGGTGCAGGTCTGCGCCTGCAACCCGGAGCACATGGAGCTGCTGCCGCTGGTGGCCGCCTACCTCGAGCAGGTCGGGGTGAAGGTGGAGATCCAGCCGATGGAGTACGCCGCCTTCCTGTCGGCCATGACCAGCAAGACCCATGCGGCTGGCTACTTCATGGACAACGGCCATACGAACCCGACAACGACGATCCGCAAGAGCTTCATGACGAAGCAGACCTGGAACCCGTCGATGTGGGCCGATCCGGCGTATGACGCCCGCATCCAGGAGGCCTATGAGGAGCGTGACGAAGCCAAGCGCCAGGAGATCATCAAGCAGCTGACGCGCGACATCATCGATGCGGCGCCGTACATCTGGCTGCCGACGCGCTACCAGTACACGGCCTGGTGGCCGTGGGTGAAGAACTACGGTGGCGAACTGCGCGCCGGGGCGGTGCGTCCGGGTCCGATCTACTCCCGGATCTGGATCGACCAGGACCTGAAGAAGAAGATGGGGTTCTGAGGGATGGCCACTCCGCTTCTGCAGGTGCGGGATCTCACCACGCGTTTCCGCACCGATCGCGGAGTGGTCACCGCGGTCGACCGGGTTTCGTTCGACCTCGCGGGCGGCGAGACCCTGGCGATCGTCGGGGAATCAGGTTCGGGCAAGAGCGTCACCGCGCTCTCGATCCTGCGCCTGATTCCCAATCCGCCCGGCGAGATCGCGGGCGGCGAGATCCTGTTCGAAGGAGAGGATCTGCTCCGCCTCGACGATCCCGGCATACGGGCGATCCGCGGCAACCGGATCGCGATGATCTTCCAGGAGCCGATGTCCTCGCTGAACCCGGCCCTGACGATCGGTCGGCAGGTGGCCGAGCCGATCAACCAGCATCATGGTGTTCCCTGGAAGCAGGCCGAGGAGATGGCGGTCGAGCTGCTCTCCAAGGTGCGGATCCCCGATGCCGGCAGGCGGCTGTCGCACTATCCGCACCAGTTCTCGGGCGGCATGCGCCAGCGCGTGATGATCGCGATGGCGCTGGCCTGCAAGCCGCGCCTGATCATCGCCGACGAGCCGACCACCGCGCTCGACGTGACGGTGCAGGCGCAGGTGCTCGATATCCTGAAGGAACTCACGCGCGAAACCGGCGCGTCGCTGATCCTCATCACCCATGACCTCGGCGTGGTAGCCCGCTACGCCGACAAGGTGGCGGTGATGTACGCCGGGCGCATCATCGAGAGTGCGCCGGCGCGGGAGCTCTACGGACGTCCGGCGCACCCATACACGCGCGGGCTGATGGCCTCGGTGCCGCGGCTCGACAGCGATACCACCCAGCGCCTGGTGCCGATCGAGGGCCAGCCGCCCGACCTGTCGACCTTGCCCGGGGGGTGTTCGTTCGCGCCGCGTTGCGCGCTGGCATTCGAGCGTTGCCGGCAGGATCGTCCCGTCCTGGAGCCGGTGGGCCCCGATCATCTCAAGGCGTGCTTTGCCGATGTCAGCAACTGAAATCGCTCCCGAATCCACGAGCGCCCCGGTGAGCCAGCCGGCGGCGGTGGCTGCCGACGGGCGGCCCGACGAGATCCTGCGCGTCGAGGAACTCGCCGTGCATTTCCCGGTGCTGAGCGGCACCTTCATCCGGCGCCAGGTCGGCGCCGTCAAGGCGGTCGACGGCGTCAGCTTCACCCTGCGTCGGGGTGAAACCCTGGGCCTGGTAGGCGAGAGCGGTTGTGGCAAGTCCACCACCGGCCTGGCGATCCTGCGCATGCTCGAAGCCACCAGCGGGCGGATCATCTACGAAGGCGAGGACATCACCCGGCACGATCGGCGCAGGTTGCGCAGCTTCCGCCGCAACGTGCAGATGGTCTACCAGGATCCCTATGGATCGCTCGATCCGCGCATGAAGGTGCGCGACATCATCGCCGAGCCGCTCGAGGTGCATGGCCTCACGGGCAGCGTCGCCGAGATGCGCGAGCGGATCGAGCGCATGCTTGCCACGGTGGGCCTGCTGCCCTACATGGCGGACCGCTATCCGCACGAGTTCTCCGGCGGCCAGCGCCAGCGCATCGGGATCGCACGCTCGCTCGCGTTGGAGCCTAACCTGCTCATCTGCGACGAGCCGGTTTCCGCGCTCGACGTCTCGATCCAGGCCCAGGTGGTCAACCTGCTGATGGACCTGCAGCGGCGCCTCGGCCTGAGCTACGTCTTCGTCGCCCATGACCTCGCGGTGGTGCGCCACATCAGCGACCGGATCGCGGTGATGTATCTAGGGCGGATCGTCGAGATCGCCGGTCGCGACGATCTCTATCGGGAGCCGCTGCATCCGTATACGAAGGCCTTGCTGTCGGCGGTTCCGGTAGCCGATCCCGTGGCAGAGGCCGAGCGGCCTCGCATGGTCGTCAGCGGCGAGGTGCCCAGCGCGCTGAATCCGCCTCCGGGGTGTCGCTTCCACACCCGATGCCCCGTCGCGATGCCGATCTGCCGGGAAGTCGATCCTCCGATGGCGGCGCTCGACGACACCCGCTCGGTCGCCTGCCACCTGCATCCGGCCCCGGCCTGAGTCGCGAGTGGCGCGGCGCAATCAAGGTGCGGCGCAGGCGCACGGTGGTCATCGCCTTGCGCAGAACGGCATGAGCAGGCCATGAGGGCGCCGACCCCGCGGCGCCAGGGCGAACGAGCCGAGCCTGCCTTCGTCGAGGACGCGGGCGACGAGGAGCCGACCGGCCGTTACCTGCGCAAGCGCGAGGACATTCTTGCGGCGGCGGCGCAGACCTTCAACGAGTTCGGCATCGGTGCCGGCACCCTGGCCGGCATCGCGGACCGGGTCGGCCTCGCCACCAATAGCGTCACCTACTACTACCGCCGCAAGCAGGATCTCGTCTCGGCGTGCTTCCTTCGCTCGATCGCGGTCCACATGGAAGACATCCGCCTTGCCGCCGAGCGCCCGACGGTCGCTGCCCGGATCGAGGACTGCCTGGTCCGACAGGCGGCGTTGCTGGCGGACATCGCAATCGGCAGGCACCCGCCGCTGGTCGTGTTCAGTGAACTTCGAACGCTCGACGAGAAGGCAGGGGCGGAGGCGCTTCGAGCCTATGTCGACATGTTCCGCGCGATGCGTGAGCTTCTGGTCGGGCCTGAAACCGCCACGCTCAGCCGGGCGGACCTCAATGCGCGCACCCACATACTCTTGTCGGCCGTTCACATCATGCGCGCATGGATCAGCCGGGCCGAGCCCGACCAGTATGTCCGGATCGGGGCCCGGGCCGCCGATATCCTGGTCCGGGGTCTGGGCACGGCGGCATCACGCTGGCCGGGCGGCGATAGCCCTGGACGTGACTGGGCGCTCGTCGACGGGGTCGACACCCCAGGCGATCGCTTCCTGCGGGCCGCAACCGACCTGCTCAACGAGACGGGCTATCGGGGGGCTTCGGTGGACCGGATCTCGGCCCGGCTGAACGTTACCAAAGGCTCGTTCTATCATCACATCGAGCACAAGGACGATCTCATCCTGGCATGCTTCGAGCGCACCCTGACGGCGATCCGGCGCGCCGCCACGCAGGCGCAGGCGCTGCCGGCGTCGGGCTGGCATCAGGCCTGCGCGATGGCACATTCACTTGCCTGCCTGCAGACATCCGGGCCGGGGCCTCTGTTGCGCGTCGGCGCCCTGGGGGCGCTGCCGGCCTTCGAGGGCAGGGCGCAAGCCTACCGTCGGATGTTCCAGCTGACCGAACGCATTGGCGACCTGGTCGTTACCGGGATGATGGACGGATCGATCCGCCCCCTGGATTCGGGCATCGCGTCGCACCTGCTCAGCGGCAGCATCAACAATGTCGCCGAGCTGCATCACTGGGTTCCTGCCGAGCCGGGCCGGCTCGTCGACCTCTATCTGAAGCCCGTCTTCGAAGGGCTCCTTGCGCCGCCGGCCTGATCAGGCGATTCGCCGCCACTGCATGTAGAGGACGCCGCACAGGACGATGGCGCCACCGAGCACCTGTTGGGCCGTGGGGAAGATGCCGTAGAGCATCGAGACCAGGACCGCGAAGACCGGAACCATGTTCTGCCAGAGGGAGCCGGCCGCGAGCCCGGCCCGCTGGACGCCCATGTTCCAGGAGAAGATCGCCAGGGCAGTGGCGAACACGGCGGTCACCAGCAACAGGGTGATCGCCTCGGCATCCGGGTCCAGCCTCGGCGCACTGACGATGCCGCTCCCCCAGGCCGCGAGCCAGGCGATGACCAGCCAGGGCAGCGAAGCGACGGTGACGACATAGGTTCGGCGCAGCTGGGCCGTCTGCGGCGGGAACCAGCGCTGGGAGCCGATCGAGTAGACGTTCCAGCACATGAAGGCGAGCACGATCAGCAGTTCCCCGCCGCCGATGCCGAAGGATGCGCCGGCCAGGGCAGGGCGGCCCTGGATCGCGATCCAGGCGCCGATGCAGGTCAGCGCCGCCGCCGGCGCGAAGCCGCGCTCGAGTCGGGCGCCGGTCAGCACGCGCAGGGTGAGCGCCGCGTAGACCGGCGCGCCGGCCATGACGGCTGCGGCGGTGATCGGGTTCGAGTACTGCAGGCCGAGGTTGTAGGAGATGAAGAAGGCGGCCATCGGCAGGGCGAGCAGCACGGCCCGGCCAGGGCGGATCGGCCAGGCCAGGTCGCGCGCGCGGCCCGTGGTGACGACCAGCAGCGCGAGCACGGCGCCCGCGATGACGATCCGGACCGGGGAGAGGAAATAGGGGTCCCAGGTCGCGAACATGCGCGTGGTCATCGGCACGTTCATTCCCCAGCAGAACGCCGAGAACAGGAAGAAGGCGGTACCGAGGATCCAGGCGTGGCGGGAATCGCCCGCGGCCGGACGGGCAAGCGGTCCGGTGGCGCTCACCGCGGTCCGCCGGCGCGCGCCAGTGCGGCCTCGACCAGCGGCAGGGCATCGTTGCCGAAGTACATGTCGTCGCCGTCGACGAACAGGGTCGGGGAGCCGAAGCCGCCCCGGCGTACCAGTTCATCGGTATTGGCTCGCAGGCCGGCGCGCGCCTCGTCGCTGTCGGCGCGCGCGCGCATGGCATCCGGATCGAGCCCGGTGGCCGTGCAGATGTCGCGGAAGGCCGCCTCGCTCGAGATGTCGATGTCGGCGCCGAAGTAGGCTTCGAACGCGGCCCGGGCGAATGCCGGCATGGCGGGGTCGTCCTGGAGGGCGAAGCAGGCCCGCATGACCCGGACGCTGTTGACCGGGAATACAGACGGCGGGAAGCGGATGTCGATGCCGGCGAGCGCCGCCCAGTCGGCGAGGTTCTTGAGCATGTATGCATGCTTCGCCGGCACGGGGTGCTCGCGCGAGGCATACACGCTGGGGTTGATCGTGTTGAAGACGCCGCCGACCAGGAAGGGGCGCCAGCGCACGGTGACGCCGGCGCGCTCGGCGACGGCCGGCAGGTTGTGGAAGCAGAGATAGGTCCACGGGCTCGAGCAGTCGAAGAAGCATTCGAGCCGGTGGGTGGCGGCGCCGGGGGAATCCTTGGCTGGCATTTCAGAGCACCTCGTAGAAGGTCAGGCAGACCAGGCGGTCGCGACGCTCGCCGGCGCACACGAGGATCATGCGGTTGGCCCGCTCGATCGCCGGATCGGTGGAATCGGTGCGCAGGCGGACCGCCGTGCGGAAGTAGTACTCATGCGGGTCGACGCGGTCGCCACGGGCCATGCGCTCGAGAACCTCGGCCGGCCCATGGCGCAGGCCAGCGGCCTCGACTTCGATGCGGTCGCCGTTGTCGAGTTCGATGACGTAGTGCGCGACCAGCTCCAGCGTGCCGTCCGCGCGCGCCCACTGCCAGTCCTCGCCGATCGGCAGGATGCGGCCCCGGAAGGCGCCATCGGCCTCGGCCGGGGTGATCTGTCCACCGGTGATCGCGATGACGCGACGGCCGCCGGCCTGGACGCGCGCGACGGTCTCGATGGGCCCCACCTCGACCTCGGCATGAAAGAGTGGCTTCAGGGTGGGTACCACGCTGGCGCTCATCGGACTGTCTCCCCGCTCGTTGCTCGTTCTCTCCGGCGCATAAGCGTACCACCGGCGGCGAATGCGCCCGGGCGAGTGCGAAGGCAGGCCGGGAGGGCCGTTTTCTTGCGCTGCGGCAAGGCGCTCGAGGGGAGGTTGGCGACGGGTCCCTCGGCTGGTCGATGAGCCGGATTGGTGCCTGCTTCAAGAGCCCGTCAGGTGCTGAACGCGCCGGCAAGCTGCGTCGAAGCCGCTTGCCGGCGTCGTTCCGAAATCCTCATCACTCAATGATCGAACTCGACGCCGACGTCGCGGGCGGTGATCACCGCCTGGGTCCGGCTGGTGACGGCGAGGGCGCGCAGGACCGCGCTGACATGGACTTTCACGGTGCCTTCGGCCAGTTGCAGTTCCCGGCAGATGAGCTTGTTCGGCAGGCCCTGCATCATCAGTCGCAGGACGTCGACCTGCCGGGCAGTGAGCCCGAGGGCGCGCGGATTGCGGGGATCGAGGGCGGGCGGCTTGACGCGGCGCGCGGGGCTCGCCGCAATGAGCGCTTCGCGCGGCACGTAGGTCTGGCCGGAGATGACGAGGCGCAGCGCATGGCGTACGACGTCGGCCTGCAGGGATTTCGGGATGTAGCCGAGCGCACCCATCTCGAGGCAGCGGACGATGGTGTCGCGGCTGGCTTCGCCCGAGACCACGATGATCGGCGTGTCGGGCGCGACCGCGCGCATCTGGGCGAGGCTGTCGAAGCCGATCGAATCCGGCAACTGCAGGTCGAGGAGCACGTAGTCGTAGCGGCGGCCGGTGGCAAGCCGATGCTTCGACTCCTGGATCGATGTGGCGAGGTCGGTGTGGCTGCCGGGAAGCAGGTCGGACAGGGTCTGGCTGATGGCGTCGCGCAGGATCGGGTGATCATCGACGAGCAGGAACTGCCGGCCGGTGGACCGGGTGCTCGATTCCGTGGCTAGGGTCTCTGGCATGTCGTTATCCTTGTTATCGAGATCGTCGGGACGATCACGCTAGGTCAGGACGGGGGCGCCGTAAAGTCGGCCGCATGGCCGATGCCTTGGGGTTTTCCGAGATGCGATTCGCGGCCCCGGGGCGCTCGGCGGGCGGCAAGGTCCCGGCCCGCAGCGGGCTGGCAGTGCCGGCCGCAGCCGCCTGGCGCCGCGGGCGACGGCTCGGTCCGGGTCGCGGATATTGCACTGCAAACACGACGCCGTCGGGCCGCCCGGTTCTGTGTAACATGGGCGCCGGCCGAAACGCGGAACCATGGATGCCTGTCACGCAGTACGCCCCGGGCGCGGGCTTCGATTTCCTTCTCGAGGGCTACCGGCCGCTGGCGGGGGTTCCGGACGAGATGCTGGGGCCCGATGGCCGGCCCCTACCGCACTGGCGGCGCCTGCTCGAGATGCTCGGCGCCCTTGGTCCCGATGAACTCGCCCGCCGTTTCGCCGGCGCCGATCGGTACATGCACGAGGCCGGCGTCTTCCATCGGTTCTACGACGAGGTCGGTGGCGCCGAACGGCCATGGCCGCTTGCCCACATGCCGCTGCTGATGGCGCCCGCCGAATGGGCGAGCCTCAGCGCCGGCCTCGTCGAGCGGGCGGAGATCCTCGAAGCGGTCCTGCGCGACGTCTACGGGCCCCAGTCCCTGGTGCGGGAGGGATTGCTGCCGGCTGCCGTGGTGGCCGGCAGCCCCGGGTTCCTGCGACCGATGGTCGACCCGGCGCACGAAGGGGCACACCTGGCGTTCTATGCCGCCGATGTCGGCCGGGGGCCCGACGGACGCTGGTGGGTCCTCGAGGACCGCGGCGAGGCCCCTTCGGGGGCCGCCTACGCGCTGCAGAACCGGATGGCGATCGAGCGGTCCCTGCCCAACGTCTTCCGGCGCATGCGGGTCCATCGGCTGGCGGATTTCTTCGATGCGTTCCGCCGTACGCTGGCGTCGCTGGGCGCCGACGGCGCGGCGGCGCGGGTCGGCCTGCTGACGCCGGGCCTGCGGAACGAAACCTATTTCGAGCATGCCTATCTCGCCCGCTACCTCGGCCTGCTGCTGGTCGAGGGGGGCGACCTGACGGTGCGGGAGGGCGTGGCCTATGTCCGGACGGTCAAGGGCCTGCAGCGCATCGACGTCCTGTGGCGACGCCTCGATGCCGCCCTGGCCGACCCGCTCGCCCTCGATTCGGCATCGCAACTCGGCGTCCCGGGGCTGGTGCGGGCGGTGCTTGCGGGCAACCTGCGGATCGCCAATTCCCTCGGGGCCGGCTTCGCCGAGTCGCGGGCCCTGCTGGCGTACATGCCGCGGATCGCCGAGCGCCTGCTCGGGCGGCCGCCGACCCTGCCCAACGTCGCGACCTGGTGGTGCGGCCAGGCCGAAGCGCGCCGCAGCGTGCTCGAGCGGATCGATCGGCTGGTGATCGCCCCGGCCCATGCCGGCGTCGTGCTGGCCGACGGGTTGCCTGCCGCGCCGGCGCTGGCCGCCGGGCTCGATGCGCCGACGCGCGCGCGCCTGCTGGCGGCGATCGATCGGCGCGGCATCGATTTCGTCGGCCAGGAGATGGTGAAGCTGTCGACGATGCCGGTATGGGACGGCAGGCGCTTGCAGCCGCATCCGTTTCTCCTGCGGGTGTTCGTCGCCCGCACCCGGCGCGGATGGAAGGTCATGCCGGGGGCGTTCTGCCGGGTGTCGCCCGGCGAGGACCCTCTCGCGATCTCCCTGCAAGCCGGCGGCCACTCGGCCGACGTCTGGGTCGTCGCCGCCGGCCCGGTGGATTCGAAGAGCCTGCTGCCCGGCGACAACGATGCCGCGGTCCGGCGCCATACGGGACCCTTGCCATCGCGGGCGGGCGACAATTTCTTCTGGCTCGGCCGCTATGTCGAGCGTATCGATGCGGCACTACGGACGCTGCGCGCATACATCGGGCGCATGACCGACGAGCCCGACCAGGCGGCGCCGGTGCAGCGGGCGCTCGCCGATGCCCTGGTGGAGCTCGGCATGCTCGAGGCGGTCGACCCCGCGGCCGGCCCGATGGATGTCGCCCGGTCGGCCTGCGAACGGCTGCCGCTCACCGTCCGTCCGGCCTTCAATGCGGCCGCGCGCGTGCGCGACAGGTTTTCGCCCGACGGCTGGCGGGCATTGCGCGACCTCGATGCGCTCGTCTCGACGCCTTGCGGACCCACCGCGACGGAAGCCGACCTCGCCGAACGCATCGGCCAGTCCCTGCGCCTGGTGTCGGCGTTCTCGGGCCTGGCGCAGGAGAACATGAGCCGCCAGACCGCATGGCTGTTCCTCGAGACGGGGCGGCGCATCGAGCGGGCCATGGCGACGACCCGTTTCAGCCTGCGCTTTGCCGCCAACGCGATGGCGCCGCTCGGCTGCGATGTGCTGCTCGAGCTGATCGATAGCGCGATCACCTATCGCCAGCGTTACTCGATCCATGCATCGCGGGCGACCGTCATCGATCTGGCCGTGCTCGATCCGGTCAATCCGCGCTCGGTCGCCTTCCAGGTCGACCGGCTCCATGAGCACGCCGGTGCGCTGGCACTGCGCGCCGGCGAGGACATGCCCGGCATGCTGGGGGCCGAGTCGGCTCGCCTGCAGGCGAGCTTCGCGCGCAGCCGGGCGACCGGGGTCGACGATGAGTTCCTCACCCAGGTCGGGGCCACGCTGCATGCCCTGTCGGCGCTGGTGAACGACTCCTTCTTCTCGGATCGGCATCCGGACGGCGCAGCCGGCGCGGGCGCGGCGCCATGAGCGCTACGACGTTGTACGAGGTGAAGGTCGGCATCACCTATCGCTACGGCTCGCAGGTGCCCTTCGCCAAGCATGTGCTGCGCATCCAGCCCGAGTCTGACGCTGGCCAGGAAGTCATTCAATCGAGTCTGGTGGTGGCGCCGGCGCCGTCGGGCCAATGGCCGGGTATCGACCCCTTCGGCAACCGGACGGTGATGCTTGCGCTCGACGATCCGCACGATCGGCTCGACGTCAGCCTGCAGGCGCGGATTCGGGTCCACGGGCGCGAACCGCCAGCCGACAGTCCCGGGTGGGAGGCGATCCGCGACAGCGTGGCGACCCTGTCGGACCTTGCGCCGCGCGCGCCGGCCCATTTCGTGTTTCCGGGGCGGATGACGATCGGCGACGCCGCCCTGGTCGACTACGTCATGCCGAGCTTCGCGCCGGGCCGGCCGATCATCGAGGCTGCCGCCGACCTCTCGCGGCGAATCCACGCGGATTTTCGCTACCTGCCCGGTGCAACCAGCGTGACGACCACGGCGCTCGAGTTCATGCGCGGCGGGGCCGGGGTGTGCCAGGATTTCGCCCATCTGATGATTGCCGGCATGCGCGCGATCGGCTTGCCGATCGCCTACGTCAGCGGCCTGCTGCGCACCGTGCCGCCGCCGGGCAGCGCCCGCCTCGAGGGGGCCGATGCGATGCATGCCTGGGTCGCGGCCTGGGGCGGGCCCGGCATCGGCTGGGTGGGCCTCGACCCGACCAATGCGGTCTTCGCCTCGAGCGATCATATCCGTGTCGGGATGGGGCGCGCCTATGCCGATGTGGCACCGATCGACGGTGTGATCGTCGCGGCGGGCGAGCATGCCAACGATGTGGCGGTCGACGTGGTCCCGCTTGCCTGAGGCGTTGCGTACCGCAACGCCGTGGCCTGCAAGGCATCGGTGGCTTCGGGCGGCAGGGCGCCACTGATGCGACATCGTTAGAATTCGTCCATGCATTCGATCCGGCCCCACGCTTTCTGCGTCGCCCCCATGGTCGACCTGACCGACCGGCATTGCCGATACTTCCATCGGCTGCTGAGCCGGCATGCGCGCCTCTACACCGAGATGCTCTCGACTGGCGCGGTCCTGCTGGGCGACCGCCATCGGGTGCTCGGTTTCGACGCGGCCGAGCACCCGGTGGCGCTGCAGCTGGGCGGCAGCGACCCGGCGGAGCTCGCCGCGGCAGCCCGGATCGGCGCGGCCCTCGGCTATGACGAGATCAACCTCAACTGTGGGTGCCCGAGCGAGCGGGTGCGCAAGGGCGCGTTTGGCGCCTGCCTGATGGCCGAACCGGCGCAGGTGGCGCAATGCGTCGCCGCCATGCGCGACGCCGTTGGCGTACCGGTCACGATCAAGCACCGGACCGGGATCGGGCGCATCGAGAGCTACGACTTCGTGCGCGACTTCGTCGGCACCGTGGCCGACGCCGGCTGCCGCGTGTTCAT
>CAYZBJ010000057.1:6310-26699 GCA_964476625.1 uncultured Burkholderiaceae bacterium | reverse complement strand
GTCGCTGAAGCCTTCGCAGTTCACGGCCCAAGTCGTGCTCCCTAACTTTGATTTGGACGGACGGAGCCTGCCACTCTCCGCGTCCGTTCAACACGCTCTCGCTGCCGCATAACACCCCCGTGCGTCTTATCCGAACCGCCAATATGCGCCCGCTCGGCGTCGTTGTACTGTCCTTTCGCACAGTATGGGCGACAACGTTATGCGGACTGCGGAAAACCCCCTGCTCACGGCGCCGACCGTCCTTGGTCGCGTCCGTGAATGCATCCGGTATCTGCACTACAGCATCCGGACCGAAAAGAGCTACGTCTTCTGGATTCGGAAGTTTCTCCGATTCCACGACATGCGTCATCCAGCCCATTTAGGGCAGGCGGAGGTCGAGGCGTTTCTCACATGGCTTGCTGATGACCAGCGAGTGGCGGCGGCCACCCATCGCCAGGCCCTGGCGGCGATTCTTTTCCTTTACACCCGTGTGCTCCAGATCGAACTGCCCTGGCTGACGTCGATCGGCCGTCCGCGCGAACGGCATCGGCTGCCGGTCGTGCTTTCGCGTAATGAGGTCGGCCGGGTGCTCACTGCGATGGCCGGCGAGCATGCGCTGCTTGCACGTCTGTTGTACGGGACGGGCATGCGCATGTCCGAGGCGCTGCAGCTAAGGGTCAAGGACATTGACTTCGATCATCGTTCGATCGTCGTGCGGTCCGGCAAGGGCGGCAAGGATCGGGCGTTGATGCTGCCGGAGGCGCTGGTCGAGCCGTTGCGCGATCAACTACGCCAGGCGCGCGCGACCTGGTCCGCGGATCGGGATGCCAAGGTCCCCGGCGTCTGGCTGCCCGACGCGCTGGAGCGAAAGTATCCGCGGGCCGGCCAGTCCTGGCCGTGGTTCTGGGTGTTTCCGCAGGGCCGACTGTCGCGCGACCCGCGATCGGGCATTGTGCGGCGGCATTTTCTGTATGCGCAGACGTTCCAGCGGTCGTTCAAGCGGGCGGTGGCCGATGCGCGAATTGCCAAGCCGGCGACGCCGCATTGCCTGCGACATTCGTTCGCCACGCATCTGCTGCAGTCGGGCTACGACATCCGGACCGTGCAGTCGCTACTGGGCCATGCCGATGTGTCGACGACGATGATCTATACGCACGTACTGAAAGTCGGCGGAGCAGGGGTGAGGAGTCCGCTGGATTCCTTGGGCGGGGAGGCGAGGCCCCGCGAGTGACGATCAGCCCGGCAGCCTAGTCGTCGAGGCGCTGTCCTCACGCTGTGCCGACTATGCATCCGCCGACGAACTTACCCCTTCGCCCCGAACCACAACTGCCGCGACCACGCCAGCAACTTCCCTTCGGCATCATGCAACGCTGTCCCCGCATGCAGCTTTCTCCCCTCCCGCTCCAGTGGCCAGCCGGTAACGATGTACGTCTCCCCCGCCCGCACTTCACCGGGCGACGCCAGGGTTATGCGGCCTGTCAACAGTGATGCGTTACCTTCGCCGGTTTTGAAACCCCAGGCAAATCCGGCGGGGCAGTCCATGGCGGCCCAGACGACGCCGGGCGGGATCAGGCCGTTCTCGTCGGCGAAGGATTCGTGCGGGATCCATTCGGCGGCGACCTGGTCGGCTTCGCCGGCGGGGGTGGGGGTGATGCGCAAGCCCTCGTGCTCGCCCTTGGCCAGGCCGCAGCCGAAGCAGTGCAGGTAGGCGTTGCCGCTTTTCGTCGTCATGCGCATGCGGCCGATGGCGCTGGCGGCGCGGGCTTCTTCCAGGCTGGGCGGCCTGGGCACTTCGGGCTGCAATTCCGTCGCGATGGCTTCGGCCAGCAGGGTGTCGCCGTCGTACAGCGACATGCCGCCGTCGGGACGGTCGCGAACTTCCAGCGGCTTGTCGAGGGTGAGCGGTGCGCGCAGTGTCACCTGCACCGCCTGGGCCTTGCCGTGGCGCGCCTGCAGCTCGGCGGCGAGGCGGCCGCCGGCATAGCCGCCGTTGCCCGATGTGGCCGGTCCGTTGAACTGTCGCTCTATGACGAAGGCTGCGCTCATTGTTCCTCCGGTGGCTCTGTCTCTCGTCTCCACGAGCCCCGAGGGTAGCGCAGCATGCCGGCTCTTTGCCGGCCCGTTCGTCAGCCAGTCCTCTTTACATCAGCCCGAGCCCGCGCATGAGGGTAATGGCGATG
Organism: uncultured Burkholderiaceae bacterium; assembly: GCA_964476625.1. Lineage (GTDB taxonomy): Bacteria > Pseudomonadota > Gammaproteobacteria > Burkholderiales > Burkholderiaceae_E > JAMLIN01. The sequence goes on along the minus strand of CAYZBJ010000057.1, from coordinate 24,540 downwards.
CTGGTCGCCACCACCGAGCCGAATGTCGTCACCGCGATGATGTTGGCCGCGAGCGCGGCATTGCCGCCCATGGCCCGCACCATGATGTAGCTGGCGGCCGCGGCCGGTGAAGAGATCAACAACATGAGCACGCCGAGGTCCATGCCGCGGTAGCCGAGCAGCGCCGCGCCGATGGTGATCACCGCCGGCACCACCACGAGCCGCCCGACGCTGGCGGCCACCGTGTTGCGCAGCTCGCCCTTCATGGCTGCGAAGTCGAGCGACGCGCCGGTGCAGAGCAGCGCGAGCGGCAGGGTGAGGTTGGCGAAGTACTGGGCGGACTGCGCGGCCACCTGCGGCAGTTCGATTCCCAGCGGCACGACGGGCAGGCCGAGCACGATGCCGATGATGAGCGGGTTCGTCACCACGCCGCGCAGCATCGGCATGACGCCCTGGCCGCCGTGCAGCGAGCGCCGCAGGGTGATCACGCCGAGGATGTTGAAGAGGATGGTCAGGACCGCGATCGGGATCGAGGCGGCGACGATGCCGGCCTCGCCATAGGTATTGGCGCAGTACGCCAGCCCGACGATCCCGAGGTTGGACCGAAACGCCCCCTGCACCACCACGCCGCGGTCCTTGCCCGGCTTGATCCAGCGCTTGGCCGCCCATTCCAGCGCGATGTACACGAGGATGATGGCGACGATGGTGTAGACGAGCAGCGAGCCGCTCGCCGCATCCCGGATGTCGGTCTTCGCGACGCTCAGGAACAGCAGCATCGGCAGGGCGACGTTGAACACCAGCCGCGAGCCGTCGCGGATGAAGACGTCGCCGATCAGCTCGATACGCCGGAACCAGATGCCGAGCACCAGCACGACGAAGATCGGTCCGGTGACGGTGAGCGAGAAGCCGAGGCTGTCGAGAAACGACGACATGACGGGCGGCGGAGTTGGTGTGGGACGGCGGCGGGCAAATGTACACTATCGCCACACGATCGCCGGGCCGCCAGAGCCCGCCGCCACGAGCAAGGAGACACCCCGCATGGACGCCGCCGTGAAGCCGCCGTTTCGCCACATCGACTGGATGGAGCGCGACATCGAATGCATCGACCGGCCCGATGGCAGCAAGGTGATGCGCTCGCGGGTGCCGCTCGAGCCCCATGCGCCCCACATCCCCTGGCACCTGCGGCGCTGGGCGGCCGAAACCCCCGACCTCACCTGGCTCGCGCAAAGGCGCGGGCCCGAACGCGAATGGCGCCGGGTCAGCTACGCCGAGGCGATGCGCACCGTCGATTCGCTCACGCAAGCCCTGCTCGACATGGGCCTCGGCCCCGACCGGCCGCTGGCGATCCTGTCCGGCAACTCGCTCGAGCATGCGCTGATCACGCAGGCGGCGATGCAGGCGCGGGTGCCGGCCGCCCCGATCTCGCCGGCCTATTCGCTGATGAGCCAGGACCATGCCAAGCTCAAGTACATCTTCGACCTGATCGGCCCGGGCGCGGTGCTGGTCCAGGACGGCAAGCTCTTCGGCAAGGCGCTCGCCGCGCTCGATCTGGCCGGCATCCGGGTGATCCACGTCGACAACCCGCCGCCGGGCATCGACAGCGTGGCCTTCGACAACCTCGCCGCCACACCGGTGACCGATGCCGTCGCCGCGAGCATCGCCGCGATCACGCCCGACACCGTCGGCAAGCTGCTTTTCACCTCGGGCTCGACGGGCATGCCCAAGGGCGTGCTCAATACCCAGCGCATGATGTGCGCCAACGTGCAGATGATGTTGCAGGCGCGCAAGCGCGGCGGCACCGAGCCGCGCGCCGTGGTGCTCGACTGGCTGCCCTGGAACCACACCATGGGCGGCAACGCGATGTTCAACACCATGCTCGCCGAGGGCGGCATGCTCTACATCGACGACGGCCGGCCGCTGCCTGCCACCTTCGGCGAGACGCTCAGGAACCTGCGCGAGGTGTCGCCCACCTATTACTCGAACGTGCCGGCCGGCTACGCGATGCTCGCCACCGCGCTCGAGGCCGACCCCGACCTGGCCCGCAACTTCTTCAAGGACCTCGGCCTGCTGTCCTACGGCGGGGCGACCCTGTCGGATGACCTCTACGAACGGATGCAGGCCCTGGCCATCCGCTACAAGGGCGAGCGCATCGTGTTCTTCACCGGCTGGGGCTCGACCGAGACCGCCCCGACCGCGACCGCCACCTACTGGGCGAGCGAACGAGTCGGCCTGATCGGCCTGCCCTACGCCGGCGTCGAGCTCAAGCTGGTGCCGGCCGGCGCCAAGTACGAGCTGCGCATCCGCGGCCCGCTGGTCACCCCGGGCTACTATCGGCAGCCCGAGCTCACCGCCGCGGCGTTCGACGAGGAGGGCTTCTACAAGATCGGCGATGCCGGTGTCTTTGTCGACCCGGCCGATCCCGCCAAGGGCCTGGTCTTCGCGGGCCGGGTGGTCGAGGACTTCAAGCTCAGCTCGGGCACCTTCGTCCATGTCGGTTCGCTGCGGGTAGCGTCCATCGGCGCCGCCTCGCCGGTGATCCAGGACGCGATCGTCACCGGCCAGGACCGCGAATGGATCGGCCTGCTCGCCTGGCCGAACCTCGATGCCTGCCGGGGTTTGGCCGGCCTGCCGGCCGGGGCGACCGCCGATGAAGTGATCGCCCACCCCGCCGTGATCGCCCGTGTGCGCGACGGCCTGGCGGCACACAACGCGACGCAGAGCGGCTCCAGCATGAAAGTGCGGCGGGTGCTGCTGATGACCGAGCCGCCGTCGATCGACGGCAACGAGCTCACCGACAAGGGCTACATCAACCAGCGGGCCACCCTCGAGCGTCGCCGCGCCCTGGTCGAGCGGCTCTACCGCAATCCGCCGGCGCCGGACGTGATCGAGATCCCGGCATGATCGGCGTCAGAATAGCGGCATGACCGTAATCGAACGCCTGGCATGATCCGCATCGAAGTACTCGCATGACCCGTATCCTGATCATCGGGGCGGGGCACGCCGCCGCCCAGCTCTGCGCCAGCCTGCGCGAACAGGGCCACGACGGCCCGATCACCCTGGTCGGCGATGAGCCGCACCTGCCCTACCACCGCCCGCCCCTGTCCAAGACCTTCGTCAAGGACCCGGCCGCCGAGCTCACCCCGATCCGGGCCGCCGCCTGGTATGCGGGCCAGGGCGTCGACACCCGGCTGGGCGAACGGGTCGTGGCCATCGATCGCGAGGCCCGCGAGATCGCGCTCTCCGATGGTGAACGGCTCGGTTACGACGTGCTGGTGCTCGCGACCGGCGCCCGCGCCCGCCGCCTGCCCGGGCTCGACGGGATGGCCAACGTGCTGCTCCTGCGCGATGCGTCCGATGCCAGCGCATTGCGCGATGCGATCGCCGGTGTCGAGCGCGTCACCGTGGTGGGCGGCGGCTTCATCGGGCTGGAGTTCGCCGCCACCGCCCAGGCCCTCGGGCGCCAGGCGCGGGTCATCGAGATGGCGCCGCGCCTGCTCGCCCGCGCCGTGTCGACGGCCCTGTCCGACTACATCCTCGGCCTGCATCGCGGCGCCGGCCTCGACATCGCGCTTGGCGCCCGGATCGACGAGATCCGCAGCAGCGGCGGCCGGGTCACCGAACTGGTGGTCGACGGCCGCCCCGAGCCGGTCGAACTGCTGGTGATCGGGATCGGCGCCGAACCCAACATCGAACTCGCCCTGGATGCGGGGCTCGCCTGCGACAACGGCATCGTCGTCGATGAGCGCATGCGTACCGACGACCCCGCCATCCTCGCGATCGGCGACTGCACGTCCTTCCCGCGCAACGGCGCCCGCATGCGGCTCGAATCGGTGCAGAACGCCAACGACCAGGCGCGTACCGCGGCGGCCACCGCCATCGGGCGCGACGAGCCCTACGGCGCCACGCCCTGGTTCTGGTCCGAGCAGGGCGCGATGCGACTGCAGATCGCGGGCCTCGTGCCACCCGGCAGCGCCGGCGTATTGCGACCGGGCAAGTCGCCCGAGCATTTCTCGGTGCTGCATTTCGATGCCGAGGGCCGGCTGGTCGCGGTCGAGTCGGTCAATTCGCCCGGCGACCACATGATGGCGCGCAAGCTGGTGTCGGCCGGCGCCCGCCCGGACCCGGCCCGGATAACCGACCCGGCGGTGTCGCTCAAGGAGTTCCTCGGGGCCTGAACATCCCGGGACGGGATTCGCAGCGACCAAGGTCCGCGCATGTCACGTCCGCCCGTGTCGCCCATGTCGTGTGCCGCGCCATGCGCCGCGGGCGCTTACCGTTGGATACATCCTCGCGGCGGCGTGGACCGGCGGCCGTACTATGATGGTCGGGTCTCCCCGAGGATTCCCGCATGCAGTCTTCCCTTCCTCCGTTTCGTCCGCTCCGTCCGTTCCGCGTTTTCGGTCGCACCCTGGCCCTGGCCGCCGCGGCCGCGCTGTTCGTCGGCTGCGCCGCCGGCGTGGGTGTCAGCGTGCCAGTCTTCCCGGGCGTCTCGGTCGGGGTGGGCGTGGGTTCCGGCGGCCGTGCGCACGTGGGCGTGGGTACCGGCGTGGGGCCGGTCGGCGTGGGCGTGGGGGTCGACCAGGACGGCCGGGTCGGGGCCGGCGCCGGGGTAGGCGCGAGTACGGGCGTGGGCGGTGGCGCCCGCGTGGGTGCGGGTGTGGGCGTCGGCACCGTGATCCACGACCCGACCTGGCCCGCCGACGAGCCTTGAGCCCCCGCGAACGGATCATCCGCATCGGATCGTCACGCCAGGACGGTCCCGCCCGTGGTCCTGACGATCTTGTCGGGCGGGTGGCTCAGACCGGCACGAGATCGCGCTGGGCGCGCGCCAGGCGCACCAGGGTCGAGACATCGTCGTCGGCGATGACGCAGCCGCGGCCGGAGTCCTTCGCGAAATAGGCGCGCCGGTCGGCCGAGCCGATCAGTTCATCGAGGCTGGTGCCGTCGAAGGGCGCGGCCGACACGCCGATCGATACCGACAGCCGGATCCTGTGCTCGCCATCGACGACCGTCTCGGCGCGCACCCGTTCGCAGATCGATTCGGCCAGGCGCCGCGCCGCTTCGGCATCGCCGCATTCGATCATCACGCAGAACTCTTCGCCGCCGTAGCGTCCGATGATCGCCTGCGACGGCAGGATCTCCTCGAGCAGGCGGCCGAAGACGCGCAGCACCCGGTCGCCGCAGCCATGTCCGAAGCGATCGTTGATCGCCTTGAAGTGGTCGATGTCTATCATCATCAGCGCGATCGCGCCGGTCTGTCCGTCGGTGCGCTCGAGCATCCGCGCGGCCCGGTCGTGGAAGCCGCGCCGGGTCAGCAGGCCGGTCAGGCTGTCGGTGATCGCGAGGCGCCGCAGGTCGCCGGCGATGCGGGCGTTGACGATGCCGATGAAGGAGAGCGCGAATGCCATCGGCGCGAGCGAATACAACGTGATCGCCAGGGCCTGCATCACCGATCCCGCCAGCATGCCGCCCCCGTCGATGGTCAGGCCGTGGCGCACCACCGCGCCCAGGCGCAGCAGGTTGAGTGCGCCGAAGGCGGACATCACGCAGATCGACCAGTTGAGCGCCATCGGCGCATCGATGCCGCGCCGGCGCAGCAATATGGGCACGGCGAGCAGCGCGCAGGCGCACTGCATCGTGCAGGTGATGGCGATGCGGGCCGGATGGTTCTCGAGGCCGGTGCCCAGCGCGACATGGGCGCAGACCACCACCAGGGCGATGCTCCCGAGCAGCAAGTGGCGGGGCGGGCGCAGGCAGAGCATGCGGAAGCTCTGGTAGATGCCGAGCGCGGCGATCGAACCGAGGGTGTTCGCGAACAGCACCGTGACCGTGTCGGGCAGGTGTCCACGCATGGCGATCAGCGCCATCGCAGTGCCGACCAGGATGGTGGTGGCGCCGGCCCATAGCAGGGCGCGCCGAGACGGCGCGTGCAGCCTGCGCGAGCCGATCATCATCAGCGCGCAGATGAAGGAGTTGATCGCACCGATGAAGAACAGGGTGCGGATGTCGAGAAAGTCGAACATGGCCTGCCAGTCTGGGCCCGGGCGCCTGCGCCGGCGGCGCCCGGGCGACGGACGACTGCCTGCGGCCGACGGACGATTCCGACAAGCCGGAATGGCTCGACAGCGCCCGAGACGCGGCACGAAACCCCGCAGATCCCGGTGTTTCGCGCCCCTGCGCACCGAGGCGGGCGGCGTGGTTCGTTGCCCGTCGCCACGGGTTCGCCGCCGGTCCTTCCGGTATCCTTGCCCATTGCCCCGTCCTGGACCTGTCGTCGAGTTCGCCCGCGCCCCGATGCCTGCCTCTCCCTCGATCGCCGGCGCCGCGCTCTGGATGCTCGGCGCGCTCGCCTGCTTCGCGGCCATGGCGATCGGCGGGCGCGAACTCTCGGCCGAACTCGGCACTTTCCAGATCCTGTTCCTGCGCAGCGTCGTCGGCGTGGCCGCGCTGGTCGTGGTGCTGGCCGGCAGCGGCGGCCTCGCCCGTGTGCGGACCCGGCGCGCCGGCCTGCATGCGCTGCGCAACCTCGCCCATTTCGGCGGCCAGTACGGCTGGTTCCTCGGCATTGCCCTGATTCCGCTCGCGCAGGTCTTCGCGATCGAGTTCACCGTGCCGATCTGGACCCTGCTGCTCGCGATGCTGTTCCTCGGCGAGCGTGCCAGCCTGTCGCGCGTCGGCGCCGTCACCCTGGGCATCGCCGGGGTCCTGCTGATCCTGCGCCCCGGTGGCGAGCCGATCTCGCTGGGCGCGCTCGCGGTGCTCGGCGGCGCCTTCGGCTATGCGCTCGCCTATGTGCTGACCAAGCGCCTGGTCGCGACCGAGGCGCCGATCACGATCGTCTTCTACATGACGGTGATGCAGCTGCCGCTCGGCCTGGCGCCGGCGCTGCTCGACTGGCACTGGCCGTCGGTCGCGATGTGGCCCTGGATCGTGGTGGTCGGGCTGACCGCGCTGGGCGCCCACTACTGCATCTCGCGCGCGATGGTCCTGGCCGACGCGATGGTGGTGGTGCCGATGGATTTCCTGCGCCTGCCGCTGATCGCGGTGGTCGGCGCGATCTTCTACGCCGAGCCGCTCGACCCGTGGGTGTTCGCCGGCGCTGCGCTGATGGTCGCCGGCAACCTGCTCAATCTTCGCGCCGGGCGGGCGGCGGCGCGCTGAGCATCGGGCCGAACACCAGCGCGTAGCCGGCGAATGCGGCGATCCAGCCGCCGGCGGCGATGCCGACCGCGAACTCGGACTCGAGTCCGCCGATGCTGCGCATCAGGCCGGCGCCGATCACGGCGCCGAGCATGGTGGTGATCGTGACGTCGGCGCGAATCGCCAGGCGCGCCCGTCGCAGGGCGACCTGGACCATCATCGCCAGCATGGTGGTGCCGATCGCGCCGGCCGTCCAGGCGTGGATCGCGTCGCCATGCCGTGGCCAGCCAACCTCCGGCGCGACCGCGCCGAAGCCGACCAGCAGGAAGCCGGCCGGCAGGAAGCCGTAGCCCACGTGCAGCGCGAGGATCATCGGCTCGCGCACGCTGCGCCAGCCTTGCCAGCGCAGCCAACGCATCGCCTGCAGCGCGCCGGCGACCAGCAGCAGGACGCCGCTGCCCGGATGGGCGGGCGCGGCGATCCAGCCGAGCAGGGCGATCGCACTCGCCCCGATCGCGGCCCTCTCGAGCGCCAGCCAGGTGCGCGGCAGCGCCGGCTGGCCGGCCTGGGCAAGCCAGCGCCGGGTGAAGCTCGGCACCAGCATGCCGCCGACCAGGCTGATGAGCAGCACGATCGCCGCGATGCCGATCCGCGCCGGCAGGCCGGTGGCGGGCGATGCGCCCGCGATGGCCTGCCACAGGAACAGGCAGTTGCCGAGCGCCAGGGCCGCCAGTGGCACCAGCAGGCGCGCGGCCCGCCAGTCGCGCCCCCGGATCGCTTCGCGGGCGACCAGGCACAGCGCAACCAGCAGGAAGGCCGCATCGATCGCGGCGGCGATCGGGAAGCCGCCGGGCGGCGCGCTCAGCAGCGCGAGCCGCCCGGCGAGCCAGAGCAGCAGCATCAGGCTGCGTGGGCGGCCATTGAGCGGCAGCCGGCCCGACCAGTTGGCGATGATCGACAGCATGTAGCCCACCACGATCGCGGGCACGAAGCCGTAGAGCAGTTCGTGGACATGCCAGTCGAGCGCACCGAGCGGGCCGGGGACCTCGAGCACGTTGCCCAAGGCCAGCAGCCAGATCGCCATCGCGAAAGCCGCCCACAGGCTGCCGGCGATGAACAGCGGGGCGGCGCCATCGGGCAGCGCGAGATCGCGCGGGCGCGACCTGCGTCGCACGCCTGCTGGCGTGTGTCCGTCCGACTGCCTCATGGGCTTTCTCCCCGCTCGAACCCATCATATCGCTGCCGCGCAGCGCCGCTGCGGGAATCGAGCGGGCCGTTGCCGGCACCCGACGCGGTACCGGGCAGCTTGCGGGACTTGGTATTCTGGCCGGCCATGTCCACGCTCCCCGCTCCCGGCGCATCCGGCCTGCCCGTCGTCCTCGACCCACCTGCGTTGCGCAGATTGTCCTGGGCCTTCGGCGTGACGCAGATCGTGTCCTGGGGCTCGCTCTTCTATGCGATCGGCGTCCTCGGCAAGTCGATCCGGGCCGAACTCGGCATCTCCGAGCCGATGCTGTTCGGCGCGGTGTCGGCCGCGCTGCTGATCAACGGCCTCAGCGCACCGGTGGTGGGCCGCCACATCGACCGGCATGGCGGCCGGCGGCTGATGGTGGTCGGCTCGCTGGTGGCAGCGCTTGCCTTCGCGATCATCGGCCTGGCCAACGGCCGGGTCATGTACTTCGCGGGGTGGCTGGTGGCCGGCGTCGCGATGCCGATGGTCTTCTACGACCCGGCTTTCGCGACCGTCACCCGGCATTCGGGGGGTTCCTACCGGCAGGCGCTGACGATGATCACCCTGTTCGGCGGGCTCGCCGGCACCGTGTTCTGGCCGCTGACCTCGACCCTGCACGACGCGCTCGGCTGGCGTGGCACCTGTGGCGTGTTCGCCCTCCTGCACCTGCTGGTGTGCATGCCGATCCACTGGCGGATGATCCCGGCCGATGTGCAGCGGCCGGCGCCCGCCGCCGCTGCCGGCGCCGCGCCCGCATCGACGGCGTCCGTTTCGACGGGCTGGGCGGGGGCGTCGCCCAAGGCGAAGCGCGCCTTCGTCTGGCTCACCATCGCCTACTCCTTCAACGCCTTCAACATGGCGGCGCTGCTGGTCCACCTGCTGTTCCTGTTGCAGGCGCGTGGCCTGAGCCTCGAGCAGGCGGTGCTGATCGGCACAGTGATCGGGCCTTGCCAGGTGGTCGCCCGCCTCTCGGACGTGGTGATGGGCGGGCGGATCCGGCCGCTCGCGCTGGGCATGCTCGCGACCGGGCTGGTCGCCGCCGGGGTTCTCGTGCTCGCATTGTCGGGCGCCTCGATGGTCGCCGGCGTCGTGTTCGCGATCCTCTTCGGCATGGGCAACGGCCTGCAGACGATCTCCCGCGGCCTCGTCATCGGCGAGATCTTCGGCTCGGCGGCATACGGTGAATGGCTCGGGCGCATGAGTCGCTATGTCTTCGTCGTCCACGCATTCGCGCCCTTCGTGCTCTCGATGCTGATCGGCGCCGGCCTCGGCTACGGCAACGCGGCCTGGGTGCTGGTGGTGGTGACATGCGCAGCGGTCGTGGCGTATCGCGTGGCGATCCCGCGCCGGGGGATGGAAGCCGTCCGATGAGTTCAGCCCGTCCGCTGGATCGGCCTGATGCCTGTGTCACGGGCATTGCGGCCCGGCCCTCTGGCAGCGACAATCGTCGCAGCGCAGCCGGCATCGAGCTTCGCTGCCGTGTGCCCCCACAAGCAAAAACCAGAATCAGGAGACCAGCCATGCGACGAGTCCTTCCTGCCCTGCTGACCCTCGGCGCCCTCGGGTTGGCCGGCCCGGCACTGGCCGACACCGTCAGGATCACCCCCCTCGGCAGCCACGACGGCGAGTTCTGCCCGCTCGACCGGGCGCTGGTCTTCGAGGATCCCGACGGCACCCGCATCCTCTACGACGCCGGCCGGACGGTGCGCGGCCCCGATGACCCCCGGCTCGGCCGGATCGATGCGGTGCTGCTCTCCCATGTCCATGGCGACCACCTCGGCGACGCCATCCAGCCCGCGGCCAACGCCGGCCAGTGCGCCAAGCCGGACTTCTCGGTCAAGGTGACGCCGAACTCGAACACGGTGAACATCGTCGTCGGCAAGAAGGCGAGCCTGATCGTCGGTGGCGAGATGCCGAAGTTCTTCAGCCGCCGGGTCCGCGAAGCCGGCGGCGAGGCCAGCCAGGTGCGGGGCCTGCGCTTCGGTGCCATGACGAAGGCCGGCGGGGTCGCCATCGCGAGCGTGCCGGCGGTGCATTCGAACGGGCTCGACCCGGCCTTCCTTCACAAGGACCACGCCGAGTCCCTCGAGGCGAGTGGCCTGACCGCCTACATCGGGCCCCCGGGCGGGTATGTCCTGAAGTTCAGCAACGGGCTGGTCGCCTACCTCTCGGGCGACACCGGCATCACCGCCGAGCAGCAGCTCGTGGTGCGGGGCCACTACAAGGCGAACCTCGCGGTGCTCAATATCGGCGACACCTTTACCACCGGACCGATCGAAGCGGCCTACGTCATCAACGAGCTGGTCCAGCCGAAATCGGTCATCGCCTCGCATGCCAACGAACCGGCCACCGAGAACGGCCAGCTGCGGCCCGGCACCCGTACCGCAGCCTTCATCGAGGCCACCAGGGTGCCGGTGCACCTGCCGCTGTCGGGTCGCACCATGAGCTTCGACGGGCAGGGGGCCTGCGTCGACGGGTGTTGACCGGGCGCATCGTTTCTGCGGGGTGCAAGGCGGGATTTCCGGCGTCGCGCTAGACTGTCCGTCAATCGCGAAATCGAACGCGAGCAAGACGCAACCCGGAGACGTCCACGATGGCCCCCTCCCGCCCGACCGCGCTGCTGCTCAATGCAGCCCATGCGCTCGACCACATGTTCCTGCTCATCTTCGCGACCGCGGTCGGCGCGATCGCGGTCGATTTCGGTGTTGCCGGCTGGGAAGACCTCATGCCCTACGGCGCCGGCGCCTTCCTGATGTTCGGGCTCGGCTCGATCCCGGCCGGCCGCCTCGGCGACCTCTGGGGTCGGCGGGTGATGATGCTGATCTTCTTCTTCGGGATCGGCGCCGCCTCGCTGCTGGTCGCCGCGACCCAGAGCCCCTGGCAGATGGGTGTTGCCCTGGCGTTGCTCGGGCTGTTCTCGGCGATCTACCACCCGGTCGGCATCCCGATGCTGGTCCAGGCCGCGACCCGGCCCGGCAAGGTGATCGGCATCAACGGGCTGGCGGGCAACCTCGGCATCGCCGCCGCCGCGCTGGCGACCGGTTTCCTGGTCAAGTGGGGCGGCTGGCGCATGGCCTTCATCGTGCCCGGCCTGGTGTCGATCGCCCTCGGGTTCGTCTTTGCCTGGGTCACCCCGCACGAGACCGAGGCGCCCAACAAGCGCAAGCCCACCATCAAGGAGATCCCGGCCTCGATGATGGTGCGGGTGCTGTTCGTCCTTACCGCGGTTGCGATCAGCGCCAGCCTGCTGTTCAACTTCACCACCAACGGCAACGCGGAACTGATGCGCGAGCGCTTCGTCGGCATCCTCGAGGATCCGGCCATGCTCGGCGTCCTGCTCGCGATCGTCTACACCATCGGCGCGCTGTCGCAGGTGGTGGTGGGCGAGCTGATCGACCGGGTGCCGCTCAAGCGCCTCTTCTTCACCATCGTCGCGATGCAGGCGCCGCTGTTCCTGCTCGCGGCGCACGCGACAGGCTGGTGGTTCGCCCTGCTGGCGGTCGGTTACATGGTGAGCCTGTTCGGCGCGATCCCGTTCACCGATGCCCTGGTGGTGCGCTACATCGACGACCGGATGCGCTCGCGGGTCACCGGCGTGCGGCTGGCGATTTCCTTCGGGGTGAGCTCGGCGGCGGTCTGGGCGCTCGGCCCCTTCGTCAAGGCAGCCGGTTTCGACACCCTGCTCCTGACGATGGCCGGCATCGCCCTGTTCTCGGTCGCCTTCGTCCTGTACCTGCCGAGCGAACCGCCGGCCGAAGCGGCGGTACCGCAGCCGGGCTGACCGGGCAGCGGCTTCACCGGCCCGGCGGACGGGCCCCGGGGTGAGCGGTCACTGCGCGCATGCCCCGCATAAGAAAACGCCCTCGCCGAAAGCGAGGGCGTTTTGCGAGGAAATCGCTTTCCGCAAGGGCCCCGAGGCAATCCTCGGCCGGGCCCTTGCCGACCCGGGTGCTTACTGGACTTTCGACACCATGTATTCGACGGTGGCGCGGATGTCGGCGTCCGGCAGGTCGACCCGGCCGCCCTTGGGTGGCATCGCGCCCTTGCCCTTGATGGCGATCTCGACCATGTGATCCATGCCCTCGGCGATCAGGGGTTCCCAGCTGGCCTTGTCGCCGAGCTTCGGCGCATTGGCCACGCCGGTCGCATGGCAGACCATGCAGACGCTGTCGTAGATCGACTTGCCTTTGGCCAGGTCGGCAGCCGGCGCGGCCGCGGCAGGCGCGGCATCAGCGGCTGGAGCCGGGGCGGCGGCCGCAGCAGTTGCGGCAGGAGCAGCTGCGGCCGCCGGAGCCGGGGCAGCCGCCGGCGCAGCAGCGGCCGGGGCGGCCTCGGCCGGCGCAGCAGCCTCCTCGGCCTTCGGCTCCTCGAACTTGCCGCCGCTGGCGTTGGCCATGTGGACCACCGCGCGGGTGATCTCGAACTCGGTTGCGGTGGCGCCTTGCGGCGGCATGGCGCCCTTGCCGGCGACCGAGGAATGGACGAGCGCATCGAGCCCCAGGCCGAGGCGCGGCTCCCAGGCGGCCGTATCGCCCATCTTCGGCGCGCCGGCGACCCCGGCCGCATGGCAGGCGGCGCACTGGGCGGTGTAGAGCGCCTCGCCGGTGCGCGGCTCGGCCGTGGCGGGTCCGCCGGCGCCGAGTTCGAAGCCGGCGACCGGGCGGATCCGCGCTTCGATGGCCTCGGGTGTCATGGCGTCGGCGCCCGGCGCCATCTGCGTGGTCGTGCCGATGAACTTCACCAGCAGGACGATGATGGCGACCGGGACCACGAAGGCCAGGAAGATGATCCAGATCAGCTGCTTGGGAGTCTTGATGAAAGATTCGGAATCGTGTTCGTCGCTCATGTCGCTCGCCGCGGGCCGCTCGTTATCAGGAAAAACGATCAATTATAGCTACCGGCCTCGCGGCTCGGCTATCGAGGCGCCCGGACGGGTAGGTATCTGTCATCATTCCGTCCAGACGGATCCTTTGTGGCGGCTCGCCGAGCCTGCCAGGAGACGCCCATGATCCCCGCGCCGCGCCCCCCGTTTCGCGCCTCGAGGGCGTGACCCTGTCGACCAATCCCGGCTCGAAGTTCAACAGTGTGGGCGAGGAGCAGCCGCCGATCGCCACGGTGACCGGCCGGATCGATTGCACCCGGCCGATCATGGTCGACGACGTCGGCTTCCTGCGCTCGGTCACCAGCCATCTCCCGAAGATGACCATCCCCTCGCCGTCGATGCTCCACCTGCGGGGCGGCCGCCGGGCGATCTCGGCCGATGTCTATCCGGATCTCGATCGCTTCTGGGACGACACGGCGGCCGCGTATCGCAAGGCGATCGGCCACCTTGCGAGCGCCGGCTGCACCTACCTGCAGCTCGACGACATCGCCTTCGCCTACCTGTGCGACCCCAGGATCCGCCAGAATTGCCGCGACAACGGCGACGACCCCGACGCGCTGCCGGCCAACAAGAAGGTGGTGCTGGGCCTGGTCACCACCAAGCAGGGCGAGCTCGAGTCCCGCGACACCCTCAAGCGCCGGATCGAGGAAGCGAGCCGATTCGTGCCGCTCGATCGCCTGTGCCTGTCGCCGCAGTGCGGCTTCTCGAGCACCCACCACGGCAACGCCCTGTCGATCGACGAGCAGTGGCGCAAGCTCGCGCTGGTGGTGGACGTGGCGCGCGAGGTGTGGCCGGAGTCCTAGCGGCGCGTCTTCGGCGGCGGTTCAGGCTCAGTCCTTGCCAAGGGGCTTGCGTCCCGGCGCCATGCTCAGGCGGCCGCGTCGCCGCCCTCGATCGCGCGCCGAAACACATGCAGTTGGCGGCGATCACGCAGCCGATACAGCCGCGCCGGCCGTTTGCCGGTGGCGCGCGCATCGTCGAGCTTCTCGAGCATGTCGCCGGCGAGCACCCGGGTGCGGAACGCCTTCTTGTCGATCGACCTGTCGAGCACGATCTCGAAGATGTGCTGCAGCTCGGGCAGGGTGAAGCGCTCCGGGAGCAGCCGCACCGGCAGGTCGGTGTACTCGCTCTTGCCGCGGATGCGGGCGATTGCTTCGGCGAGCAGCCGGCCGTGGTCGAAAGCCAGCTTCACGCCCTTGGGCCGGCCATCGCGCCGCAACGGATGCCAGCGCGCGTCGGTCGCGTTGCCGCCCGGCGCCAGCGCCTGGTCGATCGGGATCAGCGCGACGTAGAGATGGGTCACCGACCAGCCGCGTGGATCGCGGTCGGGCCCGCCGTGAGCGACGACCTGCTCGAGCCAGGGAGCATCGACACCCGTTTTCTCGCGCAGCTTGCGCAGGGCGCAGGCGTCGAGCGAGGCATCGACATCGATGTCGACGAAGCCGCCGGGCAGCGCCCAGGCGCCGGGGTGCGGCTCGCCCTGGGCATCGGGGCGCTTCACGAGCAACACATGGGGTCGCTCGTCGATGACCGACAGGACGGCGATGTCGACGGTCACGAGCGGCAGTCGGGTCGGGAGGGATGTCATTGGCGAGCTCTGGGCTTGTATAAGTGGGATTAAACCACTATTATAAGTGTTGCACGCACACTTTAGGAGATCGCCATGCTCGAACCGATGCACCAGACCACTTCCAGGAGTGCGATCGCGAGTGTGGCGACGGCCGGGCTTGCCAGCCGCAACGATCCGCTGTGGATCGGCGACTTGCCGGTACCGAGCCTGCCGGGACAGATCGGGCTGACGATCCTGCCTGGAAGAAAGACGGCCAGTTCGATCGCGGGCGGCATGCCGGACCGCGACCTCGAGGCCGACATGCGGGAGATCGCCGCCTGGGGGCCCAGCCTCATCCTTACCCTGCTCGAGCCGCACGAGGCGCGCGAACTCGGGGTGCCGGATTTCGCGACCGCGATTCCCGGGGGCATCGAGCACCGATGGCTACCGATCGTCAATGGTTCCGTGCCCGACGCCAGTTGGCTCGCGCGCTGGCGCCCGGTCGCGCAGGATGTCCTGGCCCGCCTGCGTCGTGGCGAGCGGGTGCTCCTGCACTGTCGCGGTGGGCGTGGCCGGGTCGGCCTGGTTGCCGGCCTGCTGCTGCGCGACTGTGGCCTGGGCGGCGAGGAGGCGATCCGTTGGGTGCGCGAGGCGCGCGCCGGCGCGCTCGAGAACCGTCGCCAGGAACGCTTCGTCATCGACTACCGGCCGCAACCGGTCGCAGCGATCGCAGGCGCGTCGCGAACTGCCGAGGCCACGACCTGGACCGAGCGCTTCGTCGGCAGCCTGCTCGGGGGCGCGGTCGGTGACGCCCTCGGCGCGCCGGTCGAGTTCAACAGCCAGGAGGCGATCCTGGTGCGTTACGGCCGGGCCGGGATCATCGATTTCGATGTCGCCCACGGCCGGCGCGGGGCGATCACCGACGATACCCAGATGGCGCTCTTCACCGCCGAGGCCTTGCAGGCGCTGCCGCTCGGCACGCCGGGCGCGACCATGCAGCCGGACCTGCCGCGGGTGGCGGACGTGCTGCCGCGCCTTGGCATTGCCTACCAGCACTGGTTGCGCGGGCAGGGCGGGCGCAGCGTGCTGACTCCCCGGCTCGACGGGTCCGAAGCGGCAGCGCTCGGCTATCCGGAATCCCGGCTCGCCGGCCTGCCGGCGATGCGTTCGCGCCGTGCGCCCGGGCTCACCTGCCTGTCGGCGCTCGAGCACATGCAGGCTTTCGACGAACCGGCGATCAACCACAGCAATGGCAGTGGCGCCGTGATGCGGGTTGCCCCGATCGGCCTGTTCATCGCGGGCCGTGTCGGCGAGGCAAGGCTGCGCAGCGATCCCGCTGCGCTCGCCAGCGCGATCGACCACGCCTGGATGATCGGGGCGGCGAGCGCCGGGCTGACCCATGGACACCGGGCGGCCCACCAGTGCGCCGCCTATCTCGCCGCGCTGAGCCTGTTGCTCGCGGCCGGCCGGCGCGCCGCCGAGGCCGAGCTGATGCTCAACCAGCGCGTTGCCCGCGACCCGACGAACACCGAGATCCGCCGGGTCCTCCACGCGGTCAATGCCGCCTGCGAGGTCGCCCGCCGCCGCCTTGCCGTCGGCGAAGGCAGGACCGAGGTCCATGCCGCGGTGCTCGACAGTCTTGGCGAAGGCTGGACGGCCGACGAAGCCACCGCGATGGCCTTGTACTGCCTGCGGATGGCCCAGACCCTGGAGGAAGGGATCGTCACCGCCGTCAACATCGACGGCGACAGCGACACGGTCGGCGCGATCGCCGGGCACCTGCTCGGGGCGGTGCACGGGCTCGGGGCGATTCCGCCGCGCTGGCGCGAGGGCGTGGAGATGGCGCCGGCGATCGAGGCGATCGGCGAGGGCCTTGCCCGCGGCCACGCCTGATCGAGCGCCCGTGGTGTAGCGGCATGGGGGAGAATCACCGCTTTTGCGCGTTCGGGATCTCTCCATGCCTTCCCTCGCCGAGGCGGCGCTGCTGACCGCCATCATCGCCGCCGCCGGGGTGATGCGCGGCTTCAGTGGTTTCGGATTCTCGATGTTCGCGGTGCCCCTGATGGCCACGGTGATGGCGCCGTCGCGGGCGGTTCCGGTGGTGCTGGCGCTCACCCTCGTCTCGAACATGCAGACCTTGCGATCCGACTGGCACGACATCGACCGGCGCAGCGTCCTGTCGCTGGTCGTCTGGGCGATCCCGTTCGCCATGCTCGGCAACTGGGTGCTCGCTGTACTCGACGAGCGCCCGTTGCGGCTGATCATCGGCGCGGTGACCGTCGGCGCGACCTTGTTGCTGTGGCGCGCCGGCGCCGGGCCCCGGCCACGCCCGTCGGGCATCGAGACCGCATTGACCGGCACCGCCTCGGGCATCCTGCACGGCCTGCTAGCGATGGGCGGGCCACCCCTGATCATGTACTACCTGCGCGGGGCCTTCACGCCGCAGGCGGCGCGGGCATCGATGACCGGCGCCTTCACCCTGATGACCCTGGGCCCGTTCGCCGATTCCCTCGTGTCCGGACGCTTCGACGGCAAGAGCGCGATGCTGTTCATCGTCCTGCTGCCGACGATGATCGCCGCGACCTGGGTCGGCGGCCGCCTGTTCCATGGCTCGCCGGGCAGTCACCGGATGGTGTCGCTGCCCTTGCTCGCCGGCGTCGGGCTGCTCGCGGTCTGGAGCGCGCTGCGCTAGGCGCCCGGCCTTGCGCGGGTCGTCATTCCGTCGTCCGCAGGGCAGCCCATACTCTCCGAAGCACGTTCCGTTTCCCGGAGGCCGACGGCCCATGCATCGTCCGATCGAGATCGAACTGAAGTTCCAGGTGCCGGCGCAGCAGGTGTCACGCGTGGCGGCCGAGATGGCGCGCGGCTCGGCGCCCGGAGGTTCCGCCCGGCGTACGCTGGTCGCCGCGTACATGGATTCGGCCGGCCGGCGACTGGCGCGCGCCGGCATCGCCTGGCGGCTGCGCCGCGAAGGGCGCCGCTGGGTGCAGGCGTTGAAGAAGGGGGGCACGAACGCCCTCGAGCGCTTCGAGCACGAAGTGGTCCGGCCCGGCCCGACGCCGGACGCATCGGTGCACGCGGGTACCGTGGTCGGCGACGAGTTGCTGGCGATCCTCGAGCAGGCGCATGCCGACGGTGACGAGGTCGGCGTGCGCTTTCGTACCGAGGTCCGCCGCACGGCGCGACGGGTGCGCACGCGCGGGGCCGTCGTCGACCTGGCCTTCGATGAAGGGCGCATCGTCGCCGGTGAGCGCGTTGCGCGGATCCGCGAACTGGAGTTCGAGCTCGTCTCGGGCGACGTCGGGGCGATGCTCGGGCTGGCGTCGCGCTGGTGCACCCGTTTCGGCCTTGCCCGGGACCCGCGCAGCAAGGCCGAGCGCGGCGATGCGCTCGCCGACGGCCGGGCGCTCGCGCCAGTGCGCAAGGCTCGCCGGCCCGGGTACCTGGTC
>CAYZBJ010000057.1:0-6300 GCA_964476625.1 uncultured Burkholderiaceae bacterium | reverse complement strand
CGCTCGGCGCGGTGCTCGACGAGTGCCTCGCGCACATCGGCCACAATGTGGCCGGCCTGCTCGACGGCGACGCCGGCAACCGGATCGGCCATGTCCACCAGGCGCGCGTCGGCATCCGCCGGCTGCGCAGTGCGCTGCGCTGTTTCGCGGGCTGGACGCCAACGCCTGCGACAGCGCTGGTCGACGGCCTGCGGCTGCTGTTCGCGACCCTCGGCGAATCGCGTGACAGCGACGTGCTCGAGACCGGCGTGGCCGCCGAACTCGTGGCGGCTGGCGCGCCGCGCCTGTCGGCGCCGGCCGCGGCGCCTGCGCCGGATCCGGTGGCCGCGGTGCGCGCGCCGCAGACCCAGCGCCTCCTGCTCGGCTGGATCGCCTGGCGGGCGGCGTTCGATGCATGGTTCGAGGATGAGCCTGCGGTCGAATTGCGTGACGAGGCCGAACGGCGGCTGCGGCGCTGGCATCGCCGGATCGCTGCCGACTGGAGGCGCTTCGACGAACTCGACGAAGCGGCCCTGCATGCGCTGCGCAAGCGGATCAAGCGCCAGCGCTATGCGGTCGAGTTCTTCGCCCCCTTGTTGCGGCGCCGCTTGGTCGAGCGCTACCTCGATGGGTTGGCGTCGATCCAGGACCGGATGGGCCGCCTCAACGACCTCTTCGTCGCGAGGTCGCGCTACGAAGCGCTGGTCGTCGCGGAGCCGGGCGCCTGGTTCGCGCTCGGCTGGCTGGCGGCGCAGGTCGAGGCGGCGCGCGATGCCGCCAGGCCCGAGCTCGGTCGTCTCGCGAAGACCGACCCGCCGCGGGCCCGGGCGGGGCGCAGGCGACCACGGTCGCCGGCGGCGCCATCAGTCGAGCCGGCGAATCCGTGGCACGCCGGGGCTGGCGGGGCCGCCGCGCG
The DNA here is from genome assembly GCA_964476625.1 of uncultured Burkholderiaceae bacterium. Taxonomy (GTDB): domain Bacteria; phylum Pseudomonadota; class Gammaproteobacteria; order Burkholderiales; family Burkholderiaceae_E; genus JAMLIN01. The sequence goes on along the minus strand of CAYZBJ010000057.1, from coordinate 5,405 downwards.
CGCCGGCAGAGGCCGTGGCCGTGTCGTGGCCGAGCCGGCCGAGGTGCTCGACCAGGGCATCGAGGTCCGTGCCGCCCATGTACCGGTCGATGCCGGCGGCAAACACGCTGAAGTTGTTGCCCCCGGCCGCGAGAAAGCTGTTGACCGTGACCCGGAAGCTCCTTGACGGATCGACGAGCAGGGCTCCGGCGTCGTCGATGATGCGCAGGTCCGGCGCGCCGTCGGCGCCGGCGATGCGCAGGTCGCGGATCCGCTGGCCGCAGGCCGCGTCCGCCTTCCAGGCATAGCTCACGCCTCGCGAGGGCAGCAGGATCCGGCTGCGGTCCTGGCCGTGGCAGCCGGCGAACTGCTGCTCGAGCGCATCGCGCAGCTGGGCGGCGCCCAGGCTGATCGTCCACAGCGTGTTGCCGAAGGGCTGGACGGTGAACGCCTCGCCGTAGGTGACTTCGCCGTCACGCTCGGCACCGCTGGCGCGCCAGGTGAAGCCGGGGCTGCGAATGCCGCCGGGATTGGTGAACGCGAGTTCGGCGCCGCCCCGGTCGGCGGGCCCGGTCGCGGTGAGGTAGGCGTCGGCGACCAGTTCGCCGGCCGGCATGTTGCCGGCTGCGTCGGCCTTGTTCGGCAACTCCGCGGGAATCGTCCCGACGACTCGCGCGGCGATCGGCCGCGCCAGCGCCTCGTAGCCGGCCACCAGCCGGGCCACCGGCGATCCGGCGAGCTTCGTCGAGTTGGTGTCGCCATGGTTCACGAGCCGATTGGTGATTGCCACCGCGACCACGTCGCGCGTCTTGCGGTCGATCCGCAGGTCGATGTCGGAGACGACCCGCCCATAGGCGCTGGCGCTGGCCACCGGCAGCAGGCGACCAGCGGCGTTGGGCAGCCCGCCCGGGCGGGACTGTCTCGTTGCAGCGCCCGTCGCCCCATCGTCCCGGGCCACTTCGATCGTGCTCGCCGAGCAGTTGTAGGCGGCGTGCGTGTGGCCGCTCAGCACCAGGTCGACTGCGTCGTCGAGCCGGGCGACGATGCCCGCGAGCGCGGAGCCGGCGAGCCCGCCGTCGCAGCCGTTGATGTCGGTCGGGCCGGCAGTTTGCGCACCGCCCTGGTGGAGCAGCACGACGATCGCTTCCATGCCCTGCGCCCGCAGCACCGGCACCAGGGCGTTCACCGTGTCCGCCTCGTCGCGAAACACGAGCCCGGCAACACCGTCGGGTGCGACGCTGGCCGCGGTCGCCTCGAGTGTCATGCCGATGAAGGCGACGGGCACCCCGTCGAAGGTCTTCACGCCATAGGCCGGCAGGACCGGCTCGCCGCTCGCCTCGGCGACGACGTTGGCCGCGAGCCACTGGAACCTTGCGCCCTCGAAGGGCGCGGGCGTGCCGACCTCCGCGCCGCGGCAGCTGGTCGGATGCGGCCGCCCGTCGCGCACCAGGCAGCCGCCGCGCTGCAGGCGCAGCAGCTCGGCGAGCCCACGATCGAACTCATGGTTGCCGACCGCGCTGAACTCGAGCCCGATCCGGTTCAGGGCCTCGACCGCTGGCTCGTCATGGAACAGCGCCGAGATCATCGGCGAGGCCGATACCAGGTCGCCGGCCCCGACGACCACATGATGCGGGTTGCTCGCCGCGATCTCGGCGACCCGGGCGGCGAGATGCACGGCGCCGCCCACCCGAGGGCGCTGCGCCCGCGGCACCAGCAGGTTCTCGGCGAATACGCCGGGCGATTGCAGGTGGCCGTGGAAATCATTGATCGCAACCAGCTTCACCGTGAGTGCCGACTCTCCCGCAGTCGCAGTCGCAGTCGCAGTCGCAGTCGCCGGCGAGGCGTGGTCCGACGCCGGTGCGCCAGGCGCCGTGGGCGTGGTGCAAGCGCCCGACAGGGCTGCGCACAGCACGGCGGCCACCATGGCGGCACGGCGGGAGGGAAGGCACTTGCTTTGCAGGTGAGCGGCTTTCAAGATCGGGCCGACGATGCACCCCCGCGGGGCAACGTCCCTATCATGGCACTGCGCCATGATCGCAGGGTGATGCTAGACGGTGATCAGCGAACCCTGCACCGGCGCAGGCCCTGGCCCTGGCGCCGTGATGCCTGGGTCGACCTTGTCGCCGTCGGCCAGTCGCGCATGGGCCCGGCCGCTGCGCTTGACTTCGTAGAGCACCGCGTCGGCACGGCGGATCGCCTCATCGACGCCCAGGCCGTGGCATACGGTGATCGCGCCGATCGAGGCCGAGGGCGGGGATTCGAGGCCGGGCAGCCGGATCGCGGCAAGCGCGCCCTGGATCCGCTCGAACACCGACATCGCCAGCTCGCGCGTCGTGCCGCGCAGGAACAGCACGAACTCGTCGCCGCCATAGCGCCCGAAGCGATCGGTGGCGCGGATGTTGGCGCGCACCGCGGCGGTGAACGCGACCAGCAACTGGTCGCCGACGTCATGGCCATGGGTGTCGTTGATCGTCTTGAAGTGGTCGAGGTCGATCAGCGCCAGCACGGTATCGTCCCCGCTGCGTGGCTCCGGGTCGCGCAGCGCGATGTCGATCGAATCGAACAGGGCGCGCCGGTTCAGCACCCCGGTCAGCGGGTCGGCGGTCGCAAGGCGTTCGGCCTCGCCATAGGCGACGAGCAGGTTGCGCCGCATGGCGCTCACCGAGGCGGCCACCTGCGAGACCACCAGCAGCTCGACGGTCAGCATCAGCCACAGGACGAGCTCTTGGCCGAGCGAGATCGGCTGGCCGGACGCCCACAGCCCGGCGATCACGGCCAGGTGGCCGATCTGCGAAAGCCCCAGCAGGGCGGCCACCTGGCGCAGGTTCAGCTTGAAGGCCGCCGACAGGAAGGGGGTGATGCAGAAGACGAGGTAGATCGCCCGGTACTCGCCGATCATCGCCAGCACCGCGAGGTTGGAAAGCACGCCGACGGTGATGCCGTAGTGGCCGAGCGAGCGGTCGGGCAGGCGCCGGTTCAGTCCGGTCAGGAAGAGGGTGGTGAAGCCGGCGGTGATGAGGACGTGCGCCGCGATGAAGGACCAGAACACCAGGCCGGAGATCGCCTCGATGATGTACAGCCAGCCCAGGAATGCGTCGGTCGGCAGGTAGGCGACATGGCCAAGGAAGAACAGCTTCAGGCGCTTGCGTTGCCGCTCGCGCTGGGTCCGGGCATCGGGCGATGTCAGGTATTCCGTCATGGCAGCGACAGCATAGTCCGGAGCGCGCCAGCGTCGGCAAGCGCCTGTCACCGGTGGTAACCCGCCCGTCGGAGCCAGTCCGGGGTATGGTGCGCGAATGGACGATTCGAGGGGTATCAACGGCTGGCGCGCCGATCTGTTCGGGCTGCCGCCGGCACGGCTGGTGGAAGGCGACGACCGCCTGGCGGCCGATGCCGCGCTGCGCCTGGTCGCCGAAGGCGCCGGCATCGCGTGGGGCGGCGACTGGCACAACGCCCGCCAGCTCGTCGATGCGCTCGGCCGCCGGCTCGAGGCCCGCGAGCAGCGCAATGCGGCGCGCGCCGACCCGGCGCTACCGGCGGCCTTCCATCGCTGGCGGCTCGCCGAAGCGCGGCGCGCCCGCCAGCTCGGCGCGATCCTCGTTCCCGTCGAACCCGGCTGGGTGGTGCCGCTGCGCCGCGCCCCGGACCTGCGCGAGGCCGCCGGGCAGGCCTTCGGCGAACTCGATGCGCCCAGCCTCGCGCCCCTGCGCATCCTGGTCGGCGCCGTCGGCGCCTTCGAGTGGCGCCGGCGCGGCATCGAGTTGCCGGTACTCGGGCCCAACGACAATGGCGAGATGGCCCGCATCCATCCGCACTACGGTGTGTTCGCGCCGGTGCGCAACGAATACCTCGACCTGCTCGCCGCGGCGCCCTTGCCGGCCGCCAGCGCCCGGGCGTCGGCGGTCGATATCGGTACCGGTACCGGCGTCATCGCCGCGCTGCTCGCCCGGCGCGGCATCGGGCCGATCGTCGCCACCGACGACAGCGCCCGCGCGCTCGCCTGCGCGGCCGACAACCTCGCACGGCTCGGCGTCGCCGACCGGGTCGAGTTGCTCGCCACCGACGGCTATCCGCCGGGCCGGGCCGGACTGGTGGTGTGCAACCCGCCCTGGCTGCCGGGCAAGGCGGCCACCCTGCTCGAGCACGGGGTGTTCGATCCCGATTCGCGCCTGCTCTCGGCCTTCCTCGGGGGGCTGGCGGCGCACCTGGCACCGGGCGGCGAGGGCTGGCTGCTGATGTCCGACCTCGCCGAGCGGCTTGGCCTGCGGGCCGAGGGCGAACTCGCCGGCCGGATCGCCGCCGCCGGGCTCATGGTCCTCGGGCGCGACCAGGTCCGGCCACGCCACAAGCGCAGCCGCGATCCCGGCGATCCGCTCGCCGCCGCCCGCGGCGCGGAGCGTGTGTCGCTCTGGCGACTCGCGCCCGCAGCTGCTTGAGCCGGGGCGGCCGGCGGCTTCGGCGCGGAGCCGATTCGGCCTGGCCGGCATTCCCGGTTACAATCGCCGACTCGGAACTTGCGGGTGACTCGCTGCAGGTTCCCGGTACGCGCCCGTAGCTCAGTGGATAGAGTACTGGCCTCCGAAGCCAGGGGTCGCTGGTTCGATCCCAGCCGGGCGCGCCATTCTTCGGGATTCTGGTTGGAATCGGCACCGATTTTGGTCCAGATTCCGCGCCCGTCGGCCGTATAAAATCGTTGTCTACGCGATGTCCAACTCTTGGAGTCGCGCATGACCAAGCCGACGTACCGGCGCACCGCAAACGGAGACCACCCTCCATGCACGCTACTGCGCAATGCGATGTGCTTGTCATCGGCGGTGGCCCGGCCGGCTCCACCATGGCCACCCTTCTCGCCCGTCAGGGCCGGCAGGTCGTGCTGCTGGAGAAAGACCACCACCCGCGCTTTCATATCGGCGAATCGCTGCTGCCCGGCAACGTGGCGCTGTTCGACCGCCTGGGCGTGCGCGAAGAGGTCGAGAAGATCGGCATGCCCAAGTACGGCATCGAGTTCGTTTCACCCGATCTGGACTACTGCAGCTACGTCGATTTCGCCGAAGGGTGGGACCCTTCCATGGCCTCGGCATGGCAGGTGCGCCGGTCAGAGCTGGACGAGCTGCTGTTCCGCAATGCGGCCCGCTCGGGCACGCTGGCGATGGAAGGTGCCACCGTGCGGCAGGTGGACTTCGACACGGAAGGCGCTACGGTGCAGGCACGGTTGGCCGACGGCAGCACGCATACGTGGCGCGCTCGCTTCGTGGTGGATGCCAGCGGCCGCGACACCGTGCTGGCCAACAAGTTCAAGTGCAAGCAAAAGAACCCGGACCACAACAGCACGGCGCTGTTCGGCCATTTCCGCGGCGCGCGCCGCCTGGAAGGCAAGCGGGAGGGCAACATCAGCATCTGCTGGTTCGAGCACGGCTGGTTCTGGT
>CAYZBJ010000056.1:0-26939 GCA_964476625.1 uncultured Burkholderiaceae bacterium | reverse complement strand
GATCGCCCGTACCCGGATCACCCGTACCCGGATCACCCGTGCCCGGATCGCCCGTACCCGGATCGCCCGTACCCGGATCACCCGTACCCGGATCACCCGTGCCCGGATCGCCCGTGCCCGGATCACCGGTGCCCGGATCGCCCTTGCCGCCGGATCCCGGGTCGTCACCGGTCGGATCGCCCGGCGTGGCGACCGCATTCTCGTTGAGCGCCAGCAGGTCGCCCGTGTCATCGCGCCCCGCGTTCGGGGCGAAGTCGATGTCGAAGGCCCGGTCGGGCCCGACCGCCACGGGTGAATCGGAATCCGGCTCGTCACCGGCAGCCTGCCCGCTGCCGGCTGGCGCATCGAGCCGGGCGAGGAGGTCCTCGTCCCAGTCCCCGCCGCCGCGGGTCGGGGCCGGCTTGGCCCGGGGTGGGGCGCCGGCATCCGGCCCGGCGAGGCTGCCCGCCGTGGCGACCTGTATCGGGGCGGTCCCGTCGTCGCGGGTGGTCCCGGCAACCGATCCGGCGGGATGTCCGCCATCGCCCGCGCCGCCGTCTGGCGCCGTCGGCGCCTGTGCGACCTGGCCGGACGCCGGCTCGGCGCCTGGCGCGTCGGATTCGTCCTGCTCGGCCGCCAGCAATTGCCGTGGCGGCAGGCGCGGCGGGAGGGCGGCGCGGCGCGGCGCGGCCGCGGGGTCGACCCGCGCGGCTTCCCCGGCGCCGATCTCGATCGATCCGAAGTCGTTCGCCACGGCGATCCGCCCTTCGGTGACCGACACATGCAGGCCGGCCCGGTCACCCGGCCAGCAGCCCGGGTCGCAGACGGTCTCCTGCGCCATGTACTGGGTCCCGCGGATGCCGACGGTCGCCGTCGGGGTCTGCAGGCGGTAGTCGTCGCGATCGCGCTTGCCGATCTGTCCGGTCGCGGTGCGCAGCGCGCCGCGCAGCAGCGAGAAGAAGCCGCGCTGCTGCTCGCCGTCGAAACGGTATTCGTCGATCCGGAAGACGGTGCGCGGCTGCAGCGAGAAGATGGCGCCGTCGGTGAGGCGGATCTGGGCGCGCCCCTGGGCGCCGGTGCGGATCGTGTCGCCGGCCTGGAGCTCGAAGCCCGATTGGGCGGGGATCGAGCGCAGGCCGGCGCCCTCGGGGCGCTCGACCGTGACTTCGCCGGCGGCGGCCAGCAAGCGTCCGTCGGCGGCCAGCGCCGGGCTCGCGAAGAAGGCGGCGAGCATCAGCAGCAGGCTCGCGAGCCCGCCTTGCATGATCGTCGACGAGCGCCTGTTCATCGGGCCGTCGTCCTCAGAAGCGGTAACTGGTGCGCACCATCAGCTGGCTGCGCTGGAAGTCGTTCGGGGCCACGGTGGAGGCGTTGCGCATCAGGCTCAACTGCGGCTGGACCGACCAGCCCTTGCCGAGCCAGCGCTCGGCGCTGATCCGCAGTTCGGACTGGCGATCGTGCCGGGTGCGGCCGAACAGCGGCTCCGGGCCGTCGAACCGCCGGGATTCCCAGTACAGGCCGATCTCGCCGCGCCAGTTCGTCGCGAGCGGCGTGTTCAGCGAGATGCGACCGCCGACGAAACGGTAGGCGAGGTTCGGCCAGGCGGCATCGGCGCGCTCGTCGCCGACATGGAGCGCTCCCGAGAGCAGGGTGTCGGACCGCCATTCGAGCGCCCGCGCCGCCGACAGGCCGATGGCGCGACGGGTCGCATCGCGCACCGCCTGGCCGGGGAACGACAGGGAGGCCACCTGGACCCAGGCGCCTAGGTTGGAATGACGGGTCGGGTTGCATTGCCACTGGGCGACGAGACCGGTTACGCGGCGCAGGGCGTCGCCATCGAGTCGGAGGTCCTGGTACTGGCCGAGGACCGTGAGCTGGTGGCATTCCTGGCGGCGGGTAACGCCCGCGGACAGGTCCACCTGGACCTGGTCCAGTGTATCCGCCGAGGGAAATCGGCGTGTGGAACTTCTCACACCGGCGATCCATCGCCAGCGACCGTCCATCGGCCCCGATATCGAGATGCCGCCGTCGATGCCGAAAACCATGCTCTTTTGCGGCAGGCTGACCGGCAGCGGCACCACCGGGGTGCCGTCGCCCAGCAACCATCGATCGCTCGCGCTGCCGACGTTGGCATTGTTGTCGTAGCCGATCTCGAAGCCGACCGAGCCTGCGATCGCCACCCGGTGGCGGGCGTCGAGCCGCGCGATCTCGTCGAGATAGCGGCCGACCAGGCGCCGGGCTTCGGGCGGGATGTCACGCGATGCCACATCGCGAAACGCGGCCCGGGCATTCTCGTGCTCGCCGGCCGCGAGATAGGCCCGGCCGAGTTCGGCGCGGGCCTGGAGATGGTCGGGTTCGATCAGCAGGACCCGTTCGAGCGCCAGCAGTGCCACGCCGGGATGGCCCGCGTCGAGGGCCGCGATGCCGAGCAGGTAGTCGAATTCGGGGTCACCCGCATAGAGATCGAGCCGGGCGGCCAGCGCCGCGTAGGCCGTCTCGGCTTCGCCCCGGCGGATCTGCTCCCGGCTCTCGGCGATCAGCGGGGCCAGCGTGCCGGGCGGCGCCACCAGCCCCGGGGGGGCGGCGTTCGCATCCGGCGCGGGCGACAAGGCCAGGGCGACGGCGGTCGCCGCGATGGCGCGGAGGACCTTCATGGGGCGGCGACGACCTCCCCGCGCAGTGAATGCGGCAATGCAGCAACAATCCGCATGTCGATGATCGAGCCGACCAGGCGGGGGTGGCCGGCGAAATTCACGACCCGGTTGTTTTCGGTGCGCCCGGCGAGCTCGGTCGGATCCTTCTTCGATGGCCCTTCGACCAGCACCCGTTCGGTGCGCCCCACCATGGCGGCCGAGATCGTCGCGGCGTTGGCTTCGATCGCCGCCTGCAGTTCGCGCAGGCGCTCGAGCTTGACCGCCTGCGGAGTCTCGTCGGCGAGGTCGGCCGCCGGTGTGCCGGGCCGCTGGCTGTAGACGAAGCTGAACGAGGAATCGAAGCCGACGTCCGCGACCAGCTTCATGGTCTGGCGGAAATCCGCCTCGGTCTCGCCGGGGAAGCCGACGATGAAGTCCGACGAGATCGAAATGTTCGGGCGGATCCGCCGCAGCTTGCGGATCGTCGACTTGTACTCGAGGGCGGTGTAGCCGCGTTTCATCGCCGCCAGCACCCGGTCCGAGCCGGCCTGCACCGGCAGGTGCAGGTGGTCGACCAGCTTGGGGATCCGGGCGTAGGCCTCGATCAGGCGCGGGGTGAACTCGTTGGGGTGCGAGGTGGTGAAGCGCAGCCGCTCGATGCCGGGGATGTCGGCGATGTACTCGAGCAGCATCGCGAGGTCGGCCAGCTCGCCGGCGGCGGCCGGGCCACCGGCTGGGTCGCCGATCGGACCCCGGTATGCGTTGACGTTCTGGCCGAGCAGGTTGATCTCGCGCACGCCCTGCTGGGCGAGTCCGGCGACCTCGACGAGCACGTCCTCGAAGGGGCGCGAGACCTCCTCGCCGCGGGTATAGGGCACGACGCAGAAGCTGCAGTACTTGCTGCAGCCTTCCATGATCGAGACGAAGGCCGATGCGGTCTCGACGCGGGCCGGCGGCAGGCGGTCGAACTTCTCGATCTCGGGGAAGCTGATGTCGACCTGGGGGCGGCCGGTGCGCCGCCGCTCGCCGATCAGCTCGGGCAGCCGGTGCAGGGTCTGGGGACCGAAGACCACGTCGACATAGGGCGCCCGGGCGACGATCGCCGCGCCTTCCTGGCTGGCGACGCAGCCACCCACGCCGATCACCAGGCCGGGCTTGCGCTCCTTGAGGAGCCGGGCCCGGCCGAGGTCCGAGAACACCTTCTCCTGGGCCTTCTCGCGCACCGAGCAGGTGTTGAAGAGCACGATGTCGGCCTCGTCGATCTCCTCGGTGCGTTCCACCCCCTCGGTGTCGCCGAGCAGTTCCGCCATCCGGTCCGAGTCGTACTCGTTCATCTGGCAGCCGAAGGTCTTGATGAAGAGCTTGCGGGTCATGCGTGTCTCGCCAGGTGCACGCCGGACAAGCGCACGGGCCAGGGGAAAACCCGGACCGGCAGCGGCGCGCCAAAGTGCAAAGCCCGCCGGCATCGGGTCGATGGGCGGGCTCGGCGGCTTGTATGGTGGCGGATCAGGGACTCGAACCCCGGACCTGCGGATTATGATTCCGTCGCTCTAACCAACTGAGCTAATCCGCCAGAGCCCGCGATTCTAGGGCCCGCGGCCGATTCTGTAAAGCTGCGCGCGGTTCTTCGCCCGCCTGCCCGGGCGTGGCGAGCGGCCGCGGATGCCGGGTTCACGGGCCCTCTCGATGCCCGGGCGCGGCGGGTAACCGGACCACGAAGGCCGAGCCGGTGCCGCGGCCACGTTCGGGTGGCCAGGGCAGGCCGTCGCGCACCTCGACCCATGCGTCGTGCTGCGCGACGATCTCGCGCACGATCGCCAGGCCCAGGCCGCTGCCCTCGGTCTGGGCGTCGAGCACCCGGTAGAAGCGCTCGAAGATGAACTCCCGGTCGGCGGGCGCGATTCCCCGGCCGTTGTCCTCGACGTCGACCTGGATCTCGTCGCCGAGCCGATGGATCCGGATGGTGACGATGCCGCCGCCCGGCGTGTAGCGCAGGGCATTGTCGATCAGGTTGTCGAGCATCTCGGCCAGCAGCACCGGCCGGCCGGTGACCCAGGCGTCGCCGTCGGATTCGAAGCCGATGTCGATGCCGCGCTCCACGGCCAGCGGCGCCCGGTCGGCGACCGCATCGCGGGCGATCGCCGCGAGGTTGGTCCGCTCGAAGGGCGCGGCCGCGCCGATGTTCTCGGTGCGCGCCAGGGCGAGCAGCTGGTCGACCATGTGGGCCGCGCGCGCCGAGCTGCGCGAGAGCTGCGACAGGCTGCGGGCGCGCTCGACGGCATCGGTCTGTCGCTCGGCGAGCTCGGCCTGGGTGCGGATGCCGGCCAGCGGCGTCTTCATCTGGTGCGCGGCGTCGGCGAGGAAGCGGCGCTGGGTGGCGAGGTTCTGGTTGAGGCGTCGCAACAGGTCGTTGAAGGAATCGACCAGCGGCACGAGTTCCTCGGGCGTGTCGTGGATATCGAGCGGCGAGAGATCGTCCGGCCGTCGGGCCCGGATGCGCAGCTGCATCGACTTCAGCGGCGCGAGGCCGCGCGAGAGCCCGAACCACACCAGCGCGACCGCCAGCGGCAGGATCAGGAACTGCGGGAAGATCACGCCCTTGATGATCTCGTTGGCCAGGTGGTTGCGCTGGTCCAGCGATTCGGCCACCTGCACCAGCACCGGGGAGGCGCTGTGGCTCATCCGGACCGGGGCGACGTAGGTGTAGGCGATCCGGATCTCGCCGCCGCGATGATCGGCGGTGCGCAGCTTGACGCGTCCCGGTTCGGGGAAGTCGTAGATCGAGGGCATCGGCAGCCCTTCGTCCCCGACGACGAGCTTGCCCTGGGCGTCGGTCACCTGGAACATCACCGGCTCGCGATCGTCGGCCCGCAGGAGTTCGTGCGCCGCCCGCGGCAAGGTGATCCGGCTGCGGTCCTCGACGAACAGCACCTGCTGGCCGAGCACCACCGCCCGGTCGCGCAGCGAGCGGTCGAAGGGGGCGTCGGCGAGCGAGCGGGCCGCCAGGAAGGTGATCGCCACCGACAGGGGCCAGAGCAGCAGCAGCGGGGCGAACATCCAGTCGAGGATCTCGCCGAACAGCGAGCGCTGGTCGCCGACGAGCCGCTGCGAGCGCGCCCGGCGCCGGCTCGTCGCCGGCGGCGCGGGTGTCGCCACTCCGGTTTGCCGGGGCGGTGGGGATGGCGGCTCGGCGGGCGCGGTCTCGCGGGTCGCGATCAGGTCGCCGATGGCGGCGGCGAAACGGCCCTTGGCGTTCATCGTCCGGGCCGCGTGGATGCGTCGTCCACGGGTTGCTCAGGCGACGCCGGATTCGGGCAGGCGCTCGAGGCAGTAGCCGAGCCCGCGCACGGTGGCGATCTTGACGCCGCCGCCTTCGAGCTTCTTGCGCAGGCGGTGCATGTAGACCTCGATCGCGTTGTAGCTGATCTCGTCGCCCCATTCGCAAAGATGCTCGACGATCTGCTCCTTGCTGACGAGGCGTCCGACGCGCTGCAACAGGATCTCGAGCAGGCCGATCTCGCGCGCGGACAGTTCGAGCAGCTGCTCGTCGATGTATACCGCGCGGCCGATCTGGTCGTAGGTGAGCGGGCCGTATCGCACCCGGCTGCTGGAGCTGCCCATGCGGCGGCGCACCAGGGCGCGCACCCGGGCCTCGAGCTCGGAGAGCGCGAAGGGCTTGGCCATGTAGTCATCGGCGCCGAGGTCGAGGCCGCGGACCCGCTGGTCGATCGAATCGGCCGCGGTCAGGATCAGTACCGGGACCAGGTCGTTGCGCGAGCGCAGCCGTCGGAGCACCTCGAGCCCCGGCATGCGGGGCAGGCCGAGGTCGAGGATCAGGAGATCGTAGGACTGGGCGACCATCGCCACGTCGGCATCGGTTCCCGAGTCGACGGTATCGACGGCGTAGCCGCCCGCGCGCAGCGAGCGCGACAGGCCGTCGGCGAGCACGCCATCGTCTTCGGCAAGCAGGATCCGCATCCCCCAACCCCCTGCGTCGACTGGACACCCGGTGAGGATAGCCGAATCCGGGTGCGATCTCCGAGTGTCAGCGTCGCGCCTGCCGGATCGCGTCCCGGGTCTGGCGCGCGGCTTCGGCGGCCGCCGCGGCGAAATCCTCGCCGGCGCCGGCGTAGAGGATCGCCCGCGAGGAATTGATCAGCATGCCGTAGCCGCTGGCGTCCCGGCCGGCGCCGACGCTCGCCTCGATGTCGCCGCCCTGGGCGCCGATGCCCGGCACCAGCAGGGGCAGCCCGGGGGCGAGCTCACGCACCCGCGCGAGCTCGGCGGGGTAGGTCGCGCCGACCACCAGCCCGAGTTGCCCGTTGCGGTTCCAGCGCCCGGCGGCGAGTTCGGCGACCCGCTCGTAGAGCTTCGTTCCCTCGGCGAGGGCGAGCGACTGCAGGTCGTCGCCGCCGGGGTTCGACGTCCGGCACAGGAGGAACACGCCGCGGTCGGTCCACTCGAGCCAGGGCTCGATGGAATCGTGCCCCATGTAGGGATTGACGGTCACCGCGTCGGCGCCGTAGCGCTCGAAGGCCTCGCGGGCGTATTGCTCGGCGGTCGCGCCGATGTCGCCGCGCTTGGCGTCGAGGATGATGGGGATGTCGGGGTGGGCGCTGCGGACATGGGCGCAGACCGCTTCGAGCTGGTCCTCGGCGCGCTCGGCCGCGAAGTAGGCGACCTGCGGCTTGAAGGCGCAGGCATAGGGCGCGGTGGCGTCGACGATCGCGATGCAAAAGCGCGCAACGCGATCGGCCCCGGCGGCCAGCGAGGCGGGGAATTTCGCGGGCGCCGGATCGAGTCCGACGCACAGCATGCTGTCCTTGCGCGACCATGCGGCCCGCATCTTGCTAGTGAAATCCAATCGGCGTCTCCTTCGGTCGCGCCATTGTAGGCCGCTGTTTGCGTGCGCCGGGCTTTCCGCAAACGCCGTTCCGGCGAGGCTTCGGTAATATGGGGCATGCGGTAGCCGCCACGAACGGCCCGCCGCGAAGTGCGTCCCCCACTAGGGACAACTGGTTTGACGAAAGACAAAATCTTTACGGAGACCTCTGACATGGACTACCCCCACGCTCACTTTGTTCGCTGCCCCCCGAGGGGGCGCGTCAGTGGCTTCGGGCGGCCGGGCGCCACTGACAACGCACCACTGTCGCCCGTCGTGTCCGATGCCCTGCGCCGGGCGCTCCAGGAAGTCACCCTCGACGACAAGTACGCGCTGCCGCGCGGCCGGGCCTTCATGTCCGGTACGCAGGCGCTCGTGCGCCTGCCTATGCTGCAGCGCGAGCGCGACGCCGCCGCCGGGCTCGACACCGCCGGCTTCGTGTCCGGCTATCGCGGCTCGCCCCTGGGCGGGCTCGACCAGGCGCTCTGGAAGGCGCGCGAGCACCTCGAGCGCCAGCGGATCGTCTTCCAGCCGGGCCTCAACGAGGACCTCGCCGCCACCAGCATCTGGGGGACCCAGCAGCTCAACCTGTCGGGCAAGGCGAAGTACGCCGGCGTGTTCGCGATGTGGTACGGCAAGGGCCCCGGGGTCGATCGCTCGGGCGATGTCCTGCGCCATGCCAATGCGGCCGGGTCCTCGCGTTTCGGCGGCGTGCTCGCGCTCGCGGGCGACGACCACGGCGCCAAGTCGTCGACCCTGCCCCACCAGTCCGACCACATCTTCAAGGCCGTCGGCCTGCCAGTGCTCTATCCCGCGTCGGTCCAGGAGTACCTCGACCTCGGCCTGCACGGCTGGGCGATGTCGCGCTACAGCGGCCTGTGGGTCGCCATGAAGACCGTCACCGAAGTGGTGGAGGCCTCCGCCTCGGTCGAGGTCGACCCCGAGCGGGTGCGCATCGTCCTGCCCGAGGACTTCGCCATGCCCGCGGGCGGACTCAACATCCGCTGGCCCGATTCCCCGCTCGAGCAGGAAGCCCGACTACTCGACTACAAGTGGTATGCGGCGCTCGCCTATGTGCGGGCGAACCGCCTGAACCGGATCGTCATCGATTCGCCGCGCGCCTGGTTCGGCATCCTCACGGGCGGCAAGGCCTATCTCGACACCCGCCAGGCGCTCGACGAACTCGGCCTCGATGAGGCCGCCTGCGCGCGCATCGGCATCCGCGTCTTCAAGTGCGGCGTGGTCTGGCCGCTCGAGGCGGTGACCGCGCGGGAGTTCGCCGACGGCCTCGGCGAGATCCTCGTCATCGAGGAGAAGCGCCAGATCCTCGAGTACGCGATCAAGGAGGAACTCTACAACTGGCCGGATGGGCGCCGCCCGCGGGTCTACGGCAAGTTCGACGAGAAGGACGGGCGCGGCGGCGAATGGTCGATGCCCCAGGGCGGCTGGTTGCTGCCGGCCCACCACGAGCTTTCGCCGGCGGTGATCGCCCGGGCGATCGCCGCCCGCCTGCTCGACCCGGGCCGCTTCGGCGAGCGCTTCGCGCTCGATGCCGATACCCGCGGCCAGATCGAGAGCCGCCTGCGGCTGATCGAGGCCAAGGACCGCGCGCTCGCCGCACCCCATGCGATCGCGGTGCGCACTCCCACCTTCTGTTCGGGCTGCCCGCACAACACCTCGACCCATGTGCCGGAGCGCTCGCCGGCATCGGTTGCCACTACACGGCCAACTGGATGCCGGAGCGGCGCACAGGCACCTTCACCCAGATGGGCGGTGAAGGCGTGCCCTGGATCGGCATGGCGCCCTTCACCGACGAGAAGCACATCTTCGCGAACCTCGGCGACGGCACTTATTTCCACTCCGGCCTGCTCGCCATCCGCGCTTCCATCGCGGCCGGCGTCAACATCACCTACAAGATCCTCTACAACGACGCGGTCGCCATGACCGGCGGCCAGCCGGTCGACGGCACCCTGACCGTGCCCTCGATCGTGGCGCAGATGCGCGCGGAGGGGGTGGCCGACATCGTCATCGCGACCGACGAGCCCGATCGCTACGAGGGCGCCGGCGCGATCCCCGGCGTCGAGGTCTTCCATCGCGACCATCTCGAGTTCGTGCAGAAGCGCCTGCGCGAGACGCCCGGATGCACCGTGCTCGTCTACGACCAGACCTGCGCATCCGAGAAGCGTCGGCGTCGCAAGCGGGTGGTCGACGGCAAGCCGGGTTTCCCCGACCCGGCGCGCCGGGTATTCATCAACGAACTCGTCTGCGAAGGTTGCGGCGACTGCAGCGTGCAGTCCTCCTGCGTTTCGGTCGAACCGGTCGAGACCGAGTTCGGTCGCAAGCGGCGGATCAACCAGTCCTCGTGCAACAAGGACTATTCGTGCCTCAAGGGCTTCTGCCCGAGCTTCGTGACGATCGAAGGCGGCGGCTTGCGCCGACCGCAGGCCAGGGACCATGCCGATGTCGACTGGCCGGCGCTGCCCGAGCCGCCGATCACCGGGCTCGAAGCGGACCGGCCGGTCTACGGCCTGCTGGTGGCTGGCGTCGGCGGCACCGGCGTCATCACGATCGGGCAGTTGCTCGGCATGGCGGCGCACCTCGAGGGGCTCGGGGTGTCGGTGCTCGACATGGCGGGCCTCGCGCAAAAGGGCGGCGCGGTCACCTCGCATGTGCAGATCGCGCGCCATCCCGACCAGCTGCACGGCACCCGGATCGGCACCGGCGAAGCCGACGTGGTGATCGGCGCCGACCTCGTCGTCGCGGCCGGCAACGAGGCGCTGACGCGGATGCGGGCGGGTCTCACCAGGGTCGTGGTCAATACCGACGTGGCCCCGACCGCGGATTTCCTGCGCAACCCCGACTGGCTGCTGCCCGCCCATGGCCTGGCGGCCAATCTCGCCGATGCCGCCGGCGCGGGCTCAGTGAGCTTCGTCGCGGCCACCGACATCGCCACCGGCCTGATGGGCGACGCCATCTACGCCAATCCGCTGTTGCTCGGCTTTGCCTGGCAAAAGG
Source organism: uncultured Burkholderiaceae bacterium (assembly GCA_964476625.1). Lineage (GTDB taxonomy): Bacteria > Pseudomonadota > Gammaproteobacteria > Burkholderiales > Burkholderiaceae_E > JAMLIN01. The sequence goes on along the minus strand of CAYZBJ010000056.1, from coordinate 16,430 downwards.
GCTGGATTCCGCTGGCGCGCCAGGCGATCGAGCGGGCGATCGAGCTCAATGCGGTTGCGGTCGCCAACAATCTCGCCGCCTTCGAATGGGGACGGCGCCTGGCCGACTCGCCGCAACGGGTGCGCGAACTCGCCGGGCTCGAGCCACCGCTTGCCGAGGAGCACGATGAGCCGGCGACCGAATCGCTCGATGCGATCGTCGAGTCGCGCGCCGGTTTCCTGGCCGGCTACCAGGATGCCGCCTATGCCGAGCGCTACCGAGCCCTGGTCGAGAAGGCGGCCCGGCGCGAACGCGAGGTCTGCGGCGAGACCGGCGGCGAAGGAAGCGAGCTGCCGTTCGCCAGGGCGGTGGCGAAGTCCTGGTTCAAGCTGCTCGCCTACAAGGACGAGTACGAGGTCGCCCGGCTCCACGTCGATCCCGCGTTCCGGCGGCGCCTCGAGGAAACCTTCGAAGGCGACTGGTCGCTGCGCCTGCATCTGTCGCCCCCCTTGTTCGCCCGGGTCGATCCGCGCACCGGGCGGCCGCGCAAGATCTCGTTCGGCGCCTGGATGCTGCCGGTGATGCGGCTGCTGGCCCACGGCAAGAGGCTGCGCGGCACCCGCTTCGATCCCTTCGGATATCTCGCCGAGCGCCGGGAGGAGCGCGCCATGATCGACGAGTACGAGCAACTGCTCGAGGTCGAACTCCTGCCGGGGCTCGATGTCGCGCGCATGGGCCTGGCCGTCGAGATCGCATCGCTGCCACAATCGGTGCGCGGCTTCGGTCCGGTCAAGGCGCAGGCGATCGAGGCCGCTCGCGAGCGGCGCGGTGCGTTGCTGGCCCGCTGGCGCACCGGACTGGCCATCGAGCCGGCGCCGGCGTCGACGAACGATCCGGCCAGCCGAGCCGGGGCCGAGGCGAAGGTCGAGATGGAGGGCAGCTGAAGGTGACGATTACCTGGCGACGACAAATGGAGCTTCCCTGCATGGATCCGAATCGATGAGCGAGACCCGATGTGAAGAGCGCAGCTGGCGCATGCCCGACGGCGAGTCCCTGTTCGGGCGCCACTGGTCGCCGGCGCAGCCGCATGGCGGCGGCGTCTACCTGCTGCACGGGCTCGGCGAGCATTGCGGGCGCTACCAGGCGCTCGCGACCTGGCTTGCCGAGCGCGGCTGGCAGGTGAGGGCGCACGACCATCATGGGCATGGTCGCTCGCCGGGGCTGCGTGGCGGCATGCCCCGCGCCGGCGCCCTGGCCGAGGATGCCGCCGATCTCGTCGGGCGCTTCGCCAGCGACATCGGCCGCCGACCGGTCCTGCTGGGCCACAGCATGGGCGGCGCGCTGGCCGCCGAACTCGTCGTCGTGCGCCGCCTGCCGGTCGAAGCACTGGTGCTGTCCTCGCCGGGGCTCGACGCCGGGCTCAACCCGGTACAGCGGCTGATGCTCGCGGCCATGCTGCGGATCGCGCCGGGCCGCCCCATCGGCAACGGGCTGGACCCGCGCAGGATCTCCCACGATCCGGCGGTGGTCGAGGCCTATCTCGCGGATCCGCTGGTGCACGACCGGATCTGCGCGCGGCTCGTGAAGTGGCTGCTCGATGCGGGCCGCGGCGCGATCGCTGGCGCCGATACCCTCGCGGTCGATACCCTGATGCTGGTGGCTGGCGACGACGCGCTGGTCGCGCCCGCCGGCAGCCGGCGTTTCGCCGACCGGGCGCCGGCCGGGCGGGTCACCCTGCACTGGTACGAGGGACTCTGGCACGAGGTCTTCAACGAGCGTGCCGAGGATCGGGCGCGGGTGCTCGCGGACCTGGAGAACTGGCTCGCTGCGAAGACTCCCGCCCAGGTGCAAGGCGGGGTGGCGGCCTCGTGACCCGCGCCTGCGGGTTCGCCGCCATGCGCCTGGGGGCGAAGCCGACCCGGATGGCGCGTATCAGACGGCCCGTGTCAGGCCGCCATCGACCCGGATGTTCTGGCCGGTGATGTAGCCCGCGCCGTCCGACACCAGGAAGGCGATGGTGGCGGCGATCTCCTCGACCTTGCCGTAGCGTTTCATCGGCACACCGTCGCGTCGCTCGTCGGTGGCGGGCAGGCTGTCGATCCAGCCGGGCAGGACATTGTTCATGCGGACATTCTTCGTCGCATGGGTGTCGGCGAATATCTTCGTGAAGCTCGCCAGCCCCGCACGGAATACGGCGGAGGTCGGGAACATCCCGGCAGGTTCGAACGCCCAGGCCGTGGAAATGTTGACGATGGCGCCGCCGCCCTGCGCGGCCATGATCGGCGCGACCAGTCGGGCCGGCCGCACCGCGCTCAGGAAATAGACCTCCATGCCCTTGTGCCAGTCCTCGTCGCTGATCTCGAGGATCGGCGCCCGCGGGCCATGGCCGGCTGAGTTGACCAGGGCGTCGATGCGCCCCCACCGCTCCATCGCCCGGTCGACGAGTCGCTTCACATCGTCGCCCGACTGGTTCGAGCCCGTCACGCCGATGCCGCCGAGTTCAGTGGCAAGCGCCTCGCCCTTGCCGGAAGACGACAGCACCGCGATACGGTAGCCGTCGCGCGCCAGCCTGCGGGCAGCGGCGGCCCCCATGCCGGATCCGCCGGCGGTGATGAGTGCGACTTTCTCTGCAGGCATTTGGGCCTCCGATGCTCGAGCCGGAGAATTGTAAGTCTGCCCGGCCCGCCGCACAGGGCGCCATCCGTTCTCTCCGGGAATATGGGGTCAGACACCAATTCCTCTGCCAATTCCTGACGGGATCACGGGGGCGACGTACGCGTACGACGCGAACGGGAACATGACCAGCGGGGGTGGTCATGTGATGACGTGGGCGAGCTTCAACCGGGTCAGGCGGCTGTCACAGACCTGGTGGGGGGACTGGTACCGCAGCTTCACGTACAACGGGGAGTACGAGCGGGTCAGGACGGAGCAGTCGGATCCGGATCTCCCGAGCGGCCAGACGATCTACGGTCAGTCGCAACGGAAAGCCATTGGTGCGAATCACCAGGCTGGATGTACCGAAGCGACGCATCAAGTTTGGCTTGCTCAAGGGGTGGAAACATGGGCAGCACCTGACGCGCCCGGAACGCGCGCCCATATTTTCTGCGCACCTGCCTCACACCCCCATGAACCCGAGGTCACGGGTCGCGAAATTCCCCAGGCTCGGGAAGATGTCGTCGAGTTCGGTTTCCGAGACTCCGAACCAGCGGGCCATGGTGGCGCCGTACTGGTCGACCGCAAGCGTCGGCAACAGGCGGCCGCTGCCGACGTATTCATCGGTGTCCTGGCCGGTGCCCGGAAACTGTCCGTAGATGTCGCCGCCGCGCACCGCGCCGCCCGTCACGAAGTGGTGCGCGCCCCAGCCGTGGTCGGTGCCGTCGCCGTTGCTCGTCAGGGTCCGGCCGAAGTCCGATGCGGTGAACAGGGTCGCCTCGTTGGCGGCATCGACCTGGGGGCTGGCCATGACCTGGTTGAAGTAGGCCAGGCCCTGACTGAGCTGCGCCATCAGGTTCGCATGGGTGTTGGGCTGGTTGCTGTGGGTGTCGAAGCCGCCCATGCTCACGAAGAAGACTTGGCGACGCGCGCCGAGCGAGGCGCGTCCGCCGATGATGCGCGCGACCGTCTGCAGCTGGCGGGCGATACCGTTGGCCTGGCCGTTCGGCAGGTTGGGCACCGGGTCGACGGCATCGGCGGGCAGCATCGAGGCATTGAGCAGGGCCTGCGCGGCGAGCGAGCGGCGGGTGACGCTGGCGTGCGACTCCTCGAGCAGGTTGGCATGCGGCCGGGTAAGCAGGTAGCGGAAATCGTCCGCACCGCGCGACGACCCGAACAGCGAGCCTTCGAGCCCGCCGATCGCGCTCGAGCCATTGGTGCCGACCCGGAACTGCACCGTGTTGTCACCCGAGAGCCAGACGGCGTTGCCCGAGGCCGAGATGCAGGTGAAGGTCTGCGTCGAGTTCATGCTCGCGAGCAGGTCGCCCATGCGACCACCCCAGCCGTACTGCGCCCCCTCGGGCAGGTGGGTCTGCCAGGTCGACTGCTGGTCGTTGTGCGAGAACAGGTTGGGCGGCAGCGGCACGCTGCGATCGCGATACTGGCTGCGCGTCGTCGGCACGATCAGCGGGCCGACGTTGGCGACGATCGCGGTGTTGCCGGCGTCGAAGCTCGCCCTGGCGTCGACCATGCTCGGGTGCAGCCCGAAGCTGCGGCCGGCCTGCGGTGTCGACGGATCGATCGCGAGCAGGCCGTTGTCGCTGCCGGGTGCGCCCAGCTGCATCGTGCCGGTGCGCATCCGGGTGTATTCGCTCCAGGACGAAGGATCGGTGGCGACCACCATGTTGCCGCTGTCGTTGCCGCCGAACATGAACAGGCATACCAGGGCGCGGTAGTCGGTCGCGCTTTGCGCCGCCGCCGAGCCCATGGCCGCGAGGTTGAGGGCGAAGGGCGCGGCCGAGGGCACCAGTGCGCCGAGCAGCGAGGAGGTTCGCAGGAAGACGCGCCGCGATGCGTTGTACGGTTTCATGGCTCTGTTCTCCGGGCCTATTTCTGCGTCAGGTATTCGGCCGAGGCCAGCGCCAGGAACAGCACCAGGCGGATCCGGTTCAGGCGGGCTTCCTCGACCTGCTGCGCGTTGCTGCGATTCAGGTTGACCGAGTCGGCCGCTTCGATGAGGCGGACGCGCATGTCGTTGCTCATCTGGCCATGCATCAGCAGCAGGTTGACCCGCTCGACGAGTTCGGCCGGATCGGCCGTCAGCGGCAGCCAGTCGCGATAGTCGATCTGGACGTCGCGCGGGCTGCCGCTGCCGATGCCGCTCCTGACCGCGTTGCGCATCATGTTCAGGTAGCCGGCGACCGAGGATTCGTCGGTGATCTGCATCTCGGGCGAGAGCAGGCCGGCCTGGCCCGCGGCGGTGTTCGGCGGCACGTAGCCGGGGCGGTAGAAGTTGAACACCGACGGCGAGTAGAAGATCGCCTGGCCCAGGCTGTTGGCGGGGTCGGTGGTGCGGCCGACCCGGTACATGTCGCTCCTCGAGTGGCCTCTCGATACCCGGGCCCAGTGCGTCAGGCGCAGCACCGGTTCGCGAATCTTGCCCCAGCCAGGTTGCAGGGCGACGCTCGCGTCGCGCGCTTCCGGGTCGTAGAGGATGGCGCGCACCACCGCGGCGAGGTCGCCGCGCTCGCCGCGGCCGTTGTCGTTGAACACGGTGGCGACCCGCGCCACGTAGGCCGGACTCGGGTTGCTGGTCACGAGGCGCTGGATCAGCTGCTTGCCGATGAAGGGCCCGACGTTCGGGTGCGCGGCCAGGACATCGAGCGCCGCCTTGAGTTCGAAGATCGCGTCGTCGCTGCCGCCCGGCAGGGTCGCGCCGAGGAAGCTCTTCTCGGCGCTCGAGTGGTACTGGGGATAGCCCTGCATCGGCAGGATTTCCTTCTGGTGGGCGGACTCCCAGCCCTTGAAGCGGCCCCGGCTCGTGTCGCCGCCGCCCCAGCTCAGGCCGGTGAACACCTTGGCCAGGCCGGTCACGTCGTCGTTGGTATAGGTCTCGACCGGCACGCCCTCGGGGTTGCGGATCGGCTGGCCGTCGATCGCCAGTTCGACGACGCCGATGGAGAACAGCTGCATCACTTCGCGGGCGAAGTTCTCGTCAGCGGTACGGTGGGTCTTGGCGTCTTCCTTCTCGTTGCCGAGATGGGTCAGGTAGATGCCCATCATCGGATGCAGGGCGACCGCCTCGAGCAGGTCCCGGTAGTTGCCGAAGGCGTGGCGGGTGAGGGTGTCGAGATAGCTCGCCACCCCCAGGGGATAGCGGGCGACATCGCCGTCGTTCATCGAGACGACGAAGATCTGCGAAAGCGCGAAGGCGACCCGATGGCGCAGCTGGGCGCTGCCGGAGATGGCCTCGCGCCAGAAGCTGTCCTGGACCCAGTCGCGCTCCGGTTCCTCGCGCTCCGGGTCGAGCATGGTGCGCAGTTTCAGCGTATGCACATGCGAGGCATAGCCGCGATTCATCTGGTCGAGCAGCCAGGCGTCGAAGCCGATTGACTTCAGCCGGTTGATCTCGTCGAGGGTAGGCCCGAAGGTCGCCTGCGCCAGGAATCGCGATGCATCGGCGTCGCTCGCCGGTTGCGGCGTCGGCGGTGCGATGTCATAGACGAAGGACTTGGTCTCGCCGGCGCCGCTGCCACCACCACCGCCGCAGGCCGCGAGTATCGAGACGACTACAGCGCTCGCGAGCCAGCGCGAGGTTCGCATCAGGATACGGGTCACCGAAGTCTCCGCGCAAAGCGTGAAATAAGTCACGCGAAGCGTAGGTATTCGGCGCTTTGGGCGCAGGGCGAACCCGATCGGCGGCACAGGTCCGGCGACGGGCGGGGGCCGGATGCGGCCGGGCGGCAGCCCGCCCTGTCATCCGGCGGCCGGCGGCGGCTGAGGTGCAGCCGCCGCCAGTCGGGCAGGGCTCAGACGGTGGCGATCGCCGACACCGGCGAGCCGACCGCGCCGGGCAGGCGCAGCGGCGGCGCGGTGAGCAGGAAGCGGTTGCGCTTGTGCTCGCGCAGCCATTGCGCGAGTTCGCCGAGGTACCAGATTTCGCCGAGCGGCACGCCGAGCTTGAACAGGCAGTGCTCGTGCAGGGGCAGGGTGGCGCACGGCCCGGCGGGCTTGACGCCGCCATGGTGCTCGACGGCGTAGTTGTCGGCGATCAGCGCCGCCAGTCCGCTGTCGGTGATCCATTGCAGCAGCGCCGGGTCGCGGCCGTCGAGCGCGGCGCAGGCGGTATGCACCAGCACCGGATCGGGATTGCGGCCCCATTCGAGCAGGCGGGTCGCGAAGCCAGTGTGCAGCAGGACCATGTCGCCCGGCTCGACCACGACATTGTCGGCGTCCATCGCCTGCCGGAGCTTGTCGTAGCCCACGAGGGTGCGCTCGTCGCCGAAATGCGCGCGCAGGTCGATCAGCACGCCGCGGCCCTGGATGCCGTGAGCGGCGAAGTTCTCCACCCCGAGCGACTTCACGCCGCTGCGCATCGCCTCGCCGCTGCCTTCCTCGCGCGGCAACTCCACCCCGGCCCGGTAGCCGTTGTAGAAGACCGGTTCGGGCCGGCCGTCGCCGTTGGCGTCGAACAGGCTGCCGACGTGGGCGAAGGTGTCCCACTGGCTCGAGTACTGCAGGTGGATGACGGCGACGTCGTCGTTGATCACGTCGGTTGCATCGGGATCGACGCGGCCGACCTCGAACATCCAGCGCGGCACGCCTTCCTGGTGCGTCGGTCGCAGTCGTGGCGGATGGCGGCGCGGATTCAGGCTGTTGCCGCCGGGGTAGTCGAGCGGCAGGCTCAGGCAGAAGGTCTTGCCCTCGCGCACTTCGGCCACGCCCTGGCGGACCTTGTCGGCGTCGACGAGGTTGAGGCGACCGAGCTGGTCGTCGGGGCCGAAGTCGCCCCAGGTGGATCCTGCGGGGCGGTTGACCCAGCGTGGGTTGGCCGGGGCGCTCGTGCGTGCCATGTCGGATGTCTCCTTGTCGCGGACCTGTCGGTACGAGGTTGGTGGTGGGTGGATGGGCGTGGGCGGGGCCGCTGGCCGCCTGGCTTTCGGCCCCGCCCGCCGTGCGCCGCTGGCGCGGCGCATCGGCTGCGGTCGGGCTTCAGCTGGCGGGTTCGGCCACGTAGATCTCGACGCGGCGGTTGCGGGCCCGTCCGTCCGCCGACGTGTTGTCGGCGATCGGCTCGTAGGAGCCGCGCCCGTCGATGTCGATCCGCCGGCTGTCGACGCCACGCGACGCGAGATAGTCGCGCGTGCTGGCGGCGCGGCGCATCGAGAGCGGATCGTTGATGGCGTCGGTGCCGGTATTGTCGGTATGGCCGATGATCGACACATGGGTGGCCGGGTTGTCGTTGAGCGTCTGCGCGAAACGATCGAGTATCGGCCTGAGCGAGGAATTGATGGTCGCGCTGTTGGTGGCGAAGGACACATCGCTCGGCACTTCGAGGCGCAGGCGGTTGTCGGCCGTCTGGCTCACGCCGATGCCGGTGCCCTGGGTGGCCTGCTCCATCGCCTGGCGCTGCTGCTCCATATGGCGGGACCACACGTAGCCGCCGAGGGCGCCCGCGGCCGCGCCGACCATGGCGCCGCCCCGGGTGCCCCGGCCAGTACCCGAGACGGCCCCGCCGAGTACGGCGCCGGCTACGGTGCCGATGCCGGCGCCGGTGGCGGTGCCGCGCTGGGCGTCGGACATGCCGGCGCAGCCTGCCAGGGCGAGCGCGCTCGCCAGCAGGACGGTCGCGGGTAGCGCCAGCGAGCGACGCACGAGAGTTTCGGATCGAGGATTCTTGTCGGTCATGGATTCACTCCTGATTGCCCCTGCCAGTAGTCCGGCGGGATGCGGCTATTATCGTTGTTCGGCCGAAATCGGAAAAACGAAACCATGAGCGACCATCCCCGAGTCGAATGTCGCGCGTTGCGGCGCGGCGACCGCCCGGCCTGGGAACCGCTGTTCGGCGGCTACCAGGATTTCTACCGGATTTCGCTCGACGAGACGGTCGTCGACACCACCTGGCGGCGCTTCCACGACCCGGCCGAACCGGTGTTTGCCGCCGGCGCCTTCGGCGACGATGGGCAGCTCTGCGGCATCGTCCACTACATCTTCCACCGCTCGACCTGGATGCTCGGTCCGACCTGCTACCTGCAGGATCTCTTCACGATTCCCGAAGCCCGTGGCCGCGGCGTCGGCCGGCGCCTGATCGAATTCGTCTACGAACGCGCCGCCGAGGCGGGCGCCGGTCGCGTCTACTGGCTGACCCACGAGAGCAATGCGCCCGGCCGCCTGCTCTATGATCGCGTCGCCGAGAACGCGGGCTTCATCCAGTACCGCAAGAACCTCGAACCCTGAACCCGATGCAAAAGCACGAAAACGATCCCCTCCTCGAAGCGCTCGGCGGCATGGACATCGACTCGATCGATGCCGAGGCCGGCGTCGCCCGTCTCTATTTCAACGTGTTGCCGAGCTTCTGCCATTCCGGCGGCCGGATCGCGCAGGGCGGCTTCGTGACCGCCTGGCTCGATTCGGCGATGGCGCATGCGCTCATCCATCACACCGGGCGAAAGTCGAACGTCGCGAGCCTCGAGATCAAGGTCAGCTTCCTCGAGCAGGTCGGTCCGGGCCGGGTGCTCGCCGAGGGGCGCATTCGCCGCCTCGGCCGGCGGGTGGCCTTCCTCGAGGGCAGCCTGTTCTCGGACGACGGCAGTCGCCTGCTGGCTACCGCGACCTCGACCGGTATGCTGGTCCCGATGACTAGCTAGGTGCTCGGCAGGTAGCGCACGCGGAGGACACCGTCGATCGCGCGCAGGCGCGTGATCACGGAGTCGGGCACCGGCCGGGCGGAATCGACGATGGTGTAGGCGATGTCGCCGCGCGACTTGTTCAGCATCTCGTCGATGTTGAGTCCGGCTTCGGCCATGGCGGTGGAGATCTGGCCCAGCATGTTCGGCACGTTGGCGTTGACGATGCCCAGGCGCCACGCACTGCTGCGCGGCATCACCGCGAGCGGGAAGTTCACCGAGTTGCGCACGTTCCCGTTCTCGAGGTAGTCGCGCAGCTGTTCGGCGACCATGCTCGCGCAGTTGTCCTCGGCCTCGGTCGTCGAGGCGCCGAGATGGGGCAGGGCGACCGCCTTCGGGTGGCCGTGGATGGTCCGGTTCGGGAAGTCGCAGACATAGCGGGCGAGCTGGCCGCTGTCGAGCGCACTGATCGCCGCGGCGTCCTCGACGATGCCCTCGCGCGAGAAGTTCATGAGCACCGCCCCGCGGCGCATCAGTTCGATGTTGCGCGCGTCGATCAGGTGCCGGGTCGAGTCGAGCAGGGGCACGTGGACCGAGACGAACTCGGCGGCCTTGAGCAGCTCGGCGACCGAGCCGGCGCGACGGACCTGCGAGGACAGGCTCCAGGCCGCATCGACGGTGATCTCCGGGTCGTAGCCGATGACGTCCATGTCGAGTTCGATCGCGGCCTGGGCGACCAGCGCGCCGATGCGGCCCAGGCCGATGACCCCGAGGGTGCGCCCGGTCAGCTCGTAGCCCGAGAAACGCTTCTTGCCATCCTCGACGCGACGCTCCAGCGCCGGGTCGGTGGCATCGAGTTCGCGCACGAAGTCCAGCGCCTCGGGCAGGTTGCGGCTCGCCATCAGCATGGCGGCGATGACGAGTTCCTTGACCGCGTTGGCGTTGGCGCCCGGCGCGTTGAACACCGGCACGCCGCGCCGGCTCAGGTTGCCCACCGGGATGTTGTTGGTACCGGCGCCGGCCCGGCCGATCGCGAGGACGCTGTCGGGGATCGTCATCGAGTGCATGTCGGCCGAGCGCACGAGGACCGCATCCGGCGCCTCGATCTCCTTGCCGACCTGGTAGGCATCGGACGGCAGGCGTTCGAGGCCGAACGGCGATATCTGGTTGAGGACCAGCACCCGGAAGGCGCGCGTCATCTGTTTCCCCCTTGTTCTTCTTGTGTTCTCAGCCGTGGGTGCGTTCGAACTCGCGCATGTAGTCGACCAGGCGCCGGACGCCCTCGAGCGGCATCGCGTTGTAGATCGAGGCGCGCATCCCGCCGACCGACCGATGCCCCTTGAGCTGGACCATGCCCGCAGCCTTGGCGCCGGCGAGGAAGGCGTCGTCGAGCGCCGCATCGGGCAGGGTGAACGGCACGTTCATCCGCGAGCGCGAAGCCGGATCGACCGGGTTGCGGTAGAACCCGCTCGAGTCGAGCAGTTCGTAGAGCAGCTGCGACTTCTCGATGTTGCGCTGTTCGATGCCGGCGATCCCGCCCTGGCGCTTGAGCCACTGGAAGACGAGGCCGGCGACGTAGACCGCGAAGGTCGGCGGCGTGTTGAGCATCGAGTCGGCGTCGGCGTGCGACTTGTAGTCGAGCATCGTGGGCGTGCCGGGGTTCGCGTGTCCGAGCAGGTCCTCGCGCACGATCACGATGGTCAGGCCCGCCGGGCCGATGTTCTTCTGGGCGCCGCCGTAGATCAGGCCGTAGCGGGCGACGTCGATGGGTCGCGACAGGAAGGTCGACGAGACGTCGGCGACCAGGGGCACCTCGCCGGTGTCGGGAACCCAGTCGAACTCGACGCCGCCGATCGTCTCGTTGGCGCAGATGTGGACGTAGGCGGCCTGCGGGTCGAGGCGCCAGTCGGCGAAGGCCGGCACATAGGTGAACTTGCGGTCCTCGGCCGAGGCCGCGATGTTCGCCGTCGCGAACAGCTTCGCTTCCTTGATCGCCTTCTTGGACCATTCGCCGGTATGGACGAAGTCGATCGACTTGCGCCCGCGCAGCAGGTTGAGCGGAACCATCGCGAACTGGGTCGTCGCGCCGCCCTGCAGGAACAGCACCTTGTACCCGGACGGGATGCCGAGCAACTCGCGCAGGTCGGCCTCGGCCTGGGCGTGGATGCTCATGTAGTCCTTGCCGCGATGGCTCATCTCCATCACCGATTGTCGCGAGCCGTGCCAGTCGAGCATCTCTTCGGCAACCTGCCGCAGGACTTCCTCGGGCAGCACGGCGGGACCGGCGCTGAAATTGAACGTGTCGCGCATGGCGCTTGTTCCTCGTATTGGGGGGCGAACGGAGAATCGCATTGTAGCGGCTCGGATTCGCGACTCGGCGTCATGGTCTTGGCCGGCCGGGCCGGCTTGCGGACCGGCGCTGCTGCCCGATAATCCCGATAATCCCCATGACGCCGGTCCTGCCGGCCCCGCGCCGTTGCGGACGGCGCAAACCCCCTGCGCCGTGCTTCGGGGCGGCGCAAGCCCCATTCCAACGGAGACAATCACGATGAAGGACCTTTTTTCCCTCGAAGGACGGGTGGCGCTGGTCACCGGCGGCTCGCGCGGCATCGGGCGGATGATCGCCAGCGGCTTCATCGCCCAGGGGGCGACCGTCTACATCTCGGCGCGCCGGGCCGAGGCCTGCGAGGAGGCCGCCCGCGAGCTTTCGGCCGGTGGCGGGCGCTGCATCGCGCTGCCCGCCGATGTCTCGACGGTGGCCGGCGCGCAGGCGCTCGCGGCAGCGTACGGCAAGCATGAATCCCGGCTCGACATCCTCGTCAACAACGCCGGCGCGGCGTGGGCGGCGGAATTCGACGACTTCCCCGAGTCGGGCTGGGACAAGGTGGTCGACCTCAACATGAAGGCGCCGTTCTTCCTGACCCAGGCGCTCGCCGGGGCCTTGCGCGAATCGGCCAGCGCCGCGCGGCCGGCGAAGGTCATCAATATCGCGTCGATCGACGGCATCTTCGTCAATCCGCTCGAGACCTATCCGTATGCCGCGAGCAAGGCAGGGCTGATCCACCTGACCCGTCGCATGGCGGCGCGGCTCATCCGCGAGCACATCGTCGTCACCGCGATCGCCCCGGGACCCTTCGCGTCGAACATGAACCGGGCGGCGCGCGACGATGCCGACAACGTCGGACGCCGGGTACCGGCGGGCCGCATCGGCAGCGACGAGGACATGGCCGGGGCCGCCATCTATCTCGCCTCACGGGCCGGCGACTACGTCGTGGGCGCCACCGTCACCGTCGATGGCGGCATGGCCTTCGGGCGCACTGCCTTCGAAGGGGGCAGCTGGGCGGAAGACTGAACCCGGCCTGCGCCCGGGAGATCGCCGTGCCGGGCTTGCGCAGCAGCCCGGCCGAAGGATTTTCCCGGGCGGGTATGCCGGGGCCCGCCGCGCACGCGATTGCCTTCAGGTTCGGATATTGCAATGCGGCTGTTCCGCGATCAGCGGATCCTTGCAAACGAAAAAGGAATCGAACCATGCGCCATACCGTATCCACCCTGGCCGCCGCCGCGGTCCTGACCCTGGGCGCCGCCACCATGGCGAGCGCCCAGCCTTCGGGCTACACCGGCCCGAGCAATGCAGCCGAGGCTGCGGGCCGGGGCGCGTACTCGGGGCCCAGCGCCGTCGCGCTGATGACGGTCAAGGACCTGCTCGAGAAGGGTCGCGATGACCAATATGCCCGGCTCCAGGGCCGCATCGTTTCGCACGATGGCGGGGATCGCTACACCTTCGAGGATGCCACGGGCCGCATCACCGTCGAGATCGACGACGAGGATTTCCCGGCAGGACAGACCGTGAACGCCGAGACCCGCGTGGAACTGCTGGGGGAGTTCGACAAGGGGCGTCGGAAGTCCGAGTTCGAGGTCGATCGCATGACCCTGCTGCCCTGATTGCCGGAAGCCCCGATGAGCACCGACGGGATCCGCGCCGTCACGGCAGCGGCATGCCGGTGGCACGAGCGAGCCCGGCCAGCAGCCGGTCCTGGAATGCCGTGTCGTGAACCGCGGGATGCGGGTCGACGCGCTTCTGGTGGTACCAGTAGCCCCCGCTGGTCAGCGCTCGCGGGTCGTCGCTGGTGGCGAGCCATTCCTGGGTCAGGTGCCCGAGGCGCAAGTCGTCCGGGGCATGCGCGCCGCCCATCCTGGTGGGCACCCAGCCCGGATTGACGGCGTTGCTGTACACGTCCGGCCAGAGCCGGGCGACGGCCGCGCAGAGGGTGGTGACGAAGAGCTTGCTGTCCGCGTAGGAGCCGGTGGCGGTCCGGCCCGTCCAGTCCAAGCCGTCGAGGCTGGCCCTGCCGCCCATGTGCATGGCGCTGCTCAGGTAGACCAGGCGCTCCGGCCGCTCGATGAGCGCCGTCAGCAGGTACGGGGCCACCACATTGACCACCAGTACCTGCTGGCCGGAGGCGATGCCCGCGTTGTGGATGACGGCGTCCATCCGTCCGATCTCGTTGACCTGCCCGGCGAGATCCCGAACCTGGGCGAGGTCGGCAAGGTCGCCGGTGGTCGCGATCGCGCCTCGATCGACCAGATCCGCGACGGCGGCAAGCCGGTCCCGGGAGCGGGCATGGACGACGACTTCGTGGCCGTCGGCGAGCAGTGTCGTTGCCGCGGCATGGCCCAGCCCGGCGGAGGAGCCGGTGATGAAGATGCGACGCTTCCGGGTGTCTTTCGGCGTGCGTTCCATGGCCGGCTCCTGGCCGGGAGTCGATGGGGCTTGCGCCATGGCCCGGCCGGCCAGCAGCGTGGCCGCTCCCAGGGTCAGCTCGACGCCGGCGGCGAGGATCTTCCGGCGGTTCATGCGCATGGCATGCCTGTCGTTCGCATCGGGTGTCATCCGGATCCCCCGGGTTTCGTGGCGGCCTCGTAGCGGGCCTTGTTCGCGGAATCGGGCGGGTAGAGCCCCGGCAGCGCGGCACCGCCCTGCACCTGCTCCATGATCCAGCCTTCCAGGCGCTCCTGCTCGACGGCCAGCGCCGCGATCTCGTCGACCAGGCCAGTGGGGACCAGCACCGCGCCGTCCTGGTCGGCCACGATGACATCATCGGGGAACACCGCCACGCCGCCGCAGCCGATGGGTTGTTGCCAGTCGACGAAGGTCAGCCCGGCCACCGATGGCGGGGCCGCGGCGCCGCTGGCCCAGACGGGCAGGCCGGTGGAGACGACGCCCGCGAGATCGCGCACCGCGCCGTCGCTCACCAGGGCGGCTACGCCCCGCCTGGCCATGCGCGCGCACAGGATGTCGCCCCAGAAGCCGGCATCCCCGACGCCGTTGGCGTCCACCACTGCGATGCAGCCGGCCGGCATCTGCTCGATCGCGGCGCGCGTCGACTTCGGTGAGCTCCAGGATTCGGGTGTCGCCAGGTCCTCGCGAGCCGGAATGAAGCGAACGGTGAAGGCGCGGCCGACGATGCGCCTGCCGCTCGCGGCCGGCGTGATCGGGAACGCGCCACGGATCCAGACGTTGCGCAGGCCCTTCTTGAGCAGGATGGTCGTCAGGGTGGCGGTGGTCACGCCCGCCAGGAGCCTGAGCGTCTCTGCGTCGCTTGGGGAGCTCATGGGCAATTCATACCTCGATGATGATGATTGGCAGGTCGGAATTCAGGCTGTATTCTGTCCGATGAACATGATGAAGGAGTTGCCCCATGTCCCTCGCAGAGCAGATCAGGCCCATTACTTACTTGAAGTCCAACGCGGCGGACATGGTCAAGGAGTTCGCCACGAATCCGGAACCCATCATCATCACTCAGAATGGCGAAGCCAAGATGGTGGTGATGGATATCAGGGAGTACGAAAAGCAGCAGGAAACCATGGCGCTGCTCAAGTTGCTGGCTCTGGGCAGGAAGGAATTCACCGAAGGCAGGTTCATCGACGCCGAGGCCTTTTTCGATGAGATGGACGATTGATCGTGTCTCGACGAATCGTCATTCTCGACAGTGCCAAGGAGGAGTTCAGGAACATCAGGAAGTATGTCAGGAAGGAATTCGGCGAATCCGTCTGGAATGAAATCAATGCGGAGTACAAGAGCTCGTTCAGGCTCATCAAGAAAGATCCGCAGATTGGAAGCTGCATCGACGAGCTGAAGGAAATCGGCATCGTCGACATCAGATGCGTCCTGGTCAGGCAGACGAGAGTCATCTACGAGTTCGATGAGGCCCTGGTTCTCGTTCACATGTTCATTGCAACGAGGCGCGACTTCAGGACGCATCTGCTCGAGAGATTGCTCGCCCGCTAATCCGACCCCCTCGGGCCGGGGCTATCCCGAAACGAAAAACCCCCGCGCAAGGCGGGGGTTCGGTGACACGATCCGGGCCGGCCGAAACCGGCCCGGACTGGCAGCAAGGCCGATGGCCTTACATGCCCATGCCGCCCATACCGCCCATGCCGCCCATATCGGGCATGCCGCCGGCGGGTTTGTCGTCCGGCAGCTCGCCGACCATCGCAGCGGTGGTCAGCATCAGGCTGGCGATCGACGCGGCGTTCTGCAGCGCGGTGCGGGTGACCTTGGTCGGGTCGACCACGCCGAGTTCGACCAGGTCGCCGTACTCGCCGTTGCTGGCGTTGTAGCCGAAGTTGCCCTTGCCCTCGAGGACCTTGGCAACCACGACGCTCGGCTCGTCACCGGAGTTCGCGACGATCTGGCGCAGGGGCTCCTCGACGGCGCGCAGCACGATCCGGACGCCTGCGTCCTGGTCGGAGTTGTCGCCCTTGACCTTGATCGACGAGCGGGCGCGCAGCAGGGCCACGCCACCACCCGGGACGATGCCTTCTTCGACGGCGGCACGGGTCGCGTGCAGCGCGTCTTCGACGCGGGCTTTCTTCTCCTTCATCTCGACTTCGGTCGCGGCGCCGACGCGGATCACCGCGACGCCACCGGCCAGCTTCGCGACGCGCTCATGGAGTTTCTCGCGGTCGTAGTCGCTGGTGGCTTCCTCGATCTGGGCGCGGATCGCCTTGACCCGGGCTTCGATCGCAGCGGTATCACCCGCGCCGTCGATGATCGTGGTGTTCTCCTTGCCGATCTCGATCCGCTTGGCCTGGCCGAGGTCGTTGATGGTCGCGCCTTCGAGCGTCATGCCGGTCTCTTCGGAGATCACGGTGCCGCCGGTCAGGATCGCC
>CAYZBJ010000055.1:11880-27316 GCA_964476625.1 uncultured Burkholderiaceae bacterium | reverse complement strand
ATGCGGTGTGCCCCGGCTACATCGGTTCGGACTGGTTCGCCAAGCGGCTCGGCGCCGACAAGGCCGCGAAGATCGAGGAGAACGCGGCCAACAGCGCGCCGCTCAAGTTCGCCTGCAAGCCCGAGCACATCGCCGAGTCGGTGCTGTTCTTCGGCGGCCCGCAGTCGAGCCACGTTACCGGCGAGTTCATGATCGCCGACGCCGGCCTGCACCTCGGCGCGGCGCCGCTGCGCGCACGGTAGGCCGCGATGGGCAGCGCGGCCGGCCGCGGGGTGGCCCTGTTCGACACACCGGTCGGGCGCTGCGCGCTCGCCTGGACCGAACGCGGCATCGCGGCGCTGCAGCTGCCCGAGCGTGACGACGCCACCACGCTGGCCCGTGCCGCCCGGCGCGCGCCGGGCGCGATGGCCTGCGAACCGCCCCCGGCGATGGCCGCGGCCATCGCGCGTGTGCGGCGCCTGCTCGAGGGGGCGCGCGACGACGACCTCGCCGACCTGCCGCTCGACACCGAGGGCATTCCCGAGTTCCATCGCCGCGCCCAGGCGGCGGCGCGGCGCATCGGTCCGGGACGGACCCTGACCTACGGCGAACTGGCTGCCGCACTCGGCGAACCGGGTGCGGCCCGCGCGGTCGGCCAGGCGATGGGCGCCAATCCGTATCCGGTCATCGTGCCCTGCCACCGGGTGCTTGCCGCCGGCGACGCGCAAGGGGGCTTCTCGGCCTTCGGCGGCGTCGTTACCAAGCGCCGGCTGCTCGAGATCGAAGGCGCGCTCGCGCCGGAGTCGCTGCCGCTGTTCGGCGGCCCGCCCGCCTGATGCGTGGCCGGGCGCCCGGCATCGCGCCGGCGGCCCGGCGCGCCTGACTCGCCCCGCCGATGATTGACGGCTGCCGCGGGTTCGGCGATGATCCGTTCGCCATGACCATCGCATTCGGCCCCAAACGCAAACCGGCCGCGCCCAAGCGGGCGCGCGCATCCGCTCGCGACGAGGCCATGGTCCGGTAACCGAACACACCCGAGTTTCCAAACCCCCCGGCAGCCCTTCGCGGCGCCGGGGGGTTTTCGTTTGTTCTCCCTCTCCGGCTCCGCAACAGGCCACGCCACAAGCAAGGAGCCGCATCATGAACACTTTCTCCGGATCCCTGGTGGCGCTCGTCACCCCCTTCGCCGACGGGCGCGTCGACGAGCCCGCGCTGCGTCGCCTGGTCGACTGGCATGTCGAGCAGGGCACCCATGGCCTCGTGCCGATGGGCACCACCGGCGAATCGCCCACCCTCGATGCCGCCGAACATCGGCGCGTGGTCGAAGTCGTCGTCGAACAGGCGGCGGGCCGCATCCCGGTGATGGCCGGCGCCGGCTCGAACAACACCCGCGAGGCGCTCGAGTTCGATCGCCACGCCGCCGCCTGCGGCGCCGACGCCGTGCTGCACGTCACCGCCTACTACAACCGGCCCAGCCAGCGCGGCGTCCTCGCGCACTTCGAGGCGCTCGATGCGCAGGGCGGACCGCCGATCTTCGTCTACAACATCCCGGCGCGCGCCATCGTCGACATCACGGTGGCGACCATGGCGCAGCTGGCTGCGCTCGGGCGAGTGGCCGGCGTCAAGGACGCCACCTGCGATCTCGCCCGGCCGACGCGCGAAGGCCTGCGGATCGGCGCGCACTTCATCCGGCTGTCGGGCGAGGATGCAACCGCGGTGGCCTACAACGCGGCCGGCGGCAGCGGCTGCATCTCGGTGACCGCCAATGTGGCGCCGGCCCTGTGCGCGCAGATGCAGCGCGCCTGCGCCGAGGGCGACTACCGGACGGCCGACCGGCTGCAGCAGCGCCTGATGCCGCTGCACGATGCCCTGTTCCTCGAACCGAGCCCGGCCGGCGCCAAGTACGCGGCCTCGCTGCTCGGCCTGTGCGGTCCGGATTGCCGGCTGCCGATGGTCGAACTGGCCACGTCGACCCGGGAGGCGATCCGCGGCGCGATGAGCGGCGCGGGACTGCTGTGAGCAAGCGTGTTCCCTGACAAGCCGCGAAGGGCTGGTGGCGGGCGTCGAGGTGCCTCCGGCGAGGCGCCCGCCCCGGACGCACTCACGGGTTCGGGACGGGCGCGGTGCTAGCATCGGCGACGGCCGGGCGGCGCCCGGCCGGACATCGCGCTGCGACCGGCGCCGCCGCCTGGCGTCGCCATGGTCGAGCGCCTCAGACAGGAGACAGGAAATGATCCACAGCGTCATCGCCACCGTACGGGTCCGGCCCGGCGCCGAAGCCGAGTTCGAGGCCATCGCGACCAGGCTCGTGGCCGCCACCAACGCCGAGCCGGGCTGCCTGCTCTACACCCTGAACAAGGGCGAGGAGCCGCATGCCTATGTGTTCATGGAGCGCTATCGCGACGAGGAAGCGGTCAAGGCGCATCGCGCCAGCGACCACTTCCGCTCGCTCGGGCGCGAGATGGGCGCCTTCATGGAAGGCGATCGCAGTGTGCTGCGCATGGAAGAATTAGCCGGCCCCTGAGCCCGGCGCCGGCCGGGGCTTGCGCCAGGGGCCCAGTGCGAGTCCGCCCGCGATGCTCACGCCGTACGCGACCGTCGCGACCGCCATCACCAGGAAAGCGGTTCGCGGCACCACCTCGGTGGCCGAGCCGATGACGATCGCGCCGATCGCCATGATCGCCACCCGCAACAGGGTGCCGGCGACCGGCACCGTGAGCGAGTCGACACCCTGGCTGGCGAAGTACAGGCACAGGCCGAGCCCGAAGAAGGCGTAGCAGGGACCGACGATGCGCAGGTAGGTTGCGCAGGCCTGCGCAACCGCCGGGTCATCGGTGAAGAGCCCGTGCCAGAGCTGCGGCTGCCAGGCGAGCAGCAGGCCGATCGCACCGACGAACACCGCGGTGGCGAAGGCGCCGCCCCAGGCGATCCGGATCGCCCGTTCGCGCTGGCCGGCGCCGATGAAGGCGCCGCAGATTGCGATCAGGGTGCCGCCCATGCCGAAGATCACCGGGATCATCAGCAGCTCGAGCCGCAGGCCGATGCCGTAGCCGGCGAGCCAGTCGGTGCCCAGGCGCGCGATCAGGCCGGTGGCGATCATCGAATAGGCGATCGTCAGCACCGACTGGGTCGAGGCCAGCGCGCCCATCCGCGCCAGCGGGCGCAGCATCGTGGCCGAGGGCATGCGCCAGCGCTGCAGTCGCGGTGGATGCGAGCGGCGCGCGATCAGCGCCAGCAGGTAGAGCAGGCCACAGGCGTAGGCGATGAGGATCGCAGCGGCGGCGCCGGCGAGCCCGAGCGCGGGCACCGGGCCGCGGCCGGGGATCAGGATCGCCGCCGCGACGAGGTGGCAGGTGGTGACGACCATCATCGAGCTCAGCTGGGCCTTCATCTCGCCGGCGCCGCGCAGGCAGGCGCCGAGCTGGTTGTACAACCACAGCACGACGATGCCACCGAACACGATGCGCGAATACTCGAGCGCGCCGGCAAGGACCTCGTCGCGGCCGCCGAGCAGGCGAAAGAGCGCTTCGCCGCCGATGAGCATCAGCGCGCCGAAGGCGCCGCCCACCACGATGGCGATCACCCAGGCGGCGTTCACCACCTCCTGGGCGCGATCGGGTCGGCCGGCGCCGAGCGCCCGGGCGAGCGAGCCGCTGACGGCGCCGCCGATCGCGCCCGACGCGAGCATGTTGGCCAGCATGTAGGCGGGAAAGACCAGCGCCACCGCGGCGAGCGCGCGTGTGCCCAGGGCGCCCAGCCAGTAGGCTTCGACGAGCAGGATCAGGGACTGCACCAGGGTGCTCGCCACCGAGGGCGGCACCAGCCGCGCCATCGTGCGCAGGGGCGGCGTCGCCAGGATCGGATTGCGGGGAGGCGCCGGCGTGGCCGTCGGGGTGCTTGCGATGCTTGCGCTGTGGGTCATCGAACTCGTCATCCGGGCGATCGGCAGCGGTCCGCGGATCCGGGCCGGTCCTGCGCGCTGGCGCGCATCATCGAGCCAGGGGCCGGCATCGACAAGCGATCGTTTTGCAGCCTCGCATGCGCCGGGCTCATCCGAAGAAAGCGAGGCAGACGGCGATCGACGCGCTGATCCCGGCGACATCGGCGACCAGCGCACAACCGACGGCATGCCGGGCCCGCCGGATGCCGACCGCGCCGAAGTAGACCGCGAGTACGTAGAAGGTGGTTTCGGTGCTGCCCTGCATGGTCGCGGCGAGCAGGGCCGGGAAACTGTCGACGCCGAAGTGCTGCATGGTCTCGATCAGCAGCGCCCGCGCCGCGCTGCCGGAAAAGGGCTTGGCCAGGGCGACCGGCATCGCATCGACGATGCGCGGATCGAGGCTCAACCAGTCGAATGCGATCCGCATCCCGCCGAGGATCACGTCGAGGGCGCCGGAGGCGCGCAACGCGCCGATCGCGGCGAGCATCGCGACGAGATAGGGCAGCAGGTCGCGGGCGATGCCGAAGCCGTCCTTCGCGCCATCGATGAAGTGCTCGTAGACCGGCACTCGCCGCCAGGCGCCGGCGGCGAGGATCGCGAGCACCAGGCCGAACATGACGAGGTTGCCGGCCAATGACGAGGCCGCCGCGACGGCGGCGGTGGCCATCCCGGCGAGCAGGAGCATGATCGAGCCCAGCGCCAGCGCGATGCCGCCCAGCCAGGCGAGCACCACCGGGTCCCGCAGGCGCAGGCGTTGCATCCAGGCGACCGCGAGCAGGCCGGCGAAGGTCGAGGCGGCGGTGGCGAGCAGGATCGGCACGAAGACCAGCGTCGGCTCGGCCGCGCCCTGCTGCAGGCGGTACATGAAGATCGTCACCGGCAGCACCGTCAGCGAGGAGCTGTTGAGCACCAGGAAGAGGATCTGGGCGTCGGTCGCGGTATCGGGGCGCGGGTTGAGCTTCTGCAGCTCGCCCATCGCCCGCAGCCCGATCGGGGTCGCGGCATTGTCGAGCCCGATCGCGTTGGCGGCGAAGTTCATGGTCACCAGGCCGAGCGCCGGATGGCCGCGCGGCACCCCCGGCATCAGGCGCGCGAACAGCGGCCCGAGCAGCCGGGCCGCGCCATCGACGAGGCCCGCGCCCTCGGCGATGCGCAGGAAGCCGAGCCACAGGGTCAGGGTGCCGAAGAGCAGCACCATCACCTCGACCGACAGCTTCGCCATCGCGAACATGCTGTCGACGATCGCCGCGAATCCGCCCGGATCGCCGGCGAAGATCCAGCGGCCGAAGGCGGCCAGGCCGGCCACGGCGAACATGCCGAACCAGATCGCGTTCAGCATCGGGCGGTCAGGATGGCGGGAGTTAGGGGCGGGGCGCTGGCGGGCATCCGGAATGATAGGGGTTGCGCGCGGAGGCTGCAGGTGGCGCCGTCACCGCCTTCGCCTGTTCATTTCAAAGTCGCCTGCGACCACGCCGCGTCGCTCCGACGCTTTTCCGTTTCAAAGTCGCCTGCGACCATGTCGCTGCGCTCCAACGCTTTTTCCGCTTCAAAGTCGCCTGCGACCACGTCGCTACGCTCCAGTGTGGCGGCCGGCTTCGCCGTCGTCCTGCGATGCTCGCGAGCCAGCCCCGCGCCTGTCGGCGCGCGTCAGTCTCGCTGCGCTTCTCGGCGCCACACCAGTCGCTGCGCGCCGCGGCCGCAGTCGCCTTTGTCGTGGCGCAGGCAATCTGCGACGAAGTCCCGGGACGTCTCAACGCCGCGTCAGCCGACCGCCCCGGCATGAGCCACGACGACGGTCGCCTGCCGCGGCCCCTCGAACAGAGCCCGCGACGGCTCGTCGCTAGCTTGCGGGGCCGGCTCCCGGAACCCGCTCGATGAACTCCGCGAGCGCATCGCCGCTGGCAATGAGCCCGCCGTCCTGGTCGCGCATCTCGACATCGAACTGCAGCCACCAGCCGCCGTCGGTGCGATGCTTGGCGCTCACGCGCGCGCCCGGCGTGATCGTGTAGCCGAGCTTCACCGGCTTGAGCCAGCGGGCCTCGAGGCGCCGCTGGTAGCCGCCGCGGGGCACCAGCCAGTCGGTCAGCGTGCGGGTGAGCAGCGCGAAGTTCTGCATCCCGTGCATGATCACGCCGCCGAAGCTGGTCTTGCCGAAGCTCGCCTTCTCCATCCAGTCGGGGTCGAAATGCAGCGGGTTGTAGTCGAGCGATGCATCGCCGAAGGCCTGGATGGTTTCGGTCGTGACGGTGAACGGCCGGCCCGCGATGACGGTGCCGACCTCGACCGCGTCGAATCGTTGCTGTGCGGTTTCCATGGCGCTTGCCCTCATTGCGGCCGGATCGTCCAGCCGCGGCCGGTGCAGACCACCTCGCCGCGCTGGTTGGTGAAGACGTTGTCGTGGATCACGAACAGGCGATCCTTCCTGATGAAGCGATCGAGCGCGGTGCCGCGCATGTGGATCGTGTCGCCCGGGCGCGCCGGTACGTTGTAGAACCAGCTCTGGCTGGCGTTGATCGTGCCCGGCGAGCGCATCCAGTCCTCGGTGCTGGTGCAGGCGAACATCAGCAGGATGTGGATCGACGGCGGCGCGACGATGCCGCCCCAGATCGTCGACTTCGCGTAGTCCTCGTCGAAGTAGAGCGGGTTGTCCTCGCCGACGCCGGCGGCGAACTTCGCGATCAGCTCGCGGGTCAGGGTGACCGGGCGGGTCTCGCGCAGCTCGCCGGGGATGATCGTGTCCCAGGTCTTGCGGCGCGAGACGTCCTTCCAGAAGTCGGTCTCGAAGGATTCGAGCTTCAACTCGTCCATGAATCTGTCCTCGCCTGGATGGGTGATGGACCAGCCGCAGGGGGATCGGCTGGATCGATTACAATGTTTGTTATGCAAACATTTGTTGAATCAACGAACATAAGTCGATGGTGGCCGGCGCCCCGGGCCGTGTCAAGACCAGCGCGCCCGGTTGGACATGCCTGCTGAACCGAGCCCGGTCGGCGGGTCCGGCTCGCTCGCCCGGCAGCCCTCCAACGAGTACGCGCAGTCCTTCGCGCGCGGGCTCGATGTGATCCGCTCCTTCGGCGATGCGCGTCGCGCCATGACCCAGAGCGAAGTGGCCGCTCGCACCGGAATCACCCGCGCCACCGCGCGCCGGCTGCTGCACACCCTGGTCGAACTCGGCTATGCGAGCACCGACGGCAAGTGGTTCGCGCTCACGCCCAAGGCCCTCGACCTCGGCTTTGCCTACCTGTCGTCGACTTCGGTCTGGGCTGCCGCCGAGCCGGTGGTCGAGGAACTGGTGCGGGAGTTCGGCGAATCGTCCTCGGTGTCGGTGCTCGAGGGCGACGACGTGGTCTACGTGCTGAGGATCTCGGTCGCGCGCATCCTCAAGAGCACCCTGGGCGTCGGCAGCCGGCTGCCGGCGCATGTGGTGTCGATGGGCAGGATCCAGCTCGCCGCCCTGCCCGACGCGGCGCTCGATGCCTGGCTCGCGCGCATCGAATCGCGGCGCTACACCGCCTGGACCCTGGTCGACAAGTCGGTGCTCCGGCAGCGCATCCTGCAGGATCGCGAACAGGGCTGGTCGATGGTCAGCCGCGAACTCGAGGAGGGTATCGCCGGGATCGCGGTGCCGATCCGCGACAGCGGTGGAGCGGTCATCGCGGCGATCAGCATCAACCTGTATCCCGCCCAGCTCGAGGACGAGGCGCGTCGCCTGCAACTGTTGCAGGGCTTGCGGGTCGCGGCCGCGCGGATCGGCACGATCGCCGCCGATCCCGGCGCAGCCGTGCGCCGGCGAGCCTGAGGCGGGCGCCAGACGGGTGTGATGCAATAGAGCCCTTCGCGGACCGCATCGGCCGCTGGCCAGCCCGGGAACCCTCATGAACACCGTCGTCCGACCCGATACCCACCTCAAGATCATCGGCTACCTGTTGTGGATCGTCGGCTTCACCGGCGCCCACCGCTTCTACTACGGCCGGCCGATCAGCGGCACGATCTGGTTCTTCACCTTCGGCCTGTTCGGCATCGGCTGGCTGGTCGACTTCTTCCTGATCCCGTCGATGGACCGGCAGGCCGACCTGCGCTTTCGCGCCGGGCGGATCAACTACTCGGTCGCCTGGCTGCTGCAGACCTTCCTCGGTTTCCTCGGCATCCATCGGATGTACATGGGCAAGTGGATCACCGGCCTGCTCTACCTCGTCACCGGCGGCCTCTTCCTGGTCGGCTGGCTCTACGATTTCTGGACGCTGAACGACCAGATCACGATCCGCAACGCGAGCGAGGCGTGACAACCCGTGAACGAGCCATCCGCCGCTGCCTGTTGCGCCTGACGTGAGCGCGGTCGTTGTCGGCGCCGGCCCGGCCGGCCTGATGGCGGCGGAAGTCATCGCCGCTGCCGGCCACCAGGTCGTGGTCTGCGATGCCAGTGCGTCGGTCGGGCGCAAGTTCCTGCTTGCCGGCCGCGGCGGGCTCAACCTTACCCATGTCGAGCCGCGCCCGGGCTTCGACGCCCGCTACGGCGCGGCGGCGGGGCGCGTCGGCCGCTGGCTCGATGCCTTCGAGCCGGACGCCTTGCGCGCCTGGGCCGAAGGGCTCGGGATCGAGACCTTCGTCGGTACGTCCGGGCGGGTGTTCCCCGCCGGGATGAAGGCAGCGCCCCTGCTGCGGCGCTGGCTGCAACGCCTGCGCGGCGCCGGCGTGGTCTTCCAATCCCGCCATCGCTGGCTCGGCTGGGACGATGCCGGCGCGCTGCGCTTCGCAACCGCCGCGGGCGAGGTTCGCCTGCAGGCCGATGCGCTGGTGCTCGCAACGGGCGGCGCGAGCTGGCCACGCCTCGGCAGCGACGGCGCCTGGGTGCCGCTGCTGGCCGATCGCGGTATCGCCGTCGCGCCACTCGTGCCCGCCAACTGCGGTTTCGATGCTGCCTGGAGCACGTCCTTCGCCGAGCGCTTCGCTGGTCATCCGCTGCGCACCGTCGCCATGAGCCCGGACGCGGATGCCGCTCCCGCGCAGCGGCAGTGGACCCGGGGCGAGGCGGTGGTGACCGCGACCGGCCTCGAGGGCAGCCTCGTCTACGCGATCGCACCGGCGCTGCGCGACGCGATCTCCGCGCACGGCGCGGCCACCGTGCTCATCGACCTGTTGCCCGATCGCAGCGAAGTCGCGATCGCCGAACTGCTCGCCCGGCCGGCCGGCGGCAAGTCGCTCGCCAACCGGCTGCGTACCCGCCTGCGGCTCGAGGGCGTCAAGGCGGGCCTGCTGCGCGAAGGGGCCGCCGCCGAGGAGTTGCAGGACCCGGCGCGGCTTGCCGCCCGGATCAAGGCCCTGCCGGTGACCTTGCCATCGCCGCGCCCGATCGCCGAGGCGATCAGCAGCGCCGGCGGGGTGATGCTTGCCGGGCTCGACGAGAACCTGATGCTGCGCGGCCTGCCCGGCGTGTTCTGCGCCGGCGAGATGCTCGACTGGGAAGCCCCTACCGGCGGCTACCTGCTCACGGCCTGCTTCGCGTCCGGGCGCATCGCCGGGGCCGGGGCTGCGGCAGCCCTCGAAGCGCGGTAGCATCGAAGATCGACCGCTGCCGGCGGGCAACCGGCGACTTCGTTGCCCGACCGCCGGCCTGCCGCCCCCCGATTCCTATTCCCATTCCAAGCAGAGGAACAGTCATGACCGATCATCTCAAGTTCTACATCGACGGCCAGTGGGTCGAGCCGCACGGCAAGGGCACCCTGGAAGTCATCAATCCCGCCACCGAGGAGCCGATCGGCCGGATCGCGCTGGGCGATGCGACCGACGTCGATCGCGCGGTGGCCGCTGCCCGCAAGGCCTTCGAGACCTTCTCGCGCACCAGCCGCGAAGACCGGCTGGCGCTGCTCGAGAAGATCCTCGCCATCTACAAGGAACGCGCCGGCGAACTCGCCGCGGCGATCTCGCAGGAAATGGGCGCGCCGGTCAAGCTCGCCAACGCGGCGCAGGCGCCGTCGGGCATCGGCCACTTCATGTCGACCATCAAGGCCATGAAGAACTTCGAGTTCGAGCAGGACCTCGGCACCACCCGGGTGGTGCGCGAGCCGATCGGGGTGGTCGGCATGATCACGCCGTGGAACTGGCCGCTCAACCAGATCACCTGCAAGGTCGCCCCGGCGCTGGCCGCGGGCTGCACCATGGTGCTCAAGCCGTCGGAACTCTCGCCGATCAACGCCATCCTGTTCGCGCAGATCATGCACGACGCCGGCGTGCCGGCGGGCGTCTTCAACCTCGTCAATGGCGATGGCCCGACGGTCGGCGCCGCCATGAGCGCGCACCCGGGCATCGACATGATGTCCTTCACCGGCTCGACCCGCGCCGGCGTCGAAGTGGCCCGCGCGGCGGCCCCGACGGTCAAGCGGGTCGCCCAGGAACTCGGCGGCAAGTCGGCCAACATCGTGCTCGACGACGCCGATTTCGAGAAGGTCGTCGGCCGCGAGATGTTCAACATGTGCCGCAACTCGGGGCAATCATGCAACGCGGGCAGCCGCCTGCTGGTGCCCGAGTCCCGGATGGACGAAGCCGCCGCGCTCGCCGCGGCTGCTGCCGGCAAGATCAAGGTCGGCGACCCTTCGGCCGAGGATACCGCCATGGGTCCGGTCATCTCGAAGGCCCAGTACGACAAGATCCAGGGCCTGCTCGAGAAAGGCATCGCCGAAGGCGCGAAGCTGGCCGCCGGCGGCCCGGGCCGCCCCGAAGGGCTCGAGCGCGGCTACTTCGTGCGCCCGACGGTGTTCTCGCATGCGACCAACGACATGACGATCGCCCGCGAGGAGATCTTCGGGCCGGTGATCACCATCATCGGCTACAAGGACGAGGAAGACGCGATCCGCATCGCCAACGACACGCCCTACGGCCTGTCCGGGTATGTGTCCTCGGGCGACCTCGCCCGGGCGCAGTCGGTCGCGATGCGGCTGCGTACCGGCATGGTCCACCTCAATGGCGCGCCTGGCGACCCGAACGCACCCTTCGGCGGCTACAAGCAGTCGGGTAACGGCCGGGAGTGGGGCGAGTTCGGCCTCGAGGACTTCCTCGAGACCAAGTCGATCATGGGCTTCACCCCGAAGCAGCCCAAGGCCTGATCAAAAAGAAAAAAGGGGTCACAAAAAGCGAAAAGGGGTCAGACCCTAAAAATGGGGTCTGACCCCTTTTTCTGTGTTCAGTAAAAGCAAAATGGGGTCTGACCCCTTTTTCTCTTTTTCTGTGTTCAGCGCTTGAACAGGTCGCGCAGCTTCTCCGTTGCCTTGCCCTTCAGGTCTTCCTTCGCATCGTCGCGCTGCTGCTTCAGTTCGTCGACCTTCGGCGCGAGCGACTCCTTGAGCTTGTCGGCCGCCTTCGACTCCAGCATCTCGCGGGCGGCGCTCGCCCAGTCGATCCGCCAGCCGGGTGAGGCAAGGGCGCCGGTGACGCGCACCGGTATCGTCACCCCGTGCAGGTCGTCGCGCTCGCGCCCGCCCTGGCCGGCGCTCGTCGCCACCAGCGAGGGCCTCGCGGTGTAGTCGATGGTGCTCGCACCGATGTCGATCCGCCCGTCGCCCCCGACCCGCAGCAGCGGGGACTTCATGTCGAGATCCGAACTGGTGGCGACGCCGTCGGCGATGTCGAAGCTGATCGACATCGACGAGAACTCGGTCTTCTTGGTCGCGTCGGAGGCGGTCTGTTCCGGCTCTCCGCGGCCCAGCAGCTCGCGCGCCTGGCGAATCTTCTCGCCGAGGTCGATGCCGCGCACCGCGCCATCGGCCAGCACGAGCGAAGCCTTGCCGTCGACCGCCCGCTTCATCGCGTCGGCGCTGGCTCCCGCGCTGGCAAGTTGCATCTTCAAGCTGCCGCGCCCCTCGATCAGCCGGTTGCCGGCGGCGGCCTCGAGCAGTGGCCCGACCGACACATTGGACAGGGTTGCATCGGCGCCGACCCGGTTGCCGGCGGCCTGCGCGGAGAGCTTCGCATCGAGGGCGCCGTCGTAGAGCCGGGCGGTCAATGGCGCGACATCGAGGCGGCCGCCATGGGCCTTGATGGTGGCGCGGACATCGCTCGCCTGGATGCCGCGCGCAACCAGCTCGCCGATGGCGATCCTGCCATCGAGCTCGAGCCCCGCGAGCGGCGAGAGGTCGATCTGCGCATCCGTATCCGCGCCACCGGTGGCGCCGCCGGTTGCGGGCGTCGGCTTCGCCGGGGTGGTCGCCGCCACCGGTGGCGCGATGCGGTCGAGATCCAGCTTGTCGGCCTGCAAGTCGAAGCCGATCTTCGGGGTTGCGAAGCCGACCACGCTCGCCTTCGCATCGATCGTGCTGCCCTCGACCGTGGTCCGGGTGGCGAGCTCGATCCGCTCGCGGCCGACATCGGCCTTCAGGTTCGCTTCGATCGGCATCGCCACCTTGCCCTTGGGCAGCGCCGGGTCGGCGATGTCGATCGCGCCGGCCAGGCGCGGCATCTCGAAGACCATGGCGGCGAGATCGCCAGTGAGCGGCCCGGCGAGCTTCGCGTCCACGGTCCGGGTCGGTTCGACCAGGCGCGCCACCAGGTTGATGGTCTCGGCCGCCAGCGAGGCGGTGCTCACGTCGACGCCGTTCGCTTCCAGGCTGGCGGTGAGCTTGCGCTGGGGGTCGAACTCGGCCTCGGCGGTGATCGTCGCCTTCAGGCCGGCGCCGGTGACCGTGCCCGCCGGCAGGTCGAGCTGCAGGTCGCCGGCAGCGCTGACCCTGGCTTCGCCCTGCGGCTGGTCGCTGCGCACCACGAACGAAAGCTGCACCGGCGTCGTGCCGCGCGAAGCGATCGCGCCGGTGACAAGATTGAAGTCGTTGACGGCGATGGTGCGGGCGGCCGCCTCGTCGATGTAGCGAAGCTCGGCATCGACGACCTCGATGCCGCCGATATCGATCGCGGTCGGTCCGATGCCGCCGCCGCCCTCGCTCGGCCTGGCGGGCGCCGGCTCGCCGCTCTTGCCGAGCAGATCGTCGATGCTCAGGCTGCCGTCGCGGCGGCGCACCACCGTGGCGGTGAGCTTGTCGACTTGTACCTTGTCGGCGACGACCGCCCCGCGCAGCAGTGGCAGCAACTCGACCGACACCCGCGCCGCGCCGACACTCGCCACCGGGTCGGTGGTATTGCGCTCCGAGAGCCGGGTCGCCGGCACCGAAATCGCGATCCGCGGGAACACCGACAGGGACAGGTCGCCGTCGATGGCCAGGGTGCGCTGGTAGTGGCTGGCGACGTACTCCTGGATCTGCGGCTTGAAGCGGTTGGCGTCGAAGCTCGCCACCAGGACGACGGCGGCAATCGCCAACAGGGCGACCAGCACGCCGAGCGTGATCAGGATCTTCCTGGCCATTGCGGGGATCTCTCCTTCGGAACGGGGTGGGCCGCCCGCTGGCAGCCGTCGACGACGTCGTCGGCGGGCCCATTGTCGCATCGCCGGGTGCCGCCACGGCCCGGGTCCGCCGCCTGGCGAGCGAGATTCATGCCCGGCGGGTGGTCATGTTCTTGCTAAGATGAACCAACCACCAAGGCGTCCGCCCGCGGCGCCAACACACGCACCCGAGCGAGAGGAGACACCGCCGATGATCAGCTATGACGTGACCGAATGGGGCAAGCCGCTGCAGAAGGCGATCCGCGAGACCCCCACCCCGCAAGGCACCGAAGTCCTCGTAAAGGTCAAGTACTGCGGCGTTTGCCACAGCGACGTCCACATCCGCGACGGCTACTTCGACCTCGGCGGCGGCAAGAAGTTCTTCATGGGCGAGCGCGGCATGGCGCTGCCCGTGACGATGGGCCACGAGCCCTACGGCACCGTGATCGCGGCCGGCCCGGACGCGGGCGAGGTGCCGATCGGCGCCGACCGGCTGGTCTTCCCCTGGATCGGCTGCGGCGAATGTGCCCGCTGCGCGAGCGAGCAGGACAACCACTGCGTGGCCATGCGCTCGCTCGGCGTGCGCCTGGGCGGCGGTTACGCCGACCACATCCTGGTGCCCCATCCCAAGTACCTGGTCGATGCCGCCGGCATCGAGCCGAGTTTCGCCCCGATCCTCGCCTGCTCGGGGCTGACCACCTACAGCGCGGTCAACAAGCTCATGCCCTGCGATCCCGAAGACTGGATCGCCGTCTTCGGCGCCGGCGGCCTCGGCCTGATGGCCGTCGCCATGCTGCGGGCCAAGGGCCACAGGAACATCGCGGTCGGCGACATCGACCCGGCCAAGTTCGAGGCGGCGCGCGCCGCCGGCGCCAACCACACGTTCGACACCCGCGAGCCCGACGCCACCGCGAAGCTGGCCGCGTTGCCGGGCGGTCTCTGGGGCGCGGTCGACCTCGTCGGCGCTTCGACCACTGCCGGCATCGGCTACAACGCCCTGCGCAAGGGCGGGCGCTACGTCGTCGTCGGCCTGTTCGGCGGCGAGCTGCCGCTGTCCACCGTCACCATGGCGCAGCGCGCCGTGACCGTGCAGGGCTCCTACGTCGGTTCGCTGCCGGAGCTCAAGGAGGTCGTCGAGCTCGCCCGCTCGGGCAAGCTGGACCCGATCCCGGTGGCGACCTGCGCGCTCGACGAAGTCTCCGATGTGCTCGACCGGCTCAAGGCCGGCACCGTGACCGGGCGGGTGGTCGCGAAACTCTGAGCGGACGAACAGGAACGGGAACGGAGGACGACATGGCCGACACCGCCAAGGGCTACATCTACGTCGAAATCGAAGTCACCGACCTCGAAGCTTATCGGCGCGAATACATGTCGCGCTCCGGCCCGGCGGTGGCAGCCCACGGCGGCCGATTCCTCGTGCGAGGGGGCGATGCCGAGGTCCTCAATGGACCCGACGACGGTCGCCGCCGGGTCATGCTCGAGTTCGAGAGCTATGAGCGGGCACTGGAGTTCGCGCGCTCCGACATCTACGCCGAGGCGAAGCTGCACCGGGATCGCCACGCCAAGGTGCTGCGCTTCGTGGTGATGCGCGGGGCGGACTAGCCGCGGCGACCCCCGGGGCTCAGCCGCGGCGCGCCGCCTCGATGGCGGCGATGTCGATCTTCTTCATCGTCATCATCGCGTCGAACGCGCGCCTGGCGACCGCGGGGTCGGGACCGAAGACCGCCTCGGACAGGGCGACCGGGGTGATCTGCCAGGAGACGCCCCACTTGTCCCTGCACCAGCCGCATTCGCTCTCCTGGCCACCGTTGCCGACGATCGCGTTCCAGTAGCGATCGGTCTCCTCCTGGTCGGCCGTCGCGACCTGGAAGGAGAAGGCCTCGCTGTGCCTGAACGCCGGCCCGCCATTGAGCCCAAGGCAGGGAATGCCGAGCACGGTGAACTCGACGGTGAGCACATCGCCCTGCTTGCCGGACGGATAGTCCCCCGGCGCGAGGTTCACCGCATCGACCGATGAATCCGGAAAGGTCGCGGCGTAGAACCGCGCGGCGTCCTCGGCATCACGGTCGTACCAGAGGCAGATGGTGTTCGGTGCGTGCCTTGCCATGTTGATTCTCCTTCAGGCTGATCGAGGTTCGACCTCGGACGGTTGC
>CAYZBJ010000055.1:0-11870 GCA_964476625.1 uncultured Burkholderiaceae bacterium | reverse complement strand
ACGGTTGCAGGAAGAAGAATGCCCGCGAGCCTGCCCGCGGCGCCACCCGCCGCGGGAGACACGGGGCCGCGCTCAAGCCTTCGGCCTGGGCCGATGGAGAGCGCATAGCTTGTTGCCGTCGGGGTCGCGGACGTAGGCGAGGTACAGCGCCCCCATCGAACCCTCGCGCAGCCCCGGGGGGTCTTCGATCGAGGTGCCGCCGTGCGCAACCGCCGTGTCGTGGAACGCCTGCACCTGCTCCGGGGATGCGCACTTGAACCCGATGGTGCCGCCGTTGGCAAAGCTTGCCGCTTCGTCATTGATCGGCTCGCTGATGCAGAAGGTATTGCCGTCGTGGCGATAGAAGAGCCGGACATGGCCGCTGTCCGCCTGGTGGCGCGTCGGCTCGCCGGCACCGAGCGTGCCGAGCACGGCGTCATAGAAGCGCCTGGATCGCTCGATGTCGTTGGAGCCGACCATGATGTGGTTGAACATGTCTCTTTCCTTTCCTTCGCGGCTGATGCCGCTCTTTGACGATGGATGTGCTTCAGAGCTTCGGTCCCTTCACCTTGCCTTCGCGCGCCTTGCGGGCCTCCGCCGCCAGGCTGGCGACCCATTCGTCCGCAGCGTTCTCGGCTTCGGCGATGCCGACCACATCGACAAGCTCCGCCGTCACGGACTGTACCGGCTGATTGTCGTTGCCGATCGCGTACTGCACGAACGACGCGCACTGCGACAGTTCCTTGGCCTCCCGGCTCTGCAGCCGATCGGTCCTCGTCTTCCCTTTGAACACATAGAGGGCACGCGCCAGGCTGCCGCCGATGGATTCGTTCGTGCCTGCCCGAAGGGCATTGCGGGGCTGCGACAGGCATTGCACCTTCCCGTCCGGGAAATCCCAGCGATGAACGCCCAACTGAGAAAAGCTCGGCTTGCCACCGTACTTCTCCATCAAGGCATCGCGATACTGTGCGCCGGACGGTGCATTGGGCATTCCGGTCTGCACGCGGACGACGGCGGTCACGCGTCCGCCCTTGGGTGGTGGCGAAAAGTAGGCCTGCACCGACTGGGTCCAGCGTCGGCTGTGACCAGCCCCGTCCGCAATATCGCTGCTTCCGGTGATCCGATAAAGGAAGGGCTCCGTGTGATGGGCGCTGACGCCATCGGTATAGATGAACTTCCGTTCCGACTCGTTGATATTGATCTTGGGGTCGAGCGATCGCAGCGCCGCCCTGGCCTCGTCGGCCGTCATGCCGAGGCGAAGCCCCAGGATGTCGAAGGATGATGCATTGTCGGCGGCTCGCGCGGGTGCGGCCCCCACGCCAATAATCAAGCAGAGCGCGAGGGCGGCGGCAATGAAACCTGGGCGCATGTATGTCTCCTGTTCGTCATCTGCGACAAGTGAAACCGATAATCGACCGGAATTGCGCAGCGCGCTGGCGATGAATTGCTCCGTATGGCTGGTGTGAGCCGCATCGTGGAATGCCGAAACGATTACGGCCTCGATGGCCGCAATATCGTGAGGCACTTCTTCTCGTTATCCGGATGCTCATTTCAATCGTCGGCGCGATCGTCAGCGTACTCCGCGGCGGATGCAGTTTCGATCTTCCCTGCTTGGACCAAGCCCGTTCCGCTCCGGGCAAGGCCCGGGCAACGCGTCGAATATACCAGTGGCCTGCCGATAAGCTGACCGCAACCGAATCATTCCCCAGTAGATTCGATGGTTCGCATCAGGGAGGAAGCCTCATGGGAAAGAACGTAGAAGCGCGAATCGTTGACACGGTCACCAAACTGGACGAACGGCATGTCGGGCAGGTCGTGATCGGCGCCTCGCACGGCGGGATCTACGCAGGTTACTGCGCGGCCAGGGGCCGTGTCCTCGGAGTCATCCTCAACGATGCGGGTGTCGGCCTGGACCAGGCCGGCATCGCGGCGCTGGCCTATCTCGATGCGCTCGACATTCCCGCCGCGACGGCCAGCCACGACAGCTGCCGGATCGGCGATGGCGCGGACATGGCCGCCAACGGCGTCATCTCCCACGTCAATGCGCACGCCCGTGCGCTCGGTTGCGAGCCGGGCGAGTCTGTCTCGCAATGCGCGCGCAAGATGCTGTCGGCCACGCCGTCGACGCGGCCAGTACCGGAGAAGGGCGAGTCGCGCCACGTCGAGCCTCGGGACGCGAACGGCCCGCCGGTGGTGGTCATGGATTCGATCACGCTCACCGTCCCGGAAGACGAAGGCAGGATCATCGTCGCGGCGTCCCACGGCGCGCTGTTCGGCCCCCGGCGCGAGACGCTGCTCGCCGTCGACGCCCTGGCCTGGGTCTTCTCGGACGCCGGGGTCGGGAAGGACGATGCGGGCATCGGCCGGCTGTTCGCGCTCGACGATCGCGGCATCCCCGCGGTCACGGTGTCGGCGCAGAGCGCCCGCATCGGCGACGGCAAGTCATTGCTGGCGACCGGGATCGTCTCGCACGCCAACCGGACGGCGGGCGGCCTCGGGGCGGCGCCCGGGATGTCGACGCGGGAGTTCATCGCGCTTGTCTGGGGCAAGCAGGCGGCGAGCGAGTCGAAGGGATAAACTCGCAGGCGGGCCCCCCGATATCCGGCCCCGGTCGGCAAGTCCTGTCGATGCCCTGATGTCGAGCGAGAAGCAGCTACCCGACCATGAGCGAGATCCGCGAACTCTTCGAGCGCAACCATGCGTGGGCCGAGCGCATCGAGAACGAGCACCCCGGCTTTTTCGAGCGACTGTCCCGGCAGCAGGCGCCGTCCTTCCTGTGGATCGGCTGCTCCGACTCGCGTGTGCCCGCCACCCAGATCGTCGACATCGACCCGGGCACGATCTTCGTCCATCGCAACGTGTCGAACGTGGTCATCCATACCGACCTCAACGCGCTCTCGACCATCCAGTTCGCGGTCGATGCGCTGAAGGTGCGGCACATCATGGTGGTCGGGCACTACGGCTGCGGCGGCATCGGGGCGGTGCTCGAGCACAAGCGCATGGGCCTGATCGACAACTGGCTGCGCCACGTCGGGGATGTCGCCACGCGCCATCGCGCGCTGCTCGAGGAGTCCCTGCCGTTCGCCACGCGCCACGACCGGCTCTGCGAGCTCAACGCCATCGAGCAGGCGATGAACGTGTGCGCGACCAACATCGTCCAGGACGCCTGGGCGCGCGGCCAGTCCTTGCGCGTCCACGCCTGGATCTACGGCCTCGAGGATGGCCACATCCACGACCTCGGCATCGACATCGACAGCGCGCGGGCCGCCGAGCCGAAGTATCGCGAAGCGCTGCGCAAGCTCGCGGACCGCTGGCAGGCGGAGGACGCCTCCTAGGGCTTCAGTCGAGCTCCTGCACGGCTTCGTGGTGATCAAGCGCTACGGACGACCCGAGGAGGTCGCCGGGATGGTGGCCTGGCTCGCAGGCCCGGAAGCGGGCTTCGTCACCGGAGCGATGCATGTGATCGATGGCGCCTGAGTGGGCACGGCGCCGTCGTCATGTGGAATCCAGAATGCAGCCAGAACGCAGCTTCTGGCCCGACCCCTGGGGCTTGTATTGATTGGCTCCCTGCGCGATCACCGCGCCTCGCACCACTGCTTGAGCATATCCAGCGTGACGCCCCAGGCGTAGTTGCAGAATCCCAGGAACTCGCTGCTTTCGTCCCAGCCGGCGTGACGGAAATCCAGAACAGCCATGTTCTGTCCTTCGTTATCCATTCCCATCCAATGGCCGGGGCTTTCTCTTTCGGTGAGTTCAAAAATGATGTGTGTACCCGTCCATGCGGAGGCTGGGCTACGCTTTGGATGGGTGCTGATGATCTCCCATTCGATGCGCCGATCGACAGTGCTATCCAGCACTTTCATCTGCACGTCGCCATGCGCTGCACCCGGACTGTGCGCCAGCACCAGGCCATCATCCGTTTCGGTGGATGTATGCGGGGCCCACCAACTGCCGAGGCCTTCAGCGGTGGCGAGCGCCTCGTACACCTTCGCTACTGGCGCATCGATCCATACCTGGTGATGAAGAGTTGTCATATGGAACCTCCTTCCTGAGCGGCCAGCCTCGAGCGCAGGCTGCCCCTCGCGTTGACGCCGCGAAAGCGGCTTCGGTCTTCATGGAAGACGGACGAAGGGGCGCGAAATCGACATGACGCCTGCAGACATCCAGGCCTTCGCAACGGGCTATCGCATCCTCCTCGGTCGAGAAGGCGTAAAGGGAGCGCTCCTCTGCCTCGGAACGATGCCGTGCCGCTGGCGTCATCGACCGCCGATGACAGCTTCGGGTGGCGATGAGGGCGACCACGGGGACCAAGTTGCGTTGCAGCGGCCTGGTTGTGGCCAGGCCTGGCCTGACGTTGGATTTCAGCGGCCGCCGGCGGGTCGTGTTCCTGTCGAGCGATGACGAAGGTGCCTCAGCGTTGGTGGCGGCCCTCGCCGAACAACTCGGTTTCGCACCCGTCAATCTCGGGAAGCTCGAAGAGGATGGGACGCTTGTGCACGCACGGGACAAGGGACCTGAAGGGCACCGGCATCCGGGTCAACGTGCTGTCGCCAGGGCCGACGGCGACCGAACTGGCGAAGGCAGCGGTGGGCGAGGAAGGCATGAGGGCTTTCGCCTCGATGAATCCGCTCCAGCGCATGGCCGAACCGGCGGAGATCGGGGCGGCGGCTGCCTTTCTCGCGTCGCAGGACAGCAGCTTC
Organism: uncultured Burkholderiaceae bacterium; assembly: GCA_964476625.1. Taxonomy (GTDB): domain Bacteria; phylum Pseudomonadota; class Gammaproteobacteria; order Burkholderiales; family Burkholderiaceae_E; genus JAMLIN01. The sequence goes on along the minus strand of CAYZBJ010000055.1, from coordinate 7,191 downwards.
ATGACCGCCAGCGAGGTAGCCGTCGACGGCGGCCTGGCGCAAATCTGACGCGCTATGCCCGGCTGGCGCCTGAACGCCGCCCTTCATCGAATGTATCCGTCCGCCATCGCCTTCTGCGGATCGGAGGAGATCGCCATGGCGGTGTTCATGCGATGAAAGCCGAACTTCTCGTAGAACGGCTCCCGGCCCGGGACAGCGTAGAGGATGAACTTCCGGTGGCCCTCGGAGGGATCGATCAGCCCCTCCCCCTCGAACGCGATGCACTTGAACATGCTGTTCGAGTAAGCCGTCTTCAGCCAGCCGGCCCGGGAGCGGGCCGGCCGCGTGCGACGTTCTCTGGCGCACGGCTAGCGCACCTGCGCCTTCTCGAGGTAACGGAAGAAATCCGAGTCGGCGCGCAACATCAGCGTGCTGTTCTCGCCGATGGCCCGGTAGCTCTCCAGGGTGCGGAAGAAGGCATAGAACTCCGGGTCGACGCCGAAGGCTCCGCCGTATATGCGCGTGGCTTCAGCATCGGCGTCCCCGCGGATCTCTTCCGCCTGGCGGGCAGCGTCGGAGCGGATTCGCTGGAGCTCGCGCTCCATGTTGCCCAGGATCTCCTGGCTGCGGCCTCGGCCTTCGGAGCGGAAGCGTTCGGCGATGGACTGACGCTCGGCGATCATGCGGCGCTCCACCTGTTGCCGGACGGAGTCGATGTAGTTGACCCGCCGGATGCGCACGTCCACCAGCTCGATGCCGAGGGCGGGCATGGAGGTGCTGGCCCGTGCCAGGATTTCCCTCTCCAGCTGTTCCCGGCCCAGTTCGGGGCGTTCCGCGAGATTCACATCCTCGCGCTCGGCCAGGGCTGGGTCATCGAGCTCATCGAGATTCACTTCCCAGTCCCGGGACCGGATGATCTCTTCGAGCTCGGTGGACGAGACCATGTCCCTGACCACCGAATCGATGATGTCATCCAGGCGGGTGCGGGCGCCGGCTTCGTCCCGAACGCTGGTCAGGAAAAGCAGGGGGTTGGTGATGCGCCAGCGAGCAGTGGTATCCACCAGGATGAACTCCCGACCCAGGGTCGGGATCTGCGAGACATCGCCGTCCCAGACCAGCCGACGCTTGTCGAAGCGGCGCACGGTCTGCCAGGGCAGCTTCACCTTCAGCCCGGGTTCGGCGATGACGTCGCCCATCGGTTCGCCGAACTGGACGATGATGGCCTGCTCCGACTCGTCCACCGTGTAGAGGGTGAAGTGCCCCAGGGCCGCGATGACGGCGACCAGAATGCCAAGGAAGGCGGACTTCATTGTTCACCTCCGGTGCTACGGACGCGCTGCCGATTGACGTCGAGCAGGGGCAGGGGACCCAGTTGCTCATCCTGGACCATCAGAACCTGCCCGACGGTCGGCAGCAATTCGTTGAAGGTTTCCAGGTAGAGCCGGGTGCGAGTGACTTCCGGGGCCTGGCGGTATTCGCGCAGCACGGCGGAGAAGCGGGCGCTTTCGCCGTGCGCCCGGTTGACGCGTTCCAGGGCGTAGCCTTGCGCCTCGGCAATGGTGCGCAGCGCGGAGCCTTCCGCGCTGGGGATCTGCGAGTTCACCTGCCGCTGCGCCTCGTTGATCATGCGCTCGCGTTCCTGTCGGGCCTCGTTGACCTCGTTGAACGCCGGCTGCACCGCGGGCGGCGGCACCACGTCCTGCATCTCCACGGTGCTGATGTGGATGCCCGCGTCGTAGCCGTCGAGGATCTCCTGGATCTCCAGGGTGGCCTGTCGCTGGATCTCCACGCGGCCGATGGTCAGCACTTCCGAGCCGAGCATGTTGCCGACGATGCGCCGCATGACGGACTCCGAGATGTCACGCAACGTGCGGGTGGGCTCGCGGAGCTGGTACAGGAACTTGATCGGATCCTGGATGCGGTACTGCACCACCCACTCGACGTTGATCATGTTGAGATCGCCGGTGAGCATCAGGGATTCCGCCTGCAGGTTCGTGGAAGCGTAGGACGTGGGCCTGCCTTCCCGGGTGCCGGTGGTGCGGAAACCGAACTCCTGCTTGAGCACGCGTTCGGTGGCCACGCGCTGGACCTGGTCCACGCCGAAGGGAATCCTGAAGTGCAGCCCCGGATCGGTGATGCCGACCACCGCGCCGAAGCGCTTGACCACGGCGCGTTGCTCGGGCTGCACGGTGTAGAAGCTCGTGAGTGCGGCCCAGACGACGAGAAGGACGAGGATGATGGCGATGAGCCCGAACTTGCCCTTGCCGCCGAGCCCGCCACCGCCGCGGCGACCACGACCGCCGCCGCGACCGCGTCCCGCGAATATTTTCTCGAGCATTTCGGTCAAATCCGGTGGTCCGGAATTGCCGCGCGCGCCCATGTTGATGGGAGTGACCATGAAGTCTCCGCTGTGAGTTCAGCGCACAGTCTAACTGGCCGCGCAAGCCGCCTTCTGCGGATGTCCCCATCCGCCATCGCCTTCTTCGGATCCGAGAGTCTGGATGAGCTGCTTTCCGAGGCCGCTGGCCTGGTGGCCGGGGTGGACCACGACGTCGCAGGGACAGCGAACGAGGTGTCGGCTACGAGGCGTCGTATCAGGGAGCCATGCTGCGGCGCATGAGCGCGTTCGGAATGACGACACCCCTAAGAACGGGTGAGCGTTGCTCCACGACGGAGAAGCCGAACTTCTTGAACAACGGCTGCGCTGTTCGGCTGACGTCCGAGGACAGCACGGCAATCCCACGAGCAACGGCCTCCGCATGCAGATGCGTCATCAGCATGCTTCCGATGCCTCGCCTCGCATGCGCGGCATGAACGAAGAAGTGATCGATGTAGCCACTGTCCTGGAGGTCGGCGTAGGCCACGATCTCGCCATCGTGCACGACGACGAATGGCTGGATGTCGTGCATGCGCCTTGACCAGGCGTCCTGGTCGAGATCGGTGGGAGCCCACGCCTCGATCTGCTCCGGCGCGTAGTCCCTGCTGGCCAGCCCATGCGCGGCGGAATGGAACACCGCGTGCAAGGCAGGCTCGTCGCCTGGGCGGAACGGGCGAATGTGCATGGTGATTGCCAAACCTCGACCATGATGCTTTCGAAACACCGAGCTCCCGTCTGGCAAGAGGTTCACCGCCGAAACGGCAGGCAAGCGAATCCCGGATCTCGTACAGCTGGATCAGCTCATTCGATGGGTCGCGAACAGCCGCGTTGTTGCTTCGAAAGAGTCTTACCAGCACTTCATCCGATGACGCCAAGGCGGCGCTCTCCGCGAGGTATTGCGTCCGCCGGACTCCATCCTCTCGGGTATCGACAATCGTTCCGCCCTCCCTCAAGGAGCGTAAGTCGGCTCGGAGTCCTCGAGCAACTGTGCGGCCTGGTTGTCATCTCTGGGTACCCGGGGCCCGTAACAGCCAGCGGGCCAGCCACGGAACCACGAGATTGTTCCAATAGTAGAAGCGAAGCATGAACGGATGTACGACTAGCTTCCTCGGTCTCGTCGCGACATCGACGAGCACGCTCGCGCACTCTTCTACTGAGAGGGTGCGGATGGTTGCCGTAATACGAGGCATGCGCTCCGCGACACCGGGGTTGTGATCAAAGTATTCTGAATCGATGCGGCCAAAAACAACGAGACAAGTCCTTACCCCTGAACCGGCAAGATCTTGGGACAGTGCCTCGTGAAGCCCCCGAAGCGCGAACCTTGATGCCGTGTAGCCCACAGCAGAAGGCCAGGGCATGAAGCACGCGGGGGAGTTGACGTGAATCAGTGTGCCGCTGCGACGTTCCAGCATGTCGCTGAGGAACATCCGCGACGCGTTCGCGGCGGCCAAATGGGGTGAGCCGATCATTTGCTGCAGCTCGTCCGGACTCGTATCCTGCAGCTGCTTCCACTGTCCAAGCCCCGCACAGTTGATCACGACATTCGGCACGCCATGATGCTTGCGAACGAAAGCCTCGAGCGCCGCAAGATCAGATGACAGCGTAGCGTCGCAGACCCTATAGCTTGCGTTCGGGCCGATCGACTCGACCAAGGAGGCCAAACGCTCCTCGGAGCGGGCGCACAGGACGACTGTCCACCCTTGGCGACCGAGCTCCTTGGCGGTGGCAGCACCGACTCCGCTGGAAGCGCCTACTACCAATGCCAATCTGGACATGGTTCATCCCTCAAGAACGAAGGATCCGGACGGGTAAAGTTCGAGCCAAGCCGCTCCGCCGGCGACAGTTCGTTCGAGCGAGGGGTTAGGCAGCACTCTTCAGCGCGCGCCAAGTCCAGAGGCCACCGAGAAAGTCGACGAGACCGACCGCCACAAGCATCGGTTTCGCCAGCCCCATCAGCGCGAAGACGGCGAACACGACCAGGACCAGGGCTCGCGTGAACACGGATGCATGGAAGAACGCACGTGCCTCGGACTTGGCCGCGTAGATGTAGTAGATGCCGATGTTGAAGACGAGCAGGCCAACGACACGGATCCAGACCTCGGTCGTCTCTGGCATGAAGAAGAGCCCCAGCATCAGGTTGGGCACGAAAACCAGGGCAACGCCAAGCACGATGAGAAAGATGCCGAAGGCGCGAATGGTGAACGCTGCTTTGGACATGGTGGCTCTCCGCTTCTTCGTTGATGAACAGGCGATTCGAGCTAACTTCTGGTTATTTGTCCTGCGGCTTGATGCGCTTGGCGAGCGGTGCGATCGCGTGTTCCCTAAACATGCCCGTTCGACGCCGTCCGGTCGAGCCCCTTGTGTGTCACGAGCGGGTGGTCAGGGGCTTCGTGCCGTGAAAATGGACCCAGGCTGGGGGCGGAGCACCTCCGTGAACTCTGCGCCAATGCGGACCTTGAAGAGTATCTCCGGACGAGACGTCCGGGCGACGGGTCAAGACGTGCTGGTAAACCACCAGTCAGGCAGTTCTACCGGTACCTCGCCTTCGAAGTCGGGCGGAAGCAGAAGAGCTGCCACGAAGCCTCGTACGAGCGCGTCGAGCATCTGAAGAAGCGGAAGAGCCCGCAGGCGGCGCGTTCGCACGTAGTCAAGCGCGAGCCGATGGTCTTCGAGGGTGTTGCATCCAGCAAAGGGCTGGAGTGGGAAGTTGTGAATCACGTCGTTCCGGCCCTGGACGATCTCCCGCCATTCGGCCTCGAGCCACTCGGGATCATCGACAGTCAGGCGTTCCTGCAACAGCCTTACCAGGTTGCCCAGCATCTCCTTCGATTCCCAGTACTTGAGCCTGCCTGGCCAACCTTCACCTTCTGCCAGCGCATCGGTTGAGCTGACGACGAGATGCGGGAGAAGGAACTTCAGCCGAGCCTCGATGGCCTGGAAGACACTCAGCGCCTTGCCGAGTTCGAGGAACACCGCATCGGTGTTGGTCTCCGAGTCCATACGAGTTGTCGGCACTACGGGCTTATCTTTGACGGTCTCTGGCAGTATTTCCAGGTGCCACAAGGCGCGCTGTCGAATCCGGCAGCAGACGTGCATGCTCGGGACCCTTGCCGGTGGCCAAGTTGCACGGCTCTACGTGGCCTGTTGGCCGTCGATCGCGTAGATGTCTCGGAACCATTCGAGCGGTTTGAAGATATCCGGCCGCCAAGTCACGGTTCGTACTTGCTTCCCTTCCAGGGACTTGGCCTTCCTGGCGATTGCGCCCCCGGGATCGAAGACCTCGTCCATCGTGCGCTTGGGAAGATCGGGCTCTTTGAAGTGCAACACGGTGCACCTGACCACCATGCCCCGACTGTTCGTCCGCGATCTGCTCTCTACGAGACTGAGAGTCGCGATCGGGGATACCTTCAAGTCCTCATTGCGATAACCGGGCTTGCGTTTCTCTCTCTGGAATATGCGGTCCTCCAGTTCCCGATTCTGCTTCTCGAGCTCAGTGTTCCGACGAGCCAACGCTTCGGACTCCTCGGACGCCTCTGCCAGCAGCCGCTCTAACTCCTCCTCTCTCTTCCCATGTTCGGCGATCCCAATCTCTATAAAGATGTCAATGAGGCTCTCGGGAGAGGTGAGCATCTTCTTGATGTAGAGAGGGTGTAGCGTCGAGCGAATAAGATCCGTCGTTATCTCCCCCCGACGTCGCTTCAATTGAATAATTTCACTTACTGCGCGGTCGGCCGGAATGTGTTGCAGCGACAGCGCGGTGACGATCGTCGAATATAGCTCGCTTCTCCTTTGTGGCCGGAGCACTATTCGGGCCTTGCCAAGGTCCTCGCCCGACAATGTCCAGAGCCTACAAATGATGTGCTTGTTTCCATCTCGGATCTCCCGTGGCTTCTGGTTGCTCGTGCCCGTCTCGTCCTCGGACTCAGAGCTCGTTTCCAAGAACTCGTCTGGAGAGAACCCATATCGCAATGGGAAGCTGTCAAAGCGTGCATGGTCGGAGACTCTTACTCTCATGTGAGGAACATTCCTTTTCTTCTGCTTTCGAGACAAGATCGGTGCATGCGTTATTCGCTCATAGATTCTCCTATTCTGCGGAATACAAGCGCCGTCAGGTCATAGATATCCGCATGCGAAAAAAGCGGGATCGCCGAGAGATCCCGGAGGATCAGTTCGAAGTCGCCGTTGTTCCGAGCACGGCTCTCATCAATGAAGCGTCGAACCAGATCGACGTCGTTGATGACGAGTGAGGACACCCATTCGCCGCGCATGTAAGCGCTCTCTGCAATGTGGGAAACAATGTCGCTGATCGAACTCAATCGCCGATCGTACTCGCCGGGCTTGATCGTAAATCGACTGATCTCGCCGTCGTCCAGTCCGAAGCCGAGTTCCGACTTCTTCGTGCCGCGGACGGTGATCATGGTCGTTACGTTCATGGCGTCGCCTCTCAATGAAATGACGGAGATCCTCATACCCAACCGCGCCGGCAGAGTGCGACGAGCGGAGCGTCGGATGATTTTTATGCTGGGATCGGTGTAGAAGAATCCCCCGGTACTCGCACGGTTGCATGCGCCCGACGATTGGTGGCCACAGCAGCCGAGTGTTCCGTTTTCTCGAACTGCCTGCGACCTAAATGCGGCGGCACGGGGCTAAGCCTTCATCGCGTTTCGAAGTTGTCACACGGACGAGGATTTGCCCCATCGCATTGCGCGCCGTAATCAGCCATGCGGATGGTGCTAGGCCGCATTTCTCGCATCGCGACGGATCTTGGTGATTCCCGAGATAGTCGGCCCTGAACAACCCGGCTTTCCGCGTCAGCACTGGCGTTCGAGGCGATG
>CAYZBJ010000054.1:19739-27364 GCA_964476625.1 uncultured Burkholderiaceae bacterium | reverse complement strand
GTTTCGTTGCGATTGCCGATGGCAAACATCGCCGGCTCGCCCAGCGCTTCGTGCAGCTGGCGCAGGGTGACGGCGCCAAGGTCGGCACGAATGCGCCATCCACCCGCGTGGCCTCGATCCGAAGTGACGATGCCCGCTTCCCGCAGATACCCCATGGTGCGCCGGACGACGACGGGGTTGGTGCCCAGGCATTGGGCCAGGGTCTCGGAAGTGACGGGTCCATCCTGCTCGGCCATGTGCAGCAGCGCATGCAGGACGGACGACAGGCGGCTGTCGCGTTTCATGAAACTAATGATGTTACATATGGCGTCGAATATCAAGACGGGGCTTGGGAACCGACTTCGGAGCCGAGGAAGGCTCGAGCTGCGGCAGTTCCCTGGCGACCGCCGGAGGGAGCGTATGAGCCTTCTTTATGCGAGAATTCCGACACCGCAGGCGCCCGGCCTGCCTCGCGATATTCGTGAGCTACCGCGCGACATTCGCGAATCAACCCGCCGAGCTTCCCCGCCGATGTCCCAGACCTTGTGGTTTCTCGTCGAGACGATTGCGAGCCTGCTCGCGACCGCCTGCATACTGCGCGCCTACATGAACTGGGTCGGGGTCATCTCGCGCGACCCGATCGGGCAATTCGTCATCGCGGTCACCGACTGGCTGGTGCGTCCATTGCGTCGCATCGTGCCGGGATCGCGCGGCATCGACTGGGCGAGCGTCGCCGCCGGCGCGCTCGTCGCACTGCTGCTCGCCCTCATCTACCTGTCCCTGGTCGGTCGGCTCGGCCCGGCGGCGATCGGCGCGGCCGTCATCTTCGCGATCTACTACCTGCTCAAGTGGTCGCTATACCTGCTGATGGGCATCGTGTTGCTGTCGGCGATCCTCAGCTGGGTCAATCCGCAGGCGCCGATCGCGCCGACCCTCAATGCGCTCACCCGGCCCTTCCTCGCACCGGTGCGTCGCTTCATCCCGCTGGTGGGTGGGGTCGATCTCTCGCCGCTGGTGATCCTCATCGTCGTCCAGGTGTTGCTCGGCTTCCTCGCCTCGAGCTTCGTGCCGGGCATGCTGCGCCTGATCGGCGGCTGATTCGCCTGCATGACGCCCGCCTGGCTGTCCGGCGGCCCCGGGCAGTGGCGCCTGAAGCTTCATGTCCAGCCCGGCGCGAAGCAGACTGCCGTGCTCGGTGAGCACGATGGCTGCCTGAAGCTCGCGATTCAGGCGCCGCCGATCGACGGCCGGGCCAACGATGCCATCCTCAAGTGGTTCGCCAGGCGGCTCGGCGTGCCGCGCTCGGCGCTGCGCATCGGCGCCGGCGCGAGCGGGCGGCGCAAGTCGCTGCTGGTCGAAGCAGATATTGCCGTCGAGCGGTTCGCCGAACTGATGGCCGACGCTGCATGAACGCCTGCGCCGGCCCGGCGCCGGCTACCCGGGCAGTTGTTCGCCCCAGCCCTGCTGGAAACGCCGGGCGATCGCGGCGCGATCGATCACATGGTTCTGCGGTCCCTGGCACTCGATCTTGATCGCTCCCATCAGGCTGCCGAGCCGGGCGCACTGGAGCCAGTCCCAGCCTTCGGCGAGCCCGTAGAGCAGGCCGCCGCGATAGGCATCGCCACAGCCGGTCGGATCGAGGGTGGCGCTGACCGGGGTGGCCTCGATCTTCTCGCGGGCGCCGCCGTGGTAGAGCATCGAACCGTCGGCGCCATGGGTCACGATGAGCGCCTCGACTTCGCGGGCGATCACTTCGATGTCCATGCCGGTGCGTTCGCTCAGCATCGCCGCTTCGTAGTCGTTGACCACCACCGCGCGCGCGATCGCGATGAACTCGCGCAGCTCGGCGCCGTCGAACATCGGCATGCCCTGGCCCGGATCGAACACGAAGGGAATGCCGGCGTCGGCCATGCCGCGGGCATGGTCGATCATGGCCTGCTTGCCGTTGGGGCCGACGATGCCCCAGCAGGCGGGTAGCGCCGTATCGACGCGCACCTGGTGGGCGATCGACATCGCGCCCGGATGGAAGGCCGTGATCTGGTTGTCGGCGAGGTCGGTGGTGATGAAGGCCTGCGCCGTGTAGTACTCGGCATCGACGCGGATCGCGCTGGTATCGATGCCACTCGCCGCGAGGCGTTCGACATACTCGACGCCGTCATGGCCGACCGCGGCGAGGATCACCGGCTCGCCGCCGAGGCCCTGCAGGTTGTAGGCGATGTTCGCCGCGCAGCCACCGTACTCGCGCTTGAGCCGGGGGGTCAGGAAGGAGAGATTGATGATGTGGGTGCGTTCGGGGAGGATGTGGTCCCCGAAGCGGCCGTCGAAGACCATGATCGTGTCATAGGCCACCGAGCCGCTGATCAGGATGCGGCGGGTATCGGGTGCTGGGGTGTCGGACAAGCTGGAATCTCCGGGGCAGGCCGCTCAAGGATAGAAGAGGATCGCGCGGTAGCCGCTGGGAACGACTTCGTCGATCGCGATGTCGAGCGCGACCGACTTCTCGGTGTTGGCGGCGAAGCCGTCGTCCGTACGCAGGCTGGCCAGGTACTCGTCGGGCAGCAGGACCCGGCTCGCGACCACGCCGCCGAATGCGTCGGTCAGGGTCAGCTCGATCGCCGGCCACTGGATCGGGTGCGAGGCGCGATTGCGCAGCAGCGCATTGAGCTTGTAGACGCCGGCGGCGCCCGCGCCGGCCAGCTCGAAGGATTCGATCGTGACCTTGTCGGGCAGCCGTGGCAGCTCGATGTGCAGGCCCAGTGGCGCACCGAGGGTCGACAGCAGCGGGCGGATCGCCGGCACCCGCGCGGCGAGCAGGTCGCGCGAGCCGAGGGCGAGTTGCAGGAGCAGCAGTACGGCCAGCGCGCCTACCGCGATGGCGAGGCGACGCTGCGACATGCGCGAGGATGCCGGCGGCCTGGCCGGGGCGAACGCGCCGCTCATGCTGTCGACGAACTCCTCGGGCGGCTCGACATCCGCACGGGGCGCGCCATCGTGTCCGGGCGCGATGGCATCGTCGTCGCGGCGCCTTCGGCGGCGGCGAACAGCGCGATCGTGTGCGTATTCGTCGGGGCCACGGTCGTGGCTGTCGTCGCGATCCTCGGTATCGGGCTGCGCTCGTGCCGGTGGCTCGTCGCCGACCAGGCGCGCGGGCTGGCGACGCGGCGGCGGCTCGGGCCGCATGGGGCCGCCCGGTCCGTCCGGGCGCGCATCGGCCCGATCGTCGCCGATCACGGTCTCGGGCAGGAAGAACGCGGTCTTGAGATCAGGGGAGTCGGCGCTCGCCGGTGCGACCGTCGGGCGTGGGGCCGTGCGCGGCTCGTTGACGTAACGCAGGTTGTCGATGCCCGAGAACACATGCTGGCACACACCGCAGCGCACCAGCCCGCGGCGCAGCTTCAACTGGTCGGGAACGACCTTGAAGCTGGTCTGGCATTGCGGGCAGGTGGTGGCGAGCGCCATCGGGCGTGGTTCGGGTCGGTCGGCGGATCAGGAGCCGTGAATGGATCGGACGCGCTCGAGCGGGGCGTCGGGATGGTTCACGGGCCCCCGGATCATGCCTTCTTGGTACCGCGCAGGCAAGCCCAGCCCTCGTCGATCTGGTCCATCTCGATGCGGCAGTTCGCATAGCATGCCGCGACTTCGTCGACCTGCCGCTCGAGCAGGCCGGCGAGCAGGATCGTGCCGCCGGGCAGGAGCAGGCTCTCGAGCATCGGGGCGAGCAGCTTGAGCGGATTGGCGAGGATGTTGGCGAGCACGATGTCGGCCGGCGGCGGCGCGGGGTCGCGGCTGCTGCGGATCTCGAGCGCGACCCGGTTGGCGGCGGCATTGTCGGCGGCGCTCGCCAGGGCCTGCTCGTCGATATCGATGGCGACCACCGCGCCCGCGCCGAGCCGGGCGCTCGCGATCGCGAGGATGCCCGAGCCGCAGCCGTAGTCGATCACCCGCGCGCCCGCCGGCATGGCCCGCTCGATCCAGCGCAGGCACATGCGCGTGGTCGGATGGCTGCCGGTGCCGAAGGCGAGGCCGGGGTCGAGCACGATGGTGCGCTCGCGGTCATGCTCGGCGACCTGGTGCCAGCTCGGCGATATTCGCAGGCGCGGGCCGATCTCGATGGGCGCGAACTGGGCTTGCGTCTCGCCCACCCAGTCGCGTTCGGCAACCGCGCGACGCTCGCTGCGCCCGGGTACCGGTTCGCCCGCGATGTCGGCGGCTTGCGCGAGCAGCGCCACGCCGGCCAGCGGATCTTCCGGGTCGCCATCGACCATCACCCGCAATCGCGATCGTTGCCAGCCGGGGGCCGGCGGCGGCTCGCCCGGTTCTCCGAAGATCGGTTGCTCGAGCTCGCCATCGGCATCGGCATCCTCGACCTGGACCGACAGGGCGCCCGCCGCGAGCAGGGCGTCACTCCAGGCGTCGACCCGGTCGCCGTCGACGATGAATTCGAGCTCGACCCAGGCGCCGCTCATTGCAGCCCGGCGAGCTTCTTCTCGAGGTAATGGATCGAGGTGCCGCCGGCGATGAAGTTCGTATCGAGCATCAGGTCGCGATGCAGGGGCAGGTTGGTCTGGATGCCCTCGACCGCCATCTCCGAGAGTGCGATCCGCATCCGGCGCAGCGCCTGGTCGCGGGTGTCGCCGTAGGTGAGCACCTTGCCGATCATCGAGTCGTAGTAGGGCGGCACGTAGTAGCCGGTGTAGGCATGGCTGTCGACCCGGATTCCGGGTCCGCCCGGTGGATGCCAGCCGGTGATCCGTCCCGGCGAGGGCACGAAGCGGTACGGATCCTCGGCGTTGATGCGGCACTCGATCGCGTGGCCGCGCAGGACCACGTCGCGCTGGCGCAGCGACAGTTTCTCGCCGGCGGCGATCCTGATCTGCTCCTGCACGAGATCGATGCCGGTGATCAGCTCGGTCACCGGGTGCTCGACCTGGATCCGGGTGTTCATCTCGATGAAGTAGAACTCGCCGTCCTCGTAGAGGAACTCGAAGGTGCCCGCGCCGCGGTAGCCGATCTTGCGGCAGGCTTCCGCGCAGCGATTGCCGATCTTCTCGATCAGGCGGCGCGCGATTCCCGGCGCCGGCCCTTCCTCGATGATCTTCTGGTGCCGGCGCTGCATCGAGCAGTCGCGCTCGCCGAGGTAGATCGCGTTGCGGAACTCGTCGGCGAGGACCTGGATCTCGATGTGGCGCGGATTCTCGAGATACTTCTCCATGTAGACGGCCGGATTGCCGAAGGCGGCGCCGGCTTCGGCGCGCGTCATCGACACCGCATTGAGCAGGGCCGCCTCGGTGTGGACCACCCGCATGCCGCGACCGCCGCCGCCGCCCGAGGCCTTGATGATCACCGGGAAGCCGATCTCGCGGGCGATCCGGGTGATCTCGGCCGGATCCTCGTCGAGGGCGCCTTCCGAGCCGGGCACGCAGGGTACGCCGGCCTGCTTCATGGCGTCCTTGGCCGAGACCTTGTCGCCCATCAGCCGGATCGTCTCGGGTCGCGGGCCGATGAACACGAAGCCGCTCTTCTCGACCCGCTCGGCGAAATCGGCGTTCTCCGAAAGGAAACCGTAGCCGGGATGGATCGCCTCGGCATCGGTGACCTCGGCGGCGCTGATGATCGCCGGGACATGCAGGTAGCTGTCGCGCGAGGGAGGCGGCCCGATGCAGACCGATTCGTCGGCGAGCTTGACGTACTTCGCTTCGGTGTCGGCCTGCGAGTGGACGACGACCGTCTTGATACCGAGCTCGCGGCAGGCGCGCTGGACGCGCAAGGCGATTTCGCCTCGATTGGCGATCAGGATTTTTTCGAACATCAGGGTTTCCTGCGGGCCGGCCCGCGGATGGCGCGAGGCGCCGCGGGCGGGGGCCTCATTCGATGACGAACAGCGGTTGGCCGAACTCGACCGGCTGGCCGTTCTCGACCAGGACCGCCTTGATCCGGCCCGATTTGTCGGCTTCGATCTCGTTGAGCAGTTTCATCGCCTCGATGATGCACAAGGTATCGCCCTCGGCAACGGTGTCGCCCACCTGGACGAAGGGATCGGCGCCCGGCTGCGGCGCCCGGTAGAAGGTGCCCACCATCGGCGAGAGCACCGGATGGCCTTCGGGGATCGCGGGCGTCGCCGGGCCGGCGCCAGCGGCCGGGGCGGCCGCGCCAACCTGGGCGGGCGGCATGGCCGGCGCCATCATGTGCGCCGGCATCGTGTGGTAGTTGATCGGCGCGGGCGCCGGTGGCGGCGCCTTGACGATCCGCACCTGGCCGTCGCCCTCGGTGATCTCCAGTTCGGAGATGTTCGACTCGGCGACGAGGTCGATCAGTGTTTTCAGCTTCCTGAGGTCCATCGGGTCTGCTCCCTTGCTTGCGTTCGCGCGCCTGGTCGGCCGCTTGTCCTGTTGGCGTGCGCTCTCTTGCCTGTCCTGTGCCGTTCCTGTGGGTCTCGCGCCATGGCCCCGGTTCAGGCCTGCTCGAGCCCGGCGGCGCCCGGCCACTCGGCGCCCTCGAGCCGCTCGATCGCGTACTCGAGCGCGAGCCGGTAGCCGCTCGCCCCGAGCCCGGTGATCACGCCCTCGGCCAGGTCCGAGAGCCAGGACCGGCGCCGGAACGATTCGCGACGATGCACGTTCGAGATGTGGATCTCGACGAAGGGCACCGCGACCGCGGCGAAGGCATCGCGGATCGCGACGCTGGTATGGGTGAACGCGCCGGGGTTGATCAGGATGAAGTCGACACCCGATTCGCGGGCCGCCTGGATCCGGTCGACGATGGCGCCTTCGTGGTTCGACTGGAAGCTGGCGAAGGCATGGCCGCGGGCGTTGGCGTGGCGGGCCAGTCCACGATCGATCTCAGCCAGCGTGGTGCGGCCGTACACGGCCGGTTCCCGACTGCCCAGCAGGTTCAGGTTCGGCCCGTGGATCGCCCAGATGGTCTTGGACATGGGGGCTCGGCGCGAGGGTGCCGTTTGATTGAAGTTGAGCGAATTTGAGCGCAATTGGACGAAGTTGTCCAGAAAATTGCGACAATTGTCAGATTTTGTTGCAGATATGTTTCGCCTGGGGCGGGCCGCGGCGCTGGAGGGGCGCTCAGGCGGGCCGCGCGCTGGCGGCCTCGATCACGCCGCGCAGGGCGGGTTCGCTGAAGCGGCCGAGTACCCGGGTGCGGATCGTGCCCGCCGGGTCGACCACCACGGTAAAGGGCAGGCCGCCTTGCGAGTTGCCCAGCGCCCTCATCCATTCGAGGGCATCGCCACGGGCAACCAGCAAAGGGTAGCTTACCGGATACTTCTCGGCAAATCGACGGATGTTGGCGTCCGAATCAATGCCGATGCCGAGGATTTGCACGCCGCGGCCGGCCATGTCGGTCTGCATCGCCGACAGCTCGGGCATTTCCTCGATGCAGGGCGCGCACCAGGTGGCCCAGAAATTGAACACCACCGTCCGTCCCCTGAAATCACCCAGCGCGACCGGCTCGCCCGCGATGTCGGGCAGGGTCTGTCCGAACAGGGCTGCGATCGTCGGATCGGCGCCGTCGGCGGATTCGCCGCCGCCGAAACGATGCAGGCCGAGCCAGGCGCCCGCGGCCGCCGCGGCGATCCCGATGCTGGCGCCCAGCGCGATGCGCCGCCCGCGGCCGCTCATCGCGCCGGGTCCGTG
>CAYZBJ010000054.1:271-19729 GCA_964476625.1 uncultured Burkholderiaceae bacterium | reverse complement strand
CGGCGCCGCCCCCGACTGCATCTGCTCGATGCGCGCCCGCAGCGCCCGCAGGTTGCCGCGATCGGCGCCACGCGCGCCGTTGCTGCGCAGTGCGCCGCGCAGGTCGTCGTGGGCATACAGCGACAGCAGCACCGGCTCGTCCTGCCAGTAGAAGGCGAGGGTCTCCACTTCGGAGGCGTCGCGCAGGTGGGCCATGGTGGTGATCTCGAAGCGGACCTGGTGGTCGACCAGGGCGATCTCGACTTCCTTGGCGTTGTCGTGGAAGACCTGCAGGTGGATCGGCGCATGCTCGGCGACGATGCCCTTCCAGACCGCGCCGGTCAGGTAGGGGGCGAAGGGCTCGAGCCACTGCATCAGCGATGCGGCCGCTTCGCGCCGACGCCGTATCCGCGATTCGTGCTCGTCGTCGAACAGGGCGAGATGCTCGGCCAGCGCTTCGTCGATGGCTTCGTTGTCGGGCAGCACCGAGGCGGGCGGACGGGTGCGGCCGGTGAGCTCCCGGGCGGCCTTGCGCTTGGCCGCGCCGTAGTCGAGCCCGCTGTCGGCTACCAGCCGCGCCGCAAGCCCGGCGATCTCGCGCCGGATCGATGGGGGAGGACTGGTCGCAGGCATCAGGCGGGAGGAGCGCTCCGTTAGAATCCTTCGAATTCTACCGGACCCGATCCGGCCCACCGGTTCCGAGTCGGCGAGCCCCATGCATATCCACATCCTCGGCATCTGCGGCACCTTCATGGGCGGTATCGCGGCGATCGCACGCCAGGCGGGCCATCGCGTCACCGGTTGCGATGCCAACGTCTATCCGCCGATGAGCGACCAGCTGCGCGGGCTCGGCATCGACCTGATCGAGGGCTTCGAGGCCGACCAGCTCGCCCTGCGTCCCGACCTCTGGGTGGTCGGCAACGTGGTCTCGCGCGGCAATCCGCTCATGGAAGCGATCCTCGAGCAGCGCGCGCGCTATATCTCGGGGCCGCAGTGGCTCGCCGAGCAGGTACTGGCCGAGCGCTGGGTACTCGCCCTCGCCGGCACCCATGGCAAGACCACGACCGCATCGATGCTCGCCTGGGTGCTCGATCGCGCCGGCCTCGCGCCGGGCTTCCTGATCGGTGGCGTGCCGGTCGGCTTCCCGGTGTCGGCGCGCCTCGGCGAGGGCGATCACTTCGTGATCGAAGCCGATGAATACGACACCGCCTTCTTCGACAAGCGCTCCAAGTTCGTCCACTACCGGCCGCGCACGGCGGTACTGAACAACCTCGAGTTCGATCACGCCGACATCTTCCCGGACCTCGCGGCGATCGAGACCCAGTTCCATCACCTGGTGCGCACCGTGCCCGGCAGCGGGCTGGTCATCCGCCCGGCCGATTCGCCGGCGCTCGACCGGGTGCTCGCGCGTGGCCTGTGGAGTTCGCTCGAGACGACCGGCGCCGGCGGGCAATGGCAGGTGGCCGATCTCGTCGAGGAGGCCGATGCCACCGGCTTCGACGTGCGCTTCGAAGGCCAGCGCCTCGGCCGCGCCCGCCTGGCCGCGGCCGGCGAGCACAACCGCGCCAATGCGCTGGCGGTGCTGGCCGCAGCCCGCCACGCCGGAGTCGACCCGGCGCTCGCGATCGAGGCGCTGTCGAGCTTTCCCGGCGTCAGGCGCCGGCTCGAGACCCGTGGCGAAGTCGGCGGCGTGACCGTGATCGACGATTTCGCCCACCACCCGACCGCGATCGCCACCACGATCGCCGGGTTGCGCGCCCGCATGGGCGGGGCCGGGCGCATCCTGGCGGTGCTCGAGCCACGCTCGAACACCATGAAGCTCGGCGTGATGCGCGCCGCGCTCGCCGGCAGCCTCGCCGATGCCGACCTCGCCTTCTGCTACGCCGGCTCGCTCGACTGGTCGCCGCGCGAGGCCCTCGCCGGGCTCGGCGCGCGGGCTTCGGTGCACGAGGATATCGATGAGATGGTGGCGGCGATCGCCGCCGCCACCACCACCGGCGACCGGGTCCTGGTGATGAGCAACGGTGGCTTCCAGGGTATCCACGACCGGCTGCTCGATGCGCTGCGCGTCCGCGACGGCGCGGCGCAGCCCTGATCGACGATGGCCGGTGATCGACAGCGGCGGGTGAGCGGGGAAGTCACATGAGTGGGGACGGGCGGATCATCTACCTGCATGGCTTTCGTTCCTCGCCGGCCTCGTTCAAGGCGCGCCTGATCGGCGAGCGGCTGGGCGAACGCGGCCTGGGCGCGCGCTTCGCCTGCCCGCAACTGCCGGTTTCGCCCGCCGCGGCGCTGGCGCTGGTGCTCGACACGATCGCGCCGACGCCGGACGACGTCCTCGTCGGAAGCTCGCTCGGCGGCTTCTACGCAACCTGCGTGGTCGAGCGCACCGGTTGTCGCGCGGTGCTGCTCAATCCGGCAACGCATCCGGCGCGCGACCTGCGCGGCCATGTCGGCCCGCAGACCGGTTACCACGATGGCGAGCCCTTCGTGTTCGAACCCGCCTTCATCGACGAGCTCGCCGCCATGGCGCCGGCGGGCATCGCCGACCCGGCGAAGTATTTCCTGGTCGCCGCCAAGGGCGACGAACTGCTCGACTGGCGCGAGATGCTCGCCGCGTTCCCGGGCGCGCGCACCCGGCTCATCGAGGGCAGCGACCACGGCCTGTCGGACTTCGCGTCCTGGCTGCCCGAGGTGCTCGAGTTCGCCGGCATCGAGCGGACATGAAGGCGGCGCGAAGCCGCGGCGAGCCGCCCGCCGGTCGACCGGCGGCGCCGGGCGGGCCCGTATAATCGGGCCGCGATGACCTATGTACTTGTCGAGGAAAACGGCGACCTGAAGACCGGGACGATCCTGGTCGACAACGGGACGAGCCTGCAGATCGAGCTGAGCACCGGCCGGCGCGCCAAGGTGAAGTCGGCCTTCGTCCACCTGCGCTTCGATACTCCCGGGCCCAGCGAGCTGCTGCCGGCCGCGCGCACGCTCGCCGAGGATATCGACGTCGATTTCCTCTGGGAATGCGCGCCCGCCGAGGAGTTCGGTTTCGCCGAGCTGGCGTCCGACTATTTCGGCCACCAGCCCTCGGCCGCCGAAGCCACCGCCCTGTTGCTGCGCTTGCAGTCGGCGCCGGTGTACTTCCCGCGCAAGGGCAAGGGCCGGTTCCGACCGGCCGATCGCGACACGCTCGCCACCGCGCTCGCGGCGATCGAACGCCGGCGGCAGCAGGAACTCGAGATCGAACGGCTCGCCGACGAAATGGTCGCCGGCCGCCTGCCCGAGTCGATCGCGAAAGTCGCGGTCGCGCTGGTCGTGCGCCCAGACAAGACCGGCATCGAATACCGGGCGCTCGACCGGGCGGCGAGCGCGGCGCGCAAGGCGCCCGATCGCCTGCTCTCCGAGCTCGGCGCCTTCGGTTCCTCGCAAGGACTGCACCGGGCCAGTTTCGAGTTCGAGCATTTCCCCGCCGGCACCGGCTTTCCGGCCGAGCTGCACGACGGCGACCCGGGCTGGGACGCGCGCATCGACGAGCTGCCGGCCGCCACGGTCGACGCCTTCTCGATCGACGACTCCAGCACCATCGAGATCGACGATGCCTTCTCGGTCCAGCGCATCGACGATGGTCGCCTGCGGATCGGGATCCACATCGCCGCGCCGGCGGTCGGCATCGAGCCGGGCTCGCGCCTCGACCGGGTCGCCCGCGAACGCCTCTCGACCGTCTACATGCCCGGCGAGAAGATCCTCATGCTGCCGCCCTCGCTGGTGGCGCGGTTCTCGCTCGACATGGGCGGCACGGTGCCGGCGCTCTCGCTCTACGTCGATCTCGATGCCGAGGGCAACCGCATCGTCGACCGCTTCTCCCGGCTCGAACGGGTGCGGGTGGTCGAGAACCTGCGCCACGACACGCTCGACGCGGTCGTCACCGAGGCCGCGCTCGAGTCCCCCGAGGCGCCACTGCCGCAGGGCGAGGCATTGCGGGTGTTGTGGCGGCTGTCGAACGCGCTGTGCGCCGCGCGCGAACATGTGCGCGGCAAGCCCGAGCCGCGGTTCCGGACCGACTTCAGCTTCTACGTCGAGGGCGACACGGTGCGCATCGTGCAGCGGCGCCGCGACGCGCCGCTCGACCGGATCGTCTCCGAGCTGATGATCCTCGCCAACAGTGAATGGGGCCGGCTGCTCGCCGAGCGCGGCATCGCCGGGCTCTATCGCAGCCAGCAGGCCGGCCGGGTCCGCATGAGCACCCAGCCCGGGCCGCACGAGGGCATCGGCGTGGAACACTACATCTGGTCGACCTCGCCGCTGCGCCGCTACATCGACCTCGTCAACCAGCGCCAGCTGCTCGCGGCGGTGGCCGGCGATGCCGCGCCCTACGGCAACAACGATACCGAGCTGATGGCGGTGCTGTCGGCCTTCGAGGCGCGCCACGCGGCGTACATCGAGTTCCAGCAACGCATGGAGCGCTACTGGTGCCTGCGCTGGCTCGACCAGCAGGACCTGCGCCGCCATGAAGCCGTCACGGTGCGCGACGACCTGGTCAGGCTCGGCGCGGCGCCGCTCTACTTCCGGCCCACCGGCCTGCCGCCCCTGCCGCCGGGGCGGCGCATCGTGGTCGACCTGCTCGAGCGCGACCTGCTCGACCTGTCGCTGCACGGTCGCTTCGTCGAACTCGCCGGCCAGGTCATGCCCGACGAGCCCGAGGCCGACGCCCCGGCGGTGGCGAGCGAGCGGTGATCACGCTGCCGAATCCCGCGGCCGGTCGTACCGGCCTGCGAGATCCGCTGATGATCGGCGTCGGCTTTTCGGTGCTCCTGCACCTCGTGGTGCTCGCGGTGCGCTTCGCGCCGCCCTCGCCGCTGGTGCTCGCGCCGCGGGACTCCCGCCTCGAGGTGGTGCTGCTCAACGCCGGCACGGTTGCGCGGCCGCTCGCGCCCGACGTGGTGGCCCAGGTGAACATGGAAGGCGGCGGCGACCGGGACGAGGGCCGCGCCACGTCGCCGCTGGTGGCGAGCGCCCAGGTGAGCGATGGCGAGGCGGTCGCGCAGCGCCAGCGACGGGTGCGCGAACTCGAGGAGCAGCAGCGTCGCCTGCTGGCCCGCGCGAGCGAACAGGCCCAGGTGCGCGACCAGCCGACCCAGCCGGAGCCGAGCGCCGAGCCGGGCAGCGACCGCGAGCGGACCGAGCAGCTGATCGCCCGCCTGCAGGCGCAGATCGAGCGGCAGATATCCGACTACAACAAGCGGCCGCGGCGCCTGACCTTCGGGGTCAATGCCGTCGGCGTCACCTATGCCCGCTATGTGTCCGACTGGGCGGCGCGCATCGAGCAACTCGGCACCGAGCGCTATCCGGCCGCGGCGCGGGGCAAGCTCTACGATTCGCTGGTGATCACCGTCGAGATCGACAAGCACGGCAACGTGGTCGACATCGTCGTCAATCGCAAGTCGCAGCACGAGATCCTCAATCGCGCCGTCAAGGAGATCGTCTTCGCCGGCGCGCCCTACGAGCCCTTCCCGCCGGAGATGGCGCGCGAAGGCGACATCCTGCAGATCGTGCGGACCTGGACCTTCACCAACGGGGCCTTGCGCACGAGCGAGTCCGAATGAGCAGCACCGCGACCGTCGATCGCTATGCCGTGATCGGCAATCCGGTCGCCCACAGCCTGTCGCCGGCGATCCACGCCCGCTTCGCCGCCGAGTGCGGGCAGTCCCTCGTCTATGAGCGCCTGCTCGCGCCGGTCGACGGCTTCGCCGCTGCCGTCACGGCGTTCCGCGCGGCCGGCGGGCGGGGACTCAACGTCACCGTGCCTTTCAAGCTCGAGGCCGCGGCCTTCGCCGATCGCCTGTCGGACCGGGTGCGCCAGGCCGGCGCGGCCAACACGCTCGGCTTCGACGCCGACGGAACCTGGGCCGACAACACCGATGGCCTCGGCCTGGTCGCCGACTTGCAGGGCCGGCTCGGCCTCGCGCTGGCCGGCGCCAGGCTCGTCCTGCTCGGCGCCGGGGGCGCGGCGCGCGGCGTGGTCGGACCCCTGCTCGGCGCCGGCATCGAACGGCTCGTCGTCGTTGCCCGGCGTCCCGCCCAGGCGGCGGGACTGGTCGGCGGCTTCGCTGACCCGCGACTCGCGGCGGGCGGCTTCGAGGACCTCGCCAGGTTGCGGGCCGACATCGTCGTCAACGCGACCTCCGCGGGCCTGGCCGGCGCCAGCCTGCCGGTTCCCGCCGGGTTCTGGCCATCGCTGCGGCTCGCCTACGACATGGTCTATGGCGCCGAGCCGACCCGCTTCATGCAGGCGGCGCTGGCCGGCGGCTGCATGCGGGCGAGCGATGGCCTCGGCATGCTGGTCGAGCAGGCCGCCGAATCCTTTGCGATGTGGCGCGGCGTCCGGCCGCCGACGGCGGCCGTGTTCGCCGCGGTCCGCGCCGGCGCGCGCGACTGATGGCCCGGCGCCCGGCCAAGCGCAAGGACAGGCGCGCGCCGATGGCGACCCGCGGGCGCAAGCGCGCCGGGGGCTTCGGCCGCGCCCTCAGGCGTGGCCTCGCCTGGACCCTGACGGGCATCGCGACCGCCTTCATCGCGTTGCAGTTCTGGTATTTCGGCCATGTGCTCTGGTGGACCCAGGTCGACCCCGGTTCGACCGCCTTCATGCGGGCCGAGCTCAACCGCCTGCGCGAACAGGATCCGAAAGCGACACTCGACCATCGCTGGGTGCCGTACGAGGAGATCTCCGACCACCTCAAGCGGGCGGTGATCGCCTCCGAGGATGCGCGCTTCACCGAGCATGTCGGCGTCGACTGGGCCGCGATCGAGTCGGCCTTCGAGAAGAACGCCGAGCGCGGCCGGATCCACTTCGGGGGGTCGACCATCACCATGCAGCTTGCCAAGAACCTGTTCCTGTCCGGCGATCGCAGTTATGTGCGCAAGGCGCAGGAACTGCTGATCACCTGGATGCTGGAGGCGCTCATGTCCAAGCGGCGCATCCTCGAGATCTATCTGAACGTCGCCGAGTGGGGGCAGGGCGTGTTCGGCGCGCAAGCCGCCGCCCACCACCATTTCCAGGTGCCCGCGCACCGCCTTGGCGCGGCCCAGTCGGCGCGGCTCGCGGCGATGCTGCCGCGGCCGCGCTATTACGACCGCAATCCGGGCTCGGCGGCGCTGGCCCGCCGCGCCGAGGTCCTGCAGCGCTGGATGCGCGACGTCACCCCGCCCTGAGCGGTGCGCCGGCCCCGGCGAAGCCCGCCGCTGGCGGGCGGTTCGGTACTCCGCTTTCGGTGTCACACGGCTTCGGCCATAATGCGGCATCCGTCAACCAGGGGCCGATGTCGGCTCTGATGCCAGTGGACCCGTCGAGACCCAACTCCGGGAACGCGAACCGGCGCCGGACCTGAAGCCCGCGGCAAGGCGGGCCGATGCCGGTGCGGACGCGTTCCCACCTCCGAACCGCATCGACCATGGCCGAGCCGATAGCCAACGAGCCTGACGAGCGCGTCGCGCCCGATCGGGAAGCAGAACGCCAGGATCAGGGCGCGCGTACGCCGCGCGACCCCGAGGCGGCGTCGCTCGCGCTCGCCGAGGTCCAGGACTGGCTGGGCCGCCTGTCGCTGATCCGTGACATGGTGCGCCAGGAGAGCGACGACCATGGCAGCCGCGAGGACCTGGTCGGGCGGATCAACGAGGCGCAGCTCCTCTCGCACCTGCAGGCGCGGGTCAACCGCCTGCACCCGGCCGACGCCGCCTACATCCTCGAGGCCCTGCCGCGCGACGAGCGGCTTGCCGTCTGGGACCTGATCGACCACGAGCACGACGGCGACATCCTGCTCGAGGTCTCCGACGCGGTCCGCGAAACCCTGATCGGCTCGATGGACCGGGCCGAGCTGGTCTCGGCGGCCGGCCGGCTCGATCCGGACGACCTCGTCGATATCGCCGCCGACCTGCCGCGCGAGGTCGTCGAGCAGGTCCAGGCCGGCCTGAGTCCCGCAGAGCGCGAGCAGTTGCGCACCGCGCTGTCCTATCACGAGGAGACCGTCGGCGCGCGGATGGACTTCGACGTGGTGCGGGTGCGCGAGGACGTCGCCCTCGAGGTGGTGCTGCGCTACCTGCGCCGCTTCGATGAGCTGCCGCCCCATACCGACAAGGTCTTCGTGGTCGACCGCTTCGAGTCGCTGGTCGGGGTGCTGCCGATCGACCGCCTGCTCACCCGCGACCCCGAGTCTCTGGTCGGCGATTCGATGGAGCGCGAAACCCTCACCCTCGAACCGGGCGACGACATCTACGAGGCGGCGCAGGCTTTCGAGCGCTACGACCTGGTGTCGGCGCCGGTGGTGGGGCCCAAGAATCGCCTGATCGGCCGGCTCACGGTGTCGGAAGTCGTCGATGCGATTCGCGAAGAGGGCGAATCCGACCTGTTCAACCAGGCCGGCCTGCGCGAGGAGGAAGACCTCTTCGCCGGGGTCTGGTCCTCGGCGCGCAACCGCTGGGTTTGGCTGGCCCTGAACCTGTGCACGGCGTTCTTCGCATCGCGGGTGATCGGCGCTTTCGAGGACACCATCGGGCGGGTGGTCGCGCTCGCGACCCTGATGCCGATCGTCGCGGGCATCGCCGGCAATTCGGGCAACCAGACCATGACGCTGTTCGTGCGCTCGCTGGCGCTGGGCCAGGTGACGCCGTCCAACGCCCTGCGCCTGTTTTACAAGGAGCTCGCGATCGCGGGCCTCAATGGCGTCTTCTGGGGCGGGGTCGCCGGCGCCTTCGCCTGGTGGCTCTACCGGGACACCCAGAACGGCATGATGCTGGGCATCACCATGATGCTCGCCATGATCCTCAACCTGCTGCTGGGCGCCACCGTCGCCATGGCGGTGCCGATGCTGCTCCAGAAGCTGGGCCGCGACCCGGCGGTCGGCTCCTCGGTGCTGCTGACCTTCAGCACCGACAGCATGGGCTTCTTCATCTTTCTCGGATTGGCGACCCTGCTGTTCGCCTGAGCTATCCTGGGTGGGCGCTGATGACGTGGCCCACCTGCGGCGGGCGCGGCAGCGTCCGGTGCGCCTCGAGCACCGCCGCCAGGCGCGTCTGCAGCGCCTCGCCCATCGGCGCGGTGCGCCGCGCCGCCACGTCGACATGCGCCGAGACCGATTCGTAGGTGGCGGCGAGATAGCCTTCGTCGGCGTGGTACATCTGCTGGAAGTAGTGGATGCGCTTGTAGTCGTAGTCGAGCAGCTGGGCCTCGAATCGCAGGCGGTCGCCGACCTTCACTTCGCGCAGGAACGCCAGGTGCGATTCCAGCGCGAAGGTCGTGATGCCATGCGCCTTGCGGTACTCGGGGGTGAAGCCGAGCAGCTCGATGAAGGGCTCCGAGGCGATGTCGAACGCGACGTGGTAGTAGCCGACGTTCATGTGCCCGTTGTAGTCGATCCAGTCGGGCAGGACCACGGCGGTGGCGGCGGCGAAGGGAGCGGGGATCTCGGTGCCGCCCTGGGGGCGACCAATGCTTGCGGACATCCGGAACGTTCCATGCAGGGGGTGGAAGCAGGGATCTTAAATCGGATCGGCGGGCCGCGAGGATCGGAAGCAGCGCGGGCACGTTGCTTGCACTGGCCGGTCCATGCGCTTGCCCGTTGATCCCGCTGGCGCGTCGCTCCTGGAACCCGATCGCAACGTCTGGCGAATCGAGCAGGCGGCGCGTGCGGCCGTACTCGTCGACGTTGCCGACTACTTCGGCGCGGTGCGCTCCTCTATGCTGGCCGCCCGCCATTCGATCCGCGTGCTCGGCTGGGATCTCGACAGCCGCACCCGGCTGTGCGCCGACGAGACGCCCGACGATGGCCGGCCCGCCTGCCTCGGTCCCTTCCTCGACGCCCTGGTGCGCGAGCGGCGCGGCCTGCGCATCGACCTGCTCGAGTGGGACTTCGCAATGATCTACGCCCTCGAGCGGGAGTTCCTGCCCGCCGCGAGCCTCGACTGGCGCACCCACCGGGGGCTGCGTTTCCGGCTCGACGGCCGGCACCCGACCGGTGGGTCCCATCACCAGAAGGTCGTCGTCATCGATGATGCCGTCGCCTTCGTCGGCGGCATCGACCTGACCCAGCGCCGCTGGGATACCTCGGCGCACCTGCCCGACGATCCGCGCCGGGTCGACTCCGACGGGCTTCCCTATCCGCCGTTCCACGATGTGCAGATGGTGGTCGACGGCGACTGCGCCCGGGCCCTGGGCGAGCTTGCCCGCCAGCGCTGGGCCGATTCGGTCGGCGCGCCGACGCCGCCCGCGCCGCGGGACACAGGCGGCGATCCCTGGCCCGCCGGCGTCGAGCCCGACCTTCGGGACGTCGCGGTCGGCATCGCGCGCACCCTGCCGGCGAGCCCCGGCGTCCCGCTGTGCGACGAAGTCCGCCGGCTCTACGAGGATGCCTTTCGCGCCGCGCGGCATTCGGTCTACATCGAGAACCAGTACTACACCTCGTCGATCCTCGCCCCCGTGATCGAGGCGAGCCTCGCTGCCGAGGACGGGCCCGAATTCCTCATGCTGTCGCGCCGCGCCGAGAGCGGCTGGCTCGAGGAGGTCACCATGGGCGTGCTGCGCGCGCGCTGGCATGCGCGGCTGCAGCGGGCCGACCGCCACGGCCGCTATCGCCTGTGCTGCCCGGAGATCGACGGCCTGGCGGGCGACTGCCTCAACCTGCACAGCAAGGTGGCGGTGATCGACGATCGCCTGCTTCTGGTCGGTTCGGCCAACCTGAACAACCGATCGATGCGGCTCGATACCGAATGCATGCTCGCGATCGATGCCAACGGCGACGCCCGGGTCGCCGCCGGCATCGCGGCGGTGCGCCAGCGCCTGCTCGGCGAGCATCTCGGCGTCGAGCCCGCGCGCGTGGCCGCGAGCGAGCAGGCGCACGACAGCTTCTTCGCGGCGATCGATGCGCTCGCGGACGGGACGAGGTCGCTCGTGCCGATCGAGCCGGGGATCGACCCCGAGGTCGACGCCCTGCTGCCAGTCGACCAGGCTCCGATCGATCCCGAGGAGCCGGTCGACATCGCCAGGCTCGTGGGCCATTTCGTACCGCCGCCCCGGCGACGGCCGCTGGCCGGCCGGCTCTGGCTGCTGGGCGTGGCCACCGTCGCGCTGCTCGCGCTGACCCTGGCCTGGCGCTACACCTCGCTCGCGCAGATGCTCGATCTCGGGCGCCTGGTCGACTACGCCGGCCAGTTGCGCGAGATGCCGTTCTCGCCACTGGTGGTGATCGGCGTCTTCGTCCTCGCCAGCCTGGCGATGGTGCCGGTCACCCTGCTGATCGCGGTGGTGGGCCTGGTGTTCGGCACCCTGGCGGGAGTCTGCTATGCCCTCGTCGGTGCGCTTGGCAGCGCCCTGGCGGCCTACCTGATCGGCCGGCTGCTGGGCCGCGACGCGATGCGCCGCTTCGCGGGGGCCGCGGTGAACCGGCTCAGCCGCAAGGTCGCCCGGCGCGGTGTCGTGGCGATGGCCGCGGTGCGGGTGCTGCCGATCGCGCCGTTCACGATCGTCAACCTGGTGGCCGGCGCTTCGCATATCCGGCTGCGCGACTACATCCTCGGCACCCTGATCGGGATGGGGCCGGGCATCGTCCTGACCGTGGTGTTCATCGACCGGCTGGTCGATGCGATGCGCGACCCCGGGCCGATGCACATCGGCATCGCGGCGGTGATCGCGGTGGCGATGATCGCGCTGGCCATCGGGGCGCAGCGCCTGGTCGGCACCGGCGACGACGCGACCGCCCGCGCCTGAGCCGCGGATGCTGCGGATCGCAACCTGGAACGTCCATGAGGGCGTCGGCGCGGACGGCCGCTACGACCCGCAGCGGATCAGTCGCGTCCTGCATGAGCTCGACGCCGAGGTGATCGCCCTGCAGGAGGTGCCGCTCGGCGGCCCTGGCCGGCACGACCTCGCTGCCGACATCGAGATGCCGCCTGGCTGGCAGCTTGCCGTCGGACCCACCCTCGACACGCCGGCGCGCCGCTTCGGCAACGCGGTGATCTCGCGCCATCCGATCGAGGAAGTGCGCTCGATCGACCTGTCCTTCGGTCGTCGCGAGCCGCGTGGCGCGCTCGATGCGGATATCGAATGCCGTGGCCGGCGTTTGCGCGTCGTCGCCACCCATCTCGGCCTGGCCGCCGCCGAGCGACGGGCGCAGGTGCGCCGCCTGCTGGCTGCCTTCGACACCGACCGGATGCCGGTGGTGCTGCTCGGCGACATCAACGTATGGTTCGTGCGGGGGGGACCCCTGCGCTGGCTGCGCCGGCACTTCGGCGTGACCCGGCCGGTGCGTTCCTTTCCGGCGCGGCTGCCGCTGTTCGCGCTCGACCGGATCTGGATGCACCCGATCGAGCGCCTCGTGGATGTGCGCGCCCATCGCAGCGAAACCGCCCGGGTCGCTTCGGACCACCTGCCGATCGTGGCCCGCATCGACTGGCCCTGAGAGCCCGTATCACTCGTCTTCGTCGTCGCCGTCGGGAATGACGGCGTCGGCGATCGCGCCGACGCCCTTGGCGGTGACCTTGACGGCGGTGGCGGCGACGGTGACCGCGGCATCGGCCACCGCGACCACCGCGCAGGCGCTCGCGAGGACCGTGATGCCCAGGAGGATCGTCAGTCGGATCAGGCGTGACATCGATCGTTGCTCGCGTGGGGCGTGGGGGCGGCTTCGGATGATAGCCTGCGCGGCCGCGGAGTTCGCGGATGGTCGGGTTCCCAACCCCGCCGCCAGTCGACCGGGTTGCTCCCGGCAATGTAGCATCGCCCGATGCCAGAGAACGACGCCAGCCCCCTCGACGCCGCGGCCCTCGTCTGCGAGCGACTCGCCCCCGATCTCGCCGGCGTGCTTGCGCGGCGCATCCACGTCGGGCCGCCCGGTCCCGGCCAGCTGCTGGTCGGGGTGCGCGCGGCGGCGCTGAACTTTCCCGATCTGCTCATGTGCGAGGGGCGCTACCAGTTCAAGCCGCCATTGCCCTTCGTGCCCGGCATGGAAGGCGCCGGCGTCGTGCTCGCGGTCGGCGACGGGGTCGATGCCGGCCGGGTCGGGCAGGCGGTGCGCTTCTCGAACAAGGGCGGGGCGCTCGCCGAGCGGATCCGGGTGCCCGCAAGCCAGGCCTGGCCGGCCCTGGCGCGGCACGATTTCGCGCAGTCGGCATCCTGGCATGTCGGCGCCATCACCGCCTATGTGGGCCTGGTCCGGCTCGGCATGCTGGCGCCCGGCCAGGTGGTGCTGGTGCACGGCGCGACCGGCGGCATGGGCTATGCCGCGATCCAGCTCGCTAGCCATCTCGGCGCGACCGTCTACGCCACCGCCCGGGATCCCGCCGATCGCGAGCGCACCGCGCCGCTGCTGGCGGCGGGTGCGCGGGCGATCTGGCCAGCGGCGGGTTTTCGGGAAGCGGCCCTCGAGACGACTCAAGGGCGTGGGGTCGATCTCGTCTTCGATCCGGTCGGCGGCGATGTCTTCGACGAGTCGCTGCGCGTGGTCGCCTTCGGCGGCAAGCTGATGGTGATCGGCTTCGCCAGCGGGCGGATCCCGAGCGTGGCGGCGAACATCCCGCTGATCAAGGGCTTCTCGGTGGTCGGCGTGCGGGCCGGCGAGTTCGGCCGGCGCAATCCCGCGCTCGGCGCCGAGAACCTGCGCGAGATCGCGCGGCTGGGCGAAGCGGGCGTGTTCGACCCCCTCATCGGCGCGCGCTTTCCGCTCGAGCGGGCACTCGAGGCGATGCGCGCGCTCGCGGCGCGCCGGGTGGTCGGCAAGATCGTGGTCGAGGTCGGCGGGTGAGGCTCCTCGGACGGCCGATGGCGAGGCGGAAGGCGAGGCCGGGGTCGACGGCGCGATGAGCGCGGCGGCCGCACCAATGCCCCGCTGGGTGGCCGTCACCCTGCTGTTGCTGGTCGCGACGATCTTCGCGGCCAACCACATCGCGGCGCGGGTGGCATTCGACCACGGCGTCAGCGTCGTGACCGCGGTTGCGGTCCGTTCGGGCACGACCGCCATCGCGGTACTGCTCTTCCTGCGCCTGACCGGGGTGGCACTTGCCGTCGACCGCAGGACCGTCGGCCGGGCGGTGACCGTCGGCCTGCTGCTGGCGGTGCAGAGCTACGGCCTGTACTCGGCGGTCGCGATGATCCCGGTCGCGCTCGCGCTGCTGACCTTCAACAGTTTTCCCTTCCTGCTGGCGCTGCTGTCCTGGGCGGCCAGCGGCGTGCGCCCGGCAAGGCGAACCCTCATCGCGATGGTCGTTGCGCTCTTCGGCCTGTCGCTCGCGCTCGACGTTGCCGGCCGGGTCACGCTCGACGGCGATGTCGGCTTTGCCGCCCGCTGGGCGCTGATCGGCCCCGGGGTGGCCCATGCGCTGGCCGCCGCGCTCGCGTTCGCCGGCGTGCTCTACCTGACGACACGCTGGCTGACCGCGCTCGAGGGGCGCCTGCGTACCGTGCTGACGATGGGCGTGGTGGCGGTGGTCACCCTGGTCGCCGGCGCGATCGGCGGCGGCCTCGCACTGCCCGCCCATCCGCTCGCCTGGACCGGGCTGGCGCTGCTGACGGTCCTCTACGGCACGGCCTTCACGATGATGTTCGCGATCCTGCCGCGGGTCGGCGCGGTCGACAACGCGGCCCTGCTCAACTTCGAGCCGATCGCCTCGCTCGGCCTCGCCTGGGTGATCCTCGGCCAGGCGGTGGCGCCGGTCCAGGTCGTCGGCGCGCTGATCGTGATTGCCGCGGTGGTCGCGATCGGCTTGCGACGCGGCTAGGAGACGCCCAGGGGGTCGCAGCCAGGGTGCAGCCGCCTCAGCGCCAGCCGGCGGCGGCCCGCAGCCGCCCGAACTGGGCGACCGCCGCGGTGCGGGTCTCGACGCCGAGCTTGGCGTAGATGTGCTCGAGGTGCTTGTTGACCGTTCGCGGGCTCATGCCGAGGATCTCGGCGATGTCGCGGTTCGTCTTGCCCTTGGCGACCCATTCGATGACGTCGGCTTCGCGCGGCGTCAGTCCCCCTGCCCGGGGCAGGCCGGGTGGTGGCGCGGGTAATGACGCGGGTAGTGGGGCGGACGGTGGTGCGTACAGGCGCGCGACCCGCAGGTGGGCCCGGATGCGGGCGACCAGGACCGAGGGCACGACGGGCTTGACCAGGTAGTCGTTGCCGCCGGCGTCGAGCCCTTCGATGATCCTCTCGGTTTCGTGCAATCCGGTCATGAACAGGATCGGCACCGCCGTCATGCCGGGGGTGGCGCGCAGCCGGCGGCAGGTTTCGAAGCCGTCGATCCCGGGCATGCGCGCGTCCAGGAGCACCACCTCGGGTGTTATCCGGGCAAGCCGCGCCAGCGCGCTCTCTCCGTCGGTCGCGACCAGGGTGGTGAAGCCGGCGTCCTCGAGGGCATCGACCAGCATGCGCACCTCGTCCGGTGCGTCGTCGACCAACAATACCGTCTCACGCCTGGCGATGTCGCGGGTCATCGATACGCTCTTTCGCGAAGGCAGTGAGGTCATCGAAGCGAAGCTCGCGTGCCAGGCGCCGCAGCAGGGCCAGGGTGGTCGCGGGGACCTTGCCTTCGACCTCGAGCGCGTCGAGGAAGCGCTCGATTCCGCGCAGGTGGCCGATGCCGGCCAGCGTGGCGAGCTGTTCGGCGGCCTCGGCGGGCAGGCTCGGCGCTGCAGCCGTTGCGTCCCTCGTATCCGCTACGGCCACGGCCGCTGTCGAACCGCTCGTTGCGAGTGGCGTTGTCGGCGCGGGCAGGGAGGATCGGTCGAGGCCGGTGGCGGTGAAGGTCCAGGCGATTCGCAGGTGCTGCTGCAGCACCGCGCACAGCGTGCTCTCGAGCACCGGTTTCAACACGAAGTCGTCGCAGCCGGCGGCGGCCCGACGCTGCGGCGTGTCCTCGTGGGCTTCGGCCGACACCATCACGACGGCGCCCCGGTAGCCGCCCGCGCGCAGCATCGCGCAGGTGCGCCAGCCATCCATGCCGGCCATCGCGACATCGAGCAGGACCGCATCGTGGCGGCTGGCGAGCGCGGTGGTGATCGCGGCGGGGCCGTTGGCCGCCTCATCGACCAGGAAACCCTTGGGCCGGAGCAGGTCGGCGAGCAGCCGGCGCTGGGTCGGGTGGTCGTCGACGACGAGCAGCCGGCGACGCGGCCCGAGGTAGCCGTCGATCTCGCTCTCCGGCCGGATCGCGATCGCGGGCCGTGCGACATAAGGCAGGTACAGCTTGACCGTGAAGGTGCTGCCGACGCCGACTTCGCTGCGCAAGCTTACCTGGCCGCCCATCAGCTCGGCGAGCAACTGCGTGATGCTCAGCCCGAGCCCGGTGCCCGGCTCGCCGGCGCCGTGCGCGCGGCCCCGCTCGAACGGCAGGAAGATCCGCTCGAAGTCCTCGGCGGGGATGCCGCAACCGGTATCGATGATGCTGAACACCGCGATCTCGGCGCGGTGGGAGACCCGCAACGTGACCCCGCCGCGCTCGGTGAAGCGCACCGCGTTGGCGAGCAGGTTGATCAGGATCTGTCGCAGCCGGCTTTCGTCGGCGAGGACGACCTCGGGCAGTCCGCCGTCGATGGTCATCCGGAAGCCGATCCCCTTGCGGGCCGCCTCGAGCCGGAAGACCTTGTCGATGTGGGCGAGCAGCTCGGCGAAGCGCAGCTCGCGTCGTTCGATGGCGAGTCGGCCGGCCTCGATCCGGGCGATGTCGAGCAGCCCGTCGATCAGCGCGAGCAGGTGCTCGCCGCTGCGCTGGATCGTCGCGATCGCGTCGCGCCGGTCGGGCGCAACCTCCGGGGCGCGCAGCAGGATCTGCGCGTAGCCGAGGATCGTGTTGAGCGGGGTGCGCAGCTCGTGGCTGATGCCGCGCACGTAGCGGCTCTTCGCCGCATTGGCCGCGTCGGCCAGATCCTTGGCCTTTTGCAGCAAGGCATCGGTCGCCCTGTGCGCGTCGATCTCGCGCATCAGCAGCTCGGTCTGTCTCTCGGTCTCGAGCTGCGCCACCTTGCGGCTCTCGTGGGTGAGCACCATCCACCAGGCAGCGACCGCCGAGATCAGCCCCAGCACGGCGTAGATCCGCAGGAAGGCCGCACCGAAATCGGCCTCGCCGACGCCTGTCGCGATGACCTCCTGCTGGTAGACCAGCGCGAAGACCGCGCCGATGACCGCGACCGCGACCCCGAGGATGGCGGTGAACAGGCCGATGCGCCGGATGTAGCTGTTGGGGACGAAGTCGGGAAACCAGGACGCCACGCGCTGGCCGAGCCCGTGCAGTGCCGCGCTGCGTGGCTTGCAGCGGTCGCCGCAACGCGCATCGAGCGTGCAGCACAGCGAACAGATCGCGCCGCCGTAGGCGGGGCAGGTCGCCATGTCCTCCGACTCGAACGCGTTGCCGCAGACGACGCAATCGACCGACTCGCCGGGGCGCCAGCGCTTCGTTGGCGACCGGGCGAGGTAGTAGCGGCCGCGGGTCGCGAGCGCGATCGCCGGCGCGAGCACGAAGGCGGTCGCCAGTGCGATCAGGGGCGAGAAGGCCTGGGCCAGGTCGCCGAGGTGTCCGCCGTAGGCGACCATCGCCAGCAGGGAGCCGGCGAGCATCGCGCCGACGCCGACCGGGTTGACATGATGCAGGTGCGCCCGGCGGAACTCGATGCCGGCAGGGCTCAGGCCGAGGGGCTTGTTGATGACGAGGTCGGCCACCACCGCGCCGATCCAGGCGACGGCGACGTTCGAATAGATCCCGAGGACATGCTCGAGGGCGTCGAACACGCCCAGCGCCATCAACGCGAAGGCGATCGTCACGTTGAACACCAGCCAGACGACCCGGCCCGGGTGGCTGTGCGTGAGCCGCGAGAAGAAGTTCGACCAGGCGAGCGAGCCGGCGTAGGCGTTGGTCGCGTTGATCTTCACCTGGCACAGGATCACGAACAGGCCGGTCACCAGTAGCGCGACGCGCGGATCGCCGAAGACCTGCTGGAAGCCGACGAGATACATCTGGGTCGGCTCGACCGCTCGATCGGGCGGGATCATCTGCTGCGTTGCGAGGAAGGCGAGGAATGCGCCGCCGAGCATCTTCGCCGCGCCGGGGACGATCCAGCCCGGTCCGGCTGCGAGCACCGCCGCCCACCAGCGCCCCCGGTTGGCGCGGCTCGCGGGCGGGAGGAACCTCAGGTAGTCGACCTGCTCGCCGATCTGCGCGATCAGCGAAAAGGCGACCGTGGTTGCCGCGCCGATCGCGAGCAGGCTGGTGCCATCGCTGTCATGGCCACGAAAGCTCATCGCGTCGTGGTAGGCCTGCGGCATCTTCCAGGCGATGACGGCGAAGGGCAGCACCTGCAGCACCAGCCAGGCCGGCTGGGTCCACGCCTGCAGGCGGCTGATCCAGGTGATGCCGTGGAGGACGATCGGGATCACCGCCAGCGAGCTGAGCAGGTAGCCCCAGAAAAGCGGCATGCCGAACAGCAGCTGCAGCGCCAGCGCCATGATCGCCGCCTCGATCGCGAAGAAGATGAAGGTGAAGCTGGCGTAGATCAGCGAGGTGATCGTCGAGCCGATGTAGCCGAAGCCGGCGCCGCGGGTCAGCAGGTCCATGTCGACCGCATGGCGGGCCGCGTAGTAGCTGATCGGCAGGCCGGTGGCGAGGATGACCACGGTGACGACGAGCAGCGCCCAGGCGGCGTTGGCGAAGCCCCAGTTGAGCATCAGCGTCGCGCCGATCGATTCGAGCGCGAGGAAGGACACCGCGCCGAGCGCGGTGTTGGCGATCCAGTGGAACGACCAGCGCCGGAAGCTGCGTGGCGCGAAGCGCAGCGCGTAATCCTCGAGTGTCTCGTTCGCGACCCAGGTGTTGTAGTCGCGCCGGATCTTGACGATGCGCTGGGTGGCAGCGGGATCCACGGTCCTCCTTCGACGATCGGGCTGCCCCGGGTGGATGTCGCCAGCCTCATGGCGGACGAATGTCGTGCCGACGCAAGAAGCATTCCAGCGCGGTCGCCGGCCCGGGCTGCGCCGGGTCGCGAGGTCGCCGCGAAAGGCCGCACCACGGCGGGGCTGGGGCGGGCGTGCCCGGTGCGTCGCAGCACCCGGATCGGGAGTATCGATCCATTGTCGATTCGAGGGCACTACGTCGAATGACGTATTCCTTCAGGCCGCCCGGGTTCCGTAGATTGTGCATCGCAGCAGCAAGCGATTCGCGCCAACCCCGGAACCAAGGAGTCCTTCATGACCGATCCCAAGCCTCTCCGAGCCAATCGTCGCCGGTTCGTCCTCGCCGCCGCCGGCGCTGCCGCGGCGCCGGCGCTGGGCCTGTCGATGCCCCGACTCGCGTTCGGGTCGGCCCCGGCGACCGCGACGATCAACACCACCGGGCTTGCCATCACCGATACCGAGGTCACCGTCGGCCAGCTGCATTCGGCCACCGGCACGATGGCGATCTCGGAGACCGGCTCGATCCAGGCCGAGCAACTCGCGATCGACCAGATCAACGCCATGGGCGGGATCCTCG
>CAYZBJ010000054.1:0-261 GCA_964476625.1 uncultured Burkholderiaceae bacterium | reverse complement strand
CTGCCGGTCTTCGAGCAGTACAACGGCATGCTCTATTACCCGACCTTCTACGAAGGCCTCGAGCAGTCGAAGAACGTCATCTACACCGGCCAGGAGGCGACGCAGCAGATCCTCTGGGGCCTTGACTGGGCGAAGAAGGAGAAGAAGGTCGAGAAGGTCTTCCTCGTCGGGTCCGACTACATCTGGCCGCGGACTTCGATGAAGATCGCGCGCAAGCATGTGGAGAACTTCCAGAAGGGGCGGATCGTCGGCGAGGAGTAC
>CAYZBJ010000053.1:0-27567 GCA_964476625.1 uncultured Burkholderiaceae bacterium | reverse complement strand
CGACTGGCGGATCTTCAACAAGCTGTTCCATATCGAGGGCAAGGCCGCCTGACCGCGCGCGGCAAACCCGCCGCCGGATGGCACGAATGAACCGGTCGAGGGCGCATCCGGCCCTATCGGCCGGCCCTGGTTGCCGCGATCATCCTCGTACCGATCCACGCCGACGATCCTGATCGCGGCGGATCGGCCAAGCACCCCGGCGTTCCGGCAGTTCACGTCCGGGGGCGCGCCCATCAAAGTATCGGCTCCGCTCGCGAGGCGCCCCGTCCGCGAGCACGGCCGACGCCGTCGATACGGGAATCGAGGAAGCAGGATGTCGAAGCCAACCCTTTCCAATCATCGGGCCGCAGCGCCCGTGGAATCGCAGGCCGGGTACGACGCGGCGCTGCACATGCTGCACGCCGGCCAGGGCGATCCGATGGCGACGATCGACCGCGTGCTGCGCCACGATCCGCAGTTCGCGGCCGGCCATTGCCTGCGGGCCGCGCTGCTGGTGATGGCCGCCCGTGACGATGTCCGGCCCGCCCTCGCCAGCGCCTTGCAGGCCCTACGCACGCTGCCGGCCTCCTGCCTCGACGCGGGCGCGCGTCGCCACCTCGAGGCAGCCGAAGCCTGGCTCGGGCATGAACTGCAGCGCTCGCTCGCCCTCTACGGGCGCATCGCCGAGGAGAATCCGCATGACTCGCTGGCACTGCGCGTTGCCCACTTCGGTGACCTGCAGTGGGGGCGCCGGCGGGAACTGCGCGACCGTGTAGCCATGGCCCTGCCGCACTGGGATCCATCGATGCCGGGCTATGGCCACCTGCTCGCGATGCATGCGTTCGGGCTGGCCGAGAATGATGAGTACGACAATGCCGAAGTTGCTGGCCGGCGCGCGCTGGAGTTCGTCCCCGACAGCGCCGCCGCCATTCATGCGATCGCCCATGTGATGGAGATGCAGGGCCGGGCCGAGGAGGGCATCGACTGGCTGCGCTCGACCCGGCGGACCTGGGAGGCGAGCCCGGGCTATGGGGCGCATCTGTGGTGGCATCTCGCGTTGCGCCATATCGATGCCGGGCAGGTGGATGAGGCGCTGCGGATCCACGACGAGCGGATCAGTGCGATCGGCGGCGTTTCTGCTCTGGTCGACTGTTCCGCCCTGTTGTGGCGGCTGGATCTCGCCGGGATCGAACTCGGCGCGCGCTGGCAGCAGCTGGCCGATCGCTGGGAGCGAGTCTCCCTCGGTGGCCTGCGTCCTTTCATCGATGCCCACGCCATGCTGGCGTTCGCGGCGGCCGGTCGGGGCGGGAGTGCGCGGCGACTGATGGATGCGATCCGCGACTATGCGCGGCAGTCGGCCGAACTCGATGATGTCGTCGGATCCTCGGCCCTGCCGGTATGCGAGGCGCTATGGGCGTTCGGCGCCGGCGACTACGCGCAGGCCGCCGATCGGCTGGAGGCGATTCGGCATCTCGCGCGGCATTGTGGCGGCAGCCTCGCCCAGTGCGACCTGCTCGCGCTGACCCTGCTCGAGGCGTCCCGGCGCAGCGGTCGGGTCCGGCGGGCGCGCTCGCTGGCGGCCGAGCGCCTCGTGCGTCGGCCCCGCAGTCGCTTCGACCAGCGCCTGCACGCCGAGCTGGCAGGTCCGGCGGATGCAGGCGCGGACCGGCGTGGTGCCGACGTCTCGTTCGCCACGGCCGCGTAGTCCGGTCCCCGTTGCCCGCCAGGCGGGATGGCCGCTCGATCAGTCGGACGTTCGCGGCGCGCGCAGCGCCGCCAGGGCGCCGAAGGCGACCAGGCTCAGTGCGGTCGAGAGCAGCAGCGCGGCGGCGGCCCAGCGCTCGAGCGC
This sequence comes from uncultured Burkholderiaceae bacterium, assembly GCA_964476625.1. Lineage (GTDB taxonomy): Bacteria > Pseudomonadota > Gammaproteobacteria > Burkholderiales > Burkholderiaceae_E > JAMLIN01. Next base: position 25,739 of record CAYZBJ010000053.1, on the reverse strand, counting down.
GATGCCGAACAGGAACGGCGCGAGAGCCTGCAGGATGCGCGCCGGCAGCATCAGCCAGCCCTGGCGCGCGCCATAGCCCTGCGATCCGAACAGTGCCAGTGGCAGGGTCGCCATCGCGATGGTCAGGATGCCGTTACCCAAGCCGTGCAGGATGCCGAAGACCGGCGCCAGTGCGGGTCCGCCGAGCAGCAATGCGGCGACACCGAGCGGATGCGCGAGGGTCGCGAGCCGCGCCGAGAGCAAGGGGTGCATCCGGCGCAGCAGGCCGAACTCGAGCAGCCGGCCGGCCACCTGGGCCGGGCCGATCATCGCGCCGACCGCGACGGCGACCGCGAGGCTTGCGCCTGCGGCCTGGATCACCCGGGGAAAATGTGCGGCCATCGCGGTGCTGACAAACCACCCGCAGGCGAACACCGTGGCGAGCAGCGCGCTGGTCAGCACGGAGTGCGTCGGCAGGCTTGCGGACGACCCGTCGTTCGGCGCGGCCGCCGATGGTGTCGAACGACCCTCCGCCCGCCGGCTCGCGCGCGGTAGCCAGGCGTTGAGCGGCAGCCCGAGCATGAGGTGCAGCGCGACCCAGCCGAAGCAGGCGCCGCGCCAGCCGTAGTGCGCCTCCATCCAGGCGGTCAGCGGCCAGCCGACCGTGCTTGCGAAGCCGCCGAACAGCGTGACGCCGGTGATCGCATTGCGCGACTGCTGGCCGTAGAGGCGGACCAGGGTCGCGAAGGCGGCCTCGTACAGGCCGCTGCCCATCGCGATGCCCATCACCAGCCAGGCGGCCACCAGCGTCGGCAGGTCGCGGGCCATGCCGATGGCGGCGAGCGCCAGGGCGAACAGCAGGTTGGTGCCGATCAGCACCGGGCGGCCGCCGTGGCGGTCGATCAGGCGTCCCGACCAGGGTCCGACCAGCGCCGAGGCGGCCAGCGCGCCGGAGAATGCGGCGAACACCGTGGACGTGGCCAGCCCAAGCTCCTTCGCCATCGGTGCGGCGAGGATGGCGGCGAGATAGTACGAGGACGCCCAGGACAGGGTCTGTGTGGTGCCCAGCGCGACGGTGACCGCTCGACGGTCAGTGAGTGCCATGAGTCGCAGTCCAGGCCCGATGAGCGCTTGCAGGTGCCTCGTCCACGGTTCGTTCTCAGGCCTTGCGCCAGCTGCTCGCGAGCCAGGGGCGCTGTGCGATCGGCACGCCGTCCGGCCGGAAGTAGTGGTTCAGCTCGGTGAAGCCGGCGGCGAGCAGGTAGCGTCGCCAGCCGTCGAGGTCGTGGTAGACGCCATAGCGATCGCCGTTCCAGCCTTCCTGGTTGTCGCCCCGCGGGTTGGAACTGAACAACACGCCACGGGGCTTGAGGCTCGCATGCAGTTGCCCGAGCACCCGTGGCAGTTCGGCGCTCGGGACGTGGAACAGCGATGCGTTGGCGAACACGCCGTCGAAGCGTTCGTCCGGCAGCTCGAGCCGCAGGAAATCCTGCTCGAGCACCTCGCAGCCACTGTGTTCGCGCGCCATCCGAGCGAAGCTGGGCGCCCCGTCGAGGCCGACGGCGACGTGGCCGAGCGCGGTGAACGCCGCGAGGTCGCGTCCCGGGCCGCAGCCGAAGTCGAGGATCGTGAACGGCGGCTCCCCTTCGATGTGGCGCAACAGCTCGGCGATGTTCTGGCTGACATCGTGGTCGCGGGTGCCCTGCCAGAAGGCTTCGGCGCGCTGGTCGTAGTGGGCGAGCGTCGTGGCGCTCGCCGGCTCGCGCTCCTGGGATGTCATGCTCGGGAATCAGGGAAGTGGCAATGGCCGATCCCGGGCATCTTAGGCCATGTTTTCGCGGCGCGTTGGCTTCGCGCGCATTCGCAACGCGCGCTGGCCGCACTGTTCAGGCGCCGGTGAATCGCTTCTCGAACAGCGCGTTGAGCTCGGCTTGCGGAATCTGCTCGCGGGCATAGGACACGGTGCCTTGCTCGCGCAGTTCGCGGGCGCTGCGCCGGACCAGCCCGAGGGCGGCGCGGGCGATGGACCCGCCCACGCTGATCCGCCGGATCCCGGCGTCGAGCAACTCGCCTGCGCCCGATGCGGCCTCGTTCAGGCCGACGACCAGGTTGACCGGCCCGCCGATCTCGCGGGCGAGAATGCGCGCACGCGGGATGTCGGTCACCCCGGGGGTGAACACGCAGTCCGCGCCGGCTTCGAGGAAGCGGTTGCCCCTGGCGACGGCCATGGCCATCGCATCGGCGCCGTCGCGCTGGAACACGTCGGTGCGCGCGGTCAGGACGAAGTGCTGGCCGGACGATGCGATCGCCTCGCGCGCGGCCGCGATCCGGTCGACCGCGGCAGCCTCGTCGAACAGCGCGCCGGTGCTGCGGTCGACATCCTCGATGTTGCAGCCTGCCGCGCCCGCGCCGATCGCGATCCGGACGGTCGCGGCGACCTCTTCGGGCGTGTCGCCGAAGCCGGATTCGAGATCGGCGTTCACCGCGACCGGGACCGCGCCGGTGATTCGCCTGACGGCGTCGATCATTTCGTCGCGGGTCACCGCGGCGTGGGCCCGGCGGACACCGTAGTCCGGCTTGCCGAGCGAGAACGCGATGCCTGCGCTGGTCGTGCCGATCGCCGGGAATCCTTCGCTCGCGAGGAGGACGGCGGTGCCGATGTCCCACGCGTTCGGCATCACGAAGCCGCGTCCGGCCTGGTGCAGATGCAGGAACTCCAGCGCCCTGTCCTGGGTGTCATTGATCGTCGAGTGCGTCATTGGCGGCCTCCGGTGGGTGAAGCCGCGATCTTCGGGTGATTGACAAATCCGCGTCAAACTCATAAATCCGAACAAGATCATCGATTTCATGCATGAATAAACGGGAGGATCGCCAGACATGGACTCCGACGCCCTCGGAACCTTCCTCACGGTCCATCGCCGCGGTGGCGTGTCCGCGGCGGCCGATGCGCTCGCACGGACCCAGTCGGCAATCAGCCGTCGACTGGCCTTGCTCGAGGAAGAGGTCGGCATGCCCTTGTTCGACCGCGTCGGCCGGCGGCTCGTCCTGAGCGAGGCAGGCGCCGCACTGCTGCCGCATGCCGAGCGGGTCGCGGCCGCGCTGGGCGATGCCGAAGCGGCGGTGGCGGCGACCCGCCATGCCGCGACGGGCGCGTTGCGCGTCACCGCGGTCGGGACGCTCGCAGGCGCCGCGCTGACCACGGCGCTGCGCCGCGTCCATACGCGCCATCCGGCCCTCGACCTGCGGCTGGAGACGGCGACCAGCACCGAGGTCAGCGTCCGGGTTCGCGCCGGCGAGGCGACGATCGGCCTGCGCTACTTCGAGGATCGGTCGGCCGATCTCGATTGCCGGGTGTTGTACCAGGAGCGCCTCGTCGTAGCCTGTGCGGTCGATCATCGGCTTGCGGGCCGACGGGTCCGCTCGCTGGCGCGCCTCGCCGGTGAACGATGGCTCGCATTCCCGGCGCCGGCGCGCGGCGGTGAAGTCTTTGCTGCCGCGGTCCGTGCGCAATTCCTCGCCCGCGGCATCGATGCGCTCGACACGGTCGCGATCGACAGCCTGACCGCGCAGAAGCGGCTGGTCGAGGCGGGCTTCGGCATCGCGCTGTTGCAGGCCGATGCGGTGGCCGAAGAGCGGTCGCGTCGCGAACTGGCCATCATCCGGGTCGACGACCTGGACGCGACGATCCCGGTGGCGCGGGTGCTGCGCAAGGGCGGCTTCCTCGGCGCGGGCGCCAGGGCGCTGCTTGCCGAACTGGAGGGAGGCTGAGCGGCCGATCGGCGCCGGGCCATGCATGCCGGGCGCGATCCGATCGTGCCGTGGCGACCGGCCACCGCTCGCGAGCGCGAGGCTGCTGGCCTGGGGGCCGACCCGGATACCAGTGGCCGCCTGACGCGGGAAAGGCTGCCGGTCTACACTGCCGCCTCCACCGTTGCGAACCCCTCGAGGGCCCGATGCGCGAACAGCTTCCCGTCTGGATCCAGCAATGGCTGGGCGTGATCATCCCGGCCGGCCAGGTCCTGCTGGTCCTGCTCGTCGCCTTCGTGCTCAGGCGCCTGTCGCGCCTGCTGATCGACGGCCTGGTGACGCGCTACGGCCTGCCGCAGGTGTTCGGGTTCGCCGCCCGGCGCCTGCTGGCCTTCGTCATCTTCGGCGCGGCGCTCCTGCTGATCCTCGAGCGTCTCGGGGTGTCGGGCACGGTGCTCTGGACCGCCTTCACCGGCTTCGCGACGGTTGCCGCGGTGGCCTTCTTCGCGGCCTGGAGCGTGCTGAGCAACATCTTCTGCTCGCTCCTGATCTTCGTCATGCGGCCGTTCCGGCTGTTCGACCACATCGAGTTGCTCGAAGGCGGCGACAAGCCCGGCCTGCGCGGCCAGGTGGTCGACGTGAACCTGGTCTACACCACGCTGGAGGAGACGGACGACGAGGGCCGGCCGACGGTGCTGCAGGTGCCCAACAATCTCTTCTTCCAGCGCACCACCCGGCGCTGGCGGCCGGGTTTCATCCCGCCGCCGCGCTCACCAGGCGTCGACAAAGGGCCGCTTGCGCCCGGATAGCGGCGGGCGCAGCTTCACCGAGCGGATGCCGCTCATGATCCAGGCGCGGGTCTCGACCGGATCGATCACCGCATCGATCTCGGTCGTCGATGCGGTGGAGATCGCCTTGCCCTGCTCGTAGTAGTCGGCCAGCAGCTTGTCGTAGAGCGCCTTCTTCTCGATCGGGTCCTCGACCGCATCGAGCTCGCGCCGAAAGCCCAGGGTCACCGCGCCCTCGAGCCCCATCGGCCCGAACTCGCCGGTCGGCCAGGAGACGGTATAGAAGTTGTCGGCGGCGCCGCCGCCGAGCATCGCCTGGGCGCCGAGCCCGTAGCACTTGCGCAGCACGATCGCGAACAGCGGCACGCTGATCGAGCGGGCGGTGACGAACATCCGGCACACATGGCGCACCAGCGCGGTCTTCTCGGCTTCGGGTCCGACCATGAAGCCGGGCGTGTCGCACAGCGACAGGATCGGGAGGTCGAAAGCGTCGCACAGCTGCATGAAGCGCGAGGCCTTGTCGGCGGCCGGTCCGTCGATCGCGCCGCCGAGGTGCCCCGGGTTGTTCGCGATCAGCCCGAAGGGTCGCCCTTCGATGCGCACCAGGCTGGTGACGATGCCGACGCCGAACTCGCGCCGCAGTTCGAGCACCGAGCCTTCGTCGGCCATGGCCTCGATCGCTTCGCGCACGTCGTACGCCCGCAGGCGGTTCTCCGGCACCACATGGCGCAGGCGTCGCTGGTCGGGCGCCGACCAGTCGGCAATCGGCCCCTGGAAGTAGGCGAGGTACTTCCTGGCGACCTGGCAGGCTTCGGCCTCGTCGCGCACCCGGATGTCGACGACGCCATTGCGCGACTGCACGTCGATCGGCCCGATCGCCTCGGGCGGGTAGATGCCCAGCCCGCCGCCTTCGATCATCGCCGGCCCGGCCATCCCGAGGTTGCTGCTCTCGTCGCCGATGATCACGTCGCAGCAGCCCAGCAGCGCGGCGTTGCCCGCGAAGCACCGGCCGGAGACGACGCCGACCAGCGGCACCTGCCCGCTCAGCTCGGCGAACTTGGTGAAGGTCCCGTTGGAGATCCCGGCGTAGGTCATGCGCTCGGTGTCGCCCGGTCGCCCGCCGCCGCCTTCGGCGAACAGCACCAGCGGCAGGTTCCACTCGGCGGCGATGCTCAGCACCCGGTCGAGCTTGCGATGGTGACGCTGCCCCTGGGTGCCGGCGAGCACCATGTAGTCGCCGATCGCGAAGGCGCAGCGCGCCGTTTCGGGTGGGAACCGGTCGCCATTGATGCTGCCGATGCCGGTGAGGATGCCGTCGCCGCTCGTGTTCCTGACCAGGTCGTCGACCGAGCGCCGGTGGCGTTGCGCGGCGATCGCGAACTCGCCGTACTCCCGGAAGCTGCCTTCGTCGCATAGCTGGGCGAGGTTCTCGCGCGCGGTCTGCTGCTTGCGGGCATGCCGCTTGGCGACGGCTTGCGGGCGGTTCTCGTCGAGCCCGAAGGCGCGACGCTCGGCGACCTGGGCGAGGTCGGGGCGGATGCGGTCGAGATCGATCGCGGCGTCCGCCTGCGCGGGGCCGTCGGCATCCTCCTGCGCTTCGATCGCGAACAGGGTCTCGCCTTCCATCAGGGTGCGCCCGGATTCGGCGAACACCGCGCGCACGATGCCGCTGCACGGGGCCGTGACCAGGTGCTCCATCTTCATGGCCTCGAGCACCGCGAGCTGCTGGCCGCTGCGCACGAAGTCACCGACCGCGGCGCCCAGCTCGAGCACGGTGCACTGCATCGGCGCCGGCACGGCGGTGCTGCCCGGCGGCAACGCGGCAGCCGGCGCGCCGGTGCCCGGATCGCCGGACGGCGGCGCATCGTCCGCTCCTGTTGCCGTGGGCGTGTCCGCGGCAGCGATGGCGAGCGCTGCGTTCGCCAGCCCGGCGGCTTCATGCTCGATGAAGCGGGTGGTGATCGTGTTGGCGCCCACCTCGGGCCGGGCCAGCAGCGCGCGCAGCCAGTGCAGGTTGGTGGCGATTCCCTCGATCCGGAACTCGGCGAGCGCACGCTCGGCCTTGCGCAGCGCGACCGGGAAGTCGGCCGAGCGCGAGTGGACGATGAGCTTCGCGAGCAGGCTGTCGAAGCTCGCCGAAGGCTGGTAGCCCGCATAGGCGGCGCCGTCGATGCGGATGCCGGCGCCGGTGGCTGGCTCCCAGGTGCGCAGCGTGCCGCTCGAGGGCTTGACGCTGCCGTCGCCGGCGATGCGCTCCATGTTGATCCGCAGCTGGATCGCATGGCCGCGCGGCGCCGCGCCAGTGTCCGGGCCGAGGCCGAGTTGCGCCAGGCTGCGGCCCCGGGCGAGCTCGAGCTGCAGTTGCACCAGGTCGAGCCCGAAGACCTCCTCGGTCACGGTGTGCTCGACCTGGATGCGGGGATTGGCTTCGATGAAGAACAGTTCCTCGCCCTCGCGGCCGTTGGCGTCCGCCAGGAACTCGAAGGTGCCGAGCGAGCGGTAGCGCGCACTGCGCGCGAGCCTGAGCGCATGGTCGAGCAGTCGCTCGCGCTGCGCGGGGTTCAGGGTCGGGCTCGGCGCGACTTCCACCACCTTCTGGTGGCGGCGCTGCAGGGTGCATTCGCGCTCGCCGAGGTGGATGCATTCGCCGGTGCCGTCGCCGAGGATCTGCACTTCGAGGTGGCGGGCCGCCGGCAGGAAGCGCTCGACGTAGACGTCCGGGTTGCCGAACGCGGCTTGCGCTTCGGATCGGCAGCGCTGCCAGGCCTCGGCGAGCTCGTCGGCCGACGTGACGACCCGCATGCCACGGCCGCCGCCGCCGGCGACCGCCTTGACCAGCATGGCGGCGCCCGCGGGCAGGCTGGCGAAGAACCCGGCCGCTTCGTCCAGGCCGGTCGGCTGCGAGGTGCCGGCGAGGGTCGGCACGCCGAGCTCTCCGGCGCGCTGCCGCGCGGCGATCTTGTCGCCCAGCAGCGACAGCGCCTCGGGCGTCGGGCCGACGAAGACGAGCCCCGCCTGCTCGATGCGACGGGCGAACTCGGCGTTCTCCGACAGGAAGCCGTAGCCGGGATGGATCGCGTCGGCGCCGCTCGCGCGTGCCGCCTCGATGAGCGCGTCGATGTCGAGATAGGCCCGCGCCCCGCGGCCCGGCAGTGCGAAGGCCTCCTGTGCGCGCCGGACATGGAGGCTTGCCTCGTCGTCGGTCGAGTGGACCATGACGGTGGCGATCTCCATCTCGGCCGCGCTGCGGGCGATGCGCAGCGCGATCTCGCCGCGATTGGCGATCAGCAGCTTGCGAAGGGGGCGTGAGCCGACGGCCGCGGGGGCGGGCGCAGTTTGCATGGGGGGCTTCCGGTCGATTACAGGACCGTCGCCGCCACGGGGGGTGGCCGGCGACGCGCTACGATGGCAGACTGACATTTGTCAGGATAGAAGCCGACCGGGAAGCGGTCAAGAAAGCGGGGCCCCCGACAGGTCGGCCCGCGCCCATCGCAGGAGACAGTCATGACGACACAGGGACCGCTGGCCGGCACTCGCGTGGTCGAACTCGGTGGCGGTGTCGCCGCCGCCTGGTGCGCACGGATGCTCGCGGACCTCGGCGCGACGGTGCATCGGATCGAGGCTGACGGCGGGGATCCCCTGCGGCGCCGGCGCGAGGTGCCCGATGACCCGCGCACCGAAGGGCTGCTGTTCGCCTGGCTCGACCAGGGCAAATCGCCGCTGTCGTTCGCCGGCCTGGAGGCCGCTGTCGCCGCCAGTGATCTGTTGCTGATCGGCGAGTCGGCGCCGCGGCGGCCGCTGGCTGCCAGGCCGCGGCGCGCGACCGTCGCCCTGAGCTGGTTCGGCCTCGATGGCCCGCTCGCGCGCTGGCGCGGCGCCGACATCGCCGTGCAGGCGCTCACCGGCATGATCTTTCCCTGCGGCCCGGTCGAGGGGCCGCCCCAGCAGCTCGGCGACATCCAGTCGGCGATCGTCGGCGGAGTCACCGCGACGAGCGCCGCGCTTGCGGCCCTGTATGGCGAGGGCGGTCACCACCACGCCGAGGTGAGCATTCTCGAAGCCTGCATGGTGCTCGGCGAGCTGCAGGTCGCCGATGCGCAGATGCTTGCCCGTCCGGTGCCGCGAACCGGCGTCAACCGGTTCGCGCCGACCTGCCCGATCAGCATCCACCGCTGCCGGGAGGGCTGGCTCGGCACGACGATCATCACGCCGGCGCAGTGGACTGCCTTCTGCCGGATGCTCGAGCGGCCCGACCTTGCCGCCGATCCCGGCCTTGCGACGATCCACCTGCGCGCCGAGCGGGCCGACGAACTCGAAGCGATCCTCGACGAGAAGCTGCGCGCGAAGACCGCGCAGGAATGGGCGGCGATCGCGCGCGAGATGAAGATTCCGCTGGTGGTAGTGCCCGATGCCGGCGAACTGGCCACGCATCCGGTCTTCACCCGGCGCGGCACGATCGCGCCGCTTGCGGCCCGGCCCGACCTGGTTGCGCCGGGCTCGCCGCTGCGGGTGGCCGCGCCGGCGGGGGCGGGCGATCGGGTCGCCGGCGAGGCGGCGGGCCAGCGTGTCGTCGGGGGCGGGAGCGTGGACGCTGGCGCGGTCGGCAGCAAGGCGGCTGGTCGCGGCAAGGTCGACGCGCCGCTCGCCGGCCTGCGGGTCACCGATTTCTCGATGGGCTGGGCCGGGCCGATCGCGACGCGGGTGCTCGCCGACCTCGGCGCCGATGTGGTCAAGATCGAGGCCGGGCGCTATCCGGACTGGTGGCGCTCGACCCAGTGGACCCCGGAGGCGATCGCGGCTCGCCAGCACGAGAAGAGCTGCCGGTTCGCGGCGGTCAATCGCGGCAAGCGCAGCGTGAGCTTCGACCTGACGACGTCCGCGGGCCGCGAACTTGCCCACGACCTGGTTGCCGCGAGCGACGTGGCGGTCGAGAACCATGCGGCCGGCGTGATCGATCGCCTCGGCATGGGCTGGCCGGAACTCTCCCGCGATCGCCGCGACCTGGTGATGCTGTCGATGTCGGCCTTCGGTTCGGGCAACGAGCTCTCGGAGACGCGGGCCTACGGCTCGACCCTCGAGCAGGCCTCGGGCATGCCGAGCTTTCGTGGCAGCGGCTCGATGCCGCCGATGATGGGCCACATCGCATACGGCGACCCGATCGGCGGCCTCTACGGCGCCGCGGCGCTGCTGGCCGCGCTGGTGCACCGACGGCGTACCGGCCTGGGCCAGTGGCTGAACATCAGCCAGGTCGAATGCCTGCTGCCGTTCACCGCGCCGGCCCTGCTCGCGCGTTCGGCGACCGGCCGCGAGCCACCCCGGCTCGGTAATCGCCATGTCGGGATGGCGCCCCACGGCGTCTATCCGGCTGCCGGTCGCGACCGCTGGATCGTGGTCGCGGTCGATTCGACGCAGGCCTGGCGGGCGCTGGCCGGGGCGATCGGCCGCGCGGACTGGGCCGATGGCGTGCTCGACGACGTCGATGCGCGACGCGTACGGGAGGACGAGATCGATGCGGTGCTGGCCGACTGGACCCGTGGCCGGGATGCGCAGGAGACGAGCGAGCGGCTGCAGGCGCTCGGGGTCATCGCCGCGCCGGTGCTGACGCCGGAGGAGACGATGCAGCAGCCCCAGCATGCGGTGCGCGGCTTCTACTTCGATACCTCGCGCGAGCACATCGGCGACCAGCGCCAGATCGCACTGGCGCTGCGCGTCGATGGCCGGCGCCCGCCGCTGCGTGGCGTGGCGCCCTGCCTGGGCGCCGATACGCTCGACGTGATGCGCGATGTGCTCGGATCGGGCGAGGATCGCTACGAGGAACTGACCGCCGCCGGCGTGATCAGCCTCGAGCCGACGACGCTGCGCGGCAGCCCGGCCTGATTATTCTGCGGCTCGAGGCGCTGGACGGATTCATGCTGCTGCGAGCTCTTCGCAGAGATCGGGTAGCGAGACCGCGTCCACGTCTTTCCCCAGGCGCGGGCGGAATCGCGCCATCGACAGGCAAACCCTCAGTCGGCGTAGCCCGGCAGCTCGCGGTCGAGGATCCGCATCATCGCCTCGAAGTAGAGGCGGTCGCGCTCGCCGCGCGGATGGGTGTCGTGCGGATTGGGCTTCTGCACCCGCTCGACGATCTCCGGCGGCAGCACCGCCAGCGGCTGGCCCGATCCCATCGCCAGCAGCTGGGCGCGGCAGACCCGCTCGAGCTTGTAGAGCCGGCGATAGGCCTGGGCGACGTTGTCGCCGACCACCAGCACGCCGTGGTTCTTCATGAACACGACCTGGTTGTCGCCGAGCAGCCGGGCGAGGCGTTCGCCTTCCTCGAGGGTGTCGGCAAGGCCGTTGTAGCCGTCGTCGTAGGCGATCTGCCCGCCGAAGAACGCGCTCGTCTGGCTGGTGGGCAGCAGCCGGTTGTCGGCGAGCATGTTGAGCGCGAGCGCCCAGGTCTGGTGGGTATGCAGCACGACGTTCACGCCGGCGACCCGGTGGATCGGGGCATGGATGCACTTGGCCGAGATCTCGACGATGCCCTGGCCCTCGATCGTCTCGCCGGCCTCGTTGAAGATGATCATGTCGCTGGCGCGGGCTTCCGACCAATGGAAGCCGAAGGGCAGGATCAGGTAGCGGTCGGGTTGGCCGGGCACCGCGACGGTGAAGTGGTTGTCGATGCCTTCCTCGAGCTCATGCAGCACCGCCATGCGCAAGGCGGCCGCGAGATGGATTTTCGCCTGGTGAACCGGATCCTGGGCGGGGGTCTTGGCGAGGGAATGGACGGACATGGGAGCTCCTTCGAAGGGGGATCGGGGGCCGGCGGGCCGGCGCGAACAGGCCAATTGTGCCTGCGCAGCCCATGGCGCGCTCGGGGGCGCGACGCAGGAACCGCCCGACGGTGGCAACATCGGGGTCCGCGTCGAGGATCGCCGCCCGCGCCGACGAGCCCGGCCGCGATGAACGACGGCCAAGAACACGAACATGATGGAAGACAGGAGAATACCGATGGACTACACCCGACTCGGTCGCAGCGGCCTGAAGGTTTCACGGCTCTGCCTCGGCTGCATGAGCTACGGCGAGCCCGCCCGCGGCAACCATGCCTGGACGATGCCGGAGGCCGAAAGCCGGCCGTTCTTCAAGCGCGCCCTGGACCTCGGTTTCAACTTCTTCGATACCGCGAACGTGTACTCGGACGGCACCAGCGAGGAGTTCGTCGGCCGGGCGCTGGCCGACTACGCCCGTCGCGAGGAGGTGGTGATCGCCACCAAGCTCAACGGCCGGATGCGCCCGGGCCCCAATGGCAAGGGGCTGTCGCGCAAGGCGGTCCTGGCCGAGATCGACGCGAGCCTGCAACGGCTCGGCACCGACTACGTCGATCTCTACCAGATCCACCGCTGGGACTATGAGACGCCGATCGAGGAGACCATGGAGGCCCTCAACGACGTCGTGCGCGCCGGCAAGGCCCGCTACATCGGGGCGTCGTCGATGTACGCCTGGCAGTTCGCCAAGTCGCTGCGCGTTTCCGAACGCCATGGCTGGGCGCGCTTCGTATCGATGCAGAACTACGTCAACCTGCTCTATCGCGAGGAAGAGCGCGAGATGCTGCCGCTGTGCCGCGACGAAGGCATCGGCGTGATTCCCTGGAGCCCGATGGCGCGCGGGCGCCTGACCCGCGACTGGGACCAGTCCACGGCCCGGCTCGAAACCGACGAGTTCGGTCGCAACCTCTACGCGAAGACCGGCGATGCCGATCGCAAGGTGGTCGATGCGGTCGCGCAGGTCGCCGCCGGTCGCGGGGTGCCGCGGGCACAGGTGGCGCTGGCATGGGTGCTGCAGAAGCCGGGCATCACCGCACCGATCGTCGGCGCGACGAAGCTCGAGCAGCTCGACGACGCGGTCGCCGCGATGTCGCTCGCGCTCACCGCCGAGGAGATCGCCGCCCTCGAGGCGCCCTACGTGCCGCATGCGGTGGCCGGGCACGCCTGATCATCCACGAGTTGCGGGACATCGATGAACGCTCACCTCGAAACGACGACGCCGGCCGCCGCGCTGCTCGGCCGGCGCCTGCTTGGCGTCGATGCCGGGACGGGTGAAGTCCGCATCGGCTTCACCGCGCGCGACGAATTCACCAACCGCCATGGCACCGTGCACGGCGGCTTCCTGTCGGCAATGCTCGATTCGGCGGCCGCCAACGCGGTGCATGCCAGCCTCGGGCCCGGCATGACGGCGCTCACGATGCGGCTCGACACCAGCTTTCATCGGCCGGCGCCGCTCGGCGAGTTTCATTCGGCCGCGCGCATCATCGAGCGCGATGAACGCAGCGTGCTGGTCGCCGCCGATCTCTTCGCCGCCGACGGCACCCGGGTCGCCAGCGCGCAGGTTCGCTTCCGGGTGCGGCCGGCGCCCGCGAAACAGGGATCGGTCGAAGTCGGGGCTGGCTGAGATCAGGACCGGTCCAAGTAGGCACTGGCGGGGCATGGCATGATGCCGGCTCGCATCGGAGACAGGAGGGACGGGACATGGAATGGTTCAAGATCGCCTTGCGCAAGTACGCGGTGTTCACCGGCCGGGCGCGGCGCAAGGAGTACTGGTTCTTCGTGCTCTTCTACCTGCTCATCGCCATCGGCCTGGGTTTCATCGACAGCGTGCTCGGCCTGGGCAGCGAGGAGTTCGGCCTGCTTTCGGGCCTGTTCGGCCTGGCGATGGTCGTGCCGGCCTTCGCGGTTGCGATCCGGCGCATGCACGACACCGGCCGCTCCGGATGGTGGGTGCTGGTGAACTTCATCCCCCTTGTCGGCTGGCTGATCTTCATCTGGTTCGCGACTCGCGACGGCGAGCCGGGCCCGAACGCCTATGGCCCCGATCCCAAGACGGATGTCCAGCCCGCCTGAGCGCGTGCGATTCCCGCATCCCGGTTCCAGCATTCCGGTTCCGGTAGTCGGCTTCATTCAGAGCGCATCATGACTCCCCTCAAGAACATCAAGGTCCTCGATTTCTCCAAGGTCCTTGCCGGCCCGCTCTGCGCCCAGCATCTCGGTGAACTGGGCGCCGACGTCATCAAGGTCGAGCCGCCCGGGATCGGCGACGACACCCGCAGCTGGCTGCCGCAGGACAAGGGCGAGTCGGCGATCTTCCTGTCGATCAACCACAACAAGCGCAGCCTCGCGCTCGACCTGAAGTCGCCCGAAGGCGTCGCGATCGCGCATCGGCTCGCCCGCGAGGCCGACGTCGTGCTGCAGGGCTTCGGCAGCGGCACCGCGAAGAAGCTCGGCATCGACTACGAGACCCTGGCCGCCCTCAATCCGCGGCTCATCTACCTCGAGGTCTCCGGCTACGGCCGCGACGGGCCGCTCGGCAAGGAGCCGGGCTACGACGTCATGCTGCAGGCCTTCAGCGGCATGATCAGCACCATGGGCGAGCCCGGCGGCCCCATGGCGCGGGCGAGCTTCTCGCCGGTCGACATCTCCACCGGGATGAACGGGGTGATCGGCATCCTCGCGGCGCTCCTCGAACGCGAGCGCACCGGCAAGGGCGTCTATGTCGAGGTGTCTCTGCTCGACTCCTCGGTGGCGCTGATGACCTACCTCGCGCAGAGCTACTGGCGCACGGGCGTTCCGCCGCGGCGCATGGGCACCGGGCATCCGGCGCTCTCGCCCTACCAGGCCTTCGCGGTTGCCGATGGCCAGATCATGCTCGGTGTGGGCAACGATCCGCAGTGGCGGCGCTTCTGCGCGGTGGCCGGCCTGCAGGGCGTGGTCGACGACCCGCGCTTTGCCACCAACGCGCAGCGGGTGGCGAACTTCGACCAGACGGTCGCGCTGGTCGCCGAGGTCATGGTGACCCGGACCCTGGCGCAGTGGCTGGAACTGCTGCGCGGCGCCGGTGTGCCCTGCTCGCCGATCCACACGCTCGACGAGGCCCTCGCCCATCCGCAGCTCGAGGCCCGCAAGCTGGTGGTGCGCAGCAAACACCCGGTGCTGGGCGAGTTGCGCAACATCGGCATGCCGGTGCGCTTCAACGGCGAGCCGCGCGAAGCCCGGTCGACGTCACCGCTGCTCGGCGAGCACACGGCCGAGGTGCTGCGCGAAGCGGGGCTCGACGACGCCGAGATCGAGCGCCTGGCGGCCGCCGGGGTGCTCGGCCTGGTCGGCGCGGCGCGGATCGCGTCATGAGTTCGCTGGGCTACCAGGTGCGCGAAGGCGTCGCCGAGATCACCCTCGACAATCCGCCGGCCAATGCGCTGACCGAGTCGATGGTGGCCGAGCTGATCGCGGCACTCGACCGGGCCGCGGCCGACGAGAGCGCGGCGGTCGTGCTGGTGCGCAGCGCGGTGCCGCGGCGCTTCTGCGCGGGGCTGGACCTGACCTTGCTCGACGGCGCCTCGCCCGATGCGGTCCGCTCGCTGCTCGAGACGCTCTACGTCGGTGTGTACGAGGCGCAGCGCCGGCTCGGCAAGCCGAGCATCGCCGCGGTCAACGGCGCCGCCCGCGGCGGCGGCATGACCCTGGCGGTCTCCTGCGACCTGCTGGTCGCCGCCGAATCGGCGTCCTTCGGCTATCCGGAGATCGACGTTGGCGTGATGCCGGCGATCCATTTCACCCTGCTGCCGCGCATCGTTGGCCGCCACCGGGCCTTCGACCTGCTGTTCACCGGCCGGACCTTCGGCGCGGCCCGGGCCGAGGAGCTCGGCCTGGTCAACCGGGTGGTGCCCGACGAGCAGCTCGACGAAGCCGCGCGCGAACTCGCCCGGGTGCTGGCCGCCAAGCCGCAGCAGGCCATGAGGATCGCCCGCGAATCCTTCCACCGGGCGCTCGATCTCGGCATGAGCGAGGGCGTCGCCGCGGCGGTGGACGCCTTCTGCGTGGTGGCGGCGACCGACGACGCCCGCGAGGGCATCGGTGGCTTTGCGAGAAAGCGTGCTGCCGCCCATGGCGGCGACCGGAGGAACTGAACCGATGACAATCAAGGGCAGCGCCTATGTAGTGGGCGCATTCGAGCACCCGACCCGGCTCGCGCCGGACAAGTCGGTGGCGCAACTGCATGCCGAGTGCGCGCTCGGTGCGCTGGCCGATGCCGGCCTCGCGCTCTCGGACGTCGACGGCTATTTCTGCGCCGGCGATGCGCCGGGCCTGGCGCCGATGTGGATGGCCGACTACCTCAACCTGAAGCTGTCGTGGCTCGACGGCACCGAGGCGGGGGGCTGCTCCTATCTCGCGCACATCGAGCATGCGGCCGCCGCGATCGCCGCCGGCAAGTGCTCGGTGGCGCTCATCACGCTTGCCGGCAAGCCGCGCAGCAGCGGCCAGGCCACCGGCACCGCGCCGCGGGCGCTCGGTCCCGACCGGCCCGAAGTGCCCTGGGAGTCGTCCTTTCGCTGGACCATCGCCGGCGTCTACGCAATGATGGCCCAGCGCCACATGCACGAGTACGGCACGACGCTCGAGCAGCTGGCCTGGATCAAGGTGGCGGCTTCGCGGCATGCGCAGCACAACCCGAATGCGCTGCTGCGCAAGCCGGTCACCGTCGAGGACGTGATGAACTCGCCAGTCATCTCCGATCCGATCCGGCGCCTCGACTGCTGCGTGATCACCGATGGCGGCGGCGCGCTGGTGCTCGCGAAACCCGAGATCGCGCGCCGGCTCGACCGCCCGCGCGTGAAGGTCATCGGCTGCGGCGAGACCATCGCGACCAACCGGGGCGGCTACATCGACCTCACCCGCACTGGCGCCGAGCGCTCCGGCGCGGCGGCCTTCGCCGAAGCCGGTGTCCGCCCGGCCGACATCGACTATGCATCGGTCTACGACAACTTCACGATCATGGTGCTGATGCAGCTCGAGGACCTCGGTTTCTGCGCCAAGGGCGAGGGCGGGCGCTTCGTCGCCGACGGCAACCTCGTCTCGGGCACCGGCAGGCTGCCGTGGAACACCGACGGCGGCGGCCTGTGCAACAACCATCCCATGAACCGCGGCGGCATCACCAAGGCGATCGAAGCGGTCCGCCAGTTGCGCGGCGAAGCCCATCCGGCGGTACAGGTCAAGGACTGCCGGCTGGCGCTCGCCAGCGGCCCGGGCATGGTCGTCGGCGGCGGCCACAACCATGCCACCGTCATCTTCGAGCGGGAGTAGCGCCATGGCCCATACCGACACCGATGCATCGAAGGCCTGGGAACAGGATCCGTTCGCGGCAGCCTATCCGGAATCGAGCGAATTCTGGGCGGCGGCGGCGCAGGGCCGTCTGCTGCTGCCGACGTGCACCGATTGCGGCAAGGCGCACTGGTACCCCCGCGTCGTCTGCCCGCTGTGCGGCAGCGCCGATCTCGCGTGGTCGCAGGCGAGCGGGCGCGGGACCCTGTACGCCTTCAGCCCGGCCCGGCGTGCCGATCCGCCGTACATCCTCGCCTACGTGACGCTCGAGGAAGGCCCCACCCTGATGACGAACATCGTCGATGCCCGCTTCGAGGACCTGCGCATTGGCCAGGCGCTCAGCGTGCGGTTCCAGCCTGCCGCCGAGGGGCGGATGATGCCGTTCTTTGCGGTGGCGTGAACGCCGGCGTTCAATCCGCCTGCAGGTTGCGCCGAAACAGCGAGAACAGCCGCTCCCAGTGCCGCTCGGCCCCGGCCTTGTGGTACACGGGCCGGTTCGGGAAGGCGAAGCCGTGGTGGGTGTCGGGGTAGACCTCGATGCTGGCGTTGATGCCGGTCCTGTCGATCACACCGCGCAGCTTCTCGAGGATCTCGGGCGGCGCGTAGGCGTCGGTCTCGGCGCAGGCGAAGTACATCTCCCCCTTGATGTCGCCGGCCGACAGGTGCGGTGAATCATCGCGCGCGGTGACGAGCCCGGCGCCGTAGATCGAGGCTGATGCCGCGACCCGGTCGGGGTGCGCGCCGGCGGCGCGGAACACGAAGCGCCCGCTCATGCAGTAGCCGACCATGCCGAGCCTGCCCTTGCGGGCGGCGTCCTCGGTATCGAGGAACTTCAGCATCGCTTCGGTATCGCGGTCGACCATCGCGTTGGTCAGCGCCCGGTTGTACTTCCACATCAGGGCGACCCGATCCGCGTAGGCCGGGTCCTGCATCCGCCGGCCGTCGACGTCGATCGACCGGGCCGAACGGTAGTAGAGGTTGGGCATCAGGACGTAGTAGCCGACGCTGGCGATGCGCCGGCTCATGTCCGAGAGTTCCTCGCGCAGTCCGAGTGCGTCCATGTAGAGGATCACCACCGGGTGCGGGCCGTCGCGATCGGGGTGGAAGATATAGGCGTTCATCTCGCCGTCGGCGGTCGGGATGTCCACGCTCATCTCGATCATGTCTGTCTCCTCGGTGCGCGCCGCCGGGGCTCGGCGAGGCCGGTGGCACAGGATGCCATGGGGGGCGCTGCGGGAGAAGAGAGGCGTCCGCGTGGACCCGGATATCGCCGGGCCGGCCCGGGCGCATGCCTTGCCGGCCGGGCCCGCGAACCTACAGCCAGGTGTCGCGTGGCGCGCTTACCGATCGCGAGGCGGGCGCCTCGTCGAGCCCGCGCGCGACCGCGTCGCGCATGAAGGTGACGGCGGCGGTCGCGCCCAGCATGCTGAAGCGCATGACGTGGAAGCGGTCGCTTTCGGTCGGGATGACGATGCCCATGCGCGTCGCCTTCCTCGCGAGGGCATCGATGTCCGCGAAGGGAGCGACGGCGAAGACATGATGGCCGCTGTCGCCACCGTTGCGGCATACCAGGCTGACGCTGGTTGCGCCGAGCTCGGTCGTCACCAGTCCCGGATAGATGGCGTCGGGTTGGCAGGTCGTCGAGGTCAGCAGGCGGTACTCGCAGTTGCCGTTGAACGAGCAGGTCTGCCCGAAGATCGATCCGGTCTCGTTCGACGTGGCGGCATACACACCCGTGCCGTCATTCGCGGCGCCGACGCTCCAGTCCTTCCAGGTCGGCAGCTCGGCGTGGGCGCTCGCGGCAAAGGCGAGTGCGCCGGCCAGCACGGCTCCATGCAACTTGCGCTTCATCGGCCACTTCCGGTTTGCTGTTTGCGCCGATTCTGGATCGGCGCGCACGCGCCGTCTGCCGCGCCGAGGGTCGAGCCGTGACGGATTGCCCGTGCGGACCGAAAATCCCGCCCCTTCGAGCGATTCAGGAGCTGCGCTTCCGGGTTGGCGCTGGCGGGACCGGCGATGGCCGAGCCGGAGTCGCCCGTGCCCGGCCCGCTGCTCAGGCCGCCGGTTCCTCGCGAGATGCGCCGGGCAGCGCGAACCGCACCTGGCCGGCCAGCTTCACCAGGCCTGGACCGATCTCGCCTTCCAGGAGCGCCGGCGGCAGTTCGAAGGCCGGGCCGCCGCAAAGCAGCGCGTAGGCCTGCCCGCCTTCGTCGGGCATCAGTGGCGTCGCGACATAGTGGATCGCCGGATGGTCGTCGCCGAGGCAGGCGACGAAGCCGCGCGCCGCGAGCTGCCGGCGCGCTTCGTCGACCCGACGCCGCAGGGCGGGCATCTCGCGCGGCCGGGTCGCTTCGATCTCGGCGACGATCTGCTCGAACATCGGCTCGGGCATCCCGGCCAGGCAGGCGCAGCCGAACATGGTGTCGGCCAGCGGCACGCTGGTGCCGGCCGGGTGCTTCATGATGAAGGCCACCTCGCCGTTGCAGCGCAGGAGGTAGATCATGGTCATCTGGTGCTGCTGCGCGAGCACCGCCGCGGCCGGGTAGCGGCTCGCGAAGGCGCGCAGGTGCGGTTCGATGATCTCGGTAAAGCGCAGGGCATCGAGCGATGCCGCGCCCAGCGCGAGCGCGGGGGCGCCCACCCGTAGCTTGCCCGGCGTGTGGCCGGGCACCAGGTAGCCGAGCTGCGACAGGGTGTAGCACAGTCGCCAGACCGTCGGTTGCGACAGCCCGATGCGCCGCGCGATCTGGCGACTGCCGAGCTCGGGCGTCTCGGCCGAGAAGCAACGCAGGATCTCGAGGCCGCGCGCGAGCGCGGTGACGAACTGGCGGTCGTCAGGGCGCGCCGCGTGGATCGGCAGCGAAGGGCCGTCGGCTTCCTGGTCCGTGGCTGGCTTCATCGGCTGGGACACTCGAGCTCCCCGGTTTCCTTGCGATATGGCGGGCCGCCCGCGAATGCGGTTCGTTCTTATTGCAATGTCGGAGGGGCGGGGGTAAAGTCGATTCGCTATGCGAAAGACAACTCGCATGGCGAATCATAAATCGATTCTGCGAATCGGTTCCGGATAGTCGGCAACGGCCCGTCCAGGAATCGTCGGAGGAGACACCGCATGGCCGAATCCAGCGCGATCGGGTCCACGCCAGCCGAGGCGCCGCCGTCCTTCGGGACGGTGCGCTACGAGCAGGTGCAGGACGGTATCGCGCGGATCGTCATGGACCGGCCGCAGGCGCGCAATGCGCAGAACCTGCGGATGAGCTACGAGCTCAATGCGGCCTTCGACCTCGCGGCGCGCGACGACTCGGTCCGGGTGGTGATCCTCGCCGGCGCCGATCCCCATTTCTCCGCCGGCCACGATCTGCGCGAGCGCCAGTCCGATGCCCTGGGCCGGGACTTCCCGGTCATCGGCACCTGGGCCGGTTTCGGTGCCGACGGCGCCGAGGGCCTGTTCGCCCGCGAGCAGGAGATCTACCTGCAGCTGACCCGGCGCTGGCGCAACTTCCCGAAGCCGACCATCGCGGCGGTGCAGGGCAAGTGCATCGCCGGCGGGCTGATGCTCGCCTGGGCCTGCGACCTGATCCTCGCCAGCGAGGATGCCGAGTTCTGCGACCCCGTCGTGGCGATGGGCGTCTGTGGCGTCGAATGGTTCGCCCACCCCTGGGAGCTCGGCCCGCGCAAGGCCAAGGAGATGCTCTTCACCGCCGACACCTGGTCGGCCCGTGACGCCGAGCGTTTCGGCATGGTCAACCAAGTGGTGCCGCGCGCCGAACTCGCCGGCGCCGCGCTGGCGATGGCTGCGCGCATCGCGGCCAAGCCATCCTTCGCGCTGAAGATGACCAAGGAAGCGGTCAATCGCTCGGTCGACGCGATGGGCCAGGCGAGCGCGATCGACCAGGTCTTCGGGCTGCACCAGCTCTGCCATGCCCACAACATGGCGCGCTTCGGCCTGCTGGTCGATCCGGCCGGGCTGCCGACGGCGGTCGCCAACAAAGCAGCTGGAGACTGAGCCCGACGATGGATCTCCAGTTCTCGGAAGAACAACGCCTGCTCAGGGCCAGCGTCGAGCGTTTCGTCGCGCAGGGCTACGATTTCGCCACGCGACGGCGCATCGCCGAGTCGCCGTCGCGCTGCGACCCCGGCGCCTGGGCGGCGATGGCCGGCTTCGGCTGGCTGGCCCTCTCCTTGCCCGAGGCGCATGGCGGGCTCGGCGGCGGCGCGGTCGACACCGGCATCCTGATGGAAGAGCTCGGCCGCGGCCTGGTGCTCGAGCCGGTCGCGGGGGCCGTGGTCGCCGGGGCGCTGCTCGCCGACTGCGGCTCGGCGGCGCAGCAGGCGCAGTGGCTCGCACGCATCGCCGACGGGTCGGCCCGCCTTGCCTTCGCGCCGCTCGAGGCGGGCGCCGGCATCTTCTCGGCTGCGACCGCGCCCACGACGCAGGCCCGGCGCGACGCCGAGGGCTGGCGGCTCGACGGCCGCAAGCTGGCGGTGCTCGATGCGCCCGGCGCCGACGGCTTCATCGTCCCGGCGCAGGCCGACGGCGCGCTCGCGCTCTTCATCGTGCCGGCCGACGCCCCCGGCCTGCGGCTGGACGCCTTCGAGACCCAGGATGACCGCCTCGCCGCCGGGCTCGAACTCCACGGAGTCCGCCTTGCTGCCGATGCGCGGCTCGCCGGCGCCGGCGACACGGCCGTCGCGGTTGCCCGGGCGCTCGACCTCGCCTCGGCCGCCGCCTGCGCCGAAGCGCTCGGCTGCATGAGGGTGCTGCTCGAGGCCACCGTGGCCTATACGAAGGAGCGCCAGCAGTTCGGGCAGCCGCTGGCGGCCAACCAGGTCCTGCGCCACCGGATGGTCGACATGGCGGTGGCCTGCGAGGAGGCCGGCGCGATCGGACTGCGGGCCGCGCTCGCCTGCGACGCCAGGCCTGCGGATGCCGTTGCGCGGGCCCGCGCGGTCTCGGGTGCGCGCGTCAAGCTGGCCGACGGCGCCCGCCTCGTCGCCCGCGAGGCGGTGCAGCTGCATGGCGCGATGGGCGTCACCGATGAGCTCAATGTGGGCGCCTACTATCGCCGCCTGCTCTGCATCGAGACGAGCTGGGGTACCCGATCCGAGCATCTCGCGCGCTGCATCGACATCCGCCGGACGCACCGGCAGGAGGGCTGACCGATGGACGCGAACTTCAGCGCCGAGGAACTGGCCTTTCGGGACGAGGTCCGCGCCTTCATCGCCGAGCACCTGCCGCCCGCGGCGGCGCGGGCGCAGCGGGCGAACCCCAGCGTGTTCTCCGAGCCCGATGTGGTCGAGGCCTGGCAGCGGGCGCTGCATGCCCGCGGCTGGGTCGCGCCCGGCTGGCCGGTCGAGCATGGCGGGCCCGGCTGGAGCCCGGCGCAGCGCTTCATCTTCGATGCCGAATGCGCGCGCGCCGATGCCCCCGTGCTCTCGCCCCTGGGCTTGCGCATGGTCGGACCGGTGCTCATCGGCTTCGGCAATCCGCGGCAGCAGGCTTTCTACCTGCCACGCATCCTCTCGGGCGAGGACATCTGGTGCCAGGGCTATTCCGAGCCGGGCTCGGGGTCCGACCTCGCCTCGCTGAGGACGCGCGCGGTCGCCGACGGCGACTTCTACGTCATCAACGGATCCAAGATCTGGACCACCCACGCCCACCATGCCAACCGGATGTTCGCCCTGGTGCGCACCGGCGACGGGCCGCGCAAGCAGGACGGCATCAGCTTCGTGCTGATCGACATGGACACGCCGGGCATCACGATCCGCCCGATCCGCACCCTGGGGGGCGACCACGAGGTCAACCAGGTGTTCTTCGACGACGTGCGCGTCCCGATCGCCAACCGCGTCGGCGAGGAAGGCCAGGGCTGGACCTACGGCAAGTACCTGCTGCAGTTCGAGCGCGGCGGGGCGCTGGCCGCTTCGCGCCTGCGCCGCGACCTGCAGGGCATCGAAGCGGCCGGCCGGGCGGCTGCCCGCCGCGGCTCGGTCGCGGCGGCCGACGACCCGCTGGTCGAGGCGCGCATCGTCGCGATCGAGAACGACATCGATGCGCTCGAGACGATGGAGCTGCGGATCATGTCGGCATTGCAGACCGGTGAAACGCCCGGCGCGGTGTCATCGCTCCTGAAGCTGCGGGTGAGCGAGATCCGCCAGGCGCTGACCGCCCTCGGGGTCGACCTGATCGGGGTCGATGCGCTGGTGCGCGAGCCCCGCCGGCCGCTGCACGAACTCGACGCGCCGGCCGCGGGCCTGCCGCCCGAGTTGCTGCCGGTGGTGCCGACCTACCTGAACTCGCGCGCGTACACGATCTTCGGCGGCACTTCCGAAGTCCAGCGCGACATCATTGCCAAGACGATGCTCGGCCTCTGAACCGTTGTCCACGCCGCGCAGGCGGCACACGCCACATCGACGGCCGCGTCCGTGACGGCCACGAGGGGGAGACATGATCGATTTCATCCAGCAGCTGATCGGAGGGGTCGCGCTGGGCTGCGTCTACGGTCTGATCGCGCTGGGCTTCGTGCTGATCTACAAGGCGACCGAGGTGGTCAACTTCGGCCAGGGCGAGATCATGATGCTCGGCGCCTTCATGTCCTATACCTTCATCGTCCTCCTCGGCCTCGACTACTGGATCGGTTTCCTGCTGTGCGTGGTCGCGATGGCGATCCTCGGCAGCCTGATGGAACGGGTGGTGATCCGGCCCATCCTCGGCTACCCGCAGTTCTCGGTGGTGATGGCGACCATCGGCCTCGGCCTGGTGCTGCGCGCGCTGGCCGGCATCATCTGGGGTACCGACGACCTGCGCATCGAAACGCCCTTCTCCGATGGCGTGGTGCGCGTCGGCGCCCTGGTGCTGGCGCAGGACAGCCTGTCGATCATCGTTGCCACCGCACTGCTCGCCCTGGTGCTCTATGCCTTCTTTCGCTTCACCCGGGTCGGCGTGGCGATGCAGGCGACTTCGCAGAACATGCTCGCCGCCTACTACATGGGCATCCCGGTCAAGCGGATGTTCTCGCTGATCTGGGCGCTCGCCGCTGCGGTCGCCTGCATCGCCGGCGTGCTGCTCGCGCCGATCACCCTGGTGCATTCCAACCTCGGCTTCCTCGGCATCAAGGCTTTCCCGGCGGCGGTGCTCGGCGGCTTCGGCAGCATTCCCGGCGCGCTCGCCGGCGGCATCATCATCGGCATCGTCGAGTCGCTCTCGGGCTTCTACCTGCCCGAGGGCTTCAAGGACGTCGCCGCCTACGTCGTGCTGCTGGCGGTCCTGCTCTGGCGACCCCAGGGGCTGTTCGGCAGCAATGCCATCAAGAAGGTGTGAGCGCGATGAACGTGCACGTCAACACCAGCTACGCCCGGGCCGACCGGCTGTTCGCCTCGCGCAATGCCGCCTTCTGGTATGTGCTGCTCGGGCTCGCCCTGCTGGCCGCTCCCTGGTTCCTCGAGTCCTACTACCTGAGCCAGGCCGTCTTCGTGCTCATCTACGCGATCGTCGGCATCGCGATGAACGTGCTCTCGGGCCAGGCCGGGCAGATCTCGATCGGCCATGCGGCCTTCTTCGCGATCGGCGCCTATACCGGCGCCGTGGCCGCCAACTATGGCGTGCCCCTGCCGGTGTACCTGCTGGCCGCGGGCGGCTTCGCCGGGCTGATCGGCTATCTCGCCGGGCTGCCCGCGCTGCGCCTGCACGGCATCTACCTCGCGATCGCGACCCTGGCCTTCGCCTTCATCGTCGAGGAGATCCTCGCGCGCTGGGAGTCGGTCACCAACGGCAACGAGGGCCTGATGCTGGTCGAGCCGACATTGTTCGGCGCGCGGCTGGGCGAGACGGGCTTCTACTACCTGTGCGTGCTGGTCACCGCCCTGGTCCTGCTGGCCGGCCTGAACATCACCCGCTCGCCGACCGGGCGGGCCTTCCTCGCGATCCGCGACAGCGAGACGGCGGCCCGCAGCATGGGCATCGACACCGCCCGCTACAAGACCGCCGCCTTCGCGATCTCGGCCGGGTTCACCGGCGTGGCCGGCGTGCTGTACGCCCACAAGCTGTCCTTCCTCAGCCCCGAGATGTTCAGCCTGCTGGTGTCGATCGACTTCGTCATGATCATCATCATCGGCGGCCTGCTGAGCCTGCGCGGCGCGATCTTCGGCGCGATCTTCATGATCATGGCCGACCCGATGCTGATCCTGCTCAAGGACGAACTGCCGGGCCTGTTCGCCACGGTGATGGGCGGGCTCGGCATCGGCGGCGCGGTGGCCGACTCGGTCCAGGCGGGCCTTGGCCGGGTCCTCAATGCGCCGGGGCTGAAGTCGCTCATCTTCGGGCTGCTGATCATCCTGTTCATCATCTTCGAGCCGCTCGGGCTCGACGGCCGCTGGCAACGGATCAAGGCCTACCTCGGCCAGTTCCCGCTGTACCGGCCGGCCACCGGCGGGCGCGCCCGCATGTACCTGAAGTCGGAGCGCAATCGATGAGCTACTTCGAGGTCGAGAACCTGTCGGTGCGCTTCGGCGGGCTGACCGCGGTCGACGACGTCAGCTTCGACGTCGCCGAAGGTGAGGTCTTCACCATCATCGGGCCCAATGGCGCGGGCAAGACCACCTTGTTCAACCTGATCAGCCGGCTCTACACCCCGACCAGCGGCCGCATCCGCTTTCGCGGCGAGGACATCACGGAGCTTTCGGCGCAGGAGATCGCCGGGCGCGGCATCGCGCGCACTTTCCAGAACATCGAGCTCTTCGAGAGCGCCTCGACCTTGCAGAACCTGCTGGTCGGGCGGCATCGGCACAGCACCACCAGCATCTGGCAGGACATCCTGCGGGTGCGCAAGGTCCGCCAGGAGGAGATCGAGCATCGGCGCGCTGCCGAGCAGGTGATCGACGTGCTGCGCCTGCAACGCTTTCGCGACACGCCGATCGGCGGCCTGCCCTACGGGGTGCGCAAGGTGGTCGAGGTGGCGCGCGCCCTGTGCGTGGGCCCGAGCCTGCTGCTGCTCGACGAGCCCTCGTCGGGCCTCAACGTCGAGGAGACCGACGCGATGGGCGAGTGGATCCGGGAGATCAACCGGCGGCTGAAGATCACCGTGCTGATGGTCGAGCACGACAT
>CAYZBJ010000052.1:14212-27824 GCA_964476625.1 uncultured Burkholderiaceae bacterium | reverse complement strand
TTGGGCGGTGGTATCGGCATTCGTTTTCTCCTGGCCTGCCATGCGCCGATCGTGGTCGCCTGCAGCCGCGCGATGTTTGTTCTGGCACAAGCTGCAAGCAGACCGTGCCGAAAATGACGGGCTAGCCGCCCAGCTTGGCGATCTTGTGCGCCTCGGTGGCGAAAGCGACGTTCTTCGTCTCCATGTAGAAGTCGAAGCTGTCACTCGGCGGGCATGCGACGCCGCGACTCGGGGGCTGACCGGGCGACGGGCTGCCCGCGGCTGCAATCAGTAGACGCCCGGCGAATCGTGCGCCTGAGCTTCGCGTTCGTGGCCTTGAACTCCCGAAGCCGCCCCACATCGGCCGGCTCCATCGCGCCGAAGCGCCTTGCAGCGCGTTCAGACTTACCCGGTCGGCTCGAATGGCCCATTTGAATAGAGAATACAGTTCCCCGCACCGCACCGGGAAGAGCCATGGACCTCAAACAGCTGCGCGCCCTTGTCACTGTCGCCGAAACCGGTAACGTGACGAAAGCTTCTGCTCTGCTGAGCATCGTGCAGCCGGCTATCTCCCGGCAGCTACGCATGCTGGAGGAAGACCTGGGCGCGGAGCTGTTCACCCGCGGACGACAAGGGATGGTGCTCACCGAGTCCGGCAGAACGATGGTGGAATACGCACGCCGCATCCTGAACGAAGTGGCGCGCGCCAAGGCCGAGATTCGTCCACAGCGGGGCACAGTGAGCGGCATCGTGACGATCGGCTTGCTGGCCAGTACTTCCGACCTGTTGGCGGTCAGCCTCTTCAAAGCTGTCGCTGAAAAGTTTCCTGGCATCCGATTGCGGATCCTGAGCGGCTACGCCGGCCATCTCATGAGCTGGCTGGAAAGCGGAGACGTCGATGCCGCCCTGCTTTACGACCAGAAGCAGACGCCGGCCTTGCAAGTGAAGATGCTGGTCGAAGAAGGTCTATGGGTGGCGGGCCCCGCGGCCGCGAAGCTTCGGCACAACCGGCCAGTGCAACTGGCGCGCGTCGTCAAGGAGCCATTCATCCTCCCAAGCGCACCACATGGACTGCGCGCGCTGATCGAGCAAGCCGCTGCCCTCATGGGCCTGAAGTTCAACGTGGTCGCCGAGACCAACGCGCTGAGTGTCCAGAAGGACCTGGTGATGAACGGGTACGGCTGGACCATCCTGCCCATCGTGGCACTGACGGATGACGTGGCCTGCGGCCGCCTTAGCGCCGCGCCGCTTGCCGAACCCGTAGTACTGCGCAAGATCGTCCTCGCGGCGCCGACCAACCGGCAGGCCACTGCGCCGGTAAGCTGCGTCGCAGCCACCCTCTTGGAGTGCATGAAGGCCAAGGTGCTCGACGGCGACTGGCCCGCCGCGAGTTGGCTCGCCGACTAGCGTCGTGGGTCAGAAGTTCGCAGATGAAAGCGCCTGAATCCGGATCCTCTCGCCCACGCACGGCACCATGGCATTCGTGTGCCGGCGCATGGCCCTCGTCGGATACCCCTTATGCTTCGGGAATCACACACGAGCATCATCATGCCGTTTCGCTATGGCCCAATCACGTATTTCTATTTCTATGGGGCTTCGATCGCTGCCTAGAATGACTCCGCCCGAAGGCATCTCGCGCGGGGCAGAACAATTATTCAGGAGACGACATGATGCTGCGAATGACGGCGCTCGCAAGCGCCCTGATGCTTGCCGGATGCGGCGGTGGCGGAGGTGGAAACAGCCCGATGGCATGCGAAGGCCTGACCGACATCCAGTCCGATTCCGCACGGATCACCCAGGCCACGCTTGTGACGGCCCCCACTACCATTGGTGGCGCAGCCGTGGATGCACAGTTCTGCCGCGCCGAAGGTGTTGCGACGCCGTCGGCCGACTCGGAGATCAAGTTCGAGGTGTGGTTGCCTCAGACATCCCAGGCCTGGAACGGACGGATGAAACTCAATGGCACCGGCGGATACGCTGGTGCCACGCCATACGCGCGCCTTTCCGCGGATATCAGTGACGGCTTCGTCACCGCTGGCAGCAACATGGGTCACGACGGCGGCCACTCCCCCGAATGGACCTTGAACCGCCCGGAGAAGGTCAAGGACTGGGGTTTGCGAGCCCACTACTTCGTCGCCACCGCAGCGAAGGCGGTCAGCGAAGCCTATTATGCGCAGCCAGTCAACAAGTCCTACTTCGAAGGCTGTTCGAACGGCGGTCGCCAAGGAATGATGATGGCGCAGCGGTATCCTGAATTGTTCGACGGCATCGCGATCGGCGCGCCTTCAAATTTCTATCCCGATGTGCTGATGTCCCTGCTGTGGGACGGCAAGTTGTTGACACCGACGAAGGGCCAGGCGGCCACGCTGTCGCCGGCAAAGCTGCAGTTGCTGAGCGACGCTTCTCATGCCGCATGCGACGCGGACGATGGCCTGATTGATGGGCAGATCACCAGCCCCAAATCCTGCAGCTTCGATCCGGTCGTGCTCCAGTGCACCGGCGCCGAGTCCGATGAGTGCCTCACCGTTGACGAGATCGCCATCGTTCGCCAGATCTATCAGGGATCGCGAGGTACCGACGGCACGATCCGCCACGTGGGGGCGATGCCCGGCTCGGAAGGCCAATGGGATCCGGAGTTTGCCGACCGCGGCGGTTACGGAGACTTCATCGGTCACTATATCTACTCGCAAACGACTCCTCCTTTCGACTGGCGGACCGATCTCGATTTCGACGCGAAGTACGAGGTGGTGAAGCAGGCACTGACCCCGGTGAGCGCCGCGCCGAGCCCCGATCTGACCGCCTTCAAGGAGCGCGGCGGCAAACTGATCCAGTTCCATGGCTGGAACGACCCGATCGTGAAGCCGGAGGGCTCCATCGCGTACTTCAACGCCTTGGCACAGTTCGAGAAGATCCGCAACTTGTCGGCCGCGGAACAGGAGCAGTCCATCGACGCGCTCACTGCCGTATCGGCGACGCAGGACGGCTTTGACATGGCAGCGACGCTTCAGCAGTACCACCGTCTGTTCATGGCGCCCGACGTGGGTCACTGCCGCGGCGGCACCGGACCAAGCGCGATCGGCGGGGGATTCAGCGAGCCTGCCAAAGCCGAGCACCAACCCGAAACACACGTGATGCACGCGCTGATGAAGTGGGTCGAAGAGGATGTCGCACCGGAGTCGATCGTTGCGACCAGCTATGCGGCCGACGGTACGACCATCACTCGCCAGCGTCCACTGTGCCCATACCCGAAGGAGGCAGTCTACAAAGGTAGTGGCGACATCGACCTCGCGACAAGCTTCACTTGCGAGACCCCCTCACCCGACAAGCTGATGGCTTCCGACGCGGAACTCGCCCTGACGAAGAGCGCCCTGCACCAACGCGCAACACTGACACCGACACGATAGGCGTCAGATCGTGGCGGGCCGGGCATGACTGCCCGACCCGCCACCGCCCTGAAGCTGGAATTCAGTCATGGTACGCAAGCATTGCTTGCACCACGGTGACCGTTCGCTCGAGGTTCGATATGTGGCCGCTCGAGCGCCGAGTGCGATACCCGGAAGGCTCGATGCTCAGGTCGGCGGTACTTCCAGGCGGCGGCGCAACTCCGCCTTCGCGATCTTCTCGAGCGTGGCGCGCGGGAAATCCTCGACGATGTGGACTTCGCGCGGCCGCTTGAAGTCGGCGAGCGCCGTCTCGCACGCTGCGCGGATCGTCGCGACCAGCGCGGCGCGCGCCGGCTCGTCGGTCGGCGCCACCCGCACGAAGGCCACCGGCACCTCGTCGAGCATGCGATCGCGCTTCGCGACCACAGCGGTCTCGAGCACGCCGGGCACCAGCGCGATGACCCGCTCGATCTCCGAGGCCGCGACGTTCTCGCCGCCGACCTTGAGCATGTCCTTGGCGCGATCGGCGAAGTAGAGCCAGCCGTTCTCGCCGAGCCGGACCCGGTCGCCGGTGATGAACCAGCCATCGCCGTCGAAGGACTCGGCGGTCGCCTCCGGACGGTTGAGGTATTCGGCGAACAGCGACAGGCCGCGAACCCCGCGCACGAGGAAGTCGCCCGTCTCGCCGGGCTCGGCATCGCGCCCATCGACATCGATCCGGATCTCGTACTCGGGCGCGGCCCGGCCCATCGACAGGCTCGGGTTGGGCAGGTGGGCCAGACCGATGGTGCCGTGGGTGATGGTCTCGGTCATGCCCCACCAGCCGATCGTCTTGACCCGGAAGCGCGCATCGCTCGGCGGCTCCGATACCCCACTGCCCCACAGGCGGTAGTGGTGTGCCGGCGGGACTTCGTGCGCTTCGAGCGCGCGCGAGGCAAACGGCACGATCGACGCCCAGGTGCAGCGCTCCTCGAGCGACACCGGCCAGAAGCGGCTCGCCGAGAAGCGCGGCGAGACCACCGCGGTCGCGCCGGCCCACAGGGCGGCCAGCATCGAGTACGCCTGCGCGTTGGTGTGGAACAGCGGCAGGGTCACCATGTGGACGTCGTCGGCCCGCAGGTCCTGGTGGGTGGCATTGATGCGGGCGCCCCACAGCGCATTGGCGTGGGTCCAGAGCACGCCCTTGGGCCGCGAGGTGGTCCCCGATGTGTACTGGACGGAGAACGGCGCCATCGGGTCGTGCGGCCGCGCCGGCAGGCGGTCCGGATCGGCATCGATCGCATCGAAGGATTCGCTCGCCGCCGGCGCGCCCGTGGCCGGGGCGATCCCGTTGTCGGTCGTGGTCACTGCCACCCAGCGCAGGCGCGGGCAGGCGGCTGCGACGATGGCTGCCAGGCGTGGCTGGGTGATGCCGGCGACCACCGCCGCGTCGTCCGCGTAGTAGGCGAGCTCGTCGACGCTCGAGCGGGCATTGGTGGTGACCGCGACCGCGCCCAGCCAGGCGCAGCCGAACCAGGCGAAGACCGCCTCGGGGCAGTTGTCGAGGTGCACGAGCACCCGGTCGCCGGCGACCACGCCGCGAGCATGCAGGCCGGCGGCGATCCGTGCTACGCGCTGCGCGAACTCGCGATAGGTCCAGGCGACACGCGGCCCTTCGAAGGGTCGCCACACCAGGTAGGGATGGTCGGCCCGCAGGCGCGCCTGCGCCTCGATGAGGCTGCGGATGTCCTCGCCGGCGAAGGGCTGGAAGCCAGGAGAGGCGAAATTGCGCATCGAAAACTCCGGGGCACGCCGCGGGATCGCGGCAACCATTGAACGAGTTGCGTTACCGGCACTTCATTCGGCTTCGCATTCGATAGCAGGCCGCAGACGGCGCTCCTGCACGGCAAGGCAACCCAATGCCGTCATGCGGTTGAAGGCGAAGCCGATCAGCGGCCGGTGAAGACGGGAGTCCGCTTGTTCATGAAAGCATCGGCGGCCTCGCGGTGGTCCTCGGTGAACGAACAGCGGACGTGCCGGGCCGCCTCGGCGTCGAGCGAAGCGACCAGTGAGCCATCGAGGGCGTCGTTCATGTTGCGCTTGATGTAGGACAGGGTGATCCGCGGACCCCCGGCGAGCTGGCGCGCCATCTCGTCGGCCCGGGCGTGCACCTGGGCGTCGTCGACGACCTCGGTGACCAGGCCGATGTCATGCGCCTTCGTCGCATCGAGGACGGGCGAGAACATGTACAGCTCCCGGGCCTTGGCGGCCCCCACGAGCTGCGTCATGAACCAGGTACCGCCGAAGTCGCCCGACAGCCCGACCTTCGCGAAGGCGGTGGTGAGCTTGGCCGAACGCCCCGCCACCCGGAAGTCGCAGGCCATGGCAATCGACAGGCCGGCGCCGGCGGCCGCGCCGGTGATCGCGGCGATCGAGGGCTTGCCGGACTGGTGCAGCAGGCGCGATACCTCCATGCGCGCGCGCAGCGAGTCGACCCGCGCCTCGTAGCCCGCATCGCGCCCGCTGCCTTCGGCCATTGCCTTCACGTCGCCGCCGACGCAGAAGTAGCCACCCTCGCCGCGCAGGACGATGGCGCCGACCGCGGTGTCGGCCGAGGCCCGCGCCACCGCGTCGACGAGCGCCGAGAGCAGGTCGGGGCTGAGCGCATTGCGACGCTCGACACGGTTCATCGTCAGGGTGCACACGCCGTTCTCGACGGTCTCGATCAGGACTTCGGACATGGGATCTGTCTCCGCTGTGTTGTCATCGTTCGTGGGCCGGCGCCTCGCGCCGCCCTTGCACCGATTCTCGGGACCGGACGAAGGCGCGTCAACAAGGCATCATGGCAGCGTCGCAAGCAAGACAGGAGATCGCAGTGACCAGACCGACCGTGACGGTGCTCGCCCTTGGCGGGACGATCGCCATGAGCCCGAGCGCCGAGGGCGGCGTGGTGCCCACCCTGACCGCGCAGATGCTGGTCGCGGCGGTTCCGCAACTGGCGGATATCGCCCGCGTCGAGGCACGATCCTTTCGCCAGATGCCGGGCGCGCACCTGCGCTTCGAGGACCTCGAGGAACTCGCCGACACCATCCGGGAACTCGCCGCGCAGGGCTGCCGGGGCGTCGTCGTCACCCAGGGCACCGACACGATCGAGGAAAGCGCATTCGCGCTCGATCGCCTCCTCGAGCCCGGGATGCCCGTGGTCGTGACCGGCGCGATGCGCAATC
Source organism: uncultured Burkholderiaceae bacterium (assembly GCA_964476625.1). GTDB lineage: Bacteria > Pseudomonadota > Gammaproteobacteria > Burkholderiales > Burkholderiaceae_E > JAMLIN01. The sequence goes on along the minus strand of CAYZBJ010000052.1, from coordinate 21,256 downwards.
CGTCGCTCGCGGGCGCGGACGGGCCGGCCAACCTGCTCGCCGCGGTCCAGGTCGCCATCAGCGAGGAGGCACGCGGCCATGGCTGCATGGTGGTGATGAACGACGAAGTGCACGCCGCGCGCTTCGTGCGCAAGCTGCATACCACCAGCCCGAGCGCCTTCGGCTCGCCGCTCTCGGGACGGATCGGCTGGGTCAGCGAAGGCCGGGTCCGTTTCGCCGCGCTGCCGGCCGAGGCGCCGCCCCTGCCCGCCGGCGAGGCAACGCCGGCCCGGGTGGGGCTGGTCACCATCGCCCTCGGCGACGATGGCGACCACGTCCGGGCCCTGCTGGCGCAAGGCATCGACGGCCTGGTCGTCGAGGGAACCGGCGGCGGGCATGTGCAGCCCGACGTCGCGGATGCGCTCGAGGCCGCCGCCCGGCAAATCCCGGTAGTGCTGGCCTCGCGCACTGGCGCGGGCGAAACCCTGGAGCGGACCTACGGCTTCCCCGGCAGCGAGATCGACCTCCTGCGGCGGGGGCTCGTCCGCGCGGGTTGGCTCGACGGACTCAAGGCCAGGGTATTGCTCACCCTGCTGCTCAGGCGCGGGGTCGCCGCGCGAGGCGACGTCGCCAGGGCTTTCGAGCCCTGGGGCGGCGGCACGCCGGAGATGTGAAACGGAGCTGCAACGACAGCGGCGCGATGACAAGGCTGCGACGGCGCCCGGCGCGGAACGCAGGGCGGGCCGCCCTCAGCGCAGGACGAACTCCTGGCGTCGCAGCGAGAAATAGGCGTCCCAGCCCGGATCGAACTCCGTCAGCAGGCGCACCGGCCAGTCCGGCGAGTCCGCCGCCAGGCGATTGAAGGCGCGCGCGAGTGCCCTGGGGTCGGCAGTGTAGTAGAGCCATTCATGCTGCAGGCCACCGGTCATCGCCGCAACGAGCATGCCGACGCCCTGGCGCTCGATGCCATCCTCGAGCAGCGCCTCGGCATGCACCAGCCGCAGGGCGTCGAGCGTCGACGGCAACAGCCGCTCGCCGCCGTCCTCGCCGTAGCGCCAGACGATCGCGACCAGGTGGGAACGGGCGGCGCGCTCGGCCGCCGAGGGCATTTCGGCCAGGAGCCGCAGGCGGGTCTCGACGCCGACCAGCAGACGGGTCGACTCGGTCCAGCGGCCACTGTCGGCGCCGGCGAGGCCGGGCCAGGCCAACGTCCATGCGACGATCCACGCGACGAGCAGGCGCGCAGCGCATGGCGGCATTGGTTTCCTCCCTGGCGATCCGGCCCTGGGTGGCCGGCCGCGAGCATGCGCCCGATGCGTACGCTCGCGAAACTGACCGAAGAATACGCAGCCAGGACGCCGGCCGAGAGGAAATTTTTCACTTCCGTGCGGTCGCCGATGCGGGCCACGACGACGGGCCCGGCAGCCTCTTCAGCGGGAGTCGGACGACCTCGCGCCGTCCGGGGGCGCCGGCTTCGCAACGGCGGGGCCCGGGCGCAGCCACGGCCGCTGCTGGCGCCGGCGCCGCCGTTGCAGCATCGTGCGAATGCGCCACGACCACGACACCAGGAAGTAGCCGAGCAGGCTGCCGAGCACCGCGAAGATCACCAGTCCGAGCACGAGCGGCTTGCCGGCGGCGACGACCTTGTCGTACCAGACCGCGATCCAGCCGACGATGCCGGACTGGGCCACCGGGGCGATGACATCGATGCCGCGATCGGCGATCACCTGCGGCACTTCCGCCGTCACCTCATGGCCGAGGAAGAACGCGCCGACCTGGTAGGCCAGCCAGTAGATCGGGGCGAAGGTCAGCGGATTGGTGACCAGGGTGCTGGTGATGGCGGTCGGGACATTGGCCCGCAGCATGACCGCAGCGACCACCGACAGCGGAATCTGCGCGACCGGCACCAGCAGGCCGAAGAACAGCCCGATGGCCAGGCCCAGCGCGATGCCGCGCCGGTTCACGTGCCAGAGCCGCGGATGCGTCAGGCGCGGGCCGAGCCGCCCGAGCCAGGGGTGGCGCTCGATCTCGTCGCGGCCCGGCAGGCGGCGGGCGATCCAGGCGGGCATGCGCATCGCTCGGACGCTCAGCGGGCGAAGAGCTGGCCGAGGTCCTCGAATCCCTTGAACTCGAGCGCGTTGCCCGAGGGATCGAGGAAGAACATCGTGCCCTGCTCGCCCGCCTGGCCCTCGAAGCGGACATGGGGTTCGACCACGAACTCGACCTTGGCCGCGCGCAGGAGTTCGGCCAGTGCCCGCCAGTCGTCCATCGACAGGACCACGCCGAAATGGGGCACCGGCACCGAGTCGCCATCGACCGGATTGTGCCCGGCGATCGCCGGCGCGCCGCTACCGACCCGGTGGGCGACGATCTGGTGGCCGTACAGGTCGAAGTCGACCCAATCGGTATCGCTGCGGCCTTCGGGGCAGCCGAGAATGCCGCCGTAGAAGGCGCGAGCCTCGGCAATGTCCCGGACCGGGAAGGCGATATGGAACGGTCTGAGCGTCATGCGGGAACCTCGGTAACGATCCGGGCAACGGCTTCGGTGAGCCGGGTCGCGTAGGCCAGGTGAAGGAACTCGTTCGGCCCGTGCGCATTCGACTGCGGCCCGAGCACCCCGGTGATGAGGAACTGGGCCTGTGGAAAACGCTCGCCGAGCATGTTCATGAACGGGATGGTGCCACCTTCGCCGATCCAGCCTGCCGGCTTCCCAAAGCAGGAAACGGAAGCGGCATCGACGGCGTTGACCAGCCAGGGGGCGCTCGGCGGCGCGTTCCAGCCGCTGGCGACGTGGTCGGGTTCGAAGCGGACCCGGGCGCTGTTCGGGCTGGCCTGCTCGAGCACGGTGCGCATGGCCGCGGCGGCGCCTTGCGCATCGACCGTGGGCGGCAGGCGCATGCTGAGCTTCAGCGCCGTGCGCGGGCGCAGGACATTGCCGGCCTGGTCGGGCAACGGCAGGCCGGCGGCCCCGACCACCGACAGCGCCGGGCGCCAGGTGCGATTGAGGATCGCCTCGACCGGATCGGTCGTGGTGGGCATGGCATGCGCGCCGACGCCCTCGCCATGGGCGCAGCCGACCCAGGGGAACTGACGCCAGACCGAGTCCCCGAGGATGTCGCCGGCGGTGCGCGCCTGCGCGAGCCGCTCGGCCGGGATCGGCGCATGCAGGGCCTCGACGAGTACGCGGCCGGAATCCGGGTCGTCGAGCCGGTTGAGCAACTGGCGGGCGATGCGGAAGCTCGAAGGGACGATGCCGCTGGCCGCGCCCGAGTGCACGCCTTCATCGAGGATCTCGACGCTCAGCAGGCCACCGGCCAGGCCGCGCAGCGAGGTGGTCACCCAGAGTTGTTCGTAGTTGCCGGCGCCGGAATCGAGCCCGGCGACCAGGGCCACCTCGCCCAGGCGCGGCGCCAGCAGCTCGAGGTAGGCGGGCAGGTCGGGGCTGCCGCTCTCCTCGCTGGTCTCGATCAGGCCGACGCAGCGCGGCCGGGCAACGCCTTGCGCATCGATCGCGGCGATGACGGTCAGCGCGGCATACAGGGCGTAGCCGTCGTCGGCGCTGCCCCGACCATAGAGCTTGCCGTCCTCGATCCGCGGCAGCCAGGGTCCGAAACCGGCCCGCCAGCCCTCCATCTCGGGCTGCTTGTCGAGGTGGCCGTAGAACAGGACGCTGCGGGTGGCATCGCGCCCGCCGGTGGCCGGCACGTCGAAGAACAGGCAGGGCGTGAGGCCGTCGATCGAGACGATCTCGATCCGCAGGCCGGCGATCGCCTGCGCCATGCCCCAGTCGAGGCCGGCGCGCACGACCGCATCGAGGTGGCCGTGGGCGCTCCAGGCGGGATCGAAGGCGGGCGACTTGGCCGGCACGCGGACGTACTCGACGAGGCGGTCGGTAAGTTCGTCGCGCCACCGGGCTTCGACGAATCGGCGCAGTTCGGAATGGTCCATGGCAATCGCCCGGGCGGGCGAAAACGACAGCTTCGGAACATCCAGTTTACCGCCCGCGATCGGCGGCGGCCCAACCGCCGGGCGGATTCCGTGAACGACTGCCCACGGCGGGCCGACAGCGGGCCGGCGAGAGTCGACAGGGGCGCACATCTTCAAGGCCGGACCGGCGCGGTGGAGTCCATGCACCACCGGGGGGACTCAGGCCTCGAGCTGCTTCTCGTCGAACTCCGGCAGCATGAGGCGCACGAACTCGGCGACGAAGCGCCGTACGCTGCGCCCGCGCACCAGGCCGACATGGCTGGTGCGCCGGCCGAACAGCTCGCCGCAATCGCGCGCGTGCAGGGGCTGGTCGGCCACCGGGTCGAACGCCAGCCCGGCGATCAGACCGACGCCCATGCCGAGCCGGACATAGGTCTTGATGACGTCGGCATCGAGCGCCGAGACCGCGATGTCGGGCTCGATGCCGGCATTGGCGAAGGCCCGGTCGATCGAGGTCCGCCCGGCGAAGGCGGCGTCGTAGGTCAGCAGGGGATGGCCGGCGAGCACCGCGAGGTCGATGTGCTCGACATTCCCGAGCGGATGGCCTGGCGGGAACACCGCCACATGGGTCCACTCGAGGTAGGGCAGCGCGAGCAGCTCCCGGTTGGTGGCGATCTGTTCGGTCGCCACCGCCAGATCGGCTTCCCCGTTGATGATCCGGCGCACCGCCACGACCGGGTCGCTCTGCTGGAGCACGACGCTCACCCGTGGGAAGCGGCGCCGGAACGCGGCGATCGTCTCGGGCAGGGTGTAGCGGGCCTGGGTATGCGTGGTCGCGATGCGCAGGGTGCCGGAGTCGTCGCCGGAGAAATCCGCCGCGACCCGCTTGAGGCCGTCGAGGTCGTGCAGCATCCGCTCCGCGATCCGCAGCGCCGCCTGCCCCGGCTCGGTCAGGCCGACGATGCGCCGCCCCTTGCGCACGAAGATCTCGATGCCGAGTTCATCCTCGAGTTCGAGGATCTGCCGACTGACGCCGGGTTGCGAGGTATGCAGGGCCGCCGCCGCCTGGGTCAGGTTCAGGTCGCGCCGGACGATCTCGCGCAGGTATCGGAGCTGCTGCAGGTTCATGTCGAGGCTACATGTCGAGTGGTTATCAGCTGAGCAAAACTAATTAGTTTTCGGCATGATCATACCTGCGTACGCTGGCCGGTCACGCTGACGGGATCGCCAAGCAGACCATTCATGTACGCCTACGACACCTACGACCAGACGCTCGTCGACGAGCGGGTCGCGCAGTTCCGCGACCAGATGCAGCGGCATCTGGCCGGCCAGCTGCCCGACGACGAATTCCTGCCGCTGCGGCTGCAGAACGGACTCTACATCCAGCGGCATGCCCCGATGCTGCGCATCGCCATCCCCTACGGCACCCTGGCCTCCCGGCAGCTGCGCAAGCTCGGCGAGATCGTCGATCGCTTCGACCAGGGCTGGGGCCACTTCTCGACGCGCTGCAACCTGCAGCTGAACAACCCCCGGCTGGAACAGGTGCCGGACATCCTCGCCGAACTGGCGACGGTGCAGATGCACGCCATCCAGACCAGTGGCAACTGCGTGCGCAACACGAGCACCGATCATTTCGCCGGCGTCGCGCCCGACGAGGCCCATGATCCACGCCCGATCGCGGAGATCATCCGGCAGTGGTCGACCGTCCATCCGGAGTTCGCCTTCCTGCCGCGCAAATTCAAGATCGCGATCACGGCAACGCCGGCCGACCGGGCGGCCATCGAAGTCCATGACGTCGGCCTGCGGCTGCTGCGCGACGATGCCGGCGCGCTGCGCGTCGACGTGATCGTCGGCGGCGGGCTCGGCCGCACCCCGGTGGTCGGGCCGACCATTCGCCAGGGCCTGCCGATCTTCGAACTGCTCAACTATCTCGAGGCCGTACTGCGCGTCTACAACCGGTACGGTCGACGCGACAACAAGTTCAAGGCCCGCATCAAGATCCTGGTGCGCGCGCTCGGCGCCGAAGCCTTCGCCGCCGAAGTCGAGCGTGACTGGCAACGGATCCGGGGAGGTCCGAACACCCTCACCCAGGAGATGATCGACTCCTTCACCGCCCAGTTCGCGCTGCCGCCCTACCGCAGCTTCGGCGAAGCCGCCGATCTCGGGCATGCGCCGGTCACGCCGCCGCCCGGCTTTGCCGCTTGGGCGAGCCGCAGCGTGGCGCCGCATCGCCAGCCCGGCCATGCCGCGGTGAGCATCTCCCTGAAGTCGCCCCTGCATCCGCCGGGCGACTGCACCGGCGAGCAGATGGGCGTGCTCGCCGACCTCGCCGACGAATTCAGCTTCGGCGAGATCCGCGTCACCCACATGCAGAACCTGGTGCTTCCCCACGTCGAGGAGCGCGCCCTCGTCGAGCTCTACCTGCGATTGCGCGGTGCCGGGCTCGCGACCCCGAACATCGGCCTGCTCACCGACATCATCGCCTGCCCGGGCGGCGACTGGTGCGCGCTCGCCAATGCGAAGTCGCTGCCGGTCGCCAAGGCGATCCAGGACGTCTTCGCCGACCTCGACGAGCTCTTCGACATCGGCGACATCGAGCTCAACATCTCGGGCTGCATCAACTCCTGTGGCCATCACCATGTCGGCCACATCGGCATCCTCGGCGTCGACAAGGCCGGCGAGGAGTGGTACCAGCTGTCGATCGGCGGCTCGCAAGGCCCCTCGGCGAAGCTCGGCAAGATCCTCGGCCCCTCGTTCTCGCGCGAGGGCATCGTCGATGCGGTCGAGAAACTGGTGCGCCTGTACCTGCGCATCCGCCAGTCCAGCGCCGAGCGCTTCCTCGACACGGTCGAGCGAGTCGGCATCGAGACGTTCCGGGAAGGAGTCTATGAGCCAGCTCATTGATCGCGAACGGGTGCTGCCCGACACCTGGATCCTGGTCGCGGACGATGCCGGGCGGCACGTATCCGCGCTGTCCCTGCGTGCGCGCCGACAGCGCCGAGTCGGTCGGCCGCCAGAAGCTGCCGAGCTTGTCGCCCGCGACGCGTTCGACGTCTTCGGGGCGCAGGTCGAGCAGCGCCGCTGCCGTCGTGTTGTTCACTCCGTGCACGCGGAGTTCGAGCACGTCGGACGGGGATG
>CAYZBJ010000052.1:0-14202 GCA_964476625.1 uncultured Burkholderiaceae bacterium | reverse complement strand
GGTCGCGGACGATGCCGGCGAGGCGCAGCCGCCCGGCGCCGATGCGATTGCAGCGACCCCGCCCGACGCCCCGCCGGCCGGGCTCGAAGCCGGCGCCGACCACCTGGTCGGCCTCGCCCGCTGGCAGGCCGACCAGGCCCGCTGGCGCGCGCACGGCGGCCGCGTCGGCGTATTGCTCGAGCCCGCCGATGATCCGGCCGCACTCGCGGACTCGCTCGATGCCTTGTCGCTCATCGCGGTCCGGTTCCCGAGGTTCACCGATGGTCGCGGCTACTCGATCGCGCGCCTGCTGCGCGAAGCCCATGGCTGGCGCGGCGAGTTGCGCGCGGTCGGCGACGTCCTGCTCGACCAGCTGTACCTGATGGCACGTTGCGGCTTCGATACCTTCGCGCTGCGCGAAGACCAGCCGGTCGAGGCGGCGTTCACGCGCTTTCGCACCTTCTCGGCCAGCTACCAGCCGGCCACCGACGGCATCGACACGATCATGCGGCGCCGCTTCGCGGCGCGGGGCAGTGCATGAGCCCGAGCGCACGGCCGTCCGAAGCCGGGCTCGCGTCCCCCCCGGGGGGACCGGCGCGCAGCGACGAGGGGGCAACATGAGCCCGAGCGCACGGCCGCCCGAAGCCGGGCTCGCGTCCCCCTCGGGGGGACCGGCGCGCAGCGCCGAGGGGGCAACATGAGCAATCCCGGCACCGTGGTCTTCGTCGGCGCCGGGCCTGGCGCAGCGGACCTGCTGACCCTGCGCGCGGTGCGCGCGCTCGCGGCCGCCGACGTGGTGCTGCACGATGCCCTGGTCGACCGCGAGGTCCTCGAACTGTGCCCGCAGGCCCGGCTCGTCGCCATCGGCAAGCGCGCCGGACGCGCATCGACTGAACAGGTCTTCATCAACCGCAGCCTCGTCGCCGCCGCCCGGCACCACCAGCGGGTGGTCCGGCTCAAGGGCGGCGACCCGGCGATCTTCGGGCGCCTCGACGAGGAACTCGACGCCCTCGAGGCCGCTGGCATCGCCTGCGAGATCATCCCCGGGGTCACCGCGGCCTCGGCTGCCGCCGCGGCCGCAGGCCGCTCGCTGACCCGCCGCGGCATCGCCCGCAGCCTCCTGATCTGCACCCCGCGTGCCGGCCGGGGCGAAGTCGACGACCTGCGCTGGACGACCGGGCTCGACCCTTCGGGGAGCGTCGCGATCTACATGGCGGGCGAGCGCGCCGCCGAAGTCGCGACGGCGCTGATGCGCCGCGGCTATCCGCTGGCCACCCCGGTGCTGGTCGCCCGCTCGGTCTCCCTGCCCGGTGAGCAACTCCACCATGCCCGCCTCGGCGACCTGCTCGCCGGGCTCGAGGCCGGCGGGACCGGCCCGGTCGTCCTGCTGGTCGGCGCCGCCCTCGCCCGCGACGCGGCGAGGCGCGACGAGGCGCTCGCCGCCGGCTGGGCGACGCCCGGCGCGACTCCGCCCGGCGAGTCGCCCGCGGCCGACGAGTTGGTTGCCAGCGTCGCGCGCCTCGTCTGAGCAGACCCCCGGGGGCGCGCCGCCCGACGGTCGGCGCGCCCGGCCGATCCGGGTTACAATGCCGGGTTCGGGCGTGTTGCAACCAATCCTTCCTGCCCGATTCTCCATCCTCCTTTCCCGAACTGGTCCCGCGATTGGTGTCCCGGGCAATCGAGCCGCGCTTGCATGCGCCGGCCGATGCCGCGGATGGGCCCGTCGCGGAGCATTTTCGAACCCATGGATTCCCCCATCGATTTCGCCGGCCTGAAGCTGGCGCAGCCCCTGTTGCGTGCGATCGCCGATTCCGGCTACACCGAGCCGACCCCGATACAACGCCAGGCCATCCCCTTCGTCCTGCAGGGACGCGACCTGCTCGCCGCCGCCCAGACCGGCACCGGCAAGACCGCCGGCTTCACCCTGCCGATCCTGCACATGCTCGCCGCCAGCGGCAAGGCCAGCAAGCCCGGCCGGCCCCGCTGCCTGATCCTGACCCCGACGCGCGAACTCGCGGCGCAGGTCGAGGAGTCGGTGCGGACCTACGGCAAGTACCTCCCGCTGCGCTCGATGGTCATGTTCGGCGGCGTCAACATCAATCCGCAGTTCACCGCCCTGCGCTCGCCGGTGGACATTCTCGTCGCGACGCCGGGCCGGCTGCTCGACCACGTCGGCCAGCGCAGCGTCGACCTCTCGGGCGTCGAGATCCTGGTGCTCGATGAAGCCGACCGGATGCTCGACATGGGCTTCATCCGCGACATCCGCAAGGTGCTCGCGCTGCTGCCCGCGAAGCGCCAGAACCTGCTGTTCTCGGCCACCTTCTCGGACGAGATCCGCCACCTCTCCGGCGACCTGCTGCATGATCCGGCCAACGTCGAGGTCGCCCGCCGCAATGCACCGGCCGAGATCGTCGAACAGTCGGTCCATCTGGTCGACCGTTCGAAGAAGCGCGTCCTGCTCGCGCACCTGATCAGCTCGCAGCGCTGGACGCAGGTGCTCGTTTTCACCCGCACCAAGCATGGCGCCAACCGGCTCGCCGAGCAGCTCGGGCGCGACGGCATCGAGGCGATGGCGATCCACGGCAACAAGAGCCAGGGCGCCCGCACCCGGGCACTCGGCGCGTTTCGCGATGGCAGCCTGCCGGTGCTGGTCGCCACCGATATCGCCGCGCGCGGCCTCGACATCGACCAATTGCCCCATGTGGTGAACTACGAACTGCCCAACGTGCCCGAGGACTACGTCCACCGGATCGGCCGCACCGGCCGCGCCGGCAGCCCCGGCTCCGCGGTCACCCTGGTCGAGCCCGAGGAGCGCAAGCTGCTGGTGGCTGTCGAGCGCGTGCTCGGACGCCCGATCCCGCAGGTCGAGGTCGAAGGCCATACCGGCTGGTCGGGCAAGCCCGAGACCGAGCCGGAGCACCCCGGCGAGGCCCGCGCCCGCACCGGCCAGCGGCCTGCCGGCCGGTCCGGCGGCGCGTCGCGTGGCGCAGGTTCGGGACGCCCCGGAGGCGGTGGCGGTGGTGGTGGCCGCGGCCATGGGCGCGGTCCGGCGCCGGCACGCGCGGACGGTCGTGGCGACGCGCATCGCACTCGCGAGTTTCAGCGCAACCGCGGCGCTCGCGGCTAGTATGGGTTCGCCTTCGAGCGCATGACGGCGTTGGGGCGCCTTGCCGTGCCACCGCACTGTCTTCGGTGCCCCGCCTTGTTCTGCGCTCGAATCCGAACCTGTACGAGGCTGTAGCCGGTCGGGTCGCTCCGGCCGGCTACACTCAAGATCGATGTGCGACTCCGACCCCGAACCCGTGACATGAACCGGCACGATGCCACCGGAGCCGGCCGTCGACGCCTGCTCGGCGGCCTCGCCATGCTCGGCGCCAGCCTGCCGCTACCGGCCTTCGCCCATCGGTACGCCGCATTGCTCGCCCGGCGCGAAGCCCCGTCGCCGGGCCGCCGAGTCGCGTCACCGTACGGCCCGGTGCGGCCCGCGATCGACGAGGCCACCGGGCTCACCCTGCTCGAACTGCCCGCGGGTTTCCGCTATCGAAGTTTTTCCTGGGCCGGCGATCCGATGGACGACGGCCAGCCCTGTCCCGGCAACCACGACGGCATGGGCGTGGTCGGTGGCGATCCCGATGCCGACGACTGGCTGCTGGTACGCAACCACGAGAAATGGGACGGCGCGCCGTTCGCGGCGCCCGCCACCTACGACCGCGGGACGATGCCCGACGACGTGCCACTGTCGCCCGGCGGCGGCGCCACCAGCCTGCGCATCCGGCGCGGCCGCCTGGTCTCGGCCAGGCCCAGCCTCGCGGGCACCCTCATCAACTGCGCCGGCGGCGCCACCCCCTGGGGCACCTGGCTCAGCTGCGAGGAGATCCTGCTCGACGCCGCCTCGAGCACCGGCCGACGCCATGGCTATGTCTTCGAGGTCGACCCGGACCCGCTGCGCACCAGCGGCGTGCCCATCGTCGGGATGGGGCGCTTCTGCCACGAAGCCGCCGCGGTCGACCCGGCCCGCGGCCACGTCTACCTGAGCGAGGATTCCTGGGTGTCCCATGCAAGCGGCTTCTACCGCTACCTGCCGAATGATCGTCGCGGCCGCCGCGGCAGCCTCGAGGCGGGCGGTCGCCTGCAGGCGGCCCGGGTGCGCGGCCGGCCCAACGCCGACCTGCGCGCACCGGTCCCCGGGGAGCGTCACCGGATCGAGTGGATCGACATCGCGGATCCCGATGCCGATTCGCGCCTGCTCGCCCTCGCCGCCGGCGGCGAGGAGCTGCGGGTGAGCGGGCCCTTCGGGCAGGCCTGGGCCGAAGGCGGCCTGTGCCTGGCGCGCGGCGAAGGCCTCTGGTTCGCCGACGGCATCCTCGTCATGTCCGATACCGCCGCCGGCCGCAATGCCAGGGGCGAGGTGGGTCGTGGCCCGGGCGCCCTGTGGGCCTTCGATCCGGCGCGCGACGAATTCGTCGCGATATTCGCCGGCCAGCAAGCCCTCGACGGCCATCACCCCGACAACGTTGCCATCGACCCACGCGGCCAGCTGATGTTCTGCGAGGACGGCGGCGGCATCGACGACGCCGGACGCTTCGGCAACCGGCTGATGGGCGTGGACGCCCGCGGCGATACTTTCGTGTTCGCCCGCAATGCCGCGGCACTCGGTGCGCGGGCGCTCGCCGCCGCCGGCAAGCAATGCCCCGCCGGCGACTACCGGGGCGCGGAGTTCGCGGGCATCTGCTTCGATCCGGCCGGCCGCTGGCTTTTCGTCAACCTCTATTCGCCCGGCGTGAGCCTGGCGATCACGGGCCCATGGCACTCCTGACCCTGGCAAACGCCGAGCTCGCGCATGGCGACCTGCCCCTGCTCGACAGTGCCGCACTGGCCATCGAGCCGCGCGAGCGGATCGGGCTGATCGGACGCAACGGCAGCGGCAAGTCGAGCCTGCTCGCGGTGATGGCCGGCCGGCGCGAACTCGACGACGGCGAACTGCAACGCGCCGACGGCCTGCGCTGCGTGCTGGTCGAACAGGAGCCGGTGCTGCCGGGAGCCGATACGGTGCGCGACAGCCTCATCGAACGCGGCGCGATCCACGCGATCGCCGACGAGCGCGAACGCTGGCAGGCGCTGGCCCGGCTCGAAGCCACGGCCGACCGGCTCGGCGCCCTGCTCGACCGGGCGCCGGACCAGCTGTCCGGCGGCGAGCGCAAGCGCGCCGCGCTCGCCCTCGCCCTGGCGCTCGATCCCGACCTGCTGCTGCTCGACGAGCCGACCAATCATCTCGACATCGATGCGATCACCCTGCTCGAGGACCTGCTCGCGCGCGGACCGACCCTGGTCGTGGTGACCCACGACCGACGCTTCCTCGACCGGGTCGCGACCCGTATCGTCGAACTCGATCGCGGCATCCTGCGCAGTTATCCGGGCAACTTCGCCGAGTACGAACGCTTCAAGGCCGACCAGCTCGCGGTCGAGGCCGAAGGCCGGCGCCGCTTCGACCGTTTCTGGCAGCAGGAAGAAGCCTGGATTCGCAAGGGCGTCGAAGCCCGCCGGACCCGCAACCAGGGACGGGTGCGCCGGCTCGAAGCCTTGCGACGCGAGCGCGAGCAGCGCCGCGAGCAGCAGGGCGACCTGCGCATCCGGCTCGATGCCGGCAGCCGCTCCGGCCGGCGGGTCGCCGAGCTCACCGAGGTCGGCAAGCGCTTCGACACGCCAGCCGGCGAGCGCTGGGTGGTGCGAGGCTTCTCGACCCTCATCCAGCGCGGCGACCGCATCGGCCTGATCGGCCCCAACGGTGCCGGCAAGACCACCCTGCTACGCCTGATGCTCGGCTCGCTCGAACCCGACGAGGGCGAGGTGGATCTCGGCACCGGCCTGCGCATCGCCTACTTCGACCAGATGCGGGCCCAGCTCGACCCGCAGGCGAGTGTCGCCGAATCGATCGCGCCGGGCTCGGAGTGGATCGAGATCGGCGGCCAGCGCCGCCACGTCATGAGCTACCTCGGCGACTTCCTGTTCTCTCCGCGGCGGGCCGGCTCGCCGGTCGCGAGCCTCTCGGGCGGCGAGCGCAACCGGCTGCTGCTCGCGCGCCTGTTCGCCCAGCCCGCCAACCTGATCGTGCTCGATGAGCCGACCAACGACCTCGACATGGAATCGCTCGAGCTCCTCGAGTCGACCCTGCAGGAGTACGAGGGCACCTTGCTGCTGGTCAGCCACGACCGGGCCTTCCTCGACAACGTCGTGACCCAGACGATCGTCGCCGAAGGCGACGGCCAATGGCGCGAATATGTCGGCGGCTACGAGGACTGGTTGCGCCAGCGCCCCGCGCCAGCCGCAGCCACCGCGCCGACTGCCGCGCCGGCGGCAAGTACACGCCCGAAGCCGAAACCGAAGCAGAAGCTCGGCAATCGCGAGCAGCGCGAACTCGATGCCCTGCCCGGCAGGATCGAGGCGCTCGAAGCCGAGCAGGCGGCGCTGCATGCGAAGATGACCGGGCCGGATTACTTCAAGAGCGCCCCCGAGGTCCTGCGCGCCGACCAGCAGCGCCACGACGAGATCGAGACCTTGCTCGTCGAGATGCTCGAGCGCTGGGAATTGCTCGAGCAGCGCCAGGCAGAGTAACGACCGGCGAACCGAGCGTCAGCCAGCCTGGGCGAAGCGCCCCACCGGCAGCGCCGGATCGTTCTTGACCTCGCGCAGCGCGAAGCTCGACTCGACGTTGGCCACGCCTTCGAGCCCCAGCAGGAATTCCTGCAGGAAACGGTTGTAGGCGCCGATGCCCGGTACCGCCACTTTCAGCTGGTAGTCGGCGTTGCCCATCAGCGGATAGCACTCGAGCACTTCCTCGCGTACCCGCATCGCCTCCTCGAAGGCCCGGGTGATCGCCGGCTGGTGCGAGGCCATCCGGATGCGGGCGAAAACCACCTCGGGCACACCGACGCGGGCCGGGTCGAGCAGCATCGCGGCCCGACGCAGCACGCCGGCCGACTGCAGGCGACGCACCCGGCGCCAGCAAACCGTCGTCGATGCACCGACCCGCTCGGCGAGTTCCTGCGCCGAGAGCTTGGCATCGCGTTGCAGGGCTTCCACGATCCGCACGTCGATCGCATCGACAAGCTCGGATTGGGACATTCATTCCCCCATCATCAATAGAAAGGAATAAATATCCCAGAATAGCGGAAATCCATGCGATTCCGAAATCCATTTTTCGGCTGATCGGCGCAATATCTTTCCAAGACATCTTGCCGGAACCGATCCCATGGGTGCCCGACCTGCCCTGCCCGAAGTCAGTGACCGTTCCGCCCACGCCCTGCGCGGCGACTACTCGCGAGCGCATGCCGACTATCGGGTGGACCAGGACCGAGCGGCCTATCGGCCCGATGAACACCAGCGCTGGCGGTACCTGTTCGGGCGCCAGTCGGCGCTGCTGCCCGGCCGGGCCTGCCAGGCCTTCATCGATTCGCTCGGCTCGCTCGACTGCGCCGACCGGATCCCCGACCTCGCGCGCCAGGGCGAGCGCCTGGCGCAACTGACCGGCTGGCGCCTCATCGGCGTCCCCGGGCTGATTCCCGACGAGGCCTTCTTCGGGCACCTCGCCGGCCGACGCTTTCCGGTGACGGTCTGGCTGCGCGGCGCAAGCGAGCTCGACTACATCGTCGAACCCGACGTCTTCCACGACTTCTTCGGCCATGTGCCGATGCTCGCGGTGCCGGCGATCGCGGACTTCGTCGCCGCCTTCGGCGCGGCCTGCCTGCGCGTTGGCGACGACGATGCCCGCCGCCGGCTGGCGCGGCTGTACTGGTACACGATCGAGTTCGGGCTGGTGCGCGAAGCGGGCGGCGTACGCGCCTATGGCGCGGGGCTGCTGTCCTCGCCCGCCGAGCTGCGCCATGCGATCGAGTCGCCGCAGGCGATGCACCTGCCCTTCGATGTCGATCGGGTCATGGCGAGCGAGTTCCGCATCGATGGCTTCCAGTCGAAGTACTTCGTGGTGGAATCCTTTGAGGCGCTGTTCGCCGAGACCCGCCGCGCATTGGCGGCGGCGGCCTGATCGGCGACGCGGGAACCCGGGCGCTACCGCGCCATGGTTCAGGCGCTACGGCGCCATCGCCACAGGCGCATCGGCGGGATGTTGCGCCACTCGTAGACCCGCATGTCGTGGTCGCCGAATACCGGCGCGGCGAAATCGGCCACCGCGGCCTTGAACTGGTAGGCGACGAAACTGCCATTGGGCGGCAGGGCATCGTGGACCCGGCGCGCGATGAGCTGGCCGGCGTCGGACGGCATGGTCGAGAACGGAATTCCCGACACCACCGCGTCGGGCGCCGGCAGGTTGTGCTCGGCGAGGACGTCGCCGATATGCTCGGCGCTGCAGCAGCGCACGATCAGGCGTGGATCGCCGAGGCGCGCGACATGATCGGCGAACTTGGGGTCGATCTCGATGCACACCAGCCGCGCCTCGGAGGGCATGGCCTCGAGCAAGGCCCGGGTGGTGCCGCCGGTGCCCGGCCCGAGTTCGACGATGACGCGGGCGCTGGCCGCGCCCGCTGCGTCGACGATGCGACGCTCGAGGTAGCGTGAACTCGGAATGACCGAGCCGACACCGACGGGATCACGCAGGAATCCCAGGAAAAAAGCCAACGCGTCGGCTGGCCACATCGCCAGCCCGTTTGGTGGGCGCATTCGATTCCTCGCAGGTAGTTGCAGTCTCGCGCCCCGTAGGCTGCCCGTTGCGCGCAGGTCTTTTCTCTTCTGGTCAGCGCAAAGAATGTCGCGCAATCCGATGCGGCCGTCAACGTCCGCCGCGCAACGCGAGGGCCCGACCGAGCGCCTGCGCGGCGGCGGCGAATCCGAGCGGCGCGGTGACGGTGACGAGCGAACCATATCCGGAACAGGCAAGAGGAGTGCCCGCATTCGCACCGGGTTGCACGAGGGAGCCCAGCGCCGGAGCATCGAACCAAAGCGCGGGTACGCCGAAGCGCCCGCTGCCGGCACGCGGAAAGCCGTGCTCGCGCCGCAGGCGGGAGCGCACCGAGGCGAGCAGGGCGTCATGGCGGGTCGATGCAAGGTCGCCGCTCGCGAGTTGCAGCGGATCGACTCGGCCGCCGGCGCCGCCGCAGACGACCACGACCTGGCCGCGCCGCACGCAGGTCGCGATCAGGGCCGCCTTCGCGGCCGGCGCGTCGATCGCGTCGATCACGACATCGGCATCGGACGGCACCAGCGAGGCCACGTTGCCGGGATCGACGAAGTCATCGACGCAGTCGACCCGGCATTGCGGCGATATCGCGGCGATGCGCTCGGCCATCGCAAGGATCTTGCTGCGCCCGAGCGTGGTGTCGAGGGCATGGACCTGGCGATTGATGTTCGATTCGGCGACATGGTCCATGTCGACGAGCGTGATCCTGCCCACGGCCGAACGGGCGAGTGCCTCCGCCGCCCAGGAGCCGACGCCGCCGACCCCGACGACCACCAGGTGCGAGGCGGCGAGTGCATCGAGCGCACCCGCGCCGTAGCTGCGCGCTACGCCACCGAAGCGGCGCGCGTGGTCGGCCGTCGTGTCGCCCGGGCTCAAGGCAGCAGCAGCGTCGTACCGGTGGTGCGTCGTGACTCGAGGTCGCGATGGGCCTGCGCCGCCTCGGCGAGCGGCATGCGCTTCTCGATCACGGGGCGAACCTTGCCCGCGCCGACCATCTCGAACAGGCCATTGGCCATCGCCTCGAGGTCTTCGCGCCGTTCGGAATAGGCGAGCACCGAGGGCCGGGTCAGGTAGAGGGTGCCACGCAGCGCCTTGAGCGACACCGGCGGGACCGGCCCCGAGGCGGCGCCGAAGCTGACCATGGTGCCGAAGGGCGCGAGCGAGTTCATCGACGCCTCGAAGGTATCCTTGCCGACGGAGTCGTAGACGGCCGGCACCATGGCGCCATCGGTGATCTCGCGCACCCGTTCGACGATGTCCTCGCTGCGGTAGAGGATGACGTGCGCGCAGCCGTGGCGGCGCGCGAGTTCGGCCTTCTCCTCGGAGCCGGCGGTGCCGATCACGGTGACGCCCATCGCCCGCGCCCATTGCATCGCGACCAGGCCGACGCCACCGGCGGCGGCATGGAAGAGGATGGTCTGGCCGGGCTGGAGCCGGACGGTGCGATTGAACAGGTACTGTACCGTCATGCCCTTGAGCATCAGGGCCGCGGCCGCTTCGAAGTCGACCGAATCCGGCAGCTTGAGCACCGATTTCGCAACCATGTTGCGCACCTCGGCATAGGCGCCGGGCGGCCCGGCGGCGTACGCCACCCGGTCGCCTGGCGCGAAGCCGCTCACGCCGTCGCCGAGCGCCTCGACGACGCCCGCGCCCTCCATGCCGATGCCGCCGGGCAGCGGCATCGGATATTCGCCGGTCCGGAAATAGACATCGATGAAGTTCACCCCGATGGCGTGGTTGCGGATGCGCAGCTCGCCGGGCGCCGGCTCGCCCGGATCATGCTCGACCAGGCGCATGACCTCCGGCCCGCCGGTCTCCTCGATCCTTATCGCCTTGCTCATGGAATCCTCTGGTGCGCTGGCCCGTGGGCCAGCGAGGCACTAGAACGTGCCGGGGTAGGAACCGCCGTCGATCAGGAAATTCTGGCCCGTGATGTAGCCGGCCTGGGCGCTGCAGAGATAGGCGCAGGCCTGGCCGAACTCCATCTCGTCGCCGAAGCGCCCCGCCGGCTGGCTCGCCCGGCGCCGCTCGCGCGCTTCCTCGACGCTGATGCCGGCGCCCTGCGCGGCAGCCGAGACCAGGCCCGCGAGCCGATCGGTATCGAAGATGCCGGGCAGCAGGTTGTTGATGGTCACGTTGTGGGCGACCGTCTTGCGCGCGAGCCCGGCGACGAAGCCGGTCAGGCCGCTGCGCGCGCCGTTGGACAGCGCGAGCACGTCGATCGGCGCCTTCACCGCGCTCGAGGTGATGTTGACGATGCGCCCGAAGCGCCGTTCGATCATGCCGTCGAGCGTTGCCTTGATGAGCTCGATCGGGGTCAGCATGTTGGCGTCGACTGCGCGGATCCAGTCCTCGCGTTCGAACCTGCGGAAGTCGCCCGGGGGCGGCCCGCCCGCGTTGGTGACGAGGATGTCGACCTGCGCCGCCGCCGCGAGCACCTCCGCTCGTCCCGCCGCGCTGGTGATGTCGGCCGGCACCGCGATGACGTCCACCCCGGTTTCGTCGACGATGCGTTTCGCCGCATCGGCAAGCACATCGGCGCGGCGGCCGTTGATCACGAGGTCGACGCCCTCGCGCGCGAGCGACAGCGCGCTGCCGAAGCCGAGCCCGCGGCTCGCGCCGCACACGATGGCGCGCTTGCCCTTGATACCGAGATCCATTGCCTGTCTCCTTGAGTGTTTCCGTGATGCCCGCCGCGGATTCAGCGGCGAGCCTTGAATATCGAGCCGAGCACGCCGCGCAGGATCTCGCGCCCCAGGCCGGTGCCCATCGAGCGGGCCGCGCTCTTGGCGGCGGCCTCGAGGATCGAGTCGCCACGCCGGGCCCGACCCTTCGCCTTGCCGCCTGCGGCGCCCCCGCCGAACAGATCGCCGAGCGAACCGAGCATGCCGCCGTCGCCCTCGGCCTCCTTCGCCGCCTGCGCCTCGGCCGCCGCCAGGGCTTCGGTCCGGGCGAGCAGCTTCTCGTAGGCGGATTCCCGATCGACGGTCTGATCGTACACGCCAGCCACCACCGACCCCTTGAGCAGGGCCGCCCGCTCGGCATCGTCGACCGGGCCCATCCGACTGCCCGGCGCCATCATCCATGAGCGTTCGACGATGCCCGGACGCCCCTTCTCGTCGAGCATCGAGACCAGCGCTT
Organism: uncultured Burkholderiaceae bacterium; assembly: GCA_964476625.1. Classification (GTDB taxonomy): domain Bacteria; phylum Pseudomonadota; class Gammaproteobacteria; order Burkholderiales; family Burkholderiaceae_E; genus JAMLIN01. The sequence continues at coordinate 2,393 of CAYZBJ010000052.1, read as the reverse complement.
CGCCAACCGCGAGCTCGGTGATCGCGGTCTCGGCATCGAACGCGGGGTTCTGGCGCATCGTCGAGGCGGCCGCCCGCACCGCCTTCTGGTCGCGCGGGGTGAACGCGCGCAAGGCATGCTGGATGCGGTTGCCGAGCTGACCGAGGACGTCGTCCGGGACGTCGAGCGGATTCTGCGTCACGAAGTAGACACCGACGCCCTTCGAGCGGATCAGGCGAACCACCTGCTCGACCTTGTCGATCAGCGCCTTGGGCGCATTGTCGAAGAGCAGGTGGGCCTCGTCGAAGAAGAACACGAAGCGCGGCTTGTCGGGGTCGCCCACCTCGGGCAGGCGCTCGAAGAGCTCGGAGAGCAGCCACAGCAGGAAGGTGGCGTACAGGGTCGGCGAGTTGAGCAGGCGATCGGCGGCGAGGATGTTGACCACGCCGCGCCCGTTCGCATCGGTCTGCATCATGTCGTCGAGATCGAGCATCGGCTCGCCGAAGAAGCGATCGGCGCCCTGGCTCTCGAGCGCCAGCAGGCCGCGCTGGATCGCGCCGACCGAGGCCGGCGAAACGTTGCCGTAGGTGGTGCGAAGCTCGCGGGCATTGTCGCCCACGAACTGGAGCATTGCCCGCAGGTCCTTCATGTCGAGCAGCAGCAGCCCGTTGTCGTCGGCCACCTTGAACACGACCTGCAGGACCCCGCCCTGGGTGTCGTTGAGGCCCAGCATCCGGCTAAGCAGCAGGGGGCCCATGTCGGACACGGTGGCCCGCAGCGGATGGCCGCGCTCGCCATAGACGTCCCAGAGCGTGACCGGGAAGCCCCCGAAGCCCGGCGTCGGCAGCCCGAGGCGCTCGAGCCGCTCGGCGAGCTTGGCCGAGGATTTGCCGGCCTGCGAGATGCCGGTCAGGTCGCCCTTGACGTCGGAGACGAACACCGGCACCCCGATCGCGGAGAAGCGCTCGGCGAGCACCTGCAGCGAGACGGTCTTGCCGGTGCCGGTGGCGCCGGTGATCAGGCCGTGGCGATTCGCCAGCCGAGGCAGCAATACGGTTTCGACTTGCGCGTTTCGCGCGATCGGCAGCGGGTTCATGGGTGCTGGTCGTCTCGCTGGAGAGGGGCGGCGGGCGGGCCCGCGGGGGTGCCCGGATGATAAAATCGAAATCGTCCGCTGGGTGGGATTATCGCCCCGCCCCCGAGTATTGCAAGGCAGCAAGGTAGAGGAGTCCATGGCCGGTCATTCCAAGTGGGCCAACATCAAGCACAAGAAGGAGCGGGCCGACGCCAAGCGCGGCAAGGTCTTCACCCGCGTCATCAAGGAGATCACCGTGGCGGCCAAGCTCGGCGGCCCCGATCCCGAATCCAACCCCAGGCTGCGGCTGGCGATGGACAAGGCCTCCGACGCCAACATGCCCAAGGACACCGTCAAGCGGGCGATCCAGCGTGGCTCGGGCGATCTCGACGGCGCCACCTACGAGGAAATCCGCTACGAGGGCTATGGCGCGGGCGGCGCGGCGATCATCGTCGACTGCATGACCGACAACCGCACCCGGACGGTGGCCGAGGTTCGCCATGCGTTCTCGAAGAACAACGGCAACCTCGGCACCGACGGCTCGGTCGCGTTCCAGTTCACCCATTGCGGCCAGTTCCTGTTCGCCCCCGGCACCGCCGAGGAAGCGGTCATGGAAGCCGCGATCGAGGCCGGCGCCGACGACATCAACACCGACAACGAAGGCGGTATCGAGGTGCTGTGCGCGCCCGGCGACTTCGGGGGGCTCAAGCGGGCCCTCGAGGCGGCCGGGCTCAAGGCCGAGGTCGCCGAGGTCACGATGCGCCCGAACGTCGAGGCCGAGCTCGATTCCGAGGACAGCGAGCGCATGCAGAAGCTCATCGACGCTCTCGAGGACCTCGACGACGTCCAGCAGGTGTTCACCAACGCGGTGTTCGAGGACCAGGAACCGGCATGAAGATCCTCGTGGTCGGCTCCGGCGGGCGCGAGCATGCCCTCGCCTGGTGCCTGGCGCGCTCACCCCGGGTCCAGCATGTCATCGTCGCACCGGGCAATGGCGGCACCGCGCGCGAACCCGGCGCGCGCAACATCCCGATCACCGACCCGCTCACCCTCGCCGCGCTCGCCGAGCGCGAACAGGTCGGGTTCACCGTCGTCGGTCCCGAGGCGCCGCTGGCCGAGGGCATCGTCGACATCTTCCGCGCGCGCGGACTCAAGATATTCGGCCCGACCCGCGAAGCGGCGCAGCTCGAGTCCTCGAAGGACTTCGCCAAGGCCTTCATGAAGCGCCATGGCATCCCGACGGCCGCCTACGAGACCTTCACCGACGCTGCCGCCGCGCATGCGTACATCGATCACCGCGGCGCCCCGATCGTGGTCAAGGCCGATGGCCTCGCCGCCG
>CAYZBJ010000051.1:24157-28574 GCA_964476625.1 uncultured Burkholderiaceae bacterium | reverse complement strand
CCTGGCCGGCGAGCTCGAACTGGAGTTCACCCCCCAGGGCACCCTGGCCGAGAAGCTGCGCGCCGGCGGCGCCGGCATTCCCGCCTTCTTCACCCGCACCGGCTACGGCACCCTGGTTGCCGAAGGCAAGGAAGCGCGCGAGTTCGACGGCCACATGTACGTCATGGAACGCTCGCTGGTGCCCGACGTCTCCCTGGTCAAGGCCTGGATGGCCGACGAATCCGGCAACCTGGTGTTCCGGCGCACCGCGCGCAACTTCAACCCCAACGTGGCGATGGCGGGCAAGCTGTGCATCGTCGAGGTCGAGGTGATCGTGCCGACCGGCGAAATCGATCCCGACCAGGTTCACCTGCCCGGCATCTACGTGCACCGGATCGTGCACAACCCGGCGCCGGAAAAACGCATCGAACAACGCACCACGCGCCCGACCCGCTGAGGAGATCGTCATGCCCTGGACCCGTGACCAGATGGCCGCCCGCGCCGCGAAGGAACTGCGCGACGGCTTCTACGTGAATCTCGGCATCGGCCTGCCGACCCTCGTCGCCAACTACGTCCCCGAAGGCATGGAAGTCTGGCTCCAGAGCGAAAACGGCCTGCTCGGGATCGGCCCCTTCCCGACCGAGGAAGAAGTCGATCCCGACATGATCAACGCCGGCAAGCAGACCGTCACCACCCTGCCCGGTTCGTCGATCTTCGCGAGCGCCGACTCCTTCGCCATGATCCGCGGCGGCAAGATCAACCTCGCCATCCTCGGCGCGATGCAGGTCAGCGCGAGCGGCGATCTCGCCAACTGGATGATTCCGGGCAAGATGGTCAAGGGCATGGGCGGCGCGATGGACCTCGTCGCCGGCGTCGGCCGCGTGCTGGTCCTGATGGAGCACACCGCCCGCAAGAAGGACGGCACCGAGGACCTGAAGATCCTGCCCGAGTGCACCCTGCCGCTCACCGGCGTGGGCGTCGTCGACGAGATCATCACCGACCTCGGGGTGCTGGAGGTGACTCCCAAGGGCCTGCGCCTGGTGGAACTCGCGCCGGACGTGACGGTCGAGGAATTGAAAGCCAAGACCGGTTGTCCGGTCGACACCAGCGCGTTCGCCTGAACCGCGCCCCTAGTCGCGGACCGGCCTGAGCACGGCCTCGCGGACCCAGCCGGGCAGCGGGGCCGATTTCTTCTTCGGGAAATCCACCCAGACGATCGTGGCGCCGCCGGTCGCGCAGATGCGCTGCGGGTCGTCGGTCCGGCTCATCTCCACCACCGTCTCGATGGTCGAGCGACCGATGCGCCCGATCAGCTGGCGGGCCCTGACGGTGCCCGGGTAGCGCAGCTCGTGCATGAAGCTGCAATGCGCATTGACGATCACCGGCCCTTCGCCGGTTGGATCGGGCGGAAACCCGAGCCGGCCGAACCAGTCGATCCGCAACTGCTCCATGTACCGGAAATACACCGTGTTGTTGACATGGCCCATCGCGTCCATGTCGCCCCAGCGGATCGGCAGTTCGATCTCGAAGACCGCAACCGGCTCGACCCGGGCTTCTTCCTCGGCCATCGCGTGGACTCCCCTGCAGGTTCTCAGATGGAGAAGCCGTCGTCGGCCGCGATCACCGCGCCGTTGATGAATCCCGATCGTCCGGACGCGAGCAGCACCAGCAGGCCGTCGAGGTCCTCGGGATCACCCACCCGCCGCCGCGGCAGCATCGCGACCAGGCGCTGGCCGCCCTCGGTTTCCCAGTGGGCGTCGTTGAGCTCGGTGCGGATGTAGCCGGGGCAGATCGCATTGACGTTGATGCCGTAGCGCCCCCATTCGAGCGCCATCGCCCGGGTCATGTGGACCACCGCCGCCTTGCTCATGGCGTAGATGCCGATCTGGGCGAGCACCTTGAGGCCGGCCATCGATGCGATGTTGATGATCCGCGCCTCGCGACCGGGTTGCGACTTCGCCCGCTCGACCATCCGGCGACCGACCGCCTGGGCGACGAAGAACGCGCCCTTGAGATTGGTGTCGAACACGAAGTCGAAGTCCGCCGGCTTGACCTCGAGCAGCCGCTGGGTGGTGCTCACGCCGGAGTTGTTGACGAGGATGTCGATCGGCCCCGCCTGCTCCTCGGCGGACGCGATCGCGCCGTCGATGGCATCGACGTCGGTGACATCGAGCGCCAGCACGCTGGCCGCGCCACCGGCCGCCTCGATGGAGGCGCGCAGTTCCTTGAGGCGCTCGAGCCGGCGCGATGCAAGCACCACATGGGCGCCGTTGTCGGCGAGCACGGTCGCGAAGCGGGCCCCGAGCCCGCTCGAGGCGCCGGTGACCAGGGCGGTCTTGCCGGTGAGGTCGAATGAGGTTGCCATGTGCATCTCCCGTTCCGTTTGCCTGTCATGGCAGATGGCGAGGATCATAGCCGATCGATCCCGCTTGGACGGCCGCAGCGGTTTCCGCGACAATTGCAGGAACCGAGACACGCAGCACCCGTCGCGCTTCGCATCGCGCAGCGCACTGATCCTGGAGACGCCTCATGGAAATTGAACGCGACGCGATGGAGTTCGACGTCGTCATCGTCGGCGGTGGCCCGGCCGGCCTCGCGGCAGCGATCCGGCTCAAGCAGCTCGAAGCCGAGCATGGCCGCGAGGTCAGCGTCTGCGTCATCGAGAAGGGTTCGGAGATCGGCGCCCACATCCTGTCGGGCGCGGTCATGGATCCCGGCGCCATCAACGAGCTCTTCCCCGACTGGAAGGAGCGCGGCGCCCCGCTCAACACCCCGGTGACCGAAGACCGCTTCGTGTTCCTCAACGAAACCGGCGGGCGCAGCACGCCCAACTGGATGTTGCCCGCCTGCTTCAAGAACCACGGCAACTACATCGTCAGCCTCGCCAACGTCGTGCGCTGGCTCGGCCAGCAGGCCGAGGAGCTCGGCATCGAGATCTACCCCGGCTTCGCGGCCGCCGAGATCCTCTACACCGACGACGGGGCGGTGCGCGGGGTGGCGACCGGCAACATGGGCGTGGGCCGCGATGGCGAGCCCACCGACCAGTTCCAGCCCGGCATCGAACTCCACGCGAAATACACCCTGTTCGCCGAAGGCTCGCGCGGCCACCTCGGCCGGCAGCTGATCGCCCGCTACGAACTCGCCCGCGACCGTGACCCGCAGAGCTACGGCATCGGCCTCAAGGAGCTCTGGGAGATCGACCCGGCCCGCCACGAGGAAGGCCTGGTGATGCACACCGCCGGCTGGCCGCTGACGAGCGACACCTACGGCGGCTCCTTCCTGTACCACTTCGAGAACAACCAGGTCGCGGTCGGCTTCGTCGTCGGCCTGAACTACACCAATCCCTACCTGTCGCCCTTCGACGAGTTCCAGCGCTACAAGACCCACCCGATGATCCGGCGCTTCTTCGAAGGCGGCAAGCGGGTGGCCTACGGTGCACGATCCATCACTGCCGGTGGCATCAATGCGCTGCCCAGGACGGTATTCCCCGGCGGCGCCCTCGTCGGCTGCGAGGCAGGCTACCTGAACGCCTCGCGCATCAAGGGCAGCCATGCGGCGCTCAAGACCGGGATGCTCGCCGCCGAAGCCGCCTTCGAGGCGCTCGGGGCCGACCGCGCCAACGACGTGCTCGAGTCCTATCCCAAGGCGTTCGAATCGTCCTGGCTGCACGACGAACTCTACCGGGCCCGCAATTTCAAGCCCGCGATGAGCAAGGGCTTGTGGACCGGCACCCTGCTCGTGGGGATCGACCAGGTCGTCTTCAAGGGCAAGGCGCCATTCACCCTGCACACCAGCAAGCCCGACAATGAATACCTCAAGCCGGCGGCCGAATGCACCCCGATCAGCTATCCGAAGCCGGATGGCAAGATCAGCTTCGACAAGCTCTCGTCGGTGTTCATCTCGAACACCAACCACGAAGAGAACCAGCCGATCCACCTGACCCTGAAGGATCCGTCGATTCCGGTGGACATCAACCTCGCCCGCTATGCGGGGCCGGAACAGCGCTATTGCCCGGCCGGCGTCTACGAGTTCGTCAAGGACGAGGGTACCGGCACCGACCGGCTGCAGATCAATGCGCAGAACTGCGTCCATTGCAAGACCTGCGACATCAAGGATCCGACGCAGAACATCGTCTGGGTGGTGCCCGAAGGCGGTGGCGGCCCGAACTATCCGAACATGTGAACGGATTCGGCGCACGGCAGGGTCCGTGCGCTGGCCTGCGCGTGGCGCGGCCGAAATCCGGCTATCGACGCCGATGGCGTCGATCAGGGCGAGCCGGATGAGAACGCCGGAGGCGCCGGGGAAATCCGGCGCCGTCCGGCGCGTTGGTCAGCTCAGCGAGGCTGCTCAGGCACCGCGATCGCCATAGCCGCCACGGCCGCCGCCACCGGCGCCGTAGCCACCACGACCACCGCCGCCGCCGCCACCACCGTAGCCG
>CAYZBJ010000051.1:14840-24147 GCA_964476625.1 uncultured Burkholderiaceae bacterium | reverse complement strand
GCGGCGGCGGTGGTGGTGGCCGCCGCCGTAGCCACCACCGCCGCCGCCACCGCCACGCCGGAAACCGCCGCCACCACCACCGCCACCGCCCTGGTCGCGGGCTTCGTTGACGACGAGATTGCGGCCTTCGAGCGAATAGCCGTTCATGGCGCGGATGGCGTTCTGGGCGGCGCCATCATCGGTCATGGTGACGAAGCCGAAACCCCGCGAACGGCCGGTTTCGCGATCGGTGACGATCTTGGCCTCGGTGACATCGCCGTGCGCGCCGAACAGTTCGGAGAGCTGCGCATCGGTGGCCCGCCAGGGCAGATTGCCGACGTAGATCTTAGTTGACATGAAATCGGAGTCCATCGAATCGTTGAATGCATTGCATTTCGAGGCGAACCGATTTCAGCGAACCGGGAAATGCAACCCCACACAAGGCCTGTTGCGGGGTTAGTGTTTCGCAAGCGGTGGGCCTTGCGGAAACGCCACTCTGCCACAAGCCCGAACGTTTGCACAGAACCCTGACGGGAGTACGGGAAACTCCCGGCCCGTCGCAAAGCCTTGGCCTTGCTTGAGTCCGGCCGCATCCTGTATAAAAATACAGTCCAACACGCCGATCATCGACCGGAGCATCACCGTGCGCGCACTGACCGCCCGACAGCAGGAAATCCTCGCGCTGATCAAACAGCACATCGCCGACACCGGCTTCCCCCCGACCCGCATGGAAATCGCCCGCCAGCTCGGCTTCCGGTCGCCGAACGCGGCCGAGGAACATCTCAAGGCGCTGGCCCGCAAGGGCGCGATCGAACTCACCTCGGGCGCCTCGCGCGGCATCCGGCTCAAGCTGATGCCCGGCTCCGGCCCGGAGGGCGATACCGCCAGCGCGGTCCAGATCGCGATGCGCCTGCCCCTGGTGGGCCGGGTGGCCGCCGGCAGCCCGATCCTCGCCCAGGAACACGTCGAGGCCAGCTACGCCATCGACCCGGCGCTGTTCTCCCAGTCCCCCGACTACCTGCTCCGGGTGCGCGGCATGAGCATGCGCGACGCCGGCATCCTCGACGGCGACCTGCTCGCCGTCAAGCGGACCCAGGAAGTCCGCAACGGCCAGATCGTCGTCGCCCGGATCGGCGACGAGGTCACCGTCAAGCGCTGGCGCCGGCAGGGCACCCAGGTCCAGCTGCTGCCCGAGAACCCCGAGTTCGAGCCGATCCTGCTCGACACCCGGCACGACCAGTTCGCGCTCGAAGGGCTTGGGGTCGGCCTGCTGCGCACGGGCCGCGGCCTCTGACACGGCTTCGGATCCGACCACATGAAGACCACTCCCGGGCATCCGGCGGTATGGCGGGCCGGGCAACTCGGCCATGGCGCCGTCCGGGCCCTGGGCAGCCAGCATCCCGAGCTCGATGCCGAGCTGCCGGGCAATGGCTGGCCCCTGGGCATGCTCACCGAGCTCATCGGCCGCGAGGCTGGCATCGGCGAACTGCGCCTGCTGGTGCCGGTATTGCGCCGACTGACCCGCGAACGCCGGATCGTCGTCCTGCTCGGGCCGCCGCTACAGCCTTATGCCCCGGCCCTGGCCGATTTCGGCATCGACCTCGACTATCTCGTCATCGTCGATGCCCACAATCCGGCCGACCGCCTGTGGGCGATCGAGCAAACCCTGCGCAGCGCGAACTTCGGCGCCCTGCTCGCCTGGCTGCCCCAGGCGAACACTCGGCCCGAGCACCTGCGCCGGCTGCAGTTCGCCGCGCAAGGCACCACCGGCCCGGTGTTCCTGTTCCGGGGCCTGCCCGCCCAGCTCGAATCCTCCCCCGCGCCGCTGCGGCTGCTGCTGCTGCCCCTGCCCGCCGACCGGCTCTCGGTCCGGATCCTCAAGCGCCGCGGCCCGGTACACGGCCGCCCCCTGGCAATCGAACTCCCCCGCCCGGACAGCGCCCTGCCGCTGCGCCATCGCCCGACCGAAGCACCGGCGCCACGGCCGACCACTCTCCACGTCCACGATGCGCCCCCCGCCGGAACCGGTCGACGCGACGGCGCATTGCTGAACTGACGCCCCGGTAGCGCCCGATGCTGTGGCTCGCGCTGCATTTCCCCGACCTGCCGCTCGAGGTCTTCGAGCGCGGCGACCCGGTGTCGCCATCGGTCGGCGCCGCCCATGTCGCCCGCCCCACCTCGGCTGCGCTCGCGATCTGCGACCGGCAGGACATCCTGTTCGCCAATGCCCGGGCCCGCAACGCAGGGGTCGCCCCCGGCATGCGCCGGGCGAGCGCCCAGGCCCTGCTGCCCGCGCTACGGCTCGTCGAACGCAACCCTGCTCGCGAACAGGCGGCGCTCGGCAGCCTGGCCAGCTGGGCGCTGCAGTTCACCCCCTCGGTCTGTCTTCCCGAGTCGCCCCCGGTCCGGGCCGGCCGCGCCGCCCGGTTCGCCATGCCGCCACCCGCGGGCCTGCTGCTCGAGATCGCGCCCAGCCTGCGGCTGTTCGGCGGGCCACAGGCCCTGCTGGCGCGGATTCACGCCGACCTCGACCTGCTCGGTTACCGCGCGGCATCCGCCGTTGCGCCCACCGCGACCGGCGCCTGGCTGCTCGCCCGGCACCATGACGGCATCCGGGTCCGGACTCCCGAATCCTTGCGCCGGCGACTCGATGCCCTGCCGATAGCCTTGCTCGCCGCGGCCGGCCCCCACCTGGCCAGCCTCGAATCGATCGGCGTTCATCGCCTTGCCGACCTCGACACCCTGCCCAGGGCAGGCCTCGGCCGCCGCTTCGGCCCCGTCCTGCTCGAGGAGATCGACCGGGCCCGGGGCCTACGCCCCGAGGCCCACGCCTGGCTGCAGGCCCCCGCCGAGTTCTCCAGCCGGCTCGAACTGCTGGCCAGGGTCACCGGGGTCGAGCCCCTGCTGTTCGCCGCCCGCCGCCTGCTCGGCGAACTGGCCGGCTGGCTGGCGGCCCGGCAGGCCGCGGTGCGCGGCTTCATCCTGAACCTGCGCCATGACGACGGCAGCGACACCCCGGTCGAGATCCGGCTCGCCGACCCGGGGCGCGACATCGACAGGCTCTTCGGGGTGCTGCGCGAACGATTGGCCGGCTTTCGGCTGCACGCTCCGGTCGACATCCTCGAACTGAAATGCACCGAGGTCCTGCCGCTGCCCGCCGACAACGCCAGCCTGCTGCCGTCGGCGGCCAGCGCGCAGCAAAGCCTCGGCCACCTGCTCGAAAGGCTGCAGGCCCGGCTCGGGCGCGAACGGGTACAACGCCTGCACCTGGTCGCCGACCACCGGCCCGAAGCCGCCTGGCGCGCCACCACGCTCGAGCGACTCCCCGCCGCCGGGCCGCGGACCACGCAAGGCACGGGCGCATCGGCCGGCATGGCCGAGCCCGGCACCCTGCCCCGCCCGCTCTGGCTGCTGCGCGAACCGCTGCGGCTTCGCGAACGCAACGACCAGCCCTGGTGGGACACGCCCCTGGCCCTGCTCGCGGGTCCGGAACGGATCGAAACCGGCTGGTGGGACCAGTCGCTGGTGCAGCGCGACTACTTCATCGCCGAAGACGCCCACCACATCCTGTACTGGGTCTATCGGGAACGCACGGCGCCCGCCGGCGGTTCGCCCGGATGGTTCATGCAGGGACGATTCGGCTAGACCTGCCGGCGCGGCCATGCGCCCGGAAGGGGAACCCGGCTTCGCATCCGGGCGCAGGGCAAGGCGGGGCGCCGAAGACAGTACGGTTGTACGGCAAGGCGCCCCAACGCAGCCATGCGCCCGATGCCGAAGCCGGATCAGCGCGCGGGCAGCACCGTCCCGGAACACTCGCCAAAACCGATGCGCGCGGCGCCTGGCCGCTCGCACCAGCCACGGAACACCACCCGGTCGCCATCGGCAAGGAAGGTGCGCTCCTCGCCATCGGGCAGCCTGATCGGCTTGCTCCCGCCCACCGAGAGTTCGATCAGGGCGCCCGCCTCGCCCTCGCCTGGCCCGGACTGGGTGCCGCTGCCGAGCAGGTCGCCGGGCGCGAGGTTGCAGCCGCCCACCGTGTGGTGCGCGATCATCTGCGCGACGCTCCAGTAGGAGTGCGCGAACGTGGTCTGCGACAGTCGCGCAGGCGGCTCGCCGCGTTCGCGCATCGCGGTGGTCTCGATCAGGGCCTCGAGGCGCAGGTCGAAGCCGCCGTGCTCGCGATTGCCGTCCGACTCGAGGTAGGGCAGCGGCTGCGGGTGGTCGGCCGGCCGGGTCCAGGCGCTGCGAAACGGTGCGAGCGCATCGAGGGTGACGATCCACGGCGAAATGGTGGTTGCGAAGTTCTTCGCGAGGAAAGGGCCGAGCGGCTGGTACTCCCAGGCCTGGATGTCGCGCGCCGACCAGTCGTTGAGCAGGCACAGCCCGAAGACATGCGACTCGGCGTCGTCGAGCGCGACCGGCTCGCCCTGGCGGTTGCCGCTGCCGACCCAGATGCCGACCTCGAGCTCGTAGTCGAGGCGACGACATTCGGTGAACACCGGCGCGGCGGCGCCCGGCGCCATCACCTGGCCGCGCGGCCGGGGAAAGGCCTGGCCGCTTACGCCGATCGAGGATGCCCGCCCGTGGTAGCCGACCGGCAACCACTGGAAGTTGGGCATCAGCGGGTTGTCGGGGCGAAACAGCCGGCCGATGTTGGTCGCATGGTGGATCGACGCATACATGTCGGTGTAGTCGCCGATCCGGGCAGGCACCTTGAACTCGGCCGCCGACTGCTCGACGAGGCAGGCGGCCAGGGCATCGCGCGCCGGGGCATCCTCGCGCAGCAGCGCGAACAGCGCCCGGCGCAGCGCCCGCCAATGGCGAGCCCCGAGCGCCATCAGGCCATTGAGCTCGGGCTGCGACGCATGGGCCGCGGCAACCGCCGCCTCGCCGGTGAAATGCCCGCCGGCATGCGCCCGGGCGATGTCGAGGATCCGGTCGCCGATGGCGACGCCGCCGCGGAACGCTTCGTTCGTGCCGGCGCGACGGAACACCGCGAAGGGCAGGTTCTGCACGGGGAAGTCGCAGCCCTCGGCCTGGGCCGAGGCGACCCAGCTGCGGGCGGCCGGATCGTGGGTCTCGTCGAGCATCGTCATCTTCGTCTCCTTGGCTCCCGCCGCCGGGAAGCCGGCCGCGCCCGGCTCAGGGTGTGGGCCGGAAGTTCTTCTTCAGCCCCTGCCATACCTGATGGTAGTCGGCCTGCCGGATCGGCGCGTGCAGCGCGAAGCCGGTGGGCCGGATCGGCAGGCGCGTCTCGAACATGAAGGCCATGGTATCGCGCAGGTACTGCGGCTGGCTGGTGTCGACCGCCACCGCCCGCTCGAAGGATTCGGCGTCGGGGCCGTGCGCGGTATGCATGTTGTGCAGCGAACAGCTCCCCGGCACGAAACCCTCGCCCTTGGCATCGTAGGCGCCCTGGATCAGGCCCATGAACTCGCTGGCGACGTTGCGATGGAACCAGGGCGGCCGGAAGGTGTGCTCCATCGCGAGGATGCGCGGCGGGAAGATGACGAAGTCGATCATGTCGACCCCCGGCGTGTCGCTCGGCGCCTGCAGCACGAGGAAGATCGACGGATCGGGATGGTCGAAGCTGATCGAGCCGATCGTGTTGAAGCGGCGCAGGTCGTACTTCATCGGCGTGAGGTTGCCGTGCCAGGCGACCACGTCGAGCGGCGAGTGGTCGATCGTCGCCTGCCAGAGATTGCCGAGGAACTTCCCGACCAAGGTGAAATCGCCCTCGCGGTCCTCGAAGGCGGCGACCGGCGCCACCCAGTCGCGCGGATTGGACAGGCCGTTCGAGCCGATCGGGCCCAGGTCGGGCAGGCGGAAGCCCACGCCGTAGTTCTCGCAGACGTAGCCGCGCGCTTCGCCGTCGGGCAGGCTCACCGCGAAGCGCACCCCGCGCGGAATCAGCAGCACCTCGAGCGGCTCGACCTCGAGCACCCCCATCTCGGTGGCGACCCGCAGCCGCCCCTGCTGCGGGACGATGAGCAGTTCGCCGTCGGCATCGTAGAACCAGCGATCGCGCATCGGCGCATTGGCGGCGTAGAGATGGATCGCGCAGCCGCTCATGGCGGCCGGATCGCCCTGCCCGGCCATGGTGGCCAGCCCGTCGATGAAGTCGGTCGGCGCCTCCGGCATCGGCAGCGGACTCCAGCGCAGGCGCTCGGGCGGCGTCTCGAGGCTGCCAAATTCGCTGACGATGCGACCGTTGTCCATCGGCTCGAAGGCCCCGTGCACCGCGCCAGGCCGGATCCGATAGAACCAGGAGCGCCGGTTGGCCGCGCGCGGCGCGGTGAACGCGGTCCCCGAGATCTGCTCGGCGTAGAGCCCGTAAGGACAGGACTGGGGCGAGTTCTGGCCGACCGGCAGGGCGCCGGGCAGGGCCTCGGTGGCGAACTCGTTGCCCCAGCCGCTCATCAGGCCGGCGGTGGTGTTCGCCGCCGTCACCATCGCGGGCTCGGCCCGCTTGTCGCTGGAGATATCCATGATCATCCTCCTTGATTACGTATTGCGTAATCATTTACGATATATGTAACTCCACCAGTCTAGCGAGCGTCGATGAACGCCACAAGCCGGCAAGGCACGCCAGCCGCCGCGCGCCGTTCCGATCCGGGCGCCGCTCGCGGTTCGCAGGCAGGCGCCGGGCGCCGCCGGGGCGTCGAGGCCATCGAGACGGGCGGCCGCCTGCTCGCGGTCCTTGCCGATGCCGGCGCACCGCTGATGCTGCGCGACCTTGCCGCCACCGCGGACATGGCGCCCGCCAAAGCGCATCGTTACCTGGTGAGCCTGATCCGGGTCGGGCTGGTGCGTCAACTGCCCGACTCGGGCCGCTACGACGTCGGCGCGCTCGCGATCCGGCTCGGCTTCGCCGGCCTCGGTCGTAGCGATGCCCTCACGATCGCGCGCGAGCGCCTGCCGTCACTGCGCGATGCGCTGGGCCTGTCGGTCGCGCTCGCGACCTGGATCGATTCGCGCGCGGTGATCGTCGACTGGCTCGATGCGAGGTCGCTGGTCGCGGCAAGCCTGCGCACCGGCGCCGCGATGCCGCTGACCCGTTCCGCCACCGGCCGCGCCTTCGCCGCCTTCGACCGGCGCCCCGAAGTCGCCAGCGCCCTCGCGGCGGAGCTCGCGGCCAATGCGCGCGCCGGCATCGAACCGGCCGATGCGGCCGGCTTCGATGCGGTGCTCAGGTCGGCGCGGCGCCACGGCGTCGCCCGGGTCACCGGCGACCTGGTCGCCGGCGTCGACAGCCTCGCCGCGCCGGTGCACGGCACCGGCGGCGAACTGGTGATGGTGGTGGCGGCGATCGGCCACAGCCGCGGCTTCGACATCACCTGGGACGGCGAAGTCGCCCGCCGGCTGCGCGCCTGGGCGGATGAAGCCGGGGGTTGGCCGACCAGCGCGGTGCGCTGAGGCCCCGGCCGACGCCGGGACTGCTGTCGGGCGAGGACCTTCCCGACGGCCTTCCCTTCCTACTGCGCGAAAGCCTTCTCGACGACGAAGTCGCCCGGGCGGTTGGTCGCCCCTTCCTCGAAGCCGCGGCCGACGAAGAAGGTGCGCAGGTCGCGCAGCACGTCGATGCTGCCGCAGATCATGGCGCGATCCTCGGTCCGGTCGAGTTCCGGCAGGCCGAGATCGGCCTGCAGCTTGCCGGATTCGAGCAGCGCGGTGATCCGGCCCTGGTGGACATAGGGCTCGCGCGTGACCGTCGGGTAGTACAGCAATTGCTCGCGCACCTGGTCGCCGACCAGCTCGTGCCTGGGCAGCTCCTCGGTGATGTACTCCTGGTAGGCGAGATCGGCGACATGGCGCACGCCATGGACCAGGATCACCTTCTCGAAGCGCTCGTAGATCTCGGGGTCGCGGATCAGGCTCAGGTAGGGCGCCAGGCCGGTGCCGGTGCCGAGCAGCCAGAGCCGGCGGCCGGGCAGCAGCGCATCGGCCACCAGGGTGCCGGTCGGCTTGCGGCTGATCAGGACCTTGTCGCCTTCGCGCAAGTGCTGCAGGCGCGAGGTCAGCGGCCCATCGGGCACCTTGATGCTGAAGAACTCGAGATGCTCCTCGTAGTTGGCGCTCGCGATGCTGTAGGCGCGCAGCAGCGGCTTGCCGCTGTCGCCCTTGAGGCCGAGCATCGTGAAATGGCCATTTTCGAAGCGGAACGCCGGGTCGCGGGTGGTGGTGAAACTGAACAGGCGGTCGGTCCAGTGGTGGACCTTGAGCACC
The DNA here is from genome assembly GCA_964476625.1 of uncultured Burkholderiaceae bacterium. Taxonomy (GTDB): domain Bacteria; phylum Pseudomonadota; class Gammaproteobacteria; order Burkholderiales; family Burkholderiaceae_E; genus JAMLIN01. The sequence continues at coordinate 15,942 of CAYZBJ010000051.1, read as the reverse complement.
GTTTCCTCGTTGAACATCCAGTCAGGCTCCTTCAGGCGACGACACCGCCGCGAACGAGCCCTGCCCCCAGGGTCGCACCGTTCGCGGGGTCGAATAGTATGAACCGTCCGAGGGGCGAATGCAGGCCATCGGCGTCCAGAACCACCGGATCTGCAAGCCGCAGGCCGATTTCCGCGAGTTCGTCGACCTCGACGACATCCGCCGGCAGCCGGTCGAGGCGGTCGAGGTCGAGGCGGGCGCGGATCTCGCGCACCTCGGCGGCGAGCACCCGGGTGCCGATCTTCGCGCGCAGGCGGGCGCCCGACTGCAGCGGCTGCGGCGAGAACCAGGCGATGTCGGCGAGCAGTTCGTCGCCCAAGGGTGGGTTGCCGCCACGCACCAGCACGTCGCCGCGCGAGACGTCGATCTCGCGATCGAGCCGCAGCGACACCGACCGGCCGATCTCGGCACGCTCGATGCGCTCTTCGCCGACGCGGATCTCGGCGATCGCAGCCCGCAGGCCCGAAGGCAGCGCGACGACTTCGTCGCCGACCTGCAGGGGGCCGACAGCGACCCGCCCGGCATAGGCCCGGAACGCATGCTCGCCGCGGGGATCGCCACGGACCACGGTCTGCACCGCGAAATGCGAGACATCGGCGCTGCCGGCCGCGATCGGCTCGGCCGCTTCGAGCGCCTCGAGCAGGGTCGGGCCTTCGTACCAGCCGAGGTGCTCGCCCCGGTTCACCACCATGTCGCCCTCGAGCGCCGACAGCGGGATGGCCTCGACGCGGCCGATGCCCAGCGGTGCGCACCAGGCGCGGAACTCGGCGGCGATCGCCTCGAAAACCTCGCGCGACCAGTCGAGTCGATCGAGCTTGTTGACCGCGAGGATCACCTGCGGCAGGCCGAGCCAGCCGCAAACCGCCGCATGGCGGCGGGTCTGCTCGAGCAGGCCGCGGGTGGCATCGACCAGCAGCACCGCGCAGTCGGCGTTCGATGCGCCGGTCACCATGTTGCGGGTGTACTGCCGGTGGCCCGGGCAGTCGGCCACGATGTACTTGCGAGTGGGGGTGGCGAAGTAGCGGTAGGCGACATCGATCGTGATGCCCTGCTCGCGCTCGGC
>CAYZBJ010000051.1:0-14830 GCA_964476625.1 uncultured Burkholderiaceae bacterium | reverse complement strand
GGCGACCAGCCCGTCGGTGAGCAGCGACAGGTCGGTGAAGCCCAGGCCCCGACGCTCGGAAACCCGCTCGAGCGCATCGAGCGTGTCCTGGTGGACGAGGCGCGCATCGTAGAGCAGGCGCCCGATCAGGGTGCTCTTGCCGTCGTCGACGCTGCCGGCGGTAACGAAACGAAGCAGCTTCATCAGAAATATCCCTCGCGCTTGCGCAATTCCATCGCCGCGTCGTTGGCGGCATCGTCCAACCGGGTCGCGCCGCGCTCGGTCACCGTGGCGACGAGCGTCTCGGCGATGATCTCCGCCGGGGTGGCGGCGCTCGACTCCACCGGCGCGGTGCAGGTGATGTCGCCGACGGTCCGGAAGCGCACCGTGACCTCCTCGATGCGTTCGCCCTCGGCGGGCGGAGTGAGCGACGTCACCGCGACCAGGGTGGAGCCGCGCCGCACCACCGGGCGCCGGTGCGCATAGTAGAGCGAGGGCAGCGCGATGTTCTCGCGCTCGATGTAGGACCAGATGTCGAGCTCGGTCCAGTTCGAGATCGGGAACACCCGCAGGTGCTCGCCGGGCGCGAGCGCGGCGTTGTAGATGTCCCAGAGCTCGGGGCGCTGCGCCTTCGGGTTCCAGGCGCCGTTGCGGCCGCGCACCGAGTAGATCCTTTCCTTGGCGCGGGCCCGCTCCTCGTCGCGGCGGGCGCCGCCGATCGCGGCGTCGAACCCGAGCTCGGCGATCGCATCGAGCAGGGTCACCGACTGGGCGGCATTGCGCGACGCGTTGGGGCTGTCGAGCCGGACCCGGCCGGTGGCGATCGAATCCTCGACCGAGCGCACGATCAGCCGCGCGCCGAGCGCGGCAGCGGTCTCGTCACGGAAGCGGATCACCTCGTCGAAGTTGTGGCCGGTATCGATGTGCAGCAGCGGGATCGGCGAGCGGCCCGGCCAGAACGCCTTCTTTGCCAGATGCAGCAGCACGGTGGAATCCTTGCCGCCGGAGAAGAACAGCACCGGACGCTTCGCCTCGGCCGCGATCTCGCGCAGGATGAAGATCGACTCGGCTTCGAGCCAGTCGAGGGAATCGAGGGAATCGGGCTTTGCGCTCATCTGTCAGGCCTCCGTCGCCGCGACTCGCGGCAGGTGCAGGCCGCATTCGCGCGGCCCTTCGTTTTCCCACCACCAGCGCCCGGCCCGGGCGGGCTCGCCCGGCGCTACCGCCCGGGTGCATGGCGCGCAGCCGATGCTCGGGAAGCCCCGTGCATGCAGCGGATTCACCGGCACGTCGAAGGCCTCGACATAGGCATCGAGGTCGGCATCGGTCCAGTCGGCGAGCGGGCTGAACTTGTCGATGCCGCGCGCATCATCGTGTTCGATCGCCGCGATCGAACCGCGCGCCTCGCTCTGCTCGCGGCGCAGGCCGGTGACCCAGGCGCCGGCGCCTGCGAGCGCACGCCCGAGCGGCTCGAGCTTGCGGATCTCGCAGCAGGTCCTGCGTTGCGACACGCTGTCGCGAAACGCGTTGATCCCGTTGGTGCGCACGAACTGCTCGACCGCATCGTGGCGCGGGAACATCACCCGGATCGGGCGCCGCCAGTGCGCCTGTGCCTGCTCGAGAAGCTCGTAGGTTTCCGGGAACAGCCGGCCGGTATCGAGGGTGATGATCTCGATCGGCAGCTTCGCGCGCACGATCAGGTCGCCGAGCACCATGTCCTCGATGCCGAGGCTGGTCGTGAAGACTGGCCGCGGCCGGGCGGCCGCCTGCGCGAGCAGCGCATTGGCCGCCGCGATGCGTGCCGATAGGGCCGAGGAGGCTACGGCCGACGATGGAGTCGATTCGGGCATTTGCAGCGCAGCATAAGGATCTGCCGGCCGCGATGGAACGAAGCTTTCGTTCTCTGTTGATAACCTGGGAGGTGGATCAAGGCCGCGGCTTATGCCCGCTCGTAGTGATTATTGAGGCCGGGATCGCGCCGCCAACCTGGCGCCCAAGGCAGTGGCAAGCTCCCTCGGGCTGTGTGCCTTCACTGCGCGTAGCCCTGTCGAGGTCGCGCAGGCTGACGACGAAGCTAACCCGCGGCCCGCTTGCGGGACGTCCGCGTTGAGCGGCCAGCTGGAGCGTCAGCGTGCGCTTCTACGTAAGCGTCCAGCAGCCTTCTGATCATTCGCTGATACTGTGTGTCGTTCTGGGCGGCCTTGCCCTTGAAGAAATCCACGCTGCGTTTGCTCAGAGTAATCGTGATCTTCACGTCCTCTTCACGAAAGGCAAGATCCTCGGGCGATGGCAAGAAATCTCGAATGACCTTCGGATCGCCGATAGGCTCATCGCTGTATCTGATTTTCCCGCTCATAGATGACCTTTCCCTTGCGCCAATATCCAGCGCCAATGATCCTTATGACGTTCGCCCTCCAAGTAAAGCGAACCGTCAGTACGCCGCCATCAACAACGCCGAAGCAGAAGTAGCGCTTCTCGCTCTGGCTATGCGCGGTGTCCTCGGCGATGACACGCTTCAGATCCCCGAACGCACGTTGAGCCTCGTTGAACGAAACCCCGTGCTTCTCGACGTTCTCCCTGTTCTTCCGAACGTCCCAGTCGAACGTGGCTTTGCTCATGCGCTACGATAGCATGGGTATGGCGTTTCCGCCATACACCCTTATGGATTCTGCGCTCTAACGTCGGACATGAGCGGCGGACAGCGGCCGGCGAAGCCGGCTGGTGGCCGTCCGCTCGATGGACCGGTTAGACCGCATCTTCGTTATTCGCCGTTCAAGCAGGCTGGGCGGTGAACTTGACACCCAAGGCACGTGCGACCTTCATCACTGTCTCGAAGCGCGGCTTTGCGCCGGGCGAAAGGGCCTTGTAGAGGCTCTCACGACCAAGGCCAGCATCCCTTGCCACTTGCGCCATGCCTTTTGCCCGGGCGACGTCGCTGAGCGCCAAGAGCAGAAGATCCGGATCGTTCGTTTCAAGAACCGCTGTCATGTATTCGGCGATAGCTTCGTCGTCGTCGAGGTAGCGGGCGGCGTCGAACGCCACGAGCTTCTTAGGGGTCTTCGTCTTCGTCATAGGTCGTCTCCAAGTTCCGCAGCCAGCTTCAACGCCCGGCGGATGTCACGCTTTTGCGTCGACTTGTCACCCGCATTGAGGATGACCACAATCACTCGGCCTCGCCGCACAAAGTACAGGCGGTAGCCGGGACCGAAGTGCACCCGCATCTCGGAGACTTCGCCTTCGACCGGCTGCCAGTCGCCAAGGCTCCCGGCTTCTGCCTGCCGAAGGCGTGCCGCTATCCGGACTCGAGCACGCTTGTCCTTCAGAGCGTCGAGCCAGGCGACGAACTCCTCTGTCTGAAGAACCGTCAACATGCCCGTACTGTATCCACGTAGATACAGAAAGTCAAGTCACCGCGGAGGGATCGGTGCGGTCTAACGTTTGACTTAAGCGGACTGCCGAAGGCAGATCCGCTTGAAGGAAGGGTTAGGCATATGTGCTACTGCGAACGATCCACAACCATAAATTGATCACGAATCGACTTCGTATCGGGATCATTCGTATGCTTGAAAGTCTTTGTCTTTCGATCGAAAGCGAAGCGACTGTGGACTGCCCCGTCCAGTTGCAGCAACTCAAGTTTGTTGGCCACGACTTGCCAAGAGTGCTCATTCCGATTATTGCCCTCAACAATGCGACCGTTCGGCTCAAAGCGCATGCGCTTCGACCTGCTTGGCGGGTTGAAGAAGAGTCGAAATGGCGCGGCCACAAGAACTGCCTCGATGGTACTGTCCGCCCTCTCCTCGAGAGCCGCCATTGCAACCTTAGGTTTAAAGACCCGTCGAATCTTGTTGCAAGCTGGGCCAAGCGCCGCAGTCAAATTTCCATCCACTCGCTCGCCGTCATAGGAGGCAGGCGTCAGACCAATTAGATCGGATGGAAAGTGCAACTCAGAGAACGACCGCGGTTTGAAGATGAAGCATTTCTCAGGGCCGAGTTTCCCAATGAACAAGCCGAGCTCAAACAAAACATTGTCTCTAATTGCCGGGAGAGAACTTCCGCGTGTGACCGCTTGATCGTCAGGGCTGAAGACAAATATTGCGGTATCGAAGTTGTCGGCCGCCGCGACCAACGAAGCCAGAGCTGTCTTGCTAAGTTCAAAGACGCCTTGCGGCCAGACCGTTACTTCGAATTCGTATTCGAGGTTCTCCTGAGCGGCATAGGCAACCTCCAAGCCTTCGACGGATGACGCGATGAACAGACGTGGTTTCATATGCCTAACGTTTGAGTTCACCCGCGGACGGAAGCGGGCAAAGCCCGCTGTAGGCCGTCGGGTGCAACGAAGGGTTAGGCGTCATTTCGCCGCAAGCTTCTCAACTTCGCCAAGCACAGTGCGGAGCGCCCGCCGATAGCGGAACAAGTCACCGAACGAGAGTTGCACCTTGTGGCCTTCTTTTGAACCAGTGACCTCTGCCTTCACCAAGAGAGCGACGGCTGACGCATTGAGATGCCCGTTGGCGTGAACAAGGGCATTCCGAAGCGCGCAGAGTTCAATAAGGCCGTTGGCCGCCCAAGCATGCTTCTGGTCGAGCTTGGCTTTGACCCATTCTGCCTTGTTGGTCAGATAGTTCGGCGGCTCCGTGCCGGCTGCACGGATCAGATGCGCAAGGCACTCATCCGCAAGGACGGCCAGATTCACGAAGAGGATGCGAACGATGTTCTCCGCGAGGTTTGCGAAAACCTCGGCATGATCCCTGCCGTCAAGTCGAATGTCGCCGTCTTTGAAGTCACGGGCAGGAAGATTCGAAGTGAAGCCCAGATCTGACGCATTCCATGCGTCGGCGGCGACCAGACTCTCCAGCAGCGTGTCTAGATTGCCTAGCTTCACCCCGTGAGCGATGTTGAGTGAGTGGGCCACTCCGTAAACGGTCTGCGACCACTCTCGCATGCGTAGATCGATGTCCATTAGCTCGGTGGCCCTCAATGACGCCTAACGTTTCCGTGTAACCGGCCGGCGTAGGCCGAGGCGGACTGGCAAGCAACGCTTGATAGCGGTCCGGCTCACGCGGTGGTTAGCAGTCACACTTCCCCTCAATCTCCATGGTTAGGCAGTAGTCATGAAACCCGATTGCACGCCAGAACGAAATGGCAGCAGTGTTGCCAATAAGGACGTCAATACGCAGGCGCGGCGAGCCAACCCAAGTGTTCTTCGATAACCAATTCAACGTCTGACGCCCTACGCCTCGTCTACGAAAAGCAGGAACCACGAGCAGTTGGCGAAGATAAATGAATTCTGGCCCTGTACGCCAGAGCGCGTAACCTACTATAGCTTTGCCAGATTCAACGATTACGGCGGAGTAGTCTGACCTAAGCCAAGCGGCCACGCGTTCTGCCAGTTGAGCTTCCGACATTGAATTGCGGTGGCCCTCGTCCCGAATGAGTTGGGCATTCAGCGGAGCCAATAGCTCCGCGTCTTCCACACGCGCGTATCGGAACGATAATGTGTCCATGTCTGCTAACGTCTGATTTAAGCGGAGCCGCGAAGCGGCTTCGGCTGAAATGAGCTATTAGACGTCAACTGTGACGCCCCTTCTTGCGAACTGCCCGCTCAACCATGCGAACCAACTTGTCTGGATGATCTGGGTCGAGAAACTCGGCGGCACTACCTTTGTACTGTGCCCAAGTCTGCCCAGAAATGTCTGATGGCGGAGGAGGCTGAGAGTGCAGCCTTATTGGCAGAACACGAACACCCCAAGTGAGCGCAACCCCTAGCTCTAGCATGACGTTTGGATTGAGATCGGAAGTATCAAAAACAGCGATATCGGATGCGATGATGTCGCGAGCGATCTCATTGAACAGATGCTCACCGTAGCCAGCTGCCAACGGGCGGAATGTGAGTTCTGCTCTCAATGCACCAGCGCTGCCGTTGTATCGATCCACGGCTTCCTGGAACATTGCCTTGACGTTGCTTTGCAGCAACGCCTGATCATAGTGCGGCGACTGGAACTGGTATCCCATGACGACGATTAGTTTGCCGTCATTGCTTTTCTGCCTAGCAATGAACTCCCAATCTTCGTCTGTGAATCCGTATGGTGAGCCGACAGGGGCTGGCGGAATGGAGATCTTTTGGTCTTGAGTAGGGAGCTGCTTGGTCGCGACCTTGATCGGCTCCGGCAAGACCCCAGAAATGCGCTCCGCCTCGTACCGCCCAAGGGACGTAATCCACATATTGGTAAAGTTGTAATCTCGGGTCTCTAAGTACTGAACTGAATCAACGTACCCAGAACTCTTTAGAAGCCAGAAGGCATCATTTATGTCGTTTATGGGCAACCCGGTGATTTGTTGCAGCGTAGGGCCGTCAATCTCATCAGGCACGTCAGGGTTCGCCCGGATCTGCGCCAGACGTAGAAGGATGTCCGTGGCCGCTTGCTCTAAGGACTGTGCCACCGTAGAGATGCCTCCATTGACGTCTAACGTTGAAGCTCAGCGGCACTGGACGCGGGCGGCGTCTTGCGGCAGCAAGATATCGACCGCGTCCCGTGTCCGTTGCAGCGAAATGTTGGAAGTCAGTGCGCGGGGCATATAAGAAGAAGGCCCCCGTAGATGGCGACGCAGAGGCCGAAGACAAGCTGCAGTAGAAAAAGCACGTTGAAGGCAGTCGTGTAACTCCAGATCCGGTTCTTTGGCTCTGCCTCGATCGTAAAGATCCTGGAGTGCTCTGGAAACTCCTTCTCCAGGGCGATGAGTCCTGGGCACGCCAAGCGAAGCAGGTATCGGCTACGTCGGTCAACAATGAAGAAAATCGCGGAAAGCACCGCGATGAATAGACCAACAAGCACGAATGCGAAGGGCGGCATTGTTTTCTCAACAATGGCGAGGACACCACCATTCGCGAAAACCGAGAGAATCACGAAGAAGCCGAACGCCTTCAGCCGCTGGTCGACGTTTGCAGCGAAGTGCTTCCAAAGATAGTCGCGCTCTTCGTGGCTCATATGCTGACTTCTAACTTTGATTTGAACGGACAGCATCCGCCGCTCTCAACGTCCGTTCAATTCCCACGTCGATCTGCATAGGCATCCTCCGCTCTCCCCCGAACGCCGCCTGTTTCCTGGCTTCCGCAACACGGTCGCCTACCGTACGACCGTGATTGAACGGACCCGATGGCGCCGGGCCGCTCGTAGGCGACGACTGCTCCGAGGGCTTCCATCACTGCCTTGTAGAACGGCTTTGCCGCTTCGAGGTCGCGTACCGTGATGGAAACATGGTCGAGAAGTTGCATGGACAACTCCCAGGCAGCTTCAGCTGCCGGCGGCGATCCGCTCGTCGAGCCACTCCAGCCAGTGCCGCACCGGCACCCCGCTGGCCCCGCCCAAGTGCGAGATGCAGCCGATGTTGGCCGACAGGATCAGTGCCGGCGCCCGCGCCTCCAGGTTCGCCAGCTTGCGATCGCGCAACTCGCGCGAGAGCGCCGGCTGGGTCACCGAATACGTGCCCGCCGAGCCGCAGCACAGGTGCGAATCCGCCACCGGCACGAGGTGCGCGCCGAGGGATTCGAGCAGGCCCTCGACCGCGCCCCGGATCTTCTGGCCATGCTGGAGGGTGCACGGCGGATGGAAGGCCAGCGGCCGGTCGTCCTGGCTGATCGACAGGCCGGCCGCGGCCAGCGCTTCGGGCAGCCATTCCACCGGATCGCGGACCATGCCCGCCACCCGCTCGGCGCGGGCCGCATAGGCGGGATCGTGGCGCAGCAGGTGGCCGTAGTCCTTCACCATCACCCCGCAACCGGACGCATTGACGAGGATCGCCTCGACGTCGTCCAGATGCGGCCACCAGGCGTCGATGTTCGCGCGCGCCTGGGCGTGCGCGCCGGGCTCGTCGTCGAGATGCTGCCGGATCGCCCCGCAGCAGCCGGCGCCGCGCAGCCGCAGCGACTGCACCCCGACCGCATCGAGCACCCGGGCGGTAGCCGCGTCGATGTTCGGCATCATGGCCGGCTGCACGCAGCCCTCGGGCAGCAGGACCTTGCGGGCATGCTGGCGCGTCGGCCATTCCCCGGCCGGCAGGCTCGCCGGCACCTTGGACTTCAGCCCGGAAGGCAGCAGCGGGCGCACGAGCTTGCCGACGCGCATCGCCGGGTCGAACAGCCAGCGCCGCGTCAGGCCCTCGCGCAGGGCCGCGCGCAGGAGCCGCTGGCCGAACGGCCGCTCGACCCTGGCGGCAACGAGGCGTCGGCCGATGTCGACCAGGCGGCCGTACTCGACGCCCGAGGGACAGGTGGTCTCGCAGTTGCGGCAGGTCAGGCAGCGATCGAGATGCAGTTGGGTCGCGCGCGTCGGATCCTCGCCTTCGAGCACCGACTTCATCAGGTAGATGCGCCCGCGCGGACCATCGCGCTCGTCGCCGAGCAGTTGGTAGGTCGGGCAGGTCGCGGTGCAGAAGCCGCAGTGGACGCAGCGACGCAGGACGGCTTCGGCCTCGATGCCGTCGGGCGTGCCGACGAGCCAGTCAGCGAGATGGGTTTCCATGCGCGTGCGCCGAGCCTAGAGTGCCGCGTAGAGGCGGCCGGGGTTGAAGATGCCGAGCGGGTCGAGTTGGCTTCGCACCCGCCGCTGCAGGGCCAGCATTGCCGGCGGCAGGGGATGGAAGCTCTCCTCGCGCAGCCCGCCGCGAAAACGGTTCGCCGTGCCACCGAGCGCGGCGGCGGCGGCGCGCACCTCGGCGGCGTCGGCCTCGCCGATGTACCAGCGCAGGCCTCCGCCCCATTCGATGAGCTGGCGGCCCGGCAGCTCGAGTTGCGGCGCGGTCGACGGCAAGGCGATGCGCCAGAGGATCGCGTCACCCGTGCCTGCGCCGGCCGGCGTCGTCTCGCCTTCGGCCGCCTCGCCCCGGGCCGCATCGCTCTCGAAGAACGGCAGCCGATGCTCCCGGAGGTCCTGCCAGAAGGCATCCTCCCCTTGTGGATCGAGCGGGCGACCCCGGTACCGGTTGATGAAGCGGGTGGCCGCGGCCTCGACCCCCGCCTCGGAGCCGGCGAAGCGCAGGACGAGCTGGCCGTCGACCCAGCAGGACGCCGAGATCGGCAAGGGCTCGCCGGCCCAGTGGTGGAGCGCGGACATCGCCTCGTCGGCGCCGATCTCGATGCGCAGGCTCGTTCGCATCGACGGCACTGGCAACACCTTGAGCGACACCTCGGCGATGACGCCGAGCGCGCCATAGGAGCCGCAGAGCAGGCGCGAGACGTCGTAGCCGGCGACGTTCTTCATCACCTGGCCGCCGAAGCGCATCAGCTCGCCGCGCGCATCGAGCAGGGAAGCGCCGGCACGAAATCGCGCGCCGCGCCGACCGACACCCGTGCCGGCCCCGACAGGCCGCAGGCGATGGTCCCGCCGATGGTCGCCCCGGGCCCGAAATGCGGCGGCTCGAAGGCGAGCATCTGGCCCTTCTCGGCCAGGGCCGCCTCGAGCTCCTCGAGCGGGGTGCCGCAGCGGGCGGTGACCACCAGCTCGGTCGGCTCGTAGCTCACGATGCCCGCGAAACCGCGCACATCGAGCGGCTCGCCGCGCGGCTCGTTGCCGAGGAAACGCTTGCTGTGCCCGCCGTGGATCTCGAGCGGGGTACGCGCTGCCGCGGCCGCGAGGATCGCATCGCGCAGCCCGGACAAGGCTTGTTCGGGGCTCATCGACAGGCTCCGGGGCCGGGGCGCCGCCCACCGGCCAGCGAGCCGGCAGCGGGCACGGGGATGGCGATCGCGGCAAGGCCGCTCGCAAGGGGCGAACGAAGGGCTATCGGCATGGTTGACCCGATTGTGCCCGAGCCGGGCGAAGCACGGCAGGTCCAGCGCGCGCCGCGTGCCGGATCCTGCGCCCGGACCCTGGCCGCGGTCTCCTCGGCGCCCCGGCCGGGAGCCCTGGCCTGGATCCCGTATCCCGATCCCGGTCGGAATGCTTGTGCTATACCGTGGACTTTCACGACCACAAGAGCGCGGAGGGACAGGGCAATGGCGGAAATCCGGGATGGCTTCGTCGGCAGCATCGGCAACACCCCCCTGATCCGGCTGCGCCGGGCGTCCGATGACACCGGCTGCGAGATCCTCGCCAAGGCCGAGTTCCTCAACCCGGGCGGGTCGGTCAAAGACCGCGCCGGGCTGAGCATGATCCTCGATGCCGAGCGCCGTGGCATGCTGCGCCCCGGAGGCACCGTGGTCGAGGGCACCGCCGGCAACACCGGCATCGGCCTGGTGCTGGTCGCGAATGCGCGCGGCTATCGCACCGTCATCGTGATTCCCGAGACCCAGAGCCAGGAGAAGAAGGACCTCCTGCGCCTGTTTGGCGCCGACCTGCGCGAAGTGCCCGCCCTGCCCTTCAAGGATCCGAACAACTACGTCCATGTCGCCGAGCGGCTCGCCAAGGAACTGGAAGCCACCAGCCCCAACGGCGTGCTGTACGCCAACCAGTGGGAAAACCTCGCCAACCGCCAGGCGCATATCGACGGGACCGGGCCCGAGATCTGGGAACAGACCGACGGGCGGGTGGATGGCTTCACCTGCGCGATCGGCACCGGTGGGACGCTCGCCGGCACCGCGATGTACCTCAAGTCGCAAAACCCCAAGATCCGCATCGCCGCCGCCGACCCGATGGGCGCGGCCATGTACAACTGGATCACTCACGGCAAGCTCGAGGGCTCGGGCAACTCGATCACCGAAGGCATCGGCCTGGGGCGCGTGACGGCCAACATCGATGGCGCGCCGATCGACCTCGCCTACCAGATCCCCGACGAGGAAGCCCTGCCGGTCGTCTTCGACCTGCTGCGCGACGAAGGCCTGTGCGTGGGCGGCTCGAGCGGTATCAACGTCGCCGGCGCCATCCGCCTGGCACGCGAGCTGGGACCAGGGCATACGGTCGTGACTGTACTGGCCGACGGCGGCAGCCGCTACCAGTCGAAACTGTTCAATCCGGAGTTCCTGCGCTCGAAGAATCTGCCGGTGCCGGGCTGGCTGGATGGAGGTGACGGGGCGAGCTGACTGCGATCTGCGCCCGAGGGACTACTCCGCTTCGGCCAGCAGGCTCTCGTAGGGGATCTTCAGCCCCTCGTGCAGCTTCTTGACCATCCGCAGGCTGAGTGGTCGCTTGCGATTCAACACCTCGGAAACGCGCCCGCTCGGGCCGATGTAGGGCTCCAGGTCCCGCGGGGTCAAGCCTTCCTGCTCCATCCTGAACTTGATGGCCTCCACTGGATCGGCCGGACCGAAGTCGTAGTGCCTGTTCTCGTAGACCTCGATGAGCGTGACCAGGACATCACGCTCATCGGCCTGAGAAGTGCCCTCCCCAGCCTGGAAAATCTTCTCCAGGCGGCGAAAGGCCTTCTTCAGGTCGTCGTCATTCCGGATCGGCTTAATAGTCATTCACGCTCTCCACGTCGATGCGGTCGTACTGCGCGTGCGTCCCGACGAACTTCACCCAGACGATTCCCGCCCGGTACTCCACTTCGACCACAAGCCTGTATTTGTTGCCAGCCACGTTGAACACCACGCGGTTGTTGCCGCAGATGCTCGCGCTGGCGAACTGGTCCTTGATGTCTTGCGGGGCGCGCCAGTCCGCCCTTAGCACCTCGTCGTACCAGCTTTGTAGCTGGCCCTCACGCGTCGGCGCGGCCGGGGCGCTCCCGGAACTTCTTCAGGCTGCTCTTGGCGATGACCCTCATCGGAGACAGCATCTCCCGATTTGGGAGAACAATCAACAGACGCCTGAAGGGCGCGACGCAGCCGCGAAGCGGCAGCGGCAATCGGTACTAGGCAACGCCGTCTGCCTACCGGCTTACGCGTTTGCACCTCCGTCCACGGTAAGGGCGCTGCCGTTGATCATGTTCGCGGCCGGTCCTGCAAGAAACACGACCGCGTCGGCGATCTCGCGGGGCTCCGAGTAGCGTCCGATCGACGAGAGGCTTCGCTGGAAATCCGCAGCTTCGCCATCAGCCGGGTTGGCCTCGGTGTTGGTCGATCCCGGCAGGACAAGATTGACGGTGATTCCCTGGGCGCCAAGTTCGCGCGACAGGCCGCGCGTGAATGAGAGTAGCGCCGACTTCGACATTGCGTAAGGCGTCACGCCCGCAAACGGCACGCGTTCGGCCAAGGTCGATCCAATCGAGATGATGCGCCCGCCCGTGGGCAGGTGCGGTATCGCGGCCTGTGCCGCAACGAACGGTCCGCGGACATTGCCGTCCATCATCGCCTGGAATTCAGCGAGATCGACCTGCGCGACCGGTCCGGCAAGTCCGACCGCCGCACTATTGACCAGGATGTCGAGGCCGCCAAGCGTTTCGACGGTCTCCTTGACGGCCCGCTTGATCGCCTCCGGATCGGCACTGTCGGTTTGAATGGCAATTGCAATGCGGCCCAGCTTCCTGATCGAAGCGACGACGCTGTCCGCGCGCCCGGCCGAGTTCTTGTACGTGATCGCGACGTCTGCGCCGTTCTCGGCCAAAGCCTGGGCAATCGCGGCACCGATGCCCCGCGATCCGCCTGTTACGAGAGCGCGCTTGCCCTTGAGATCAATCATGCTTCCTCCTTTCTTGCGATGGCTGTCGAGGGCTTGCATGCGGACCCTCGTTCCCGAGTCATGAATCTATCGAACGCAAGAGCCGCTTACGGCGCAGAAGGTGCTGTTTGGGGGCCAATCCTGCTGTCAGTCACCCAGGCAAGATAAACCAGCCGGGTTTGCCGAAGGGGGTTGGCTTGACTCACACCACCCGCTTTCGCTCGTCGACCATGGCATGAAAGCGCTCGCTTCTCATGCGGTGGTGAACGGCTCGCAAGATCGGCACCGCCATGGCAGTTTCCGCCACGCAACTTGCTAAGCCGATCGCTAAGGTCCTCTCCAAGGACCGGGAAATTCTCCTGGCCTTCACCCGAAAGGAGAGACCCAATGATCAGAAAGATCCTGCAACTCGCAGCGGCGGTTGCGCTCGTCGTTCAACCCTTTAGTGGCGCCACCTTGGCGCAAGCGCAGCAAGCGAACCAGCAACTGCACCTCGAGGGGCTCTCGCGCCAGCCAAGCCCGGCGGCGAAGGAGGTCCTCTTCGATCCGAGTGACGCCGTAGTCCTGTTGCTGGACCACCAGACAGGCCTGTTCCAGACGGTCAACGACGTCCCCGTCAGTGTCCTTCGCTCGAACACTGTGGCGCTCGCCAAGATCGCGGAGCAAGCCGGGATGCCGATCATCTACACCGCTTCCGAGCCCGATGGTCCTAACGGACCCATCATGGAAGAGCTGCCTGCAGCAGCACCGAACGCCATCTACGTCGGGCGCAAGGGCGAGGTGAGCTCATGGGACAACGCGGACTTCGTCGAGGCGGTCGAAGCAACCGGCAAGAAGACGCTGGTCATGGCCGGTGTCTGGACGAGTGTGTGCGTCGTCTTTCCGGCACTGCAGGCGATGGCTGATGGATACAAGGTGTTCGTGGTGATGGACGCCTCGGGCGACGTGAGCACGATGGCGTCCGACGCAGCAATGGCGCGTTTGACGGCGGCGGGGGCCATCCCGGTCACGACCAACACCATCCTCAGCGAAACCCACCGGACCTGGAATCGCCCGGATGCCACCGAATGGGGAGCGCTCTATAGCGAACTGGTGCCGGAGTACCGCTCTGCGGTCGAGAGCTACACCAGGGCCCAAGAGGCCGCCAAGCAGCGGAAAGAGTAGCAAGACATGGCCGGGCAACAACGAGACCAGCTCCGGCTGGCGCATGCCCGCCAGGCACTCCCTCGAAGGATACGGCCGCGCGTGCGCGGCCGTACGAGAAGCAGAGGGATTCGCTCAAACCAAACTCCAAGGAATCATGCAATGGCAACCATCACCACATCAGACGGCACCAAGCTCTTCTACAAGGACTGGGGACCGAAAGACGCGCAGCCTGTGATGTTCCACCACGGCTGGCCGCTCAGCGCCGACGACTGGGACAGCCAGATGCTGTTCTTCCTGTCCCACGGCTATCGCGTGATCGCGCACGACCGGCGTGGCCACGGCCGCTCCGACCAGACCGACACCGGCAACGACATGGACACCTACGCTGCGGACGTGGCGGCGATCGCCGAGGCGCTGGATCTGCGCGACGCCATTCATGTCGGCCATTCCACCGGCGGGGGCGAGGTCACTCGCTATGCTGCCCACGCCGAGCGCGGCCGTATCGCCAAGGCCGTCCTGATCGGCGCCATACCGCCTGTCATGGTCCGATCGAATGCGAACCCGGGTGGTATTGCGATGGAGGTTTTTGACGGATTTCGCGCGGCGCTGTCCAGGAACCGCGCGCAGTTCTACAGGGAAATTCCAGGCGGGCCGTTCTATGGCTTTAACCGCGACGACGCCAAGATCAGCCAGGGGCTCATCGACAACTGGTGGCGCCAGGCAATGGCCGGTGGTGCGAAGGCGCACTACGACTGCATCACCGCGTTCTCCGAGACTGATTTCACCGAAGACTTGGAAGCGCTCAAGGTTCCGGTCCTCTTTCTGCACGGCGAGGACGACCAGATCGTGCCGATCGAGAACTCCGCCCACAAGGCCATCAAGCTGGTGCAAAACGGCACGCTGAAAAGCTATCCCGGCCTTTCCCACGGCCTGTTCGCGACGCATCCGGAGCTGATCAACGCCGATCTGCTCGCGTTCATTCGCGGCGCTTGATCCTCACCTCAACCACGAAAGGAACAACCATGGCAAGCGAGGCGATCCGTAACCCCCGCACCGACCATCTTCTGTCGCCGGAGAACTCCGCGCTGATCGTCATCGACTACCAGCCGATTCAGGTCTCCTCGATCCGCTCGATGGCGCGCGACGAACTCGTCTTCAACATCGCGAGCGTAGCCAAG
>CAYZBJ010000050.1:27259-29760 GCA_964476625.1 uncultured Burkholderiaceae bacterium | reverse complement strand
CTCCGACACGCTGCCGCCCTACGAGACGCTCGACGCCATCCTGGAGCGCCTGATCGAACGCGACGAGCCGGTGGCCGCCCTCGTGGCTGCGGGCTTCGACCGCGCAACCGTGGCGGAGGTGGCGCGCCTGGTCGACCTCGCCGAGAACTTCCGGCTGCCGGTGGTGCACCTGGTCGACATTCCCGGCTTCCTGATCGGCACCGCCGCCGAACGCGACGGCATCATGCGCTACGGCACCCAGGCGCTCGCCGCGGTCCGCTCGAGCACCGTGCCCTGGTGCGGCGTGATCGTGCGCAAGGCCTTCGGCATGGCGGCGCTGTCGCAGCGCGGCGGGGCCACCGCCTTCCAGCGCTTCGCCTGGCCTTCGGCGCAATGGGGTTCGCTGCCCATCGCCGGTGGCGTCTACGCCGCCTATCGGGCCGAGATCGATGCAGCGCCGGACCCGGCCGCCCGCCAGGCCGAGATCGAGGCACGCCTCGAAGCGGTCCAGTCACCGATCCGTACCGCCGAAGCCTTCGGCGTCGAGGAGATCATCGATCCCCGCGACACCCGACGCCACCTCTGCCGCTTCGCCACGATCGCCGCGCCGCTGCGCGCCGGCGCCCGCGGCTTCGGCTACCGTCCCTGACCCCTTCGATCCCTCGATCCCTCGATCCCTCAATCCCTCAATCCCTCGATCCCCATTTGCCACGGAGCCATTCATGAGTCGCGATGTCCATTCCGAAGTCGCCGGCAGCATCTTCGAACTCCTCGTCGCCCCCGGTGACGAAGTCGCCAAGGGCGATACCCTGCTGCTCGTCGAGAGCATGAAGATGGAGATCCCGATCGAGGCGCCGGTCAGCGGGGTCGTCGCCGCCGTCCATGTGATCGTCGGCGACGCCGTCGCCGAAGACCAGCGGGTGGTCTCGATCGATCCGGCATAGGGAACGCGCCGGGGCGCTTCGCCAGCGGGCGTCAGGGCTGGCCCGAGGGCCGTAGCAGCATGAAGCCGACAGCGAGCAGGCCGGCCGCGAGCAGCGAGGGCATGCCGAAGCCGCCGCTCGCCTCGGCGAGGCGCCCGGCCACCGCCGGGCCGATCCACTGGCCGAGACCGAAGGCGGCGGTCATCCAGCCGATGACGCGATCGGCGCGCGCGGGCGCGATGCGCCGGCCCGCCGCCAGGCCGAGCGCGGTGATTCCGACGAAGGTGCCGCCGAGCAGGACGCCGCCCGCCGCGACGGCGACCACGCCGGTGCCGTAGCCGGCCAGCAGCACGCCGACGGCCTCGGTCGCAAAGGCGATGCGCAAGGCCCGCCAGGTGCCGATGCGCGCCGCCACCCACTGCCAGAATGCGGTCGAGGGCAAGGCGCCCAGGCCGACCGCCAGCCAGGCCAGCGGCTCGGCAATGCGGGCATCGGGCAGGCCGCGGGCCATCTCGACGATGAAGGTGGCGGTGACCACATAACCGAAGCCGAACAGGCCGTAGGCGGTGATCAGGCGCGCGAGCAGGTGTTGCGGCGCGACCGGCGCCGATCGGCCGGTCGGTGCCGCGCCCGGGGCGACCGTGGTCGCTGTCGCGGCGACTGCGCTCGCGCCGGCATGGACACCAGGCCCGCCCAGCAGCAGCAGGAACGCCGGAATCGCGCAGGCGATGCAGGCGATGCCGAGCAGGGCCCATTCGCCGAATACCGACAGGCCGGCGCTGCGCGCCGCCTCGATGAGCAGCACCGTGGACAGGATGCCGATCCCCACGCCGGCGAAATGCAGGGCGATCAGGCCCGGCCGGCCGAGGGCGATCAGCCGCCGGGTCACCATGGCGGTCCCCAGCACGAGGACGAAGGCGCTGGCGACGCCCGAGGCGGCCCGCAAGGCCATCCATCCATAAGCGCTGAAGACCGCGACGCCGGCGCCGGTGGTGACGGCGCTCGCGAGCGCGCCGACCACCAGCCAGCGGCGCTGCAGCCTGCCGCTTGCGATCGTCGCCGCCACCAGCGCGCCGGTGACATAGCCGAAGTAGTTGGCACTGGCGACGGCGCCCGCCTGAGCCAGCGACCAGTCGAGCGCCGCGCGCAAGCCGGGCAGCAAGGGGGTATAGGCGAAACGCCCGATCCCCATCGCGACGATCATCAGCAGCATGCCGGCGAGCGCGACCTTCATCGCTTCGCCAGCCGCAGCCTCGTCCGCCGCCCCCCTGTACGGCGGGTTCACCGAAGGCGCCGGGTCAGGTTCTCAGTTGACGACCTGGGCGAGCTCACCCTTGCTGTAGCGATCGACCATGGTCGAGAGCGACACCGGACGGATCCGGCTGCCCTGGCCGGCGCAACCGAACTGCTCGTAGCGGGCCAGGCAGATCCTGCGGGCGGCTTCGCGCGCCGGCTTGAGGTACTCGCGCGGATCGAACTTGTCCGGATGCTCGGCGAAGAAGCGGCGGATCGCGCCGGTCATGGCGAGCCGGATGTCGGTGTCGATGTTGATCTTGCGCACGCCGTACTTGATCGCCTCCTGGATCTCCTCGACCGGCA
>CAYZBJ010000050.1:22774-27249 GCA_964476625.1 uncultured Burkholderiaceae bacterium | reverse complement strand
GTCACCGCCGAACTCGCGGATCTCGGCGAGCAGTTCCTGGGGCACGCTCGAGGAGCCATGCATCACCAGGTGGGTGTTCGGAATGCGGCCGTGGATCTCCTTGATCCGCGAGATCGCGAGGATGTCGCCGGTGGGCTTGCGGGTGAACTTGTAGGCGCCGTGGCTGGTCCCGATCGCGATCGCGAGCGCATCGACCTGGGTCTGCTTGACGAAGTCCGCGGCCTGCTCCGGGTCGGTCAGCAGCTGTTCGCGGGTCATGGTGGCATCGGTGCCGTGGCCGTCTTCCTTGTCGCCGCGCATCGTCTCGAGCGAGCCGAGGCAGCCGAGCTCACCCTCGACGGTGACGCCGACCGCATGCGCCATCTCGACGACCTTGCGGGTGACGTCGACGTTGTACTCGTAGCTCGAGATCGTCTTGCCGTCCTCCTCGAGCGAGCCGTCCATCATGACGGAGCTGAAGCCGAGGTCGATGGCGCCGCGACAGACCGCGGGGGACTGGCCATGGTCCTGGTGCATGACGACCGGCACCTTCGGGTAGGACTCCACCGCGGCTTCGATCAGGTGCCGGAGGAAGGGCTCGCCGGCGTACTTCCGGGCGCCGGCCGAGGCCTGCATGATCACCGGCGCATCGATCTCGCTGGCCGCCGACATGATGGCCTGCACCTGCTCCAGGTTGTTCACGTTGAAGGCGGGAATCCCGTAGCCGTTCTCGGCCGCGTGATCCAGTAGCTGACGCATCGACACTATTGGCATTTCGACTCCTGTCGTCCAAGTAGGAAAGCGCGGCCGCCGCGGGACTCTCGTCGGATCCGGCCCTCGTGGCAGGCGGCTCGATACCGGATTATCGCCCACCCGGCCAGCGGGACCGGCGAAATAAGTCGCCTTCCGGATGACCCGGCGCCGCTCGGGCGGCGATTTCCGGATCGCCGGACGCTGCTCGACCAGCAATTGCCAGGCCCGGCTACGCGCTCGAATCCGCTCAGTCGAGCCGCAGGGCGAGGCCGGTGACGACGAGCAGCTCGTCGGGCCGCTTGTCCGCGCCCGGCTCGGTGCTCTGGCGCCAGCTGGCCGTGATGTCCATGCTCAGGCGCTTGGTGATGGCCGCGCGCGCGGTGGCGTCGTAGACCAGGCGGTAGGCGGTGCTGTAGGTAAGGTTCGGGTACCAGGTGAGGCGATGGGTGAGCGTCAGGTTGTCCGTCAGCTCGAACTCCGCCTCGGTCCCGAGCAGGCCTTCGGCACGGTTGTACCGGGTACGCGGCCCGCCGATGATGTCCAGCGGCGTATAGAAGCGCTCGGCGGTATGGCCCAGCCCGGCGAGCACCGACCAGGCGATGTTGCGCCGCTCGGCGATGCGATAGCCGACGCCGACGCCAAGCGAGGTGCGCTGCTCGAGATTGGCGGGCCGGTCGCGCCGGTGCTCGCCCTGGACGAAGGCGAACCAGCGCTTGCGGATGTCGCGGTCATAACGGGTGCGGACATCGAACAGCGCCGAGGTTTCGCTGCCATCGGAGCGCCCGGAGATCACCCACAGGTTGCTGATCCAGCGATCGGAGCCGGTGGTCCGCTCGAGCTCGCCCTGCAGCGACAGGTGGTACGACTCGGACTGGGCATTCGAGTAGGTTGCGCCGACGCTCACCGAACCCCGCCAGGCGACGACCTGGCCCGGTTCCAGCCAGTGGGACGGGAATTCGAGCTCGTAGTCGAAGTCATCGGCCCACGCGGGCGCCGCCACGATCCCGAGCGCCGCCGCGGCCAGCAGGGCAGCCACGATCCGGGCCGGCCGGGCCAGCCGGCCGGCCCGGCGAATCGCCGGACTGGCCCGCGGGCGCAAGCAGGCTCGGAGCAGACGCGGTCGGGTTCGCACGCTTTACTCGAGCTTGACGGCGATGCCGGTGACGAACAGGAGGTCGCCCTTCTCGATGTCGACGCCCGGATCCGAGTTGTAGCGGTAGGTGAGGGTCGCGGTCAGGCTCATCATGTCGTTGATCGCAACCGCCAGGCCGGCGTCGAACTGGGCGCGGAACTCACCCGATTCGCTCAGGTTCGGATAGATCACGAAACGCTGGCGGAAGGTCGATGTATCGCTGACCTTGTGGTTCGACTCCTGGCCCAGCAACAGCTCGGCATAGCCCCATCTGCTGCGCGTGGCGCCGCCGATGTCGGTCGGGGCGACGTAACGATCGTGGGTGTAGCCAAGGCCCGAGAACACGTCCCAGCTCAGCTTCTCGGACTTGAACACGTGGTAGCCGAGGCCGGCGCCCACCGATGTGCGCCACGACAGGTTCGCCAGCCGGTCGCGCAGGTAATCGCCCTGCCCGAAGCCGAACAGCCGGCCGTTGATGTCGCGCTCGTAGCGGGTGCCCAGGCCGATCTGGTCGCCGGTGGTGTCGCCGTCGCTTTCGGCTCGCAGGGCCTTGCCGTTGTACGACCACTTGTCGTGGTCGGTCTGGCGCACGCCGTCGGCGTTGAGCGTGAGGGTGGACGACTCCGAGTTGCCGCTCGCGTACGACAGGCCCAGCCCGATCGCGTGGCGCCACTGGCCGTCCGGCTTGAGGGTCGCCTGCGCGTGCGCCGGGCCCGAGACCACCAATACGCCGCCAAGCAAAGCGGCGGCCAACAGAACGCGACCTTGCGTTCGATTCATGCTTTCTCCTCTGGACTGTGGTTCACCCGCCGGCGGGGGCCGGGCGGACTGCGTATTATCGACAAGTTCGCGCCCGCCCCTGCTGGCGGGCGGGTAACGGGCGCCGTATCAGGCGAATGCCTGGTCAGCCCACGCCTTGGTGTTCGCCGATGCGCACGATGGTCAGGGAGTTCGTGCCGCCCGCCTTGCCGATGGGATCGCCGACCGTCATGACCACCAGGTCGCCCCGGGCGACCACGCCGGCTTCGAGCAGGCGCTGTTCGGCCGCCCGCAGCAAGGCCTCGCGCTCGTCGGCCCGGAACGCGATCAGCAGTGGATGGACTTCGCGATAGAGCGTCATGCGCCGCCGGCTCGCTTCCTCGGGCGTGAGCGCATAGATCGGCACGCCGGAGTCGAGCCGGGACATCCAGAGCGCGGTGGCGCCCGACTGGGTCAGGGCGACGATCGCCCTGACGCCGAGGTGATGCGCGATGAACAGCGCGCTCATGGCGATCGACTGGTCGATGCGGGTGAACTTGCGATTCAGGAACTCGGCATCGAGCGGCACCCGCTGGGACTGGTCCGCCTCGAGGCAGATGCGCGCCATCGCCTCGACGGTCTCGACCGGATAGCGGCCGGCGGCCGTCTCGGCCGAGAGCATCACCGCGTCGGTGCCGTCGAGGACCGCGTTGGCGACATCCGAGACCTCGGCCCGGGTGGGCACGGGTTCGGCGATCATCGACTCCATCATCTGGGTCGCGGTGATGGTCAGCTTGTTGCGCTCGCGCGCCATGCGGATCATGCGCTTTTGCAGCGCCGGCACGGCGGCATCGCCCACTTCGACCGCGAGGTCGCCACGCGCCACCATGATGCCGTCGGAAGCGTCGAGGATGCCCTCGAGGGCGCCGATCGCCTCGAAACGCTCGATCTTGGCGATCATGCGGGCCTTGCCGCCGCGCGCACGGGCGAGTTCGCGCGCCATGTACATATCGGCGGCGTTCTTCGGAAACGAGACGGCGATGAAGTCGGCCTCGAAATCGACCGCGGTGGCGATGTCCGCCATGTCCTTCGAGGTGAGCGCGGGCGCCGACAGCCCACCGCCGAGGCGGTTGATGCCCTTGCGATCGGACAGGTCGCCACGCCGGGTCACCGTGCACTCGATGGTCCGCTCGGTCACCCGGTCGATGAGCATCGTGAGGCGCCCATCGTTGAGCATCAGGGTGTCGCCCGCCGCGACATCGTTGATGAGGTCGGGATAGTCGAGGCCCACCCGGCCGGTATCACCGAGCTCGCAGTCGAGGTCGAACACGAAGCGGTCGCCGACCTCGAGGTGGATCCGGCCGGATTCGAAGCGCCCGATCCGGATCTTCGGGCCCTGCAGGTCGGCGAGCACGCCGATGTCGCGCTGCAGCCGCGCCGCGATCTCGCGGACCCGGCCGACCGCGACGACATGCTCGGCGGCCTCGCCATGAGAGAAGTTCACCCGCACGACGTTGACGCCGGCGATGATCAGGCGCTCGAGGGTCTCGGGGGCGGTCGACGCCGGACCCAGGGTCGCGACGATCTTGGTGGCGCGCCGGATCGTGTCGTGCATCGGGATTGCCTTCGGGGCCGATTGGCGGTGCGCCTATTGTGCCGCAGGCAGGCGCGCCGGCGAAGGCATGGCGCGCCAGGCGCCGGGGATCGACCATCGTGGGGCAATGGGGGAAATGGGGTCAGACACCATTTCAGAAGGAAATGGTGTCTGACCCCATTTCCCTGACCCCATTTCCCCCGTCAGGCGCGCGCGGCGAGCGCCGCTACCGCCGGCAGGGTCTTGCCCTCGAGGAACTCGAGGAAGGCGCCGCCGCCG
>CAYZBJ010000050.1:18883-22764 GCA_964476625.1 uncultured Burkholderiaceae bacterium | reverse complement strand
CGCCGCCGGTCGAGATGTAGTCGATGCCCTCGGTGACGCCGAACTTCGCGATCGCCGCGAGGGTGTCGCCGCCGCCGGCGATCGAGAACCCCGAGGAGGCGGCCACGGCCTTCGCGATCGCCTCGGTGCCGCCGCCGAAGGCATCGAACTCGAAGACCCCGACCGGGCCGTTCCAGACGATGGTGCCGGCTTCGCGCAGGCCGATGGCGAGCGCCTGCGCCGTACGCGGACCGATGTCGAGGATCATGTCGTCGGGAGCGACCGCGGCAGCCTCCTTGACCTGCCCCGGTGCATCGGCGGCGAACTCGGTCGCGCAGACCACGTCCACCGGGATCGGCACCTCGGCGCCGCGGCTCGCCATCAGTTCGATGATCGCCTTGGCCTCGTCGACGAGCTCGTGCTCGGCCAGCGACTTGCCGATCGGCAGGCCCGCGGCCAGCATGAAGGTGTTGGCGATGCCGCCGCCGACGATCAGCCGGTCGACGCGATCGGCCAGCGTACGCAGGATAGTGAGCTTGGTCGAGACCTTCGAGCCGGCGACGATCGCCACCAGCGGCCGGCGCGGCGCATCGAGCGCGCGACCGAGCGCATCGAGCTCGCCCGCGAGCAGCGGCCCGGCGCAGGCAACCGGCGCGAAGCGCGCGATCCCGTGGGTGCTCGCCTCGGCACGATGCGCGGTCCCGAAGGCGTCGTTCACGTAGATGTCGCACAGCGCCGCCATCCGGCGCGCGAGGCCTTCGTCGTCCTTCTTCTCGCCGATGTTGCCGCGGCAGTTCTCGAGCAGCACGACCGAGCCGGCGGCCGGCGCGAAGCCGCCATCGACCCAGTCCGTGGCCAGCCGCACCGGCGCGCCGAGCAGTTCGGCGAGCCGCTCGCCGATCGGCGCGAGCGACTCGGCCGGGGTCAGCGCCCCTTCCTTCGGCCGCCCGAGATGCGAGGTGACCATGACCGCGGCGCCGGCATCGAGGCAATGCCGGATCGCGGGGATCGAGGCCCGGATCCGGGTGTCGTCGGTGATCCGGCCCTCGTCGTCCTGCGGGACGTTGAGGTCGGCGCGGATGAAGACCCGCTTGCCGGCGAGGTCGAGCTCGGTGAGTCGCTTGAATCGCATGGCGCGGCCGTCGGCGGGGTTCAGCTCGCGGCCATCAGCGCGACGGTGGTGTCGAGCATCCGGTTGGAGAAGCCCCACTCGTTGTCGTACCAGCTGTTGACCTTCACCAGCCGGCCGCTGACCTTGGTCAGGGTCTCGTCGTAGGTGCTCGAGGCCGGGTTGTGGTTGAAGTCGACCGACACCAGCGGCGCGGTGTTGTAGCCAAGGATCCCGGCGAGCGGGCCTTCGGAGGCCGCCTTCATGATCTTGTTGACTTCGTCCACGCTGGTCTCGCGCGAGGCGATGAACGACAGGTCGACGATCGAGACGTTGATCGTCGGCACCCGCATCGCATAGCCGTCGAGCCGGCCATTGAGCTCGGGCAGCACCAGGCCCACCGCGGCGGCCGCGCCGGTCTTGGTCGGGATCATCGACTGGGTCGCCGAGCGGGCGCGGCGCAGGTCCTCGTGGTAGACGTCGGTCAGGACCTGGTCGTTGGTATAGGCGTGGATGGTCGTCATCAGGCCGGTCTCGACGCCGAGGGCATCGTGCAGCGGCTTGACCAGCGGCGCGAGGCAGTTGGTCGTGCAGGAGGCGTTGGAGATCACGGTGTCGGACGCCTTGAGCACCTGGTGGTTGACGCCATAGACGATGGTCGCATCGACGTCCTTGCCGCCGGGCGCCGAGATGATGACCTTCTTCGCGCCGCCCGCGAGGTGCGCCGAGGCCTTCTCCTTGCTGGTGAACAGGCCCGTGCACTCGAGCACCACGTCGACGCCGAGTTCACCCCAGGGCAGCTCGGCCGGGTTGCGCATCGCGAGGACGCGGATCCTGTCGCCGTTGACGACCATGTAGTCACCCTCGACCGTGACGCTGCCGGGGAAGCGGCCATGGGCGGTGTCGTACTGGGTCAGGTGGGCATTGGTGCCGGCATTGCCGAGGTCGTTGATCGCGACGATCTCGATCGGATGCTTCTTGCCACTCTCGTAGAGGGCTCGAAGGACGTTGCGGCCGATGCGTCCGTAGCCGTTGATCGCGACACGAATAGTCATGCTGGTGGTCCCCTGTGAGGATTGAAACTCGGAAACTCGAATTGCCTGGGCGAACCGGCTAGCGGCCGGACGGTCCGATCGCCGCCAGTACCGCATCGACGACGCGCGCGACGGTCAGCCCGAAATGCTCGAACAACGCCGCCGCCGGCGCCGATTCCCCGAAGCTGTCGATGCCGACGACGGCCGCGCAGCGATACTTCCACCACCCGTCCGTGACACCCGCCTCGACCGCGACCCGAGGCAGATTCTCGGATAACACGTAAGACCTGTATGTGACATCCTGCCGATCGAACACGCTGGTCGAGGGCATCGACACCACCCGGACCTCGACGCCGCGCAAGGCGAGCTGGTCGCGCGCGCCGATCGCCAGCGCGAGCTCGGACCCGGTCGCGATCAGGACCGCCTGCGCCGCGCCGGCCTCGCGCAGGATGTAGCCGCCGCGCCTGATGGCGGCCACCTGCGCCTCCGAACGGCTCTGGTGGGGCACGGCTTGGCGGGTGAGCAGCAGCGCGCTCGGGCCGTCGGCCCGTTCGATCGCGCAGCCCCAGGCGAGCGCGGTCTCGACCGCGTCGGCCGGCCGCCAGACGTCGAGCCCCGGGATCAGCCGCAGGCTGGCCGCATGCTCGACCGGCTGGTGGGTCGGGCCGTCCTCGCCGAGGCCGATGGAATCGTGGGTGAAGACATGCACCACCCGCTGCTTCATCAGCGCCGCCATGCGGATCGCGTTGCGCGAGTAGTCGGAGAAGGTCAGGAAGGTGCCGCCATAGGGCACGAAGCCGCCGTGGAGCGCGAGCCCGTTCATGATCGCGGCCATGCCGAATTCGCGCACGCCGTAGTTGATGTGGCGCCCGCCCACCGGGCCGGATTCGCCCGCGCGCAGCGCGCCGATGCCCTTGAAATCGGTGAGGTTCGAGCCGGTCAGGTCGGCCGAGCCGCCGATGAGCTCGGGCAGCGCCGGCCCGATCTCGTCGAGGGCGAGCTGCGAGGCCTTGCGGGTGGCCACGGCCGCGCCCGATTCGATCGCCTTGGCAACCGCCCGGTCGAGCGCATCGTCGAGCTCGCCGGTGAGCCGGCCGGCCATGCGCCGCTCGAACTCGGCCGCGGCATCGGGATGCGCCTTGCGGTAGGCATCGAACCGGCCCTGCCATTCCTGCTGGGCCTGCTCCCCCCGGCTGCGGGCATCCCAGGCCGCGCGGACCTGCGCGGGTACTTCGAAGGGCTCGTGGGGCCAGCCGATGGCCGCGCGGGTGGCGGCGATCTCGGCATCGCCGAGCGGCTCGCCATGCGCCTTCGCGGTGCCGGCGCGCGCCGGCGCACCCTGGCCGATCACGGTGCGGCACTGGACCAGGGTCGGGGCGAACACGCCGTCGCGGCCTTCGCGCGCCCACCGCCGCGCGGTGGCGATCGCCGCATCGAGTGCCTGCACATCGTGGCCGTCGACGTCGGCGATGACGTGCCAGCCATAGGCGCGGAACCGGCCGACGGTGTCGTCGCGGAACCAGTCGTGGACTTCGCCGTCGATCGAGATGCCGTTGTCGTCGTACAGGACGACCAGGCGCGACAGGCGCAGGGTGCCGGCGAGCGAGCAGACCTCGTGCGAGATGCCTTCCATCAGGCAGCCGTCGCCGACGAAGGCGTAGGTCAGGTGATCGACGATGGCCAGGCCGTCGCGGTTGAACTCGGTTGCCAGCCGGCGCTCGGCCAGCGCCATGCCGACCGCGTTGGCCAGGCCCTGCCCG
>CAYZBJ010000050.1:0-18873 GCA_964476625.1 uncultured Burkholderiaceae bacterium | reverse complement strand
TGCCCTGCCCGAGCGGGCCGGTGGTGGTCTCGACGCCGGGCGTGATGCCCGACTCGGGATGGCCGGGCGTGCGCGAATGCAGCTGGCGAAACGCCTTGAGGTCCTCGATGCCGAGATCGTAGCCGGTCAGGTGCAGCAGCGAGTACAGCAGCATCGAGCCGTGGCCGTTCGACAGCACGAAGCGGTCGCGATCGGGCCAGCGCGGATCGGCCGGATTGTGCCGCAGGTGGGCGCCCCAGAGCGCGACGGCGATCTCGGCCATTCCCATCGGCATGCCGGGATGGCCCGATTTGGCGCGCTGGACGGCGTCCATCGCCAGGGCCCGGATCGCGGCGGCCATCTGCGGCGCCTGGGTGAGGTCGAGTGCGGTCGCAGCGGATTTTGCGGTCATCTCAATGGCACCTGGGAAAGCAGGAAAGTTTAGCAAATCCTGCGGGTTTTCCCGGGGCGCCGCGCTTTGCCGTCGGAGGGCTTGTGATACCATTTTCGGCTTTTCTGCGCTCGAACGCGTAGTGGCCGGCATTCGTCGGCCGGCGTTTCGCCCACGGCAAAAGATCGCGAATCCCGCGTGCCGTCGAGTGCTTGCAGTCCGGGTCGGAGGTTTCCGAGGATTCTGAAGTCCGGGTTGGTTGTGGGGGTCCCTCCGGTAAGGACCGGGGCAATTTCCGCTGACTAGCGGTCATCTACTGACTGGGGTTGGTAAGAAATGCAAGGACTACATCTCACCGCTGACTTGTATGGATGCGGATGTGATACGAGCCTTCTGATCGATGCGGACCGACTCGCCGAGCTATGCCGGCGCGCCGTCGAGGACGCGAGCCTGACGATCGTCGATGAAAAATTCTTCACGTTTCCCGACTACCAGGGAGAACCGGGCGGCGTCACCGGCGCGGTGTTGCTGGCCGAGTCGCATCTCGCGCTGCACACCTGGCCCGAGCGCGGCGGCGTCACCCTCGACGTCTACGTCTGCAACTTCTCGACCGACAATTCCGGCAAGGCCGAAGGGCTGCTCGACGCCCTGATCGTTGCGTTCGCCCCGCGCGAACAGCAGACCAACCGCATCCTGCGCGGTGGCAACGATCCGGCGTCCGATTTCCGCGATGGCGAGCTGCTGCTCGAATCGCTCAGCCCCCACGCCGCCTACGGCCTGCGGGTGAATCGGCGCCTGGAAACGATCCGCAGCCCGCACCAGCTGATCGAGGTCTTCGACACCAGCCAGTTCGGCCGGCTGTTCCGGCTCGACGGCTGCTACATGACCTCCGAAGGCGACGAGTTCTTCTACCACGAGCCCATCGTGCATCCGGCGGCGATCAGCCATGGAGCGCCCGCCACGGCGCTGGTGATCGGCGGCGGCGACGGCGGCTCGAGCGAAGAACTCCTGAAGTACCCGTCGATGCGGCGGGTCGTCATGGCCGAGCTCGACGCGGCGGTCATCGAGGTCGCGCGCAAGCACCTCTCGGAGGTGCACCACAACGTCTTCGACGATCCGCGACTCGAGATCCGCATCGGCGACGGCTGGGATCTCGTCGCCAACACCGACGAGACCTTCGACCTGGTCGTGCTCGACCTGACCGATCCCGACACGCCGGCCGAGCGGCTCTACACCGGCGAATTCTTCGCCGGCCTCAAGCGCATCCTTGCGCCCGGCGGCGCGATCAGCCTGCACATCGGCTCGCCGATCTACCGCCCGGAGGTACCGGCGCGCCTGGTGGCGCTGCTGCGCGAGCATTTCCGCCATGTCCGCCCGATGGGTACCTACGTCCCCCTCTACGGCAGCTACTGGGGCTTCGCCATGGCGTCCGACACCCTCGATCCACTCGCGCTCGAGCCGGCCGAGGTCGAACGCCGGATCGCGCAACACGGGCTGGGCTCGCTGTCGTACTACAACGGCGATACCCATCGGGCGTTGTTTGCGCTGCCCAACTACTACCGGCGCGTGGTCGACTGAGCTTCGAGCGCATGACCGCGTTGGAGCGCCTTGCCGTGCCACCGCACTGTCTGCGGCGCTCCGCCTTGTCCTGCACTCGAAGCCGGATGGCCGGGGCGCAATGATTCCCCGCCTGCTGGTGGCCGATGCGGTGGCCGATGCGCAAGTGGATGTCGCGGCCGACCGCGCCCACTACCTGCTCGATGTCCTGCGGCTGCGCGCCGGGGATCCGGTCGAAGTGTTCGACGGCCGTGGCGCCCGCCTGCGGGCGCACATCGTCGCGGCCGATCGCCGCGGCGCCCGGCTCGCGATCGGGGCCCGCCTGCCCGGCCCGCCGGCCAGTCCCCTGCGACTCACCCTGGTCCAGGGCATCGCCCAGGGCGACAAGATGGACCTCGTCATCGAGAAGGCCTGCGAACTCGGGGCCGACCGGATCGTGCCGGTCTTCACCGAGCGCGGCACGGTCCGCCTGGACGCGGCCCGCGCCGCCCGCCGGCATGCGCACTGGCAACGCATTGCCGAGGCCGCCTGCATGCAGTGCGGACGCGACGCCCTGCCCGTGGTCGACGCGCCGCTGGCGCTGGCCGCCTGGCTGGGGACGACGACCGCGGCGCCCGCGACGAGCGTGGCAGCCACGACGCAGGCGGGCGGCACGGATACCCGGCGCCTGCTGCTCTCGCCGGGCGCCAGCTTGCGGCTGACCGCCGCCGGCGTCGACGCCAACCGACCGGTGGAGATCCTGGTGGGGCCGGAATCGGGCCTGTCGAGCGCGGAGGAGGCGCGAGCGGCCGAGGCCGGCTTCGAGCCGGTCCGGCTCGGCGCCCGCATCCTGCGCACCGAAAGCGCCGGCCTCGCCGCGCTCGCCGCGCTGCAGGCGGTCGCGGGGGATTTCTAGCGGCGGCGCCCGCCCGAGCCGGGCCGGATCGAGTAGAAGACCCGAAACGCGACCGCGCGGTCGTAGAACTCGTCGGCGGCGTCCCGGAAGACATCGATCAGGGCCTGGCGCGCTTCGCGATCGAAACCCGCCGTGTCGGGCAGGTTCTCGAGCACGAACACGATGCCCGGACGCGTGGCCGATGCGTCCGGCACGAGGTCGGTGACACAGTCGAACAGGGCATCGAGGTTGGCGCCGAACCAGGCCGGAAAGCCGGCGGCCCCGGCGATTGCCTCGAGAACCTGGGCGCGGTCGACAGCCTGCGAGCAGTCCGCGTGTATCCAGCGCTGGTCGGCGCGCTCGGCGGCCTTGCGCAGGCCGGCGAGGTCGTAGGCGGCGAGCGGCAGGACGACGTGCGCGGGCATGCTGGTGAGTGAACTCATCGTCACTCCCGAATCCTGCGAAACGATCGATAGTGATCGTCGGTGTAATAGTTGTTGCCCATGCCGCGAGGCTGGCCACCGGCGACGATGCGCCGCG
The DNA here is from genome assembly GCA_964476625.1 of uncultured Burkholderiaceae bacterium. GTDB lineage: Bacteria > Pseudomonadota > Gammaproteobacteria > Burkholderiales > Burkholderiaceae_E > JAMLIN01. The sequence continues at coordinate 15,532 of CAYZBJ010000050.1, read as the reverse complement.
CGCCGCGGTCGCTCGCCCCCGGCGTGGGCACCGTGTACTCGGCATAGTAGCCGGGAGGCTGTTGCGGCAACAGGCCTTCCCGGTTGCGGAACACCGAACCGTCCTTCGAATAGGGGAATGGGCCGCCCTGGCGGATCAGGCGCAGAACCTCGCGGGCCTCGCCCGGGAGGCTGGCGACGGGGATCTCGCCGATGCCGGCGACCACCGCCTCGCGCGTCGCTTCGTCGGGGGCGAACAGATTCCTGCCGAGGCCACCCAACGCCAGCACGATCGCCACGACCAGCAGCGCAATGGACTTTCGGCCCGCCATGCGGCCAATACTAGTGCACTTGGAGGCGCCCGGGTACCGACCCGGGCGCGGGCAGCGCTGCGGTTATCCCTCAGGGGCCGCCGCGATGCCGCCGCACGCCGCCGCTGCACACCCCCGCTGAGCGCCGGCATGCCCCGCGGTTCACGCCACCTCGACGGCTCCCGTCTCCGACTCGTCGACGACCGATTCGATCGCGCGATCGAGCGGCGAATGCTCGGTGGCGACGCGCACGCGGCGCTCGTCGAACAGGGCCGCGAACTCGGCGCGCGACAGCGAGCGCGCGAAGTCCGGATAACGTGACAGGGCGAAGAGCTTGCGCGACGGACTGATCCAGGCGAGCTTGACGCGCAGGGTCTGGTCGCCATCGTCGAAGTCGAGCAGGCAGCCGCGCTCGAGCTCGTCGACCACCGAGCGCTCGACGATGACAGTCTCGGCTGCCGGCAACACGACGTTGCTCGAGTGCCGGAACTCGACGCTGCCGTCCTCGCGCAAGCGCACCGGCGAGCGGCCGCGATTGCGCGCCGCTTCGCCCGCCTTCTTGGCATCGGCGATCGCCTGCGTATGCCAGGCCAGCAGTTCGTTGAAGAAGGCTTCGCGCTCGGTATCGGGGGGGCTGACCACCTGCAGGCCCTTCAACAGGCCGTTGATCAGGTGCGGCAGCATCGAGGCGAGCCGCGCGATCTCCTCGGCGCCCTTGGGCGCGACGCTCCAGAGCAGGTGCTCGGCCAGGCGCAGCACCCGCTGGAACTCCACTTGCGGGTCGTTGCCGTCGACTCGCGCGAACGCGAGGACATCGGCCCACCAGCGATAGAGGAACTCGCGCACGAACACCGGCGTGGATTCGTCGAGCCGGCTGGCGATGGCCTCGCGCGCCTCGTCCTGGGCGCGGGCGAGCGATTCCTCGTACTCGGCCTGGCGGGTGATCTCCTGCAGGCGGGCGACACGGCGCTCCGACTCCGACATCGCGATCACCTCGAGCCGGCGCAGCGCCTCCTCGAATACACCGAGATCGGTCTCGAACTTCGCCAGCACCCAGTCGACGAGCTCGGCCATGCCCTCGACCAGCGGCGAACCGGCCGACACTTCGGAATCGGGATCGGTCGCGAGATCGGTGATCGCATCGATCAGCCGGCGCATCGGATGCTGGCGCCGCGCGAAGAAGCTGCGATCGAGCAGCGCCGCCTTGACCGCGACCACCTGCAGGCGCAGCAGCTGCTGCTTGACCGCATCGTCGAGGCGGCGGTCGTTGTAGATGTAGTCGAAGACGAGCGAGACGATCTCGACGGTCAGCTGGTCCAGTGGCGAACCCTTGGATCGCGCATGCTGGCCGAGTTCGGCGAACACCTGGCCCGGCATCCGGATCTGGCCGCCGGCATCGACCTGCACCGCGCTGAGGGCATCGAGCAGCGGCGGCTCGACCGACGGGATCGGCAGGTCGGCAACGCCGAACTGTTCCGGGTCCGACAGCAGCCGCGCGGCCGATCCGCGCGCGCCGGCATCACCGGCGGCAAGCCGCCGGGCGAGCCGTTCGAAGGTTTCGTCGACGGCGCCGGCCAGGGAGAGCTCGCCGGCCCCGGCGGCCCACTCGCCGCCGCCACTGCGACCATACCCCGGCCCGCCGGCGCTGCCCGGGAATCCGCCGGCCGGCCCGCCGGCATGTCCGCCCGCCGCGCCGGCGCCAGATCCGCCTGCCGGCATGCCACCGAAACCGCCTCCCGGTCCGCCACCGAAGCCGGCCATCGATCCTCCGGCGAAACCGTCGGCCGATCCGCCAGCGAAGCCACCTGCCCCCGCGCCGCCGAAGTCGCCGCCCGCCACGCCGGGCATCGCGCCGCCCATGGCGCCGGGCGCCCCAGCGCCGAAGCCGCCACCCGCAGCACCCGGCGCGAAGAAGCGGCCATCGCCATGGCCGCCGGCGTCGGCATTCGGCACGGACATGTCGAAGACTTCGGGCCCGGCGGGTCGGCCCGGTACCGGCCGCGCGCTCGACTGGGCAATCCGCTGCACCCGCGGCCGGATCAGCGGCAGGATGCGGTTGGACTTCAGCCGCTCGTTCACATTGGAGTAGACGAGGTTCAGGTTGGCCGAAACATAGGGTTCGAAGGCTTCGAGCAGCGCGCTCTTGACCGAGGGCTCGGGAGCGAGTTCGTCGAGAACCTGCAGCAGCGCCTCGAAGATCGCTTCGGGCGAAGCCGGATGGCGGGCTTCCTCGAACCAGTCGCGCTCGACGAGTTCGGCCAGTCGCGCCCGCATGCCGAGGACCTCGTCGGGATCGAGCTTGCTGCGCGCCCGGCGCACCAGGCGATCGACTTCCATCTGGCCGTTGACGACCGACTCCGCGACCAGGCTCAGCTCGCCGGACGGCGCGGCTGCCGCCGCGGCGCTCGGCCGGCTGAACAGCCGGCGCTCGAAGATGTCGAGGAAGGCGCTGCGGAAACGCGATTCGATCTGCTCCCGGTAGGTGCGCACCAGCGACACCGCCTCGAGCAGGGCCTGCTGCTCGTCGGCCCGCACCTTCTCGAACGCGACGGCGGTCAGTTCCACGCTCATCTTCTCGAGGGCCTCGTGGACCACCACCGACATCCGGTCGGCCAGCAGTTGCCGGCAATCGGCCAGCAGGCGCCGGCGCCGCTGCGCATCGATCGGCGGTTGCTCGTCGGCCTCGGGTGTCTGCTCGGGATTGCTGGGGCTGCTCATCGCTGGGGACCACGCTGGAGGGACTACTGCCGCCAAGCGTAGGAGGCCCGTCCATGCGGGTCAATCGATCGGACCGGGCGGGCAGACGTGCCGCCCGGTCCGTCCGACGAACGGCCGGCAACGGCCCGCCAATGGACGGGGCGCCGCCGCCGGCGGTCGGGCTGGGGCCGCCAACGGCGCGATCAGGGGCGGATCTCAGCGGCGCTGGTTCTCGATGTCGACCGCGGTCCAGGCGGTCATGTTGACGATGCGCCGCACCGTCGCCGAGGCGGTCAGGATATGGACCGGGCGGGCCGCGCCCAGCAGCACGGGGCCGATCGCGACGTTGTTCCCGGCCGCCGTCTTGAGCAGGTTGTAGCCGATGTTGGCGGCGTCGATCCCCGGCATCACCAGCAGGTTCGCCTCGCCCACCAGGGTCGAGCGCGGCATGATCGCCGCCCGCAGGCGGGGGTCGAGCGCGCAGTCGCCGTGCATCTCGCCGTCGACCTCGAGTTCGGGTGCGCGCTCGCGAATCAGGGCGAGCGCCTCGCGCATCCGGATCACCGAGGGGGCGTTCGAGGTGCCGAAGTTGGAGTGCGACAGCAGCGCGACCTTGGGCAGGATGCCGAAGCGGCGCAGCTCGTCGGCTGCCATCAGGGTGATGTCGGCGAGCTGCTCGGCGCTCGGTTGCGCATTGACGTGGGTGTCGACGATCGTCACCTGGCGCCCCTTGAGCATCAGGGTGTTCATCGCCGCATAGACCTGCGCCCCCGGCCGCCGGCCGATGACCTGGTCGACGTAGGCGAGATGCACGTGGTACATGCCGTAGGTGCCGCACAGCAGGCCGTCGGCATCGCCCTGGTGCATCATCATCGCGCCGATCAGGGTGAGTCGGCGTCGCATCTCGATCTTGGCGATCTCCTCGCTGATGCCCTGGCGATCGGCGATGGCGTGGTAGGCCTGCCAGTAGGTCCGGTAGCGCTCGTCCCACTCGGGGTTGATGATCTCGAAATCGACCCCCGGCCGGATCCGCAGGCCGAAGCGCTCGATGCGCTGCTCGATGACGCTCGGCCGGCCGATCAGCAGCGGCCGCGCGAGCCGTTCGTCGACCACCACCTGGGCGGCGCGCAGCACCCGCTCCTCTTCACCCTCCGCATACGCGATGCGGTGGTTCGGCCCGCGCCGCGCCATGTCGAAGATCGGCTTCATGAAGTTGCCCGAATGCCAGACGAAGCGCTCGAGCTGGGAGTGGTAGGCATCGAAGTCGGCGATCGGGCGGGTCGCGACCCCGCTCTCCATCGCCGCCCGGGCCACCGCCGGGGCGATCTTCACGATCAGGCGCGGATCGAAGGGCTTGGGGATCAGGTATTCCGGGCCGAAGGCCGTGCCCTCGGCCCCATAGGCCGCCGACACGATGTCGGACTGCTCGAAGCGCGCGAGGTCCGCCACCGCATGGACCGCGGCGATCTCCATTTCCCGGTTGATCGAGGTCGCGCCGACGTCGAGCGCGCCGCGGAAGATGAACGGAAAGCAGACGACGTTGTTGACCTGGTTCGGGTAGTCGCTGCGCCCGGTCGCGATCACCGCGTCGTCGCGCACCGACTTCACGCCTTCCGGATGGATCTCGGGCTCCGGGTTGGCCAGGGCGAACACGAGCGGCCTGGCCGCCATCGCCGCCACCATCGCCGGCTTCAGTACGCCACCGGCCGACAGGCCGAGGAAGGCATCGGCTCCGCCGATGATCTCGCCGAGGGTCCGGGCCCCGGTCGGCTGGGCGAAGCGCGCCTTGGCCGGGTCCATCAGTTCGCTGCGGCCTTCGTAGACCACCCCGACGATGTCGGTGACCCAGATGTTGGCCAGCGGCAAACCGAGGTCGACCAGCAGGTCGAGGCAGGCGAGCGCCGCCGCGCCGGCGCCGCTGCAGACCAGGCGAATGTCCTCGATCCGCTTGCCGACCACCCGCAGGCCATTGAGCATCGCGGCGGCGACGACGATCGCGGTGCCGTGCTGGTCGTCGTGGAAGACCGGGATCTTCATCCGCTCGCGAAGCCGCTGCTCGACATAGAAGCAGTCGGGAGCCTTGATGTCCTCGAGGTTGATCGCGCCGAAGGTCGGCTCGAGCGCCGCGATCACGTCGACCAGCCGGTCGAGGTCGCGCTCGGCGAGTTCGAGGTCGAACACGTCGATGCCGGCGAATTTCTTGAACAGGACCGCCTTGCCTTCCATCACCGGCTTGGCGGCGAGCGGCCCGATGTCGCCCAGGCCGAGGACGGCCGTGCCGTTGGTGACGACCGCGACGAGGTTGCCGCGCGCGGTGTAGCGGCTGGCGTTGGCCGGATCGGCGACGATCTCGGCGCAGGCGGCCGCGACGCCCGGCGAATAGGCGAGCGCGAGTTCGCGCTGGTTGCTCAGCCCCTTGGTGGCGACCACCTCGATCTTTCCAGGCTGGCCGAGCTCATGGTATTCCAGTGCGGCCTGGCGCAGTTGCGGGTCCATGGTGCGATTCCGTGATGTAGGAAGCAGGCCCGTATTCCGGGAGGGCACAACGATTATCCTTCATCCTGCGGGCCCGGTCGCCCTGCGTCCGCCGCCCCGCCTTCGCGTCCAGGACGAGTCCGGGACGACCAGCATGATCGCAGGACCGCAGCGCGTGACCGACGCCGACCGCCGCATCGCCCACCTCGACATGGACGCCTTCTATGCGTCGGTCGAACTGTTGTCGCGGCCCGAGCTCGCCGAACGGCCGGTGGCGATCGGCGGCGCTGGCGATCCATCACGGCGCGGCGTGGTCACGACCGCCAACTATGCGGCGCGCCAGTTCGGCATCCGCTCGGGCATGGCGCTGCGCCGGGCCCGCGAGCTGTGCCCGGAGTGCATCTTCCTGCCGGCCGATTTCGACCGCTATCGGGCAGTGTCGCGCAGCTTCAAGGCCGCGGTGCTCGAGATCGCGCCGGTGATGGAGGACCGCGGCATCGACGAGATCTACCTCGACCTCGGCGCGGTCGCCGGCGTCGAACTCGAACGCGGCGCCGTGCTCGGCCGGCGCCTGAAGGACGCGGTCAGGGCGGCGACCGGCCTCACCTGCTCGATCGGCATCGCCCCGAACAAGCGACTCGCGAAGCTGGCCTCCGACATGGACAAGCCCGACGGGCTGACGATCATCGAGCATGCCGACCTCGAGTCCCGGATCTGGCCGCTCGCGACCCGGCGGGTCAACGGCATCGGGCCCAAGGCCGAGGCCCGGCTCGCGACGCTCGGCATCCGGACCATCGGCGAGCTCGCCGCGGCGCCGGCCGAGTTGCTGCGCGCGAACTTCGGCCCCCGCTACGCGGACTTCCTCGAGGAAGCCGCCCATGGTCGCGACGACCGGCCGGTGGTCACCCACAGCGAGCCGGTCTCGTTCAGCCGGGAAACCACCTTCGAGACCGACCTGCACCTGCGCCGCGACTGGCAGGCGGTGGCCGCCATCCTCGCGCGCCTGTGCCAGGGACTCGCTCAGGATCTCGAACGGCGCGGCTACGTCGGCCGCACCATCGGCATCAAGGTGCGCTACGACGACTTTCGCCACATCACCCGCGAAACCACCTGCCCGGTCGCCTGCGCCGACGCGGCGACGATCCGCCGGGTCGCCTTCGAATGCCTCGGGCGGGCGCCGCAGACCCGCCGCATCCGGCTCATCGGGGTACGCATGGGCAAGCTCGCCCGCGCCGATGCCGCCGGGTCGCCCGCCGCCGACGCGCCGGCACGCGTCGGCGAGAACCTCGACCTGTTCTGACCGCGGCAGCGCGGGTTCGCATTCGAGTACAGGGCAAGGCGGAGGGCCGCAGACAGTGCGCGCTGCACGGCAAGGCGCTCCAACGCAGCCATGCGCTCGAATGCGGGCCCGTCAGAACAGGACCGAGGCGCCGGTTTCGGCCGAGCCCACCCGCTCGCGGAAGCTCGTGAAGAGCTCGCGGCCGCAGCCATGGGTGGCGAGCTCGGCCGACGCCGGTTCCCGGGCCGACCATTCGGCGGCGTCGACCAGGACGTCGAGGGTGCCGGCGGCGGCGTCGAGACGCAGCATGTCGCCATCGCGCAGACGTCCGATCGGTCCGCCATCGACCGCCTCGGGGCTGAGATGGATCGCCGAGGGCACCTTGCCCGAGGCCCCCGACATTCGGCCGTCGGTGACCAGCGCGACCCGGAAACCGCGATCGAGCAGCACGCCGAGGCTCGGCATCAGGCTGTGCAGCTCGGGCATGCCGTTGGCCTTCGGCCCCTGGAAACGGACCACGCAGACGCAGTCGCGATCGAGATCGCCCGCCATGAAGGCGGCGATCACCTCGTTCTGGTCGGCGAAGACCCGCGCCGGGGCCTCGATGCGGTGCAGGTCCGGCTTGACCGCGGAAGTCTTGATGACGCCGGTACCGAGGTTGCCGTGCAGGCGCCGCAGGCCACCGTGCGTATCGAAGGGCGCCGCCGCCGACCGCAGGATCGATTCGTCGCCGCTCTCGCGCGACGTTGGCGTCGACCAGCGCAGTCGTCCGCGGGCATCGAGCGCGACCGGCCGGGCGTAGGCCTCGAGCCCGGTGCCGTTGATCGTGGTGGTGTCCGGGTGCAGCAGGCCGGCCTCGAGCAGTTCGCCGATCACGAAGGCGATCCCGCCGGCGGCGTGGAACTCGTTCACGTCGGCGGTGCCGTTGGGATAGACCCGTGCCAGCAGGGGCGTCAGGTCGGAGAGTTCCGAGAAGTCCTGCCAGTCGAGCAGGATGCCGGCGGCCCGCGCCATCGCAATCAGGTGCAAGGTCAGGTTGGTCGAGCCCCCGGTCGCGTGCAGCGCGACGATGCCGTTGACGAAGGCCTTCTCGTCGAGGACCCGCCCGATCGGGGTGTAGGTCTCGCCGAGCGCGGTGATCGCCAGCGCGCGACGCACCCCTTCGCGGGTCAGCGCCTCGCGCAGGGGGGTGCCGGGATTCTCGAAGCTCGCGCCCGGGACATGCAGGCCCATGCACTCCATAAGCATCTGGTTGGTGTTCGCGGTGCCGTAGAAGGTGCAGGTGCCCGGCGCATGGTACGAAGCCATCTCGGCCTCGAGCAGCTGCTCCCGGCTCGCCTGGCCGGTGGCGTACGCCTGGCGAACGATGTTCTTGGCCGGGTTCGAGATGCCCGAGGGCATCGGTCCGCCCGGGATGAACACGAAGGGCAGGTGGCCGAAAGTGGCCGCGCCGATCACCAGGCCGGGGACGATCTTGTCGCAGATACCGAGGCAGAGCGCCGCGTCGAAGGCATCGTGCGACAGGGCGACCGCCGTGGCGAGCGCGATCACGTCGCGCGAAAAAAGCGACAGCTCCATGCCCGCCCGCCCCTGGGTGACCCCGTCGCACATCGCGGGCACCCCGCCCGCGACCTGGGCGGTACCGCCGAACTCGCGCGCGAAGGCGCGGATCCGTTCCGGATAGTCCTCGTAGGGCCGGTGCGCCGACAACATGTCGTTGTAGGCGGTGACGATCCCGAGGTTGGGCCGGGTGTTGTCGGCCATGTCGGTCTTGTCGGCAGCGGCGCAACCGGCCGCCGCATGGGCGAGGTTGCCGCAACCCATGGCCCCGCGCCGGGGCCCCTGGCTGCGGGCCGCCTCGATACGCCCGAGGTAGGCGCCGCGACTCGCGCGACTGCGTTCGATGATGCGCTCGGTCACACCGGCCAGGCGGGAATGGACGTTCATGGCGAACCCTCCTTCAGGGACTCCAGTAGACATGCACCGGCCCGGGCCTCGCGAGCACCGCGCGCACCGGCATGGCGGCCAGCGGCCCCGGCTGCAGGGCGGCGACGAGCGCCTCGCGCTTGGCCGCCCCGGCCAGCAGGAGGCAGACGCGGCCGGCGCCGCGCAAGACCGCGGCCGACAGGCTCAGGCGGGCCTCGGCGGCGCCCGGGGCACGGATCGGCACCACCGTGGGGGCGTCGTCGGCGAGCGCCTCGTCGAGGCGGTCGGCGGCGGGAAACAGTGATGCGGTGTGCCCGTCCTCGCCGAGGCCGAGCACGCACACATCGAAGGGCAGCAAGCCACGCACCCGGGCCGCGACGATCGACACGGCTTCGGCACCCTCGCCGACCGGCAACAGCGAAACGAGATTGGCCGCGGCAGCCGGCCCGCGCAGCAGACTGGCCCGGATCATGGCCTCGTTCGAACGCGGCGAGTCGAGCGGCACGCAACGCTCGTCGCTCGGGACGACGGACACCCGGGCCCAGTCGATGCCACGGGTGGCGAGCGCCGCGAGGAAAGGCCCCGGCGTGCTGCCGCCGGGCACGACGAGGCTCGCCATGCCGCGTCGTTCGATCGCATCGGCAAGCCAGAACGCGACATCGTCGGCGAGCTGCCCGGCGAGATCCGCCGCCGGCCGCTCGACGATGCGCGCGCCGGCCATCGTCACTGGCCGATGCCGCGCCAGCGCCGGTTGTCTCGGTGCATCAGCATCAGCGCATCCTCGGGGCCCGAGGTGCCGGGATCGTAGGCCTGTGGCCGGCGCCGATCGAGCTCCCAGGCGGCGGCGATCGGATCGACCCAGGCCCAGGCCGCCTCGACCTCGTCGCCGCGCATGAACAGGGTCTGGTCGCCGCGGATGACATCCATCAGCAGGCGCTCGTAGGCATCCGGCATGTGCAGGTCCTTGCCGTCGAGCGCGTCGGCGAAAGTCATGTCGAGCGGCACTTCCATCAGCCGCATGCCGCCCGGCCCCGGTTCCTTGATCGTCATTCGCAAGGTGATGCCCTCGTCGGGCTGCAGCCGGATCACCAGCACATTGGCCGGCAGGCGGCTGACGGTCTGGGCGAAGACCGAGTGCGGCGCCTCGCGGAACTCGACCGCAATCTCGGAGAACCGGGCCCGCAGCCGCTTGCCGGTGCGCAGGTAGAAAGGGGTTCCCGACCAGCGCCAGTTGGCGATGCGCACCTTCATGGCCACGAAGCTCTCGGTGCGCGAATCGACCCGGTCGATGTCCTCGGCGTAGGAGGGCACGCCCGCCGCCGCCCGGTACTGGCCCCGGACCGTGTCCTCGCGCACCCGCTCGGCATCGAAGGGCTCGAGCGCCCGGATCACCTTGAGCTTCTCGTCGCGCACCGGATCGGGCGTGAAGCTCGACGGCGGCTCCATCGCGATCAGGCAAAGCAGCTGCATCAGGTGGTTCTGCACCATGTCGCGCAGGGCGCCGGCATGGTCGTAGTACTCGCCGCGCCCCTCGACGCCGAGGGTCTCGGCGACGGTGATCTGCACATGATCGACGAAGCGCGCGTTCCACAGGGGCTCGAACAGGGCGTTGGCGAAGCGGATCGCCATGAGGTTCTGGACGGTCTCCTTGCCGAGGTAATGATCGATCCGGTAGAGCTGCGACTCGGCGAAATGCGCGCCCAGGTGCAGGTTGAGAGCGCGCGCGCTCGCGAAGTCGTGGCCGAAGGGTTTCTCGGCGACGATGCGCGACGCCGCGGTGGTGATGCCATGGCGCCCGAGGCGCTCGCAGATCGGCTCGAACAGCCGCGGCGCGACCGACAGGTAGAAAGCCCGGATGCGCGCACCGGGTTCACCGAGCAGGGCCGCCAGCTCGACCCAGCCGTCCTCGCCGAGCGCATCGAGCCGCAGGTAGTCGACCTGGGCCATGAGCCGCGCCAGGCAGTCCTCGTCGACCGCCGCGCCCGCATGCGCGCGTATCGATGCGGCGAGCTCGTGGCGAAACGCCTCCGGCGTGTGCGCCGAGCGGGCCAGGCCGATGATGCGGGCCTCGGCCGGCACCTGGCCGGCGAGCAGGCGCTTGTAGAGCGCGGGGAAGATCTTGCGGTTGGCGAGATCGCCGGTCGCCCCGAAGACGACGAGGTCGAACGGTTCGACCGGGATGGTTCGAAAGGCCATGTCGATGATGATCGCCGCAAGCGAGCGCTCGAGTCGAGTGAAACTTCGATCGCAGGCGGGTTACCCCGGCATGCCAGCCCCTCCTGGCGCGGAACTGCCCGTCGCCGGGCGCGCTGGCGAGCCGGCGACGAAGGGCACGAGCCGGCGCTGGGGATCGAACAGGGCGCGGGCCTGTTCGCCCGCCGCCGCGATCACCGCGCCGAACTGCAGCGCGACCAGGGCGGCGCGCGCGGCCGGATCGAGCCGGTCACCATCGATCGCCCCGCCGAGCTCCCTGACGATCCGGCACACCGCGGCCGCGAGCGCGCCATCGCGCACCATCGCGCGGGCGCTCGCCGCATCGGCGGCGCGCAGCGACAGGCGGCCGTCATGGCCACCGGCGAACCAGCGCACCCGCAAGCGACGCGCGGCGAGCAACTCGCCGATCCGCCGCCACGCTTCGACGAGCCGGTCGGCCGGCAGCCGGCAATCCTCGGGCAGGATCGTCGCAGCCGGCCCGGGCGCCTGGTCCGCGAGGGCGGCCCGCAACTCGTCGAGCGCCGCCGCGATCGGCAAGGCCGGATGTGCGGCGGTACTGGCCGGCACACGCAGCGGCCGCAGCATCGAAGTCGTGTGCGCGGCCAGCAGCCGGGCGAGTTCCGCATCGAGCGGCGCGGCCTCCTCGCCCTCGAACTCGACCAGCAGGATCGCACCGGCCGCGGGCGAAGCCCCGAGCAGGGCGAGCAGCGTCCGGCCGGGGCCGATCGCCAGCGCCGACGCATCGAAGAGCCCCGCCATCACCGCCCGGTGGTCGGCGATTGCCGGCAGGCGGGCGAGTCCCTCGGCGAAGGAGTCCGCCGCGAAGGCGAGCCAGCGTCGATGGGGCGCTCGCCGATCGAGCCGCAGGCGGATCCGCTGGCTGATCGCAAGGCTGCCACGGGAGCCGGCAAGCACGGCCGCGAGGTTCACCGCGGCGCCGGCGTCGCCCGCCGCGTCCGGGATCGCGCCGAGCGCAGCGAAGCGAAACCCCAGCGCCGGCGCCACCCGCGCCGGCCAGTCGCGCGCCAGGGCCGCGCGCTCGCGCGCCCCGATCTCGAACAGGCCCGAGACCAGCGTCGAGGCGCGCGCGCTCTGCAGGCGGTTCGCATCGGCGACGCCGAACGGGCCGAAGCGCTGCACGGTGCCGTCGACCAGCAGGGCATCGATCGCCTCGAGGCGCGAACCGATCGACCGCGCGGCGCTCGCGCGCAGGCCGGCATCGACCCCCACCAGGCCACCGAGGGTCGCGGCGCCCCGGCCCGGCGCAGCGGGCGCCAGCCGCCAGCCGTGGGGCGCGACGATCGCATCGAGCGCGTCGATCGCCAGGCCCGCCTGTGCCTCGATACAGCCGGCATGGCGGTCGAACTCGACGACCGCATCGAGGCGCCGGCAATCGAGGACCAGCGCATCGACCCGCCCCGTGCCCGGCGAACCGAGGCCGGCGCCGCGAACCGCGACGGGTACGCCGGCCTGCGCCGCGATCTCGGTGGCCACCCGCAGGTCGGCCTCGTCGGCGGGCGCGACCACCGGCCAGCGCGCCCCTGCCACGTCGACGCGCCCGCGCAGCGCGGTGCGCAGGCGGCGTGCGAACCAGGCGGGGTCGGTCGACGGCGTGGCGGCGGGCATCAGGCAGGCGTCATAATCGGAGGTTTGATTGTGGCAGGCTCCGCAATGTCCTATCCGCTGCTCGCGCGCCGCACCCGCCGGATCGCCCCGTTTCGCGTCATGGAACTCGTCGGCCGCGCCGCCGCCCGCGAAGCGGCGGGCCGCCCGGTGATCACCTGTCGATCGGCGAGCCCGATTTCACCGCGCCGCCCGCGGTGCTCGACGCCCTCGAAGCGGCGGCCCGCGCCGGCCACAGCCGCTACACCCCGGCCAACGGCACGCCGGCGCTACGGGCGGCGATCTCGCGCTGGTATGCGCAACGCTTCGGCATCGACGTCGCGCCGGCGCGGATCCTCGTCACCGCCGGCGCATCGGGCGCCCTCACGCTGGCCTGCTGCGCCCTCGTCGATCCCGGCGACCGGGTGCTGCTCACCGATCCCGGCTATCCCTGCAACCGGCACTTCGTCGCCGCCTTCGACGGCGAACCGGTGCTGGTGCCGGTCGGGCCCCCGACCCGCTTCCAGATGAGCCGGTCGCTCCTCGAAGCGCACTGGGGCACGCAGGCGCGCGGCGTACTGCTGTCGACCCCCGCCAACCCGACCGGCACCACGATCGACTTCGACGAGCTCGGCGCGATCGTCGAGGCGGTCCGGGAACGGCGAGGCTTCGCCCTCGTCGACGAGATCTACCAGGGGCTCGATTTCTCGGGCGACGTCCACAGCGCCCTGTCGCTCGGCGACGACGTCATCGTCGCCAACAGCTTCTCGAAATACTTCAACATGACCGGCTGGCGGCTCGGCTGGCTGGTGGTTCCCGAAACCCTGGCGCCGGAGTTCGAGAAGCTGGCGCAGAACCTCTTCATCTGCCCCTCGGCCCTGGCCCAGCATGCGGCGCTGGCCTGCTTCACGCCGCAGGCCCAGGAGATCTTCGACGAGCGGCGCGAATCCTTCCGCGCCCGGCGCGACTACATCGTGCCGGCGCTGCGCGAGCTAGGCTTCGGGGTGCCGGTCGAACCCGACGGCGCCTTCTATGTCTATGTCGACTGCAGCCCGTTCTCCGACGACAGCGAGGCCTTCTGCGCCGAGCTGCTCGAAGCGATCGACCTGTCGCTCGTGCCGGGAACCGATTTCGGCGTCAACCAGCCGCGACGCTACCTGCGCCTGTCGTATGCGACGACGCCGGAGAACCTGGAGGAAGCGGTGCGCCGCCTGCGCGGGTATCTCGCCGGACGAAGCCGGGTTCCCGCCCCTACAGCTTGACCGGCCCGGCTGGCGCGCCGGCCGCCGGCGCGCCGCCGGTGGCGGCGGCGGCATCGCGGCCGTGGTTGACCGACAATCCTGCCTCGGGCGCGCGGATCGGCGTCGGCGTATCGGCGGCAACCGGCGACTTGGCCGGGCTGCCCGTCGAAGCGGTACTGCGCACCGGTCCGGCCGGCCGACGCATCGCGACGTCGCCGGGGGCGGCCGCCGCGGCGAGCCGGGCGTGCTCGCGCAACACCTTGCGGCCGTAGCCGAAGTCATGCGAGAGCAGGGCCGCCCCGACATAGGACTTGAGCGCGGCGCGCACCGAACCGTCGCGCGCGATGTAGTCACGCAGGATGCGCGCCCCGACCCGGATGTTGACCAGCGGATCGAAGGCCTTCCCGGTGCCGCCATAGGGCTCGAACTTGTCGGTATGGACCCGGGCGAGGACCTGCATCAGGCCCTTGGCGCCCTTCGAGCTGCGGGCGCGCGGATTGAAGCTCGACTCGACCGACATCACCGCCAGCAACAGCAAGGGGTCGAGCGAGAATTCGTCGGCGACCAGGAACGCATAGCGGACGTAGCTCTCGGTATCGGCCAGGGCCACCCGGTAGCGCTGGGCGATGAAGCGCGCGAGATTGAGTTGCTCCGCATCGAGGGCGGGCACTTCCAGCGTGCCGAGCGGGGAATCCTCGCCAAGGGTGATCGGCACCGGGTTGGCCGGGGCCGCCATCAGGAGGTCGATCGACATCACCGACAGCGCCGGCGCGGCAATCGGCCGCAACTCGATCGCCGGCGCGCGCTCGGCGCCGGGCGCGACACTGCGCAACCCGGTCAGCAGGGCGACGAGCGCGGCAACGCCGGCAACCACGACCAGGGCGCCACCGATTCGCACGCGCGCAGCATCACGCCCGGGGACCTGCACCCCGCCTGCGTGATCAGCATGGCTCGCATATTGCATCGGGCCTCCTGTCGACATGCGCCGACTGCCTGGCACTTCGAGCGAGTGCTTGTCGGTTGCTCTGCGGCCATCATGGGGGTCGCCCGCTCCCTGCATCGGGCGACGATGGCCGTGGGCACTGCTGCTACTGAACCCGTAACGCGGGCGGCGTCACTACATATAGTTGTTGGTGACCATCCGCACGCTATATTCAGTGCCCGTATCGAATTCATGCTACAGGACACGGCGGATTCTATGAACCGATCTCGCGCCGGGTCAATGCCGAAATCGATGCGACAATTGCCTCCGATATTCCGCAATTCGAAATTGCCGAGGAAAACCCGGTGAAATACAGTGATTTACGAGATTTCGTTCAGAAACTGTCACAACTGGGCGAATTGCAACATCTTGACAAACCGGTTTCGCCACGGCTCGAGATGACCGAGCTCGCCGACCGGGTCCTGCGCGCGGGCGGCCCCGCCCTGATGTTCGACTCGCCGGTCGACGGCGAGCGCCGCTACGGCATGCCGGTCCTGGCCAACCTGTTCGGTACGCCGCGACGGGTCGCGCTCGGGATGGGAGCGGCCGGCGTCGAGGAACTGCGCGGCATCGGCGAGGTGCTCGCCTACCTGAAGGAGCCCGAGCCGCCGCGCGGCCTGCGCGAAGCCTGGGACAAGCTGCCGATGCTCAGGCAGGTGCTGGCGATGGCGCCGAAGCAGGTGCGCTCGGCCCCCTGCCAGGAGATCGTGCTCGAGGGCAGCGACGTCGATCTCGGCAGGCTGCCGGTGCAGACCTGCTGGCCCGGCGACGCCGGCCCGCTGATCACCTGGGGGCTGGTCGTGACCCGCGGCTGGGGCCGCGGGTCA
>CAYZBJ010000049.1:29599-29832 GCA_964476625.1 uncultured Burkholderiaceae bacterium | reverse complement strand
GTTCTGGGGCGCGCAGGTGATCGTCAACCTGTTCGCGGCGGTTCCGTTCATCGGCGACGACCTCTCGCTGCTGATCCGTGGCGACTTCGTCGTCTCGGACGCCACCCTGAACCGTTTCTTCTCCTTCCACGTCATCGCGGTGCCGCTGGTGCTGCTCGGCCTGGTGGCCGCGCACATCATCGCCCTGCACGAAGTGGGCTCCAACAACCCGGACGGCGTCGAGATCAAGAAGG
>CAYZBJ010000049.1:23951-29589 GCA_964476625.1 uncultured Burkholderiaceae bacterium | reverse complement strand
CCCCCTGAAGACTCCGCCGCACATCGCGCCGGTCTGGTACTTCACGCCGTTCTACTCGATCCTGCGCGCGGTCACCGAGGAGTTCACCGTGTGGGGCCTGCTGCCCTTCCTGCTGGTGTGGCTGCTCTTCGTGCTGCTCTCGCGCACCGCGCCCCTGGGCAAGCTGATCGCCGCGGCGGCAGTCCTCGTCATCGGCGGCGGCTTCTTCGTGTTCGACGCCAAGTTCTGGGGTGTGGTCGCGATGGGCGCCTCGGTCATGATCTTCTTCGCGCTGCCCTGGATCGACAACAGCCCGGTCAAGTCGATTCGCTACCGGCCGTCCTGGCAGCTCTGGTTCTACGGTGTCTTCGTCGTCTCGTTCATCGTGCTCGGCTACTTCGGCGTGCAGGCCCCGTCGCCGGTCGGCGAGCGCCTGTCGCAGTTCTTCACGCTGGTCTACTTCGGGTTCTTCATGTTCATGCCGTGGTGGAGCCGGGTCGGGAAGTTCAAGCCGGTCCCGGACCGGATCACCTTCCACGCCCACTGAGCCGACACGGGGACGACACTCATGAATCACTCACTCAAACGTCTCTTCTCGCGGGCCCTCCTGGTCGTGGCGGCGAGCCTGCCGATTGCCTCTTTCGCCGCCGGCGGCGACGAGTATCCGCTCGACCCGTTCCCGGTCGGGAAGCTCAACGACCCGGTCGCGTTGCAGAACGGCGCCAAGTTGTTCGTGAACTATTGCCTGAGCTGCCACAGCGCTTCGGCGATGCGCTACAACCGGCTCCAGGACATCGGCCTGACCGACGACCAGATCAAGGCGAACCTGCTGTTCGCCGCCGACAAGGTCGGCGACCAGATGACGATCGCGATGCGCCCGGCCGACGCCAAGGAATGGTTCGGCGCCGCGCCGCCCGACCTCTCCATCATTGCCCGCTCGCGCGCCTCGCATGCGGGTAGCGGCGCCGACTGGCTGTTCACCTACCTGCGGGCCTACTACCGGGACAGCACCACGGCGACCGGCTGGAACAATGCGGTCTTCCCGAACGTCGGGATGCCCAACGTGTTCTGGCAGCTGCAGGGGACCCGTCGCGCGACCATCGAGGAAGTGAAGGCCGGTGCGGACCATCACTTTACCCGCGAGATCACCCGCATCGACGCGAGCGGCGTGGCGACCACCGAATCGGAGCCGGTCGAGGGCCATCCGCACGCCGGACGCACGATCAAGCTGAGCGCTCCGGAAGGCGGTACCCAGTCGCGGGCGGAATTCGACGAGAACATGGCCGATCTCGTCGCCTACATCACCTACATGTCCGATCCGACCGCCAGGACGCGAACCCGTCTCGGCGTCTGGGTCATGCTGTATCTTGGCCTGCTGTTCGTGGCGGCCTGGGTGCTCAACAAGGCGTTCTGGAAAGACATTCGCTGATACCGGACAGGCGCCTGCACGGGGTGAGTCCGGTGTGGACTCACCCTGAATTTTTTCCGAAAGTGGATTCGCTTAGCTAGGAGCTTCCTCATGATGGTCCTGTACTCGGGCACGACGTGCCCTTTCAGTCAGCGATGCCGCTTCGTATTGTTCGAGAAGGGTATGGATTTCGAGATCCGCGACGTGGATCTCTACAACAAGCCCGAGGACATCGCGATCATGAATCCGTACGGCCAGGTGCCCATCCTGGTCGAGCGGGACCTGATCCTGTATGAGTCGAACATCATCAACGAGTACATCGACGAGCGTTTCCCGCATCCCCAGCTCATGCCGGCCGACCCGGTCATGCGGGCCCGGGCACGGCTCTTCCTGTTCAACTTCGAGCGTGAGCTGTTCGCCTACGTCCAGCACCTCGAGCGCCGCGACCAGGCCCGCGACAACGCCAAGGTCGTGGCCGACGCCCGCCAGCAGATCCGCGATCGGCTCACCCAGCTCACGCCGATCTTCATCAAGAACAAGTACATGCTGGGCGACGAATTCTCGATGCTCGATGTCGCGATCGCGCCGCTGCTCTGGCGGCTCGATCACTACGGCATCGACATGCCCAAGACAGCGGCGCCGCTGCTGCGTTATGCCGAGCGGATCTTTTCACGGCCGGCCTACATCGAGGCGCTGACCCCGTCCGAGAAGGTCATGCGGCGTTGAAGGCGCTGCCCCGACCGGAGCACAGATGAACGGGATCTCAACCAAGCCCTACCTGCTTCGCGCCATCTACGAATGGTGTCGCGACCTCGGCTATACCCCGTACCTGTCGGTCGTCGTCGACGAGCACACGCTGGTGCCGACCGAGCATGTGGTCAATGGCGAGATCGTGCTCAATGTGTCGCCGTCGGCCACCAACGGGCTGTCGATGGGCAACGAGCTCATCGAGTTCCAGGCGCGCTTCGGCGGGGTGGCCCGCCAGCTGTCGGTGCCGGTCGAGAACGTCAGCGCGATCTATGCGCGCGAGAACGGCCATGGCATGGCCTTCGAAGTCGACATCCGGCCACGCCCGGGCGCGGCGCCCGGGGCCGACGATGCCTCGACCGAGCCGGTCGATACCCGGCCGATTCTCTCGGCGGTGCCCTCGCCGGGATTCGCCGACGAGGACGCCGAACCGGTCGACGGGGATGACGATGCGGGTGATTCGGACGGGCCGGACGACCGCCCGCCGCCGGTACGGCGCCGGCCCCGCCTCAAGCGGGTGAAGTAAGCTTCCCAGGTTCCGGCCGGCTTAGCTCAGTTGGTAGAGCAACCGCCTTGTAAGCGGTAGGTCCCCCGTTCGAGTCGGGGAGTCGGCACCATCTTGGAGGGCCTTGCGACGAGGTCGACGCAGCCGCCTGCCCTGGTGAGCCCGCGCGTCGCCCGGCGCGGCGCTTGCGCAGAGTACGTGCGACGACGTTCAGGTCCGGTGGTCGGAGCCCGCGCGACGCGGCGGAATCGGGTCCGCCTGGCCGCCGGCCAGATTCGCGCGCTCGTGCAACTCGTCGACCACGTCGCCCAGGCGGCTGAGTTTTTCGCTCAGCTGGCGCATCGATGCCACCATCCAGACCATCGACTGGCGCATCCGCTCTTCGTCGCTCTTGCCCTCGAGATGCTGGTCGAGCCGGCGCAGCGACTGCCGCGCCGGGGCCGCGACCGCGCCGGCCTTGGCGATCTCGAGGGCCAGCACCGCCTGGCGCCGCGCCTCGAAAGCGGCCGGGTCGCGCTGGTAGAGTTCGGCCCAGTCGTCGAACTCGAACTCGAAGCCCTTGTCGGTACCGTCGGTCATTGCCCGCCTCCGCATCAGTGTGACCGACCGTCGGTCGGTCCGCGGCCACCGCCGGTCGCGGCCGGCCGGCCGTTCGTCGGGATTATCGGTCGCGGCCCCGGGCGGGCCCGTGACAAATCTCCCGCCCGGGCGGATTACCTGGCCTGCGGGTGCTTCAGGAGTCGAAGCGGCGGCGAAAGAGCAGGCTGTTGAGCGCCCAGCTGATCAGGCTGTAGACGATGGCCGCGGCAATCGCCCAGCCGAAGCTGGCGATGTTGAAGCCTTCGAGGAAGCGGGCGACGAGCCAGAACACCAGGCCGTTGATGACGAAGACGAACAGCCCGAGCGTCAGGATCGTGATCGGCAGGGTCAGGATGATCAGGATTGGCCGGATCAGGGCATTGAGCAGGCCGATGACGAGCGCGCCGACCAGGGCGGTCAGGAAGCTGTCGATCTGGACCGCCGGCAGGATGTACGGCAGGGCCAGCAGGCAGAGGGCGTTGATGGCCCAGCCGACCAGGATGCTCATGGGTATCTCCCTTGTGCGGATCTCATTTGACGAGGACCACCGGCTGGGTCGCCATCGCCCCGACCCGTTGGGCCACGGAGCCGATCAGCAGGTCGCTGAGGCCGGCGCGGCCCTTCGAGCCCATTGCGATCATGTCGTAGCCGTCCTCCCGGGCCACCGCGCAGATCTCCACCTCCGGGCGTCCGGTCCGGTGGATCGTCTCGTGGGCGATGTCGGTGCCGGCCAGCAGCTTGTCGGCTTCGATGAGGTCCAGTTCGGACTGCTCCTTGAGGTAGTCCTCGATGGCCTTGCGGCCGACGACATGGCTGGCGCTGCGCAGGCCGGTGTCGTCGCGCACGCAGACCAAGCCGATCGATCCGGCTTCGGATTGTCGGCCCAGCAGGGCGATGGCGAATTTCAGTGCGGCGAGCGAGGGCGCGGAGCCGTCGATTGCGACCAGGATCTTCATTTTGTTTCCCCAGAGTGGCGTTCGGTCGACAGGCCGCGCCAGCGCGGTGCCGTGGGTGTTTCGATGCCGAGCAGGTCGAGTGCACGGCCGCAGGTATCGTCGACCAGGGCGGCGATATCGGCGGGACGATTGTAGAAGCCCGGCACCGGCGGGAAGACGATGCCGCCCATTTCGGTGACCGCGCACATGTTGCGCAGGTGGGCGAGGTTGAGCGGCGTCTCACGCACCATCAGGACCAGCCGGCGCCGTTCCTTGAGGGTGACGTCGGCGGCCCGGGTGACCAGGTTGTCGGACAGCCCGTGCGCGATGCCGGCCAGGGTACGCATCGAGCAGGGAGCGATGATCATGCCGGTGGCCGGAAACGAGCCCGAGGCGATCGAGGCGCCGATGTCGCGAGCCGGATGGACGACGTCGGCCAGCGCCTCGACGACGTCGCGTCCGAGGCCAAGCTCATGCTCGATGTTCATCCATCCGGCCGGCGAAACCACCAGGTGGACGTCGACGTCGGCCTCGTCGCGAAGCCGCTCGAGGAGTCGAATTCCGTAGCAGGCGCCCGAAGCGCCGGTGATCGCGAGGACGATCGTCTTGCGGCTCATGCCCCGATTGTAGCGGTGCCGCGACCGGGGCCGTGGGCGAAAATCGGTGAGCGGGTCGGAACCCGTGAATGGACCGGACGCATCCGGTCCGTTCACATGTTCCTAGGCCTTGTATGGTTCGAGCATGCCCTGCAGTTCGCCCGACTGGTACATCTCGTAGAGGATGTCCGAACCGCCGACGAACTCGCCGCCGACGAACAACTGCGGGATGGTCGGCCAGTTGGAGAAGTCCTTGATGCCCTGGCGCACTTCGTCGTCGGCCAGCACGTCGACGGTGACGATGTCCTCGACGCCACAGGCCTTGAGGATCTGGACCGCCCGGCCGGAGAAGCCGCATTGCGGAAAGTTGGCGTCGCCCTTCATGAAGAGCACGACCGGGTTGTCGGAGACGGTCTTGCTGATGAATTCCTTCGCGTCCATTGCCATGCTTCCTGGGTAAGCGCACCGCTGCCTTCGGGGCGGCGGTGCATCATGCACGGTGGTCGGGTCGGCGACCACCACAAAGCCGTTGCAGCCCGGCGAGATCGCGGCGGCCAGTGACCTCGGCCAGCCCCGCGGCTCGCATCCGTTCGGCCACCGCGCTCGCCTGGTCATGACCATGCTCGAGCAGCAGCCACCCGCCCGGCGCCAGCCACCGCGAGGCGCCGGCGATGATCGTCCCGATCGCGTCGAGCCCGGCCACGCCCGAGACCAGTGCCATGGCCGGCTCGTGGGGCAGGTCGCCGCATGCCAGATGCCCGTCGCCGGCCGCGATATAGGGCGGGTTCGATACCACCAGATCATACTGCGAACCGGCCGGCAACGCCGCCCACCAGTCCCCGGCACGCCAGTCGATCGGCCCCGCGCCGAGCCGCTTCGCATTGGCGCG
>CAYZBJ010000049.1:0-23941 GCA_964476625.1 uncultured Burkholderiaceae bacterium | reverse complement strand
GGCTGATTGCGATCGCGCCGCTGCCGGTGCCGAGGTCGGCTACCCGGGGGCCCGGCAATTCGAGCGCCCAGTCGACCAGCCCCTCCGTTTCGGGGCGTGGAATCAGGACCGATTCGTCGACCTGGAACATGCGGCCGCGGAACTCCCGCTCGCCGAGCAGGTAGGCCAGTGGCCGGCCCGCGCGGCGCCCGGCCACCAGTTGCCGGAAACGCTCGACCGCAGCACCAGGCAACGCTTCGTCGCCATGGCCGATCAACCAGGCGCGGTCGCGGCCGCTGGCCGATTCGAGCAGGGCGCGGGCCTCGATTCGCGGCAGCCCGCTGGCGACGAGCAGGGCGTCGGCGCAGTCGACCGGCCGATGCCGGTGCTCAGCCGGCCCGGGCAAGGAGCCTGGCGAGCGTATCGCGCAGCCGCTCGCATTGCGCCGGGGTGCCGATCGAGATACGCAGGAACTGGTCGATGCGCGGCGCATCGAAGCGCCGCACCAGGATGCCCTCGCGGCGCAGGGCGTCGAACAGCGTCCGGCCGGGTACCGTTCGATGGCGGGCGAAGAGGAAGTTCGTGGCCGACGGCAGGACCTCGAAATCGAGCGTGCGCAGCCCGGCCGCGAGCGTTTCGCGCGCCGCGACCACCCGCTGGCGGGTGTCGTCGAACCAGGCTCCATCCTCGATCGCCGCGACTGCGGCGGCTTGCGCGAGGCGATCGATCGGGTAGGAGTTGAAGCTGCTCTTGATCGTCTCGAGCGCGGTCACGAGCCCCGGATCGCCGATGGCGAAGCCGACCCGCAGGCCGGCCAGCGACCGGGATTTCGACAGGGTCTGGACCACCAGCAGGTTGGGGTGCTGGCGGACCAGGCCGACGGCGGTCTCGCCGCCGAAGTCGACATAGGCTTCGTCGACGAGCACCACCGAGTCGCGGTTGCGTCGCAGGAGCGCCTCGACCTGTGCAGCGGGCAGCGCGATGCCGGTCGGCGCATTGGGATTGGCGAAGGCGATGCCGCCGTTCTCGCGTTCGTAGTCGGCCAGGCGGATGCCGAAATCGTCGGCCAGCGGGATGCGCACCGACGCGATGCCGAACAGCGCGCAGTAGACCGGATAGAAGCTGTAGCTGATGTCCGGGTGCAGGAGCGGGCGATCCTGCACGAAGAAGGCGCGGAACGCATGGGCGAGGATCTCGTCGGAACCGTTGCCGATGAATACCATCGTCGGCTCGACGCCATGGCGCCGCGCGATCGCCTCGCGCAGCCGGCTCGAGCCCGGATCGGGATAGAGGCGCAACGAATCGTCGGCGGCCCGCCGGATCGCCTCGAGCACCGCGGGCGACGGCCCGTAGGGATTCTCGTTGGTGTTGAGCTTGAGCAGGTCGGCGATCCCGGGCTGCTCGCCCGGGGTATAGGGCGTGAGCCGGTCGAGATCGCGCGAGAGCAGCGGATTGAGCGGAGTGGTCATCGGTCGATCGTCGGGAGGGTCATGCCGATGCGCCATCGGCGAGTTCGGCGAGCTGCTCGGACTGGTGCGCCGACTGCAGTGCGTCGATCACCTCGTCGAGCTCACCATCCATGATGCGCTCGATCTTGTACAAGGTGAGGTTGATCCGGTGGTCGGTGACCCGGCCTTGCGGGAAGTTGTAGGTCCGGATCCGCTCGGAACGATCGCCCGATCCGATCAGCGAGCGTCGGTGCGCGGCTTCGCGAGCCTGTTCTTCCCGGGCGCGCATGTCCTTGAGCCGCGCCGCGAGCACCGCCATGGCGCGTTCGCGGTTGCGATGCTGGGAGCGGTCATCCTGGCATTCGACGACGATCCCGCTCGGCAGGTGGGTGATCCGCACCGCGGATTCGGTCTTGTTGACGTGCTGGCCACCGGCGCCCGAGGCCCGGAACACGTCGATGCGCAGCTCTTCCGGGTCTATGCGCAGTTCGGTCGCTTCGTCGGGTTCGGCCAGCACCGCGACCGTGCAGGCCGAGGTGTGGATCCGGCCCTGGGCCTCGGTCTCGGGTACTCGCTGGACCCGGTGGCCGCCGGATTCGAACTTGAGCCGGGCGAAGACGCCGTCGCCTGCGATCCGGGCGATGACCTCCCGGTAGCCGCCGAGGTCGGAGGCGTTCTCCGAGATCAGCTCGACGCGCCAGCCCAGGCGCTCGGCGAAGCGCGAATACATGCGCAGCAGGTCGCCGGCGAACAGCGCCGATTCGTCGCCGCCGGTGCCCGCCCGGATCTCGAGGAAGACGTTGCGATCGTCGTCCGGATCGCGCGGCAGCAGCAAGCGTCGCAACTCGACGTTCTCGGCGTCGATGCGACGCTCGGCATCGGCCAGTTCCTCGTCGGCGAACTCGCGCATGGCCGGGTCTTCGCGCATGTGGCGTGCGGTCTCGGCGTCGCGCAGGGCCTGGCGCCAGGTCTCGAGATGCGCGACCACCTCGGCGAGCTCGCGCTGCTCGCGCGCGAGGCGCCGGAAGTTGTTCATGTCGCGCGCGGCATCCTCGCCCGCGAGCTGCAGGTTCACCTCGGACAGTCGCTGCTCGAGATCCTCGAGCCGCGCCAGCATCGAGGGGTTCATCGAGTGCGCTTCGTTTCGCCGGCGGCTTCGCCAGGGGAAGGGAGCAGCCGATCGACGAGCGGGAGCAGGCGGTCGCGCTGCTCGGACGAGCCTTGCAGCAGCGACACCGGTCCGTGCAGGAACTTC
Organism: uncultured Burkholderiaceae bacterium; assembly: GCA_964476625.1. Taxonomy (GTDB): domain Bacteria; phylum Pseudomonadota; class Gammaproteobacteria; order Burkholderiales; family Burkholderiaceae_E; genus JAMLIN01. The sequence goes on along the minus strand of CAYZBJ010000049.1, from coordinate 21,259 downwards.
GCGGCCAGGCCATTGGCGAGCATCTCGAGCACCCGCTCGGGGGATTCGCCCCGCGCGATCTGCCGGCGAGCCCGCTCGAGCTCGGCATCGCGGATCGAATCGGCGCGCGCGCGCATGTCGCGGATGACGGGCACGAGCCGCCGGCCCGCGAGCCATTTCATGAAGGCGTCGACCCGCGTCTCGATGATGGCTTCGGCCTGGGACACCGCCGCCTGGCGGGTCTCGATGCCGGAGCGGACCACCCGGCCGAGATCGTCGACGGTATGGAGGAAGACATCGTCGAGCCGGCCGACCTCGGGTTCGATGTCGCGCGGCACCGCGAGGTCGACCATGAACATCGGCCGGCGGCGTCGTGCGCTCGTCGCCCGCTCGACCATGCCGAGCCCGATGATGGGCAGGGTGCTCGCGGTGCACGACACCACGATGTCGAACTCGTGCAGGCTGTCGGAGACCTCCGCCAGGGGGATGCTCCGCCCGCCGAAGCGGCCGGCGAGCCGCTCGCCGCGTTCGACGCTGCGGTTCGCGATCGCGATCGCGCGCGGGTGCTGGGCCGCGAAATGGGTGGCCGCGAGCTCGATCATCTCCCCGGCGCCGATGAACAGCACCGAGCAGTCGCGCAGGTCCTCGAAGATGCGCTTCGAGAGACGGACCGCGGCGGCGGCGAGCGATACCGAATGGGCGCCGATCTCGGTGCTCGAGCGGACTTCCTTGGCGACCGCGAAGCTGCGCTGGAAGAGCTGGTGCAGATGCGTGCCCATCGCGCCCGCCTGCTGGGCGACGCGGGCGGCTTCCTTCATCTGGCCGAGGATCTGCGGCTCGCCCAGGACCATCGAGTCGAGGCCGGCCGCAACCCGGAACGCGTGGCGTACCGCTGCGTCGCCCGGCAGGGCGTAGAGGTGGTTCTCGATCGCGGCGCCGGGCATCCCTTGCCGATTCGCGAGCCACTCGGACAGCGCCGGCCGCAGTTCGTCGGGCGCTCGGGTCGCGCAGTAGATCTCGGTCCGGTTGCAGGTCGAGAGGATCGCCGTTTCGGGCGCGACCGAACGCACCGAGCGGCTGAGGTCGCCCAGTGCGTCGCCGACGAGGTCGGCCGTGAACGCCACCTTCTCGCGCAGGGCGACCGGCGCCGTCGTGTGATTCAGGCCTAAAGTGACGATCTGCATAAGCGATTGAATTTGCAGAGATTGTATCGCTGCAAAGGGGCGCGGTCTATTCGGTCCGAGTGGTCGTGGCGCGCACGACCCGTCTTGCGGGCGTCGCCTGCGAACCTGTTGCATCTTCGGCGATCGTCAGGATCGTCCGGGCATGCGAATCGATCGCATCGGCCCAGTCCGGCAGGCTGCCGCGGGCCCGTGCCGCGGTGATCGCCTCGAGGACCGGCGCGGTCGCTTCGCGCAAGGCCTGGCCGAACTCGGCGAGGCTCGCGCTGCGTGCGTTCTCGGCCGCCCGCAGCGGCGTGATGTCGGTGAACTGGATCAGGTAGACGAGGGGCAGGGCGGACTCGCGGGCATGGTCGATGTCGGCGAGCCAATGCCGGCCGTTGCGGTCGATCGCCTCGATGCCGTGCAGCCCGGGGCCGTCGGCCGGCGGCAGCCGCTCGAGGCCGGCCTGGTCGCCGAACTCGACCCGCATCCAGGGCGCGATCGATTGCTGCTCGATCGGCATGGAGGCGAAGGCGGTGCGCGCCACCCGGTTCGAGAGCAGGACTTCGCCGACGCCATTGGTGACGATCGCCGGATGCGGCAGCTTGTCGATCAGGGCGTGCAGCAGCCGGCGCAGCACCCGGATCCGGGCCGAGGCATCGCGCAGGGGCTGGAGGTCGCGGGCCACGGCTTCGGTGGGATGGCGCCGGATCGACGGCGGCACCAGGTCGGGGGCGTCGCGCAGGGAGTCCGCATCGGCGGCCAGCGCCCGGGTCGCGACCGCGAGCCGGCGCCAGTTCCACAGTGGGCCGGCCAGCAGGAGCGCCGCCATCGTCCCGGCTGGCGGCCACCATCGCGAGCCGAGGGCGATGCCGGCGGCCGCGAGCGCAACGCAGGCGAGCATGGCCAGGGTGATGACCCCCGCGGCGGCCGCGCCCGGTCGCACCCGATACAGGCCCAGCATCGTTGCCAGGATGACCATGCTGCTCAGGAGCGCCCCCGGCAGCGCGCCGAGGCGCACCAGGTCGCGATTCGCGAGGGGGTCGCCGGCGCCGGTTCCGTGGGCTGCCGGCGCACCCCCGGCGGCGAGCTCGAGAAGCAGGCCGTCGACATGGGGCAGCTGGCCGCCCACCGTGCCGGCGGGCCCGGCGCCGAGCACGATCGCAAGCGCCGCCAGCGCCAACCCGAGCACGAGCCAGTCGCGCAGCACCGGGTTGCGCGGCCTGGGGCGGGGATCGGGCGGCATCGCGATTCAGGAATTCCGGCCGAGGAACAGTTGGTAGGCCGGATGGTCGCTCTCGTCCCAGTAGCGATAGCCCATGGTGTCGAGGAACTCGCGCAGCGCCGCCCGGTTGTTGCGCGGCACCTGCATGCCGACCAGGACCCGGCCGGAGTCGTCGCCGTGATTGCGGTAGTGGAACAGCGAGATGTTCCACTCCGGGCGCATCCGCTCGAGAAAGCGCATCAGCGCGCCTGGGCGCTCGGGGAACTCGAAGCGGAACACCCGCTCGTCCTGCGCCAGCGGCGAGCGCCCGCCGACGAGGTGGCGCAGGTGGCTCTTGGCCATTTCGTCGTCGGTGAGGTCGATCACCCCGAAGCCGGCCTGCTCGAAGCTGCCGGCGATCCGGGCCGCTTCGTCGCGTGCGGCGATCTGGATGCCCACGAAGAGGTGGGCATCGGCGGCGTCGGCGATCCGGTAGTTGAACTCGGTGATGTTGCGCGAGCCGAGCAGCTCGCAGAAGTGTCGGAAGCTGCCGCGCTCCTCGGGGATCGTGACCGCGAACACCGCTTCGCGCTGTTCGCCGATCTCGGCGCGTTCGGAAACGAAGCGCAGTCGGTCGAACTGCATGTTCGCGCCGCTCACGATCGCCACCAGGGTCTGGTCCCGGATGCCTTCGCGAGCGATATAGGCCTTCGCGCCGGCGATCGACAGCGCGCCGGCGGCCTCGGGGATCGAGCGGGTGTCGGTGAACACGTCCTTGATCGCGGCGCAGACCGCGTCGGTGTCGACCGTGATGATCTCGTCGACGAAGTGGCGCACCAGCCGGAAGGTCTCGGCGCCCACCTTCTTGACGGCGGTGCCGTCGGAGAACAGGCCGACGTCGTGCAATTCGATCCGCCGGCCCGCCTTGACCGAGCGCGCCATGGCGTCGGAGTCGACCGTCTGGACGCCGATGACCCGGGTTTCGGGCTTGATCTGCTTGACGTAGGCGGCGATCCCGGCGACCAGGCCGCCGCCGCCGATGGGGACGAATATCACGTCGATCGGCCCCTGGTGCTGGCGCAGGATCTCCATGCCGATCGTGCCCTGGCCGGCGATCACATCGGGATCGTCGAAGGCGTGGACGTAGCTGAGGCCCTCGCGCGCCTGGAGTTCCTGCGAGTGCAGCGATGCGTCGCTGTAGGACTCGCCGTGCAGGACGATCTCGGCGCCATGCGAGGCGACCGCGTCGACCTTGAGTTGGGGCGTGGTCACCGGCATCACGATGACCGCCCGGCAGCCGAGGGTGCGGGCCGCCAGCGCCACCCCCTGGGCGTGGTTGCCCGCCGATGCGGTGATCACGCCGCGCGCGAGTTCTTCCCGGCCGAGGCTGGCCATCTTGTTGTAGGCCCCGCGCAGCTTGAACGAGAAGACCGGCTGGAGATCCTCGCGCTTGAACAGGATCCGGTTGCCGAGGCGGGTCGAAAGGACGCGGGCAGGCTCGAGCGGCGCCTCCACCGCGACGTCGTAGACCCGTGCGGTGAGGACCTTCTTCAGGTAGTGGGTGTGCATGATCGATTCATTCTATCGTTCGCCCGCCGCGCCTGGCGCGGCGCCGCCCACTTTCCGTCGGCGCGGGCACCGTACACTCGGGCGCGATGGAATCAATCGTGTGGCGACTGGTCGAATGGTTCGCGCTGCCGCGCAACGGGCTCGGCGCGGTGTTCCTGTTCGCCTTCGTGTCGGCCACCCTGCTGCCGATGGGCTCCGAGCCGGCGACCTTCGCCTACGCCCGGCTCCATCCCGGGCACTTCTGGCTGGTGGTCGCGGTGGCCACCGCCGGCAACACCGCGGGGGGCGTGCTCGACTACTGGCTGGGCCGCGGCGCCCGGGGCGCGCTGCGGGCCGAGCGCGGCACCCGCTACCTGCGCTGGCTCGAGCGGCTCGGGCCGGCGGGCCTGGTCTTCGCCTGGCTGCCGGTGGTCGGCGATCCGCTGTGCGCGCTGGCCGGCTGGCTGCGGCTGCCGTTCTGGCAGTGCGTCGGCTGGATGGCGCTTGGCAAGGGGCTGCGCTATATAGTCACCACGACCTTGCTGCTGCAGGTCCCCGACGCGTGGTGGGGCGGCCTGCTCGGGGCGCTTCCGCTACAATCGACCGCCTCACCATGAACGCAAGCGAAGCCCTGCCAATGGCGCCGTCAGACCCGATCGACGCGGTGCGCCTGCGCGAGATCCCGTACAACTACACCTCGTTCTCGGATCGCGAGATCGTGATCCGGCTGCTGGGCGACGAAGGCTGGCGGCTGGTCAGCGAGTTGCGCGCCGAACGCCGCACCGGCCGCTCGGCCCGGATGCTCTACGAAGTGCTCGGCGACATCTGGGTGGTCCGGCGCAATCCGTATCTCCAGGACGACCTGCTCGACAATCCTCGTCGGCGCGCCCAGCTGGTCGAGGCGCTCGAGCACCGGATCGGCGAGATCGATCGCCGCCGCCGGTCCGACGAAAGCCGGGACGAGGGGGCCGAGCAGCGCAGCCAGCGGGTGGTCCGCCTGACCGAACTTGCCCGCGAGGCGGTCCGGGAGTTCGAGCGCCTGTTCGATCAGGTCCGTGACCTGCGCCAGCAGGCGGTGCGGCAGTTCGCGAAGCTGACCGCCGCCGGCAATGTCCGCTTCGATCCGCTCGCCCGGGTTTCCCATGTCACCGACGCGACCGACTGGCGGGTCGAGTATCCGTTCGTGGTGCTCAACCCGGATACCGAGCGCGAGGTCGCGGGCCTGGTGCTCGCCTGCGTGAAGCTCGGGCTGACCATCATTCCCCGCGGCGGCGGCACCGGCTATACCGGTGGGGCCATTCCGCTGTCGCCGCTCACCGCGGTCATCAACACCGAGAAGCTCGAGCGGCTCGATGCGGTCGAGCAGACCGTGTTGCCGGGCCTGGAACAGCCGGTTGCGACGGTCTTCTCCGAGGCCGGCGTGGTCACCCGGCGAGTCACCGATGCGGCCGACGCCGCCGGGCTGGTGTTCGCCGTCGATCCGACCTCGCTCGATGCCTCGTGCATCGGCGGCAACGTCGCGATGAACGCCGGTGGCAAGAAGGCGGTGCTCTGGGGCACCGCGCTCGACAACCTCGCCTGGTGGCGGATGGTCGACCCGGACGGCAACTGGCTCGAGGTCTCCCGGATCGGGCACAACCTCGGCAAGATCCACGATGTCGGGGAGGCCCGCTTCGAGCTCGCCTGGTTCAAGCCCCGCCAGCTCGGGCGCGACGGCCGGATGCAGGGCGATGCGATTCGTCGCGAGACCCTCGTCGTTCCTGGCCAGGCGTTTCGCCGCGAGGGCCTCGGCAAGGACGTCACCGACAAGTTCCTCGCCGGCCTGCCGGGTGTCCAGAAAGAGGGCTGCGACGGCCTCATCACCTCGGCGCGCTGGGTGCTGCACCGGATGCCGGCGTGCATCCGCACCGTCTGCCTCGAATTCTTCGGCCAGCCGAAGCTGGCGGTCCCCTCGATCGTCGAGATCAAGGACCACCTCGATTCCCTGGCGCGCCAGGCGGGCCCCGGCATCGGCGCGCGCGTGATGCTCGCCGGGCTCGAGCATCTCGACGAGCGCTACCTGCGCGCGGTTCGCTATACCACCAAGTCGCGGCGCGGTGGCCTGCCCAAGATGGTCCTGATCGGCGACATCGTCGGCGACCGGGACGAGGACGTCGCGGTCGCCGCCTCCGAAGTCGTGCGGCTGGCCAACCGGCGTGCGGGCGAAGGCTTCGTGGCGGTGGCGGCCGATGCGCGCAAGCGCTTCTGGGCCGACCGCTCGCGTACCGCGGCCATAGCGCGCCATACCAACGCCTTCAAGATCAACGAGGACGTCGTCATCCCGCTGCCGCGGCTGGGCGAATACACCGACGGCATCGAGCACATCAACATCGAGCTCTCGATCGGCAACAAGCTGCGCCTGGTCGAGGAGCTCCGGCGGCTGCTCGCGGCCGACTGGACCCTGGGCAAGCTCGACGAGGGCGCCGGCGACCATCTCGACGAACTCGTCGCCGAACGCCGCCGCGAGGCCATCGGGCTCGTCGATGCGGTCGAGCGCCGCTGGCGCTTCCTGCTCGAGCGCATCGACGAGCCGCTCGGCGGGCTGGTCGATGCTCTGGCCGAACACGGCCTTGCCGAAATCCAGGGGCAGGCGCGCGCACTGCTTGCCGAAGAGCCGGGCGCGATGCTCTTTCGCCTGCTGCAGGACCGCATCGTGCGGGTGTCCTGGAAGCTGGAACTGCGCGATGGCCTGCGACGCATCCTCTCGGGGCAGACCTTCGAGCCGACGCTCGCCACGCTCGAGGCCGCCCATGCGCGGATCCTGCGCGGCCGGGTCTTCGTCGCGCTGCACATGCACGCCGGCGATGGCAACGTGCATACCAACATCCCGGTCAATTCCGACGACTACGGCATGCTCAAGGAGGCCGAGGCCGCCGTCGTGCGGATCATGGCGCTCGCCCGCTCGCTCGACGGCGTCATCTCCGGCGAGCACGGCATCGGGCTCACCAAGCTCGCCTTCCTCCACGACGACGAACTCGAGCCGTTCCGGCTCTACAAGGAGCGGGTCGATCCCGAAGGCCGCTTCAATCGCGGCAAGCTGTTCGCCGGCGCGGACCTGCGCGACGCCTATACGCCGAGCTTCGGCCTGATGGGCGCCGAGTCGCTGATCATGCAGGCCTCCGAGATCGGCGCGATCGCCGACTCGGTGAAGAACTGCCTTCGTTGCGGCAAGTGCAAGCCGGTCTGCGCGACCCATGTGCCGCGCGCGAACCTGCTCTACTCACCGCGCAACAAGATCCTCGCCACCTCGCTGCTGGTCGAGGCCTTCCTGTACGAGGAGCAGACCCGGCGCGGGGTGTCGATCCGCCACTGGGACGAATTCTCCGACGTCGCCGACCATTGCACCGTCTGCCACAAGTGCGAAGCGCCGTGCCCGGTGGACATCGACTTCGGCGACGTGTCGATGAACATGCGCAACCTGCTGCGCAAGATGGGTCGCAAGAAATTCAATGCCGGCAACGCGGCGGCGATGTTCTTCCTCAACGCGACCGATCCCGACACCATCAAGGCGACCCGGGCGGCGATGGTCGGCGTCGGCTACAAGGCGCAGCGCATGGCCAGCGACGTGCTCAAGCGCTTCGGGCGCGCGCAGAACCGCAAGCCGCCGGCGACGGTCGGCAAGGCGCCGCTCAAGGAACAGGTCATCCACTTCGTCAATCGCAAGCTGCCCGGAGGCCTGCCCAAGAAGACCGCCCGCGCGCTGCTCGACATCGAGGACAACCGCTACGTCCCGATCATCCGGGACCCGCAGGCAACCAGCGCCGATGCCGAAGCGGTGTTCTATTTCCCGGGCTGCGGGTCGGAGCGCCTGTTCTCGCAGGTCGGCCTCGCGACCCAGGCGATGCTCTGGCATGTCGGTGTGCAGACGGTGCTGCCGCCGGGCTACCTCTGCTGCGGCTATCCGCAGCGCGGCTCCGGGCAGTACGACAAGGCCGAGAAGATGATCACCGACAACCGGGTGCTCTTCCACCGGGTCGCCACCACCCTGAACTATCTCGACATCCGCACGGTCGTGGTGTCCTGCGGGACCTGCTACGACCAGATCTCGACTTATGAGTTCGACCGTATCTTCCCGGGCAGCCGCATCATCGACATCCATGAATACCTGATGGAGAAGGGGCTGAAGCTCGAGGGCGTGACCGGTACGCGCTACATGTACCACGACCCCTGCCATACCCCGATGAAGAAGTACCAGCCGCTCGCGGTCGTCAACCAGCTGGTCAACAGCGAGGTCAACGGCGCCGTCGCCCTCAGCGACCGCTGCTGCGGCGAATCCGGTACGCTCGCGGTCAGCCGGCCCGACATCTCGACCCAGGTCCGGTTTCGCAAGGCCCAGGAACTGCGTCGCGGCGTCGCGGCGGCGCGGGGCGAAGGCGAACAGGCGTTCGATGGCCCGGTGAAGGTCCTGACCTCGTGCCCGTCGTGCCTGCAGGGCCTGGCGCGCTACGATGAGGAGAACGGCACCGAGGCGGACTACATCGTCGTCGAGATGGCCCGGCACCTGCTGGGCGAGAACTGGCTGCCGGACTATGTCAGCCGGGCCAACAGCGGCGGGATCGAGCGGGTGCTCGTCTGATCCCCGCCCGCGGACCGCAGGACAAATCGATCCACATCGAATCGATCCGAATCACGACCAAGGAGACAGCACACCATGTACCAGCCATTCGATCTTAGCGGGCGTACCGCGCTGGTGACCGGCGGCAACGGCGGCATCGGGCTCGGGATGGCGCGCGCGCTCGCGCAGGCCGGCGCCCACGTCGCGATCTGGGGCTCCAACCCCGACAAGACCGCCAAGGCGCGCGAGCAACTCGTGTCCGAAGGCCTGAAGGTCGAGGCCTTCACCTGCGACATCGGCGACGAGGCGGCGATCGAGCGCACCTTCGCCGATACCGTCGGGGCACTCGGCAAGGTCGACTCCTGCTTCGCCAACGCCGGCGTGTCGTCCAAGGGCACCCCGATGGTCGACATGACGCTCGACGAGTTCCGCCGGGTGCAGCGAATCAACGTCGAGGGCGTCTTCCTCACGTTCCGGGCCGCCGCGCGCCACATGATCGAGCGCGGCGAAGGCGGTTCGCTGGTTGCCACCGCGAGTACTGCCGCGGTCGAGGGCGCGGCCCGCAACAGCCACTACGGCGCGTCGAAGGGCGCGGTCACCGCCTATGTGCGGGCGCTCGCGGTCGAACTCGCGCGCCACCGGATCCGGGTCAACTCGATCCTGCCGGGCTGGATCGAGACCGACATGACCGCGCGGTCCTTCGGCAACGATCGCTTCCGCGATGCCGTCATGCCCCGGATCCCGGCGCGCCGCTGGGGCTCGATGGACGATTTCGGCGGCGCCGCCGTCTATCTCGCCAGCCCGGCATCCTCGTACTACACCGGCGAGCAGATGCTCATCGACGGCGGCTACACCAAGTTCTGATCAGGCCGGAACCGGCAGCCCGGCGTGGCGAGACGCCCGCCGGGACGACGGTTCGTCCGCGCAGCCGGCCTTGCCCTCGAGCAGCTCGAGGCGCGCCGGCGCGAATGCGCTCATCACCACATCCGCCCCGGGACCGACGCAGTGGCTCTCGTCGGCACCGAGGATGTGGTCCTCGGTCCGCCCCGCCTCGGTCATCCACACGGTTCCGCTGCGTACCTGCACGGTGAGCGGGCCGACCCGCGGCAACCGGATCGCTTGCCCGGGCATCAGGAAGACCGGGCCATAGGGTGGGTGCATGATCATCTGATTCTCCTTCGGATGCGCGTGATTCATCGAACCGTATCGCCTGCGGCGTCGGGGGAAAGTCCGAGATTCCGCTCGACGAATGGAATGATCAGGGGCTACGATGATCCGGACAAACGTTGAATCCTCATCGTTCGCATGATTGAAAATCATCCGATTGCGAACCCGAACCCGGGTTCGACCCTGCGCCGCCTGCCTTCGCTCGACATGGTCCGGGGCTTCGAGGCCGCTGCCCGCCACCTGTCGTTCACCCGCGCCGGTAACGAGCTCGCCCTGACCCAGTCGGCGATCAGCCGGCAGATCAAGGCGCTCGAGGAGGCCCTCGGGGCGCCGTTGTTCGTGCGCCTGAACCGGCGTCTCGAACTGACCGAGGATGGCCGGCGTTTCGCCCGGGCGGTTCGCGAGGCGCTCGGGCTGATCGATGCCGCCGCCCGCGAAATCGCCTCGCGCAGCGCGCGCGAGCCGGTCACCGTCACCACCACGATGTCCTTTGCGTCGCTGTGGCTGGTGCCGCGGCTCGGCGCGTTCCGGCAACGGCACCCGGCGATCGACGTGCGGATCGTCGCCGACGACGCGGTGCTCGATTCCCGGGTCCATCGGATCGACCTCGCCATCCGCTTCTGCGCGCCGGGCGCCGCGCCGGATGCCGCCGCTCCCCTGTTCGACGAATCGGTGATCCCGGTCTGCAGCCCCCGCCTGCTCGCCGATCCGGCCCGGCCGTTGCGCGAGCCGTCCGACCTGGCGGGCCATGTCCTGCTGGCCCTCGCGACGGTCCAGTCCGACCTGTCCTGGCTCGACTGGGCGCCCTGGTTCGTCGCGCTCGGCGTGCCCTCCCTGCGCCCGGCCGGGGTGCTGTCGTTCACCAACTACTCCCAGATGATCCAGGCTGCGATCGATGGCGCCGGGGTCGCGCTCGCCCGCCTGCCGTTGCTCGAGCGCAGCATCGAGCGCGGCGACCTGGTCGCTCCGTTCAGGCACCGCCGGGCGTTGCCCCGGCGCTACTATCTCGTCGAGTCTTCCGGTGGCGACCAGCGTGTTGCCGCCTTGCGGGCCTGGCTTCTCGACGAGGCTGCGAGCACCGGCGCCGCGCCGGCCGGAGAGCACGATGCCGCCTGATCGCCCGCCTGAATGCCCGCTGTGCGCCGACGCCGGCGGGGAGCTGCTCTGGCGCGACGATCGCCTGCGGGTGATCCTCGCCGACGAGCCCCTGTATCCCGGTTTCACCCGGATCGTCTGGAACGCGCATGCCGGGGAGCTGAGCGATCTCGGCGATGCGGACCGCGCCTGGCTGTTCGAGATCCTGGTGCGGGTCGAGCGCGTCATGCGCGAGGTCTTCGCGCCGGCCAAGATCAACCTCGCCAGCCTTGGCAACCAGGTGCCCCATCTGCACTGGCACCTGATCGCCCGCTGGCACGACGACCCGCACTTCCCGGCGCCGGTCTGGGCCGCCACCGACCCGCCGCGGATCACCGCCGCGGCCGCGCGCCGGGAGGCGGTCGCGCGACGCCTGCCGGCGTACCGCGACGCCTTGCGTCGGGCCCTCGGATCGACGTCGGCGGCCGGTCCGGGCGCGGGCGGCCACGCGGGGCCAGGTTGAGGGCCATGGGCCGGAACCGGCGGCGGCCGGACGCCGGCTCGCTGGTCGGCTTCGATCGACCGCTTGTCGCCCATCGCCTGCCGTTCATTTACTGACGAACGCGTTTGGTGTCTAGTACCGGATCCTCCAGAGGCGGGGCTGCTCGACCATCGGGCGAATCGCCATTCATGCAGGACCTCAGATGGCATCCGGAGCAGCATTCGAGACGGGCAGCGTCGATGGCCCAGCCGCTTGTCACAAGTGGCTTGGCCAGCTGCCCCAGGAATCGGGCGAGCGCCTGCGGGCGGTGACCGCGCTGGTGGGCCGCATCGCCGAGGGCAGCTTCGCGATCGATCCTGCCTTCGAGATGCTCGAGCTCACCCGGGCGAGCCTGCTCGTCGACGCCGAACGCCATGCGTCGCGCCTGCGCTGCGCCGCCGCACCCTTCGGCCAGGACAGCATCGCCGACTGGCGCGAGGTCGCGGCGGCCCTCGACCGGCTGCACCGGGCCTACCGGACGGTCTACAAGCGGATGGTCGAGTCCGACAGTCTCGACACCCGCTCGGTCATCCCGGGGGCGAGCAACGCGATACGCGAGGTGTTGCCGCTGGCGCGGAGCCTCGATGCGTTGTCGCGCCGGCTCTCGTTCGCATTGCTCGCGCGCATCGAGGTCGACCCGGTGGAATGGTTCGAGCTCTCGGCCCTGGCGCGGCACATGCGCCAGACGACCTTCCTCGACGAGCCGCTGGTCGATCCGATGGCGATTGCCAGGCCGGTCAACGCGCGCGCCGCGATCACCTACCCCTTGCTGCTGCAGGCGGCCGGCCTGGAGAGTCGACCGGCCGCCCAGGCGAGCCTCGTGGATCGGCTGGCCAGGCGCTGGGCGACCCGGGTCGGCTATCGCTTCGACGCGGGCCTGGAGTTGTCCGTGAATCCCCATGGCCCGACGCTCTGGCTCGGCCCGCGCCTGTCGGTGCGCCTCGATACCCATCGCCTGCAGAAGAAGCTCGCCGAACGCCGCGATGGCTGGCTGGCGAGCGCCCATTCGGCCGGACGCGGCATGCCGGGGATGGACCGGGCGGCGCTGGCGGGCCTGCTCGACGAGCTGATGGTCGCCTGGAGCGCCCGCAACCGCGGCGGCATCGTTCCGGTCGGTCGGCCGACGCCGGTCCGGCTGCGAGTGGGCATGCCGGCGTTCCACCGTTCGCGGGCCGAACTTGCCGCTGCCTCGGACCGTGGCAGGGATGCATCGTATGCCTACGGCCGCTGGGAGCAGAACACCATCCTGCGCATGGCGCTGGGCAAGGACCGCGAGGACGCCGACGCCGTGGCCGCCCTTGCCGGCGAGAGCGAGACGGCCCGGCGGGTCGCCCAGGAGGCCGGCGTCTGGCTGGTCGACCGCCAGGCGATGACCCCGCATGTGCGCCGTGGCGAGCTGGTTTCGCTGGTCGTCGATGGCGCGGGTGCCGGCGTCGAGGCCGAGCACCTGCTGCTCGCGCGGGTCGAATCGGTGCGCCAGATCGTTCCCGCGCCCGGGCTGAAGGACCAGCGCACCGGCCATCGCCTGCGCCTCGCGGTCATGGCCGGGCGGGCACAACCCATCGGTATTCGCGGGCCGCGGCACGCCGAGCATCTCGACGCCTTCCTCATCGAGTCCGCCGGGGAATCGTCACTGGTGGCGAGCACCGACACGGTGGTCGTCGGCGAGGTGCTGTGGATCCGGCGTGGCGAGGAAGACAGCCGGGCGATGGTGCTCGAGCTGCTCGATCGCGGCCGCGGGCACGAACGCTTTTCCCTGCGCTTCGAACGCGCCTGAACCCGGCCCCGCGCACGCGACGGCTCGCCGTTCCGGGCGTAGGGCCGCGAAGGGTGCGCCGGCCGAAATCGGCTACCATGCGCCAATGTATGGAGCTGCTGTGCAGGGAGACCGTCGGACATGAGTGCCGGAGCGCCGATCCCCATCCGGGTGGTGGTGCACCAGGATTCGCGCGTGCTCGAACTCGCCTACGAGGACGGCCGCAGTTTCCGGCTGTCCTTCGAGTTCCTGCGCGTGAATTCGCCGTCGGCGGAGGTGCGTGGCCACGGCAGGGGCCAGGAGACCCTGCAGGTCGGCAAGCGTGATGTCCGGATCGAGTCGATCACCCCGGTCGGCCACTATGCGATCCAGCCGCGCTTCGACGATGGGCACGAGTCCGGGATCTACTCCTGGGATTACCTCCATGGCATCGCGACCGACCATGACCGGCTCTGGGCCGACTACCTCGGTCGGCTCGAGCACGCCGGCAAGAGTCGTGATCCCCAGCCGGCAGGCGTCTCCGGCAAGAGCGTCGCCGTCGCCGACGAGCCTCGCGCGGTTCCGGGGCGCGCCCGCGCGATTTCACGGCCCGTCCGATGAGCAATCCCGAGACCACCGATTTCGGCTATCGCAGGGTCGGCGCCGACGAGAAGGCGGGCAAGGTCGCCGGTGTCTTCCATTCGGTCGCGCAGCGCTACGACCTGATGAACGACCTCATGTCGGTCGGCATGCACCGGGCCTGGAAGGCCTTCACGATCGGGCAGGCCGCGGTGCGCCGGGGCATGAAGGTGCTCGACGTCGCCGGCGGCACCGCCGACCTCGCGCAAGCCTTCGCCCGGCGCGCCGGCCCGGAAGGCGAGGTCTGGCTGACCGACATCAACGGATCGATGCTGGCGGTCGGTCGCGACCGCATGCTCGACGCCGGCCATGTCCAGCCGGCGCTGCAGTGCGATGCCGAGGCCCTGCCTTTTCCCGATCGCTACTTCGACCGGGTCAGCGTTGCCTTCGGCCTGCGCAACATGACCCACAAGGACCGGGCGCTCGCCGAGATGCGACGGGTGCTGCGCCCGGGCGGCAAGCTGCTGGTGCTCGAGTTCTCGAAGGTCTGGAAGCCGCTCGAGCGCGCCTACGACATCTATTCCTTCTCGGTGCTGCCACGACTCGGTCGCGCCGTGGCGGGCGACGCCGACAGCTACCGGTATCTCGCCGAATCCATCCGCATGCACCCGGACCAGGAAACCCTGAAGGCGATGATGGTCGACGCCGGCCTGGCCCGGGTCCGTTACTTCAACCTCAGCGCGGGCGTCGTCGCCCTGCACGAGGGCATCGCGGTCTGAGCCGCTCCCGAATCCCATTCCCGAACGGAGACACGAGATGAAAACCTGGCAACGATTCCTGATGATGGTGGCCGCTGGCGTCACCGCCTTCGTCATGGCCGTTCCCGAAGCCGACGCCCGCCGCCTCGGTGGCGGGCGCTCCTTCGGCAAGCAGTCGGACATCGTCCGGCAGCGCAATGCCCCGGCCCAGCCGCCGGCAGGACAAGCCGCCCGCCAGCAGCCGGCCGGCGGCGCCGCCGCGGCCGGTGGCAATCGCTGGCTCGGTCCGATCGGCGGCCTCGCCGCCGGGCTGGGCCTGGCCTGGCTGGCGAGCAGCCTCGGCCTGTCCGAGGAGTTCGGCACCATCATCCTGATCGGCCTGCTGTTGGCGCTCGGGCTGATGCTCTATCGCCGGTTGGTGGCATCGCAGCGTCGGCCGGCCCTGCAGGGTGCCGGCGGGCCGATGCAGCGCGAAGCGCTGCGGCCGCATCCGATGGCGGCGCCCGGCGGCAGCGGGTTCGCGGCTGCGGCTACCGAGGCCGTCGTCCGGCCGATCGGCGTACCTGCCGGTTTCGACGTCGACGGCTTCGTCCACCAGGCCAAGGTCCAGTTCATTCGCTTGCAGGCGGTCTTCGATGCCGGCGACCTGAAGGACCTGCGCGAGTTCACTTCGCCCGAAGTCTTCGCCGAGCTGAAACTCCAGCTCGAGCAGGCCGGTGGCGCCGAGCAGCGCACCGATGTCGTCCAGCTCGAAGCGGAACTGCTCGGCATCGAGACGACCCCGACCGAGTACATCGCCGCGGTGCGCTACACCGGCATGCTGCGCGAGCAGCCCGGCCAGGCCGCCGAAGCCTTCGAGGAGACCTGGAACCTCGCCAAGCCGGTCGATGGTGCGGGCGGCTGGATCCTC
The DNA here is from genome assembly GCA_964476625.1 of uncultured Burkholderiaceae bacterium. Taxonomy (GTDB): domain Bacteria; phylum Pseudomonadota; class Gammaproteobacteria; order Burkholderiales; family Burkholderiaceae_E; genus JAMLIN01. The sequence goes on along the minus strand of CAYZBJ010000049.1, from coordinate 6,007 downwards.
GCCGGCATCCAGCAGGGCGAATGAGCGACTCGGCACCCGCGCCGGTGCGGCAGCTCGCCCGCCTGGCGCTGCCGTCGCTGGTCGCGGCGCTCAACCATGTGCTCGACCAGCATCCGGCCGCGCGCGAGCGCCTGCGGATGTTCGCCGAGCGCCGCCTGCGACTCGGGGTCGAAGCCGGCGGCGGCTGGGGCCTGGTTCCCGACCTGTGGCTGGCCATCGATGCCGAGGGCCGGCTGGCGCCCTCGGAGCCGGGCGAAGCGGGGGTGCAGATGATGTTGCGACCCTCGGCGCAGGCGGGTTTCGACTGGCTGCGTGACGGCGTTCGCGGGCTGGCCGGGCACATGCGGATCGAGGGTGACGTGATGCTCGCCGCCACCCTGGGCGAACTGCTGCAGTCGGTGCGCTGGGACGGCGAGGAAGACCTGAGCCGGGTCGTCGGGGACATTGCCGCCCGGCGGCTCGCTGGCGGCGCCCGCGCTGCCCGTGGCCTGGTCGCCGACGCCGGCGAACGCCTGCACCGACAATTCGGTGGTTTCATCGAATCGGGCGAGTCACCGCTGGCGCGCAGTATCGAGCTCGACGAGTTGCGCGCGCGCACCGCGGCGATGGCGCAGCGGGTCGATGTCCTTGCGCGCCGGGCCCACGACGTGTCCGGGGCCGGCTGACCCGGGTCTTCGCCGGCCCCGTTTCCAGTGTTTTTCCCCGGCCCTTTCACCCCGCGCATCGGGGTATTGCCGATCGATCCTTCCTGATGCAGGTCGACTTCACCCAGTTCCTTCGCCGGGTTCGCTTCGGCGCTCGTCGCCTCTGGCTCACCTACGGCGTGTTCTGGGTCGGGGCGATCCTGGTCGGCCTGGTCGCGGTGGCCTATGCGAAGCTGGTCGATGGCGCATTCGCGTTGTTCAACCTCGCCGTCGCGTACTCGTCCTGGCTGCCCCTGCTGATCACCCCGGCCGTCGGGGTCGCGGCGGTCTGGCTGACCCGGCGCTATTTCCCGGGTTCCGAAGGCAGCGGCATTCCGCAGGTGATCGCCACCGTCAAGTCGTCCGAATCGGACCGGCGCGATGCGCTGCTCTCGCTGCGGGTGATGGTGGGCAAAATCACCGTCTCCACCCTCGGGATGCTCGGCGGCTACACGATCGGCCGCGAAGGCCCATCGGTGCATATCGGCGCAGCCGTGATGTACACGATGCGCCGGGCCTATCCGCGCAGTTCGAGCCGGATCGACCGCCAGTTCATCGTTGCCGGCGGCGCGGCAGGCCTGGCCGCTGCCTTCAATACGCCGCTGGCCGGCGTGATCTTCGCCTTCGAGGAAATCAACAAGAATTTCGAGCAGCGCACCAGCGGGACCCTCATCACGGCCATCCTCTTCGCGGGGGTCGTCGCACTCGCGCTGGCCGGCGACTACAACTACTTCGGCAGGATCCAGGTCCCGCAGGACTATCCTCCGGACCTGGTGATCGCGGTGCTCTGCACTGCGGTGGTCACCGGTGTCTCGGGTGGTGTGTTCGGCTGGCTGATGCTCAACCTGGTGCGCTGGGTGCCGGCCCGCCTGCGAGCGCTGCGCAGTGACCATCCCTACCGCTTCGCGTTGCTCTGCGGGACGGTGCTCGCGGTGATCGGCATTGCCAGCGGCGGGATCACCTTCGGCAGCGGGTATCGCGAGGCGCAGGCGTTGTTGTCCGACCAGGAGTCGGTCAGCCTCTGGTACGCGCCGCTGAAGGCCGCGGCCTTGTTGATCAGCTACCTCGTCGGCATGCCCGGCGGGATCTTCGCGCCGACCCTGTCGATCGGCGCCGGCATCGGCCAACTCGTCAACCTGGCGTTTCCCGATGTGGCCCTGTCCGCCCTGATTGCCCTGGCGATGGTCGGCTATCTCGCGGCGGTCACGCAGGCGCCGATCACCTCCTTCGTGATCATGATGGAGATGACCGACGGCCATGCGATGGTGATCGCGCTGATGGCGACCGCGGTGATCGCGAGCAGCCTGTCCAGGGCCATGACGCCGCCGCTCTATGAGGCGCTCGCGCGCGCCTATCTCGGACCGCTGCCGGAACCGGCCCGTTAGTGCGCGGTGGCGCGGCCGATCGGCCGTGCCGTCGGTTCCACGCCGGGTGGCTGGGCCGCCGCCAGCCTGACGGTGAAGCACGAGCCCTGGCCGGGCAGACTGCCTGCTTCCAGGGTCCCGTCCATCAGCTCGACGAGATTGCGCGCGATCGCCAGCCCGATGCCGGTCCCGGGAATCGTGTCGTCGCGGCCGAGCCGATTGAAGGGCTCGAACAGGTGGGCGAGCTGCTCGGCGTTCATGCCCGCGCCGGTGTCGCGAACCCGCAGGGCGATCCGGCTCGAGCCGGCCTCCCGTTGGGCTTCGATCCGCACCCGGCCATGGGGACGGTTGTACTTGATGGCGTTGCTCAACAGGTTCACCAGCACCTGACGCAGGCGCGTCGGGTCGGCGATCACATGGCGGGCGGCTTCGTCGACATGCGTCGAGACGAGTATCGATTGCGGCTGGCCGAGCGCACCGACCAGGTGCAGGCTCTCGGCGACGATGACCTCGAGATCGATTCTGCCGAGTTGGACGCGGACATGACCGGCCTCGATGCGGGAGAGTTCGAGCAGGTCGTTGATCATGTCGAGCAGGTGCCAGCCGGACTGTTCGATGACCCGTACTGCCTCGGCCTGCTGGTCGCTCAAGGGTTCTTCGGGCCGGCTCGCGAGCAGCTGCGCGAAGCCGAGCAGGGCGTTGAGCGGTGTACGCAGTTCGTGGCTCATGCGGGCCACGAACTCGGTCTTGGCGCGGCTCGCCGCCTCGGCCTTCTCCCGGGCCATCTCGGCGATGGCGCGTTGCTCTATTTCCGACAGGTCCTGGATCACCGCCACGATCCGCACCACCCGGCCGCGCGCGTCGCGGATCGGGCTGCTCACCGCATCGACGCTGATCGCGCTGCCGTCGTCGCGCAGGAGCCGGAACCGTCGCTGGATCTGGTCGACCCCCTGGGCTGCCAGCGAAGACCAGGCGCCCGATTCGGCATCGCGTTCGTCGGGGTGGACGAGTTCGAGGACGCGCCGGCCGACGAGAGCCGGTTCGCGGACGCCGACCAGTCCGTAGAAGTGCGAGTTCGCCTGCGCGATCCGCTGGTCCGGAGTCATCTCGACGATTCCCGCCGGGGTGTTGCCCAGCAGGGTGCGCAGCCTCTGCTCGCTGCGCGCGAGCGCGCCGGTGATGCGCCGGCGAATCTTCATCTCCTCGGCCAGTTCATGGGTCCGGCGCTCGACCAGGCGCGTCACCTCGGCGCTGCGACCCGCCATCGAGAGCAGGAAGGCGGCCAGCGTGAGCGCGCCGAACACGGCGACTCCTCGCGTCGTCGCGACGGCCGTCGCGGCGCCGGCTTCGGCGGTTTCGAAACGCAGCTCGAGGGTTCGCCCGGCCATCGGGATCTCGCCTCGCCATTGCACGGGACGGGAGAAGCCGGTTGCCGGCCGCGCCCCATCGTCCGGGCAGGCGCCGTTGCCGGTCAGCGCCATGGGGCGCGCGTCGGTGATGTCGAGGACGCAGTGGACGAACCCCGGCCCGAGCCCCTCGAAACTCGCGGCCGCGAGGGGATCGAACCGGAGCGCGACGAAGGCGACGCCACCGGGGTGGATCGGCTCCGCGGCGCCGATCCCACGGGCTGGCGCGTCGGCCTGGGACAGGCTCTTGTAGATCACGGCGCCGAGACCGCCACCGGGGCGCAGGGTGAGTTCGAATCCGCCGGTGGCGGTCTGCTCACCCGCTCGCAGCGCGCCGCGGATGGCCGCGCCCGCCGGCGTATGCAATGCGTCGACGCCGAGCGCGCGTCGGTTCTCCTGCCAGGGTTCGACGAGCGAGATGACCATCGCGTCGGCATTGGACGGCGCGGGAACGAGGTGATTGCCATCGTCGCGAGCCAGCAGCCGGAACCCGGATCCGTGGATCTCGTGCTGACGTTGCAGGAAGTCGTCGCGTTCGCCCGGCCGGACATGCTCGGCCACGCCGAGCGCCTGGATCGCCGGGGCCCGATCGAGCAAGGGTGCGGTGAAGCGGCGGAAGTCGTCGCGCCCGATCCCCCTGCTGGCAACCACATGGCCATGCACCGCATCCAGGATCAGCTGCACCTCCTCGAGCCGGTCCTGGAAACCCCGGGTCGCTTCAGCGCTCTTGCTGGTGAACGCATGTTGCGCCGTCTCGTGGTCGGCGAGTTCCTGGCGGGTCAGGGCGGTGGCGACCAGCAGGCCGGCGAGCAGCATCGGCAGGCCGGCGGTCAGTGCCAGGGGCCGCCACTGTGCGCGAGGCAGCGCCGTCAGTGCCAGGGTGATCGGCAGGAAGATGGTCACGCCGAGGGTGTCGGCCACCCACAGCCGGTAGCCGGCCTCCGTGACCCGGTCCAGCGGCAGGTGGCCGCCCGCAAAGAGCAGGGCCGTGCCGGCCACGGCGCAGGCCAGGCTGCTCGCCGGTCCGGCAAGCAGCAGCAGGGCGACGATTCGCCGTGGCTCCGAAGGGGGCGGCGCACCGGCGGGCAAGAGCTTGCGGACCAGCGCGGCGCCGAGCGCCGCCTGGCCCGCGCCGACCAGGCCGGCCACGACGCCGGTTGCCAGCGCGATGCCCGTGCCGGCCGCGGTGACCGCTTCGAGCGACAGCGTCATGGCGAGGATGCCGACGAAGACCCCCACCAGAGCCCGGGGGCCGAGCACGAGCACCGCTGCGATGCCGATGCCGGCGGGAGGGAAGATCGTGGCGATCAGGCTCGAGTCGGCCGTCAGGATGACGGCGACGATGCCGCTCGCCCAGCAGGCAAGCGCGGTCAGCAGGATCTTCGGGTTCATCGGGCGGGAGTGTCCTCGGGCGCACGCGAGTGTAGTGGAACGACCGGCGCCGGCCGGCGGGCGGAGCGACGGTCGGCATCGTCGCCAGCGCCAGCGGCTACCACGGGTACGACCCGCCCGCGCCTGGTCGCCCTCAGCGCGTCGCCGCGGCGCCGTCGCTCGGCCCGGGCAGGGCGACGAGGTGCTGCTTGAGCTTGAGCAGCAGCGCGATGAGCTGCTGTTTCTCGGCGGGCGCCAGGCCCGCCATCAGCTCGATGACCCAGCCTTCGTGCCGGCTGGCCGTGCGGCGGAAGTGCCGGCGGCCGGCCGCGGTCAGGTGGACGGTGAACGCCCGGCGATCGCGGGGGTCCTCGCGCCGTTCGACATGGCCCTCCAGGACCAGCTTGTCGGTCAGGCCGGTGACGTTGCCCCCGGTCACCATCAACCGGCGCGAGAGCTCGCGCATCTTGAGGCCGCGCGGGTGGCGCTCGAGCTGGGCCATGAGGTCGAAGCGCGCCAGCGACTCGTCGCATTCGCGGCGCAGGCGGCCGCGCAGCTGGCCTTCGATGAGGTTGGTGCAGGTCAGCATGCGCAGCCAGAGGCGTACCGCCTCGTGGTCGTCATCGCCCAGGCGTGACTCCAGGTCCAGTGTTCCGGACGCCTGCCCTGCCGCCTGCCCTGTCGTTTGCCCTGTCGTTTGCCCTGTCGCTGTGGCCCTTGCCTTGCCCGCCATCCTGGTTCTCCGTATCGGTCACCGGATTCTAGCGCCGGGCAGCGCGGTTGATTCATTCATGAACTATTCGCACGACGCGGCCGATGGCGCTTGACCAGGAACTTCATAAGTGAAACATTTCCCTGATTGGCGGGAGCGTCGGATTGCCGCGCCCCGGGGAGGCATCCATGCGCATCGTCTGCATCGGCGGCGGCCCCGCCGGCCTGTACTTCGCGATCCTGATGAAGAACCGCGACCCCTCGCACCGGATCACGGTGCTCGAGCGCAACCGCCCCTACGACACCTTCGGCTGGGGCGTGGTCTTCTCGGATGCGACCATGGAGAACATGCTCGCGCAGGATCCCGAGACCGCGCAGGAGATCAGCCAGGCCTTCAATCACTGGGACGACATCGAGCTGCGCATCGGCGGGCGCACGATCCGCAGCGGCGGCCACGGCTTCGTCGGCATCG
>CAYZBJ010000048.1:0-29890 GCA_964476625.1 uncultured Burkholderiaceae bacterium | reverse complement strand
ACCAGGCTGGCGCGGCGCTTCATGCGCGAGCCCGAGGAGGTCAGGCTTACCGGGCGGATAGGTAGCCGAGAACAGCAGGGTCTGGCGCTGCCGCGGGCAACGTTCGATCACCTGGGCGATGTCCTCGGCGAAGCCCATGTCGAGCATCCGGTCGGCTTCGTCGAGCACCAGGGTCTTGAGCGAAGCGAGCGACAGCGTCTCGCGGGCCAGGTGGTCGAGGATACGGCCCGGCGTGCCGACGATGACGTGCGCACCATGGGCCAGGCTGGCGGCCTGCGGACGCAGCGTTGCGCCGCCGCACAGCGTCAGGATCTTGATGTTGTCTTCCGAGCGCGCCAGCCGGCGCATCTCCTTCGTGACCTGTTCGGCCAGTTCGCGGGTCGGGCACAGCACCAGCGCCTGCACCGCGAAGCTGCGTGGATCGAGGCTGGCCAGGGCCGGCAAGGCGAAGGCGGCCGTCTTGCCGCTGCCGGTCTTCGCCTGGGCGATCAGGTCCTTGCCGGCCAGGGCCCGGGGCAGGCTGGCGGCCTGGATCGCGGTCATCCGCTCGTAGCCCAGTTGCCGCAGGTTGGCCAGCACCGCCGGCGCAAGCGGCAGCGCGCTGAACGGCGCGCCGGCGGGCGGGGCTTCGGCAAGGGGCGAGGGATCCGCGGCGGGCAACGGGTCGGCGACGGGCGGGGTATTCGTGGAATCGGTCATTCCGGATTGTGGCAGGTGCCGCGGGCAAGAGCCGGTTCGGCCGGCATGGCGCACAATGCTGCCCCATGAAAGTACCGAAGAGATTGTCGTCGCTGTTCGAGGAAGGCTTGGTCGACGAGGTCGTGCGTCAATTGATGAGCGGCAAGGAAGCGACGGTCTACGTCGTCCGTTCCGGCGGCGAAACCCTGTGCGCCAAGGTCTACAAGGAGGCGACCGAACGCAGCTTCCGGCAGGCGGTGGACTACACCGAGAACCGCAAGGTCAGGAACTCGCGCCAGGCGCGCGCGATGGCCAAGGGCACCCGCTTCGGCCGGCAGGCCACCGAGGCGGCGTGGCAGAGCGCGGAAGTCGATGCGCTGTACCGGCTGGCGGCCGCCGGCGTGCGCGTGCCCAGGCCGCACAACTTCTGCGACGGCGTACTGCTGATGGACCTGGTGACCGACGCCGACGGCGACGCCGCGCCGCGGCTCAACGACGTGGTGTTCACGCCCGACGAGGCCCGCGCGCATCATGCGACGCTGCTGCGCGAAGTCGTGCGGATGCTCTGCGCCGGCATCGTGCACGGCGATCTGTCGGAGTTCAACATCCTGCTGGGGGCGGACGGTCCGGTGATCATCGACCTGCCGCAGGCGGTCGACGCGGCCGGCAACAACCACGCCAGCCGCATGTTGCTGCGCGACGTCGCCAACCTGCGCGCCTTCTTCGGCCGTTTCGAGCCCGAACTGCTCGGCACCGAGTACGGGCCCGAGATCTGGGACCTGTATCGGCGCGGCGCCCTGGGCCCCGATGTCGAACTGAGCGGGCGCTTCGAGCACGAGGACGGAATCGTCGACGTGGGCGATGTGCTGCGCGTGATCGACGATGCGCGCGACGAGGAAGCGCAGCGGCAGCTGCGCGCGCAGTCGGCCGACTGAAGGGGAACTGCCCCCACGCTCGCTGTCGCTCGCTTCGGCCGCGCTCACAGGCGCGGCCGGAGCTCCTCCCGGACGGCACGGGGCCCCGCTGGTCGCGAGGCCCCGTCACCTGCCGCGGGAAGCTCGCCGCTCAGGCGACCTTCAGCCGCTTGGCGCCGGCAGCGGCCTTCTTCGGCAGGGTCAGGCTGAGCACGCCGTTCTCGTAGGCAGCGCTGGCGCGCTCCTCGTCGATCTCGGCGGCCAGTGCGAAGCTGCGCGAAACCGAACCGCGATAGCGCTCGCGGCGCAGCACCCGTTCGCCGTCGCGGGCCTCGCTTTCCTTGCTGACCTCGGCCGAGATCGCGACGCGATTGCCGTCGATCTGGACATGGATCTCGTCCTTCGCGACACCGGGAAGCTCGGCCGAAACCTTGTAGTCGGCGTCGGTCTCGCTCACGTCGATGCGGATCTCGAGCGGCTTGCCGGTCTCCGGCGAGGTGGGCGTCATCATGCCGCGGAACAACTCCGGGAACACGTCCGCGAAAGGATCATAGAGCGATAGTCTTGGCATGGGGATTCTCCTTGCATGTCTGTCTGTAACCCGGCTCTTCGCCGATGACCGGAAGATCGGGCCGGCCGTGCCGGTTTCAAGACCCGCTGCCCGGTGCGACAACGCACGCGGCGATTTGTCGGACAATGCCCTTGTCGGATAATTCCCCGGTCCCGGCGATCCCGCCGCTTCCGGCACTGCAACAGGAATCCTCATGTATTCACTGCTCCAGGGCATGCGCGTCATCGAAGGCGCCTCCTTCGTCGCCGCCCCCTCATGCGCCATGCACCTCGCCCAGATGGGAGCGGAAGTCATCCGCTTCGACCCCATCGGCGGCGGACCCGATTTCAACCGCTGGCCCCGGGTGCCGGGCGGCGGCCCCAGCCTCTACTGGGAAGGCCTGCAAAAGGGCAAGAAGTCGATCGCGATCGACCTCGGCAAGCCCGAGGGGCGCGAGCTCGTCGCCGCGCTGGTGACAGCGCCCGGCGAGGGCGGCGGCATGTTCGTCACCAATTTCCCGCGCGGCGGCTTCCTCGCCCACGACAAGCTGGCCGCGCGCCGCCCCGACCTGATCACGGTCCGGGTCCAGGGCTGGGCCGACGGCACCACCGGGCTCGACTACACCATCAACGCGGTCGCCGGCTATCCGTACAACACCGGCCCCGAAGACCACGGCGGGCCGATCAACCACGTCATGCCGGGCTGGGACATCGCCACTGGCGCACTGTGCGCCTTCCACCTGCTCGCCGCCGAGCGCCATCGGCGCGCCACCGGCGAGGGCCAGGAGATCGCGCTGCCGCTGTCCTCGGTCGCCTTCTCCGCGCTCGGCATGCTGGGCCAGATCGCCGAAGTGGCCACCACCGGCGAAGACCGCCCGCGCATCGGCAACAGCGTGTTCGGTGCCTTCGGTCGCGATTTCGGCTGCGCCACCGGCGAGCGGGTCATGATCGTCGCGATCACCGCCAAGCAGTGGCGCGGCCTGCTCGCCGCGCTCGACATCGCCGCGCCGATCGCCGCGCTCGAGGCCCGGCTCGGGGTGAGCTTCGCGCGCGACGAAGGGCTGCGCTTCGAGCACCGCGCGGCGATCGATCCGATCGTCGATGCCGCCACCCGCAAGCTGCCCTACGCCGAACTCAAGACCGCCTTCGACGCCCATGAAGTCTGCTGGGGCCCCTACAAGAACCTGTCGGAGTCGCTGCGTACCGAGCCCGAACTCTCCGAGGCGAATCCGATGATGCAGACGGTGCGCCACCCGAGTGGACACGCCTACCTCACGCCCGGCAGTCCGGCGATCTACTCGGGCTCGCCCCGAATCGACGTCGGGGCCGCGCCGCGCCTGGGCCAGCACACGACCGAGGTACTCGCCGGCGTGCTCGGCATGGCCGACCACGAGATCGGCGCCCTGATCGAACGCGGCATCGTCGCCAGCGCAAAGGATTGAGCATGGATACCCACACCCAGACCGTCGGCGCCGGTGCCGGCGACGACTCCGGCGACGCCCAGCGCGCCACCCTGGTCGCGGCGGTGGCCGCCGCCCGCGACTATCTCGAGGCTGCCCGCACCGCGGTGCTCGCCATCGTCGGCGAAGGCGGCCGGGTGCGCGGCGCGCGCATCGACGCCAACCAGCGCGCCGTCCATGGCCTCGCCTGGACCGCCACCTACGTCCAGGCGATCACCGAACTCGCCGACTGGTACCAGGGGCTCGCCGCCCGCGGCCGGCTCGGCGAGATCGAGCGGCACATCACCCTGATCGGCGTCGGCGAATACCTCTCGCAGATCGTCGGCGGCATTCCGATGAGCCAGCTCGAGTTCGCCCGGCCCGCCGACCTCGGCGCCGAAGCCGCGCTCGCGCAACTGCTGCGCGAGCCGGCGGTGCAGCGCATGGTCGCCCACGGCAACACCCCCGCCCGGCGCGCATCGCTCGCCAACCTGGTCCGCGAAGGGCAGCTGCCCGACGAGTCGCTGGGCGACGACGCCCTCGACATGGTCCGCGATACCTTCCGCCGCTTCGCGCGCGAGAAGGTGCGCCCGCATGCGCACCGCTGGCATCTCGAGGACCGCCTGATCCCCGACGAGGTGGTCGCCGGCATGGCCGAACTCGGTACCTTCGGCGTCACCATCGACGAGCAATGGGGCGGGCTCGGCATGGGCAAGCTCGCCATGTGCGTCGTCTCCGAGGAGCTCTCGCGCGGCTTCCTCGCGGTCGGCTCGCTCGGCACCCGCTCCGAGATCGCCGGCGAGCTGATCGCCGGCTCCGGCACCGATGCGCAGAAACAGCAGTGGCTGCCGGGCATCGCCAACGGCACGATCCTGCCCTGCGCCGTCTTCACCGAGCCCGATACCGGCTCGGACCTCGCCAGCCTGCGTACCCGCGCGAGCGCCCGCCCCGACGGCGGCTGGCGCATCGACGGCGCCAAGACATGGTCGACCCACGGCAGTCGCAGCGACATGATGACCCTGCTCGCGCGCACCGACCCGGAGACCGCCAGCCACGACGGCCTGTCGATGTTCCTCGCGCCCAAGCCGCGCGGCACGGTGGACGATCCCTTCCCCGCCGCCGGCATGAGCGGCGGCGAGATCGAGGTGCTCGGCTATCGCGGCATGAAGGAATATGAAATCGGCTTCGACGGCTTCGAGGTGCCGGCCGGCAGCCTGCTCGGTGACGACCCGGGCCACGGCTTCCGGCAGCTGATGCGCACCTTCGAGAGTGCCCGCATCCAGACCGCGGCGCGCGCGCTGGGCGTGGCCTGGGATGCCTTCGACCTCGGCCTGCGCTATGCGCTCGATCGCCGCCAGTTCGGCCAGCCGCTCGCCGCCTTCCCGCGGGTCGCCGACAAGTTCGCGATGATGCTCGTCGAGACCGTCATCGCCCGCGAGCTCACCTATTTCGCGGCGCGGCGCAAGGACACCGGCGAGCGCTGCGACCTCGAAGCGGGCATGGCCAAGCTGCTCGGCGCCCGCGTCGCCTGGGCCAATGCCGACGGCGCATTGCAGATCCACGGGGGCAACGGCTACGCGCTCGAGTACGAGATCAGCCGGGTGCTGTGCGACGCCCGCATCCTCAACATCTTCGAAGGGGCCGGCGAGATCCAGGCGCAGGTGATTGGGCGCCGCCTGCTCGAGACCAAAAACTGAGGTGTTCCACCCCGTCTGTCGATCCGCTCGAATTCCTGGCGCATGCTACAGATGCCGCGATGGCAGCATGCGCTCGTGCAGGATGCGCATCACGGCAATGCCGTAATCCGTGATGCGGTAGTAGATGAAATGGTGTTCGGCGGCACGACGCCGGTAGCCTGGCCGAATGTGGCCGCAATCCTGGCCCTGCGACGGTGCTTCAGCGAGATCCGCGCATGCGGCTTCGAGAGCCTGCGTGTAGCGCACGGCCTGCTCGAGGCCCCACTGCGTCACCGTATAGTCGAAGATGCCATCCAGATCGCCCTGGGCGGCCGGACTCAGCCGGTATTCAGCCACGCGCGATCAACCGCCGTGCTGTGCAACTTTCCAGCGCGTGAAGGCGGCGAAATCGAACGGCCGCGGATCTCCGCTACGCTCGCCCTCGATCAGCGCCTGACGCACGGCCTCGGTCTGCGCAACCCGCTCCTGTTCCCGACGGATGAGGTCGCGGATCAATTCACTGTCGTTGGTAAAACGGCCAGCCTGCACTTGAGCGGTGATCCACGCGTCCTGGGTGTCGGTGACAGTGATGGTTTTACGCACGGTGGTCATGGTGTAACGATCCTCGAATGCTGCTCCCAGCGTTTACGCATACATTATCATACTATTTCATACTTCGATCGACCAGCGCCGGCCCCACCATTACCCGGCTACGTTCAGCCGGAGTACAGCCACACCTTCGACGATATGCACCTCCCCCGCACTGAGCCCCGCGCCTCGCTCTATCACGACTACCAGGTCCACGACTTCGTGCGACCACCCGAGATGGATGGCGCGAGCGTGGTCCATCCGGTCGCGATCGTCGGCGCCGGCCCGGTCGGGCTGGTCACTGCGCTCGCGCTGGCCCGCCTCGGCGTGCGCTCGGTGGTGATCGAGGCGGAAGCGCAGGTCTCCGAAGGCAGCCGCGCCATCGTGCTCACCCGCCGCTCGATGGAGATCCTCCAGTCGGTGGGCGCAGTCGATCCCTTCATCGCCACCGGCCTGCCCTGGAAGTCGGGCCGCTCCTTCTTCCGGGGCCACGAGGTCTACCGGATGGAGATGCCCCACGATGACGACGATCGCTTCTGGCCGGGCACCAATACCCAGCAGCAGCTGATCGAGCAATACCTCGTCGACGCGGCCGAGGCGAGCGGCATGGTCGGGATCCGCTGGCAGACCGCCTGCACCGGCCTCCGCCAGGACGAGGCCGGCGTGACCCTGGAGCTCGACACGCCGGCCGGCGAGTACCGCCTGCGGGCCCACCACGCGGTGGCGGCCGACGGTGGCCGCTCGACCTTGCGCCGCTGCCTCGGCCTGCGCTTCGAGGGCGAGAACTACCCGGGCCGCTTCGTCATCGCCGACATCCGCGCCGACCTCGGGCTGCCGACCGAAAGGCTGTGCTTCTTCGACCCCGACTGGAACCCGGGCAACAACGTGCTGGTGCATCGCGAGCCCGACGGCATCTGGCGGATCGACTTCCGCCTGCCCGATGACGAGACCCCCGAGATGGCGCTCGAACCGGCCACGCTCGCCGCGCGCATCGACCGGGTGCTCCAGATGGTCGGCCGGCCGGTGCCGTGGCAACTCGACTGGGCCACGGTCTACACCGCCAATACATTGACCTTGCCCGACTTTCGCGCGGGCCGCGTCCTGTTCGCCGGCGATGCGGCGCATCTGCTGCCGATCTTCGGGGTGCGCGGCGCCAATACCGGCTTCCAGGACGCCGGCAATCTCGGCTGGAAGCTCGCGATGGTCGAGCGCGGCCTCGCCCCCACGGCGCTGCTCGATACCTATTCCCACGAGCGGGTCGCCGCCGCCCGCGAGATCTGCGCCGAAGGCGGCCGCAGTACCCGCTTCATGAGCCCGCCCTCGCACGGCTTCCGGCTGCTGCGCGACGCCACGCTCTCGCTCGTGCTCTCGCAGGAGTGGCCCAGGCCACTGCTGCACTGGCGTACCTCGCGGCCCCACGACTACGTCGACAGCCCGCTCAACAGCGCGCCTGTCGGCCTCGATGCGGCCGCCCCCGCCCCGGGCATGCCGGTACCCGATGCCCGGCTCGGCGACGACGACTTCCTGCTCGGCCACCTGCCCGACGGCTTCGTGCTGCTCGGCTTCGCCGACGATGCCGCCACCCTCGCCGAACTCGAGCGCAGCGCCGCGGGCGTCGAGCCCCATGGCACCCCGTTCTCCTGCCTTTGGGTGGTCACGCCCGAACTCGCCGGCGCCGGCCGCCTCGTCGATGCCCTCGGCCGGGCCCGCGTCCGCTACCGGGCGCGCAGCGGCGACTGCTGGCTCGCCCGCCCCGACCAACACCTGTGCGCCGGCTGGCATCGACCCGATGCAGCCGCGATCGGCGCGGCGATCCGGCGCGCATTGGCTGGCGCACCTACCGGCACCGTCGCTGGCGCAAGCACAACCGCGGAGGACGCCCGATGAAGCCCGAACCGCTGGCTACCGCCGGGCTCGAGGATGCCTACGACCGCATCGCCGAAGCGATCGACGCCGCCGGCGGGCACCGCGAGCTGTTCCTCGTGAAGCTCGCGCTCACCCTGGCCTGGCGCAGCGGCGACCCCGCCATGCTCGATGAAGCCATCGGCATCGCGCTGCGCGACCTCGATCCCGAGTCGGCCAGCCGCGCCGACTGAAGGACCTCAAAGGATCCGGCAGGCGTCGTCGAGACGCCCTGCAGGGTGCCATTGCGAAACGCGGTGATCTCGCGGCTGGCCCGCTTCTCCTCGCCCTCGAACCAGCCCACCGCGCCGGGATCGTGCGGGTTGGCCGAGGTCGGGGCCATCTTCAGCAGGTCGAAGACCTGGCGCAGGTCCGCATCGGTAACCGGCTGCGCGGTGAACGCATTGGCGGTGTGCGCCTCGCGGAAAAGCGCATCGAGCGCGGCAGCATCGAGCATCGTGATCAGGACCGGAGGAGGATCGGGCGCGGTTCGTTCACGGCCGCTTCAGGCCGGCAGCGGCGTGCTCTGCCAGGACACCATCCGCCAGGCGTCGCCCTCGAGGGCCCAGGCCTGCAGGTAGCGGCTGCGGAAGTGCTTGCGGCCCTTCTCGCGCACGATGACGTCGATCTCGACATCGCCGTTGACCAGCACCATGTCGCCGAAGCGGCGAAACGCGCGCGCGATCGAGACCAGCTGCTGGTAGTCGTAGAAGCCGTCGCCGAGCCGCTGCAGGTAGAGCGCGCGGTCCTCGTCGGTACCGCTGCTGTGGACGTAGCGCAGGCTCTTGCCGATGAGCGGCTCGAGGCGGGCGACATCGCCGGCAAGGGTCGCGGCGATGCGCGCCTCGTCGAGGGCGAGAATGTGCTCGAAGAGCTCGGTATCGGGCATGGCGCAACCAGTATGGGATCGATCCCGGCAAGGATACCCCATGGCGTGAGCGCCACTACCAGTCGCGCAGCCAACCGAGGAGTTCGGTCGCGACCTCGCGCCGCCTGGCGTGGTCCGACAACAGCGTATTACAGGCCCTTGTGCGTACCCCGCAACCGAGTCGAGCCGCTTCGCCGGCGTCCGCCGTGTCGACCAGCCAGCCATCGACCAGTCCTTCGTACCACCGCGCAAGGCCCGCGACCGATGCCTGCAGCCCGAGTTCGCCGAAGATCTTCGCGGCCGGGCCCTTGACCGCCAGGCCCCCGATCAGCGGCGAGACGGCGATCACGGGGAACCGGCGGACCCCGAGCCAGTCGCGGACGCCCGCCAGTTCCAGCAGAGGCAGGATCGACAGGATCGGATTGGATGGACAGATCACGACCGCCTCGATCTCGTCGCCGGCGATCGCCTCGGCAAAGGCAGGGGCCGGACGCGCCATTCCGGCCGGGCCGGACGAATCGAAGCTGACCGCACGCAGCGCCGGCTCGCACCGCCGCCGCACGAAGTACTCCTGGAAAGCGAGCGTACCTTCGTCGGTATGCACGACGGTGCGATGGCGATCGTCGGTCGACGGCGCGACGCGATGGACCACGCCGAAGCGCGCCATCAGTGCAGCGGTGGCGTGCGACAGACTTGCGCCCTCATGCAGCGCGGCACTGCGCAGCAGGTGGGTGGCGAGGTCCCGGTCGCCGATCCGGAACCAGTCTTCGCCGCCAATCCCGGCCATGGCCCCGAGACTCGCCCAGGTCTCGCCCGCCAATCCCCAGCCCTGGGACTCGTCGACCTTTCCGGCCAGCGTGTACATCACCGTGTCGAGGTCGGGGCAGATCCGCAGTCCCCAGTGATCGAAATCGTCGCCGTTGTTGACGACGACCAGCAGGCGCCCGGGGTCGAGAACCTGCGCCAGGCCAGCGCACATGCGCGCTCCCCCTACGCCGCCGGAGAAGGCGAGGATCATCGGGCCGCCTCGTCCGATGCACGGAAGAGGTCCTGGTCGCGCGGCCGGAAGACCGTGGCGATGCCCCCGGCGGTCGGCTCGAAACGCAGGCCCCGGATCGCGACCACCGGCCGGCCTTCGTCGGCCTGGCCCATGAGCAGCGACGCGGCCGCGGCGACCTCGTCGGCCACCGCCACCAGGGTGCCTTGCAGCGGCCGGCCCTGCCGGTCGGGCTCCCCGCGCCGGTCGCGCAGGGCTGGCAGGCCGAACACGCCGAGCGCCGTTCCACAGACGCCCTGGCGCCAGGGT
Source organism: uncultured Burkholderiaceae bacterium (assembly GCA_964476625.1). Lineage (GTDB taxonomy): Bacteria > Pseudomonadota > Gammaproteobacteria > Burkholderiales > Burkholderiaceae_E > JAMLIN01. The sequence continues at coordinate 19,970 of CAYZBJ010000048.1, read as the reverse complement.
CGGCCAAAGCTGTCATTGACCAGTACCGATACCGGAACCCCGGCCCGCTCGGTGATCGCCAGCGCGATCCGGCGGGCGCTGGCATCGGGATCGACCGGCAGCAACAGTGCGCAGGCCCTGCCGTCGTGAGCCGGCACGTTGGACTGGTCGACCCCGGCATTGGCCATGACATGGCCGAGCCGGTGCTCGACAATCAGCACCCCGGGGGCCGCGCGAACCACCGCGACCGACTCGCGCAGCACGAGCTCGACCACCCGAGGATCCATTCGGCAGCGATCGGCAAGCATCCTCGCGCGGGGCGAGGGATCGGCCTCGTCGAGCGGCACTATCCGGCCTTCGCTCTTGGACACGATCTTCTGCGCCAGCACGAAGCAGTCACCCGCCTGCGGCCGCCAGTCGCTCGCCGCGCAGGCATCGAGGACCAGGGTGGCGAGATCGATGCCCGGAAGCACCTCCGGGATTCCCGCCAGCGCCTGCATCCGCAACGAGGCGGTCGGCACCTCAACCGGCATCGGGCAGGCCGGTGATGCGGATTCCGGCACCCGGCACCTTGTAGTGCCGGTTGATCGTGATCAGGAGCGAGGTCATCGCCTCGGCGGCGGCGGAGTTCGCAAGTGGCCCGCCATGCAGGCCACGCAAGCCGGCATCCCGCGCCAGACCGATGACGGTCTCGCGCGCCTGGACATCGTCGCCACAGACGAGGACATCGCAGTCGATCGCGTGATCGGGATCCTTGAGGTGATGCGCCGATACGTTCTGGAACGCCGACACGACCCGGACATCCGCACCGAGTTCGGCCTGCAGGGCCCCACAGGCCGAACCACCGGCTGGCAACTGCACCGTACCGACCCTGGGTGGCGCCAGCGGAACGGTCACGTCGACCAGGATCTTGCCGGCGAGTGCCGTGCGCAGCGCCAGGGCGGTGGCGCGCTGGGCAGCGTAGGGTACCGTCAGCACCACGATGTCCGCGGCGTCGACCACATCGAGGGAAGCGCCGCCGCGCACCTGCGCCCGGCCGAGCAGCGCATCGAGTTCCCGCGCGGCCTGGGCAGCCTTCGCCCCGTCGCGCGACCCGATCATCACCTCGTGCCCGGTCCGCGCCCAGCGGTAGGCGAGACCGGAGCCCTCGGCGCCGGTGCCGCCGATCACCGCGATCCGATGCCGCGCCGCTTCAGGGGTTGCCGACATGCTCGTCTCCGGTACGGGAATGGTGGCGCGTCGCACGCCGGAACACCACCGGCGTCTGCACCATCGGTGCCAGCGGCGGTGCCGCGAACGACGCGGCGCGGCGATCGGCATCGACCGGGCCGTAGAGGGTCGAGCGCTGCCTGGGCAGCCGCCCGTTCGCCTGGATCAGCGACTCCATTGCCGCCGGCGGCAGCTCCTGGCCATGTTCGCCGCCCGCGGCCCGCGAGATGCTCTCGTTCATCAGGGTGCCGCCAAGGTCGTTTGCGCCCGCGCGCAGACAGGCGGCGACGCCATGCTCGCCGAGCTTCACCCACGACGCCTGGATGTTGACGATATGGCGGTGCAGGACCAGGCGAGCGACCGCATGCATCAGCACCGCTTCGCGGGCGGTCGGTCCGGGGCGGGCGCGGCGACGCAGCCGCAACGGCGCTTCGGCGGCGATGAAAGGCAACGGAACGAACTCGGTGAAGCCACCGGTGCGCTGCTGCAGATCACGCACCGCGAGCAGGTGCCGCGCCCAGTGGATGGTTCGCTCCACATGGCCGAACATGATCGTCGCGGTGCTGCGCAGTCCGGCCTCATGCGCCGCGCACATCAGGTCGAGCCAGCTCGCGGTATCGAGCTTGTCGGGGCAGATCTCGCGCCTGACCTCGTCGTCGAGGATCTCCGCGGCGGTGCCTGGCAGAGTGCCGAGGCCGGCCTGCTTCAGCAGATGCAGGTAGTCGGCGGGCGGCATGCCCAGGGTGGATGCACCGTGCCAGACCTCGAGCGGCGAGAACGCATGCACATGCATCCGCGGCTGGGCCGCCTTCACCACCCGGACGATATTCAGGTAGGTGTTGCCGTCGTAGTCGGGATGGATGCCGCCCTGCATGCAGACCTCGGTGGCGCCGCGCGCCCAGGCTTCCCGGACCCGGCGAGCAATCTCCTCGTCGTCGAGATCGTAGGCCGCGCCACGCAACGAAGTCGCGCCACGCCCCTTCGAGAACGCACAGAAACCGCACTTGAGGGTGCAGACGTTGGTGTAGTTGATGTTCCGATTGACGACGTAAGCCACTTCGTCGCCGACCGTCCCGGCGCGCAGCCCGTCGGCCGATGCGAGCAGGTAGGCGAGCGCGGGCCCGGTCGCGTCGAACAGTTCGACGATCGCTTCGGGTGCGAGCCGTTGACCGCGCCGGGCAGCGGCAGCATGGCCGGCGACCCGCGCGACCGCTGGCGAGGGCGTGAAGGGCGCCGTACCGAAGTCGAAATCGTCGGCACTCGCGGCGCTCGCGCCGACACGCCAGGCATTCTCGCGGGGCCAGCCGCGAGCATCGCAGCGGATCGCAACGGCCGGCTGCATGGCCGGCGCGATCCAGCGTGCCGGCTCGCGAACGTACGACGGATAGACCGGCAAGCGCTGCACCAGGCGCTTGCCGGCTCGCGCGGTGTCGGACTCGAGGCGGCGCAGGCGCGGCCATCGCGCTTCCGGATTGACGTGATCGGGCGTCACCGGCGAGACGCCGCCCCAGTCATTGATGCCCGCGCCGACCAGGTCCCGGTACTGGTCCGGGCTCAGGTTGGGCGGCGCCTGCAGGTTCATCCGCGGGCCGAGTACGATGCGGGCAGCCGCCAGGGTCCAGCGCAGGTCGTCGAAGTCCGGTTCCGGCGCATCGGCCATCGGAGTGCCTGGCTTGGCCCGGAAGTTCTGCACGATCACTTCCTGGATGTGGCCATGGCGCCGATGCAGGTCGCGCAAGGCGAACAGCGAGAGCAGCCGCTCCTCGCGGGTCTCGCCGATGCCGATCAGGATGCCGCTGGTGAAGGGGATGGACAGCTCGCCGGCCAGTTCGATCGTGCGCAGCCGCAGCGCCGGCTCCTTGTCGGGCGAACCATGGTGGGCCATGCCGGGCGCCAGGAGCCGCGGCGAAACGTTTTCCAGCATCAGGCCCATCGACACCGAGACCTCGCGCAGCGAAACCATCTCCTCGCGGCTCATCAGCCCGGGATTGAGATGCGGCAACGGCCCGCCATCGGCGATTACCTTCTCGCAGCATTCGCGCAGGTATCCGAGCGTGCTGGCATGGCCGAGCCGCGCCAGCTCTTCGCGGGCTATCGTCCAGCGCGCCTCGGGCCGATCGCCCAGGGTGAACAGGATTTCGTCGCAGCCCGCCTTGCGCCCGGCACGGGCAATGGCAAGGACCTCGTCGACCGGCAGGTAGGCCCGGCGCTGTGCCCTGGGCGGGCGCGAGAAGGTGCAGTAATGGCAAACGTCGCGGCACAGTTGGGTCAGGGGCGCGAAGACCTTGCGCGAGAACGACATGACCTCGCCATGGCCGTCATCACGCAAGGCGACTGCCGTGCGCAGCAGGTCCTCGAGCGGCGTCTCGAGCAAGTCGCGCAGCAGCGCGTCGTCCGGGCCTGGCATGAAGCGCTCCGTCCCTCTCATGGCGTCGATTCCCGCATTGCGTAACCGGGGGATTCAGGCCGCGTGGATGTCGTCGATCAGCCGGCGCAGGGTCTCGAGGTCCTGGTCGACCGTGATCGGGATGCTGAACTCCGCGTTGGTCACCACATGGGCGTAGCGCCGGTTCAGTTTCTCGCCGATCTCGTCGAAGGTGCCGACGACTGCGTACTTCTCGAGGACATCGTCGCTGATGTGTTGTGGCATCTCCTCCCAGCGCTGCGCCTTGGACAGGACGCTGAGCTCGGTCGCGAGATCGCCCAGGCCGTGGAACTCGAACGCGGCCCGGTAAGCCGGCGTCGACGCGTAGAACGCAACCCGGGCGCGAACGTCACGAATCTTCGGCTCGAGCGCCTTCGCATCGGGCGCCGTCGCGATCAGGGGCTTGATCGAGACCTTGAAGCCGTCGAGGCTGCGCTGCGCCTTCTCGGCGCCGTTGCGAACCGCCGGCAGCATCACCTGCTCGATGTACTCGGCGGTGCACACCGGGTGCGGTCGTACGCCATCGGCCACTTCACCGGCCACCTGGCAGAGCACCGGGTTGACGGCGGCGAGGTGGATCGGGATCCTTGGGTGATCGATCGGCCCGGGGTTGAACAGCGGCACCATCAGGTTGAGGTTGTAGTGTTCGCCGCGTACATCGAGCGGGGTGCCGTTCTGCCAGCAGTCCCAGACCGCGCGCACCGCCTTGACGTACTCCCGGATCCACGGGCCCGCAGGCGACCACTTCAGGCCGTAGCGGCGTTCGATGTGGCCCTTGACCTGGGTGCCGAGGCCGAGGGTGAACCGCCCGTTCGAGAGCTTCTGCAAGGTCCAGGCGCTCATCGCGGTGATCGTCGGACTGCGGGGAAACGCGATCGCGACCGCCGTACCGACCCCAAGGGTGGTCGTTGCCTGGGCTGCCAGCGCCATGACCACGAACGGGTCGACCTTGGTCTCCTCGACCATCAGTCCGTCGTAGCCAAGGCTCTCGACGGTCCGCGCATCATCGGCGACCCGGGCAATGTCGAGCGCCTTCTCGGGTTGGCGCAGGCCGGGGTCCACCTTGCCCAGCGGCAACAGGGTTTCGACTTTCATTTGGCGAATGCTCCTCGAATGGATGTCAGGATCTCTTGCGGTGGTCGACGACGCGCACGGCCTTGCCTTCGGAACGGGTCACCGTTCCGCCGGGGTGTACCCGGACCTTTGCGCTGACGCCGATCATCGACTTGATGCGGTGGCCGAGTTCTTCATGGGCAACGGCCCGGCGCTCGTCGGGCAGGCCGGAAGCAAGCTCGGCATGGACTGTCATCGTGTCCATGGCGCCGTCGCGGAAGACCTCGATCTGGAAGTGCGGCGCGAGGCCGGCGACATGCAGGACCTGCTCCTCGATCTGCGAGGGAAAGACGTTCACCCCACGAATGATCAGCATGTCGTCCGAACGGGCGAGCACCTTGCCGAGCCGCCGCATGGTCCGCGCGGTGCCGGGCAGGAGCCGCGTCAGGTCCCGGGTGCGATAACGGATGCAGGGCAGAGCCTCCTTGGTCAGGCAGGTCAGCACCAGCTCCCCCGGCTCGCCCTCGGGCAGGACCATGCCGGTGTCGGGGTCGATCACTTCCGGGTAGAAGTGGTCCTCCCACAGGGTCGGGCCATCCTGCGTCTCGATGCACTCCTGCGCGACCCCGGGACCGATCACCTCGGACAGCCCGTAGGTATCGAGCGCCCAGATATCCATGCGCCGGTTGATCTCCTGGCGCATGCCTTCGGTCCACGGCTCGGCACCGAGCACGCCGGCGCGCAGCGACAGCCGGGTGGTATCGATTCCCTGTCGCTCCATCTCGTCGGCGATATTGAGCAGGTACGATGGCGTGACCATGATCAGGTCGGGATCGAAGTCGACGATCGTCTGCACCTGCCGTTCGGTCTGGCCGCCCGACATCGGGATCACCACGCAGCCGAGCCGTTCGGCGCCGTAGTGGGAGCCGAGCCCGCCGGTGAACAGGCCGTAGCCATAGGCGACATGCACCTTGTCGCCGCGACGTCCGCCGGCAGCGCGAATCGTGCGCGCGACGAGATCCGCCCAGGTGTCGATGTCCTTCGCGGTGTAGCCGACGACGACCGGCTTGCCCGTGGTTCCGCTCGACGCATGGATCCGTGAAAGCGTGTCGACCGGCACCGCGAACATGCCGTAGGGATAGTGCTCGCGAAAATCCGACTTGGTCGTGAACGGGAACTTGGCGAGGTCTTCCAGGCATCGAAGGTCGTCCGGATGCACGCCGAGCCGCTCGCACTTGGCGCGATACGGCGCCATGCCCGCCCAGGCATGGGCGAGTGCGCGCTTCATGCGATCGAACTGCAGGCCGCGCAGTTCGTCGACGCTCGCAGTTTCGATCGGCTCGAGGCCCTGTGGCCTCGCCTTGACGTTCAAGCGGGATCCCATCGATCGCTCCTTGTACGCGATCGCCGCCCCGTGGGCAGCGCCATCGCTACGGGTTGCCTCGCACCGAAGGCAACGACGTCGATGCTGCCTGTCCTCCCGCTCGAGCGGGAGGACAGAACGGGACGAACGGAATCACCGTCGGGCTCAAGCAGTCGTTCATGCCCCGGATTCGATCCCGAGGTAAGCATTGCGAACCGTGGCGTCGCCAAGCAATTGCGCGGCGGACCCTCCCGCGACGATGCGGCCAGTCTCCATCACATAGCCCCGGTCGGCGATCGACAGTGCGGCATAGGCGTTCTGCTCGACTAGCAGTACCGTCAGCCCTAGCGAGCGCAATCGCGGAATGAGCTCGAAGACCTGGTCGACCATGATCGGTGCGAGCCCCATCGAGGGTTCATCGAGCAGCAGCAGGCGCGGACGCGACATGAGCGCCCTGCCGATCGCCAGCATCTGCTGCTGTCCGCCAGACAGGGTTCCGGCCGGCAAATGGCGCTTCTGCGCGAGCATCGGAAAGGTCTCGTAGACCTCGCCGATCGCGCTGGCGCGGTCGGCCCGGTCGCGGGTCCATCCGCCCAGCAGCAGGTTGTCCTCGACGGCAAGCGGCGCGAATACCTGCCGGCCCTCTGGGACCTGCGCGATGCCGAGTCCCGTACGCCGGTGCGCCGGCACCCGGCCAAGATCGGCACCCTCGAAGCGGACCTGCCCGGTGGCGATCGGCTGCAGGCCCGAGATCGTGCGCATCAGGGTGGTCTTGCCGGCACCGTTGCTGCCGACGATGGTGACGATCTCGCCCTCGCCCACCTCGCAGGAGACGCCGTGCAGCGCCTCGATGCGGCCATAGCGGCTGACGACGCCCTCAACCGACAGCAGCATCGTCGAGTTCCTCGCTGCCGTGGCGCCCGAGATAGGCCTCGCGCACGATCGCCGACGAGGCAATCTCGCCGGCACAGCCTTCGACCAAGGACTTTCCCTGGTTCAGCACATGGATGCGGTCCGAGATCCGCATCACCATCTTCATGTCGTGCTCGATCAGGACGACCGTGGTGCCGAGATCGGCGATGGCGCGAATGACCTTCGACAGCGCAGCGGTCTCGGACGGGTTGCAGCCGGCGGCCGGCTCGTCGAGGAGCAACAGGCGCGGCTCGGCCGCGAGCGCGCGTGCGATCTCCAGGCGTTTCAGCTCCCCATACGGCAACCCGCCCGCGAGCAACCCGCCGCGCCCCGCGAGCCCGACGAAGGCGAGCAGCTCCTCGGCACGGGCGCGCGACTCACGGTTCTGGCGCTGCACCGACGGCAAGGCGAGCAGGTTGGCGAACACGTTGCGCCGCTCGTACAGGTGACGACCCACCATGACGTTCTCGGCGGCGCTCATCCGGAAGAAGACCTGCAGGTTCTGGAAGCTGCGCGAAACCCCGAGTCGCGCCAGCCGCTCGGGCGCCATCGCGGTGATGTCGAGCAGGGTGCCGCCATGGTCGAGACGCACCACGCCGGCGGTGGGCCGGTACAGGCCGGAAATCACGTTGAACAGGCTGGTCTTGCCGGCCCCGTTGGGACCGATGATCGCGAATACCTCGCCGGGCCTGACCACCAGCGATACGGCGTCCAGGGCCTGCACCCCGCCGAAGGCAAGGCCGATCCCGTCGACCGAGAGGATCGGGCCGCTCATGCCGAACGACGCCAGAGGCGGGCGGCGATCGACGGCACGATCCCCTGGCGCAGGAAGATCATGAACAACATCATCAGGAGGCCGAGGATCACGTGCTCGTAGTCATGGAAGACCGTCAACGCCTGCGGCAGCACCACCAGGATCGCCGCGCCCACGACGCTGCCCAGCACCGAGCCGAGGCCACCGAGCACCGCCATCGTCACCAGCTCGACCGAACGCAGGAAGCCACCGACGACCGGAGTGACATGACCATCGAACAACGCCAGCATGCCGCCGGCGAGAGCCGCCATCGCCGCCGAGATGACGAATGCGGTGAGCTTGTGGCCCGCAACGTCGATGCCCACCACGCGCGCGGCGACCTCGCTGTCGTGCAACGCGCGCAACGCCCGCCCCGTCGAGCTTGCGACCAGGTTGCCGACCAGCCACGCGCAGGCGACCAGCGTTCCACCGGCGACCCAGTACCAGTGGATCGTCTTGCGCAGCTTCCAGCCGAAGAACTCGAGCCGCGGCACCGGAATGCCGTCCGGCCCACCGGTGATGTCGGTCTCGTTGTTCAGGACCATGGCGACCAGCAGCCCGAGCGCCAGGGTCGCGACCGCGAAGTAATGGCCCTTGAGCCGCAGGATGGGGCGACCGACGAGCCACGCCAGCAGCGCCGCGACCACGATCCCCGCCAGCAGTGACGTCCAGACCGGCATGCCGAGCCGAGTCGGCCCGATCGCGGTTGCGTAGGCGCCGATCGCGAGGAATCCCGCATGGCCGATGCTGATCTGGCCGGCGACGCCCATCAGCAGGTTGAGGCCAAGGGTGGCAATGGCATAGATGTAGACCAGCGTGGCGATACGCAAGTGGAACGAATTTCCCACCAGCAGCGGCACCACCAGCACCAGCGCGGCCAGCGCGATCACCACCGTGTGCCGCGAACGCATCAGCTCCATCGTCAGACTCGCTCCACGCGCTTGCCGGCAAACAGTCCGCTGGGCATCAGCATCAGGGTCGCGAGCAGCATCAGCAGTGCGATCCCGTCCTTGTACTGGGACGACAGATAGCCCGCGCCGAAGCTCTCGAGCAGGCCCAGCAGCAGCCCGCCCACGACCGCCCCCAGCGGATGGCCGAGCCCACCGATCACGGCCGCGGCGAAGCCCTTGAGGGCGAGATTGACACCGACGTCGTAGCTGACCATCGCGAGCGGGGCGATCAGGATGCCCCCGACTGCGCCGATCATGCCGGCCACCGCGAACGACAGCGCGACCATCCGGCCGGTATCGATACCCGCGAGCCGCGCAGCGTCCGCATTGGCCGCCGTCGCCAGCAAAGCCTTGCCGGCAAGGGTCCGGCGCAGGAAGGCGAGCAGCGCGATCACGATAGCCGCGGCACCGACCAGCACCAGCAATCCCTGCGGCTGGATCGACGCACCCGCGACATCGAATGCCTGCCCGGACGCAAAGCCCGGAAGATGGTGGATGTCCTTGCCGAAGCCGACGGAAGCGAGCCCGCGAATGAAGATCGAGGCGCCGATCGTGATGATGATCAGGGTCACCGCCGATGCACCACGCGCCGGGCGGACCGCAAGTCCGTAGAGGGCCAGTCCGACCAGCATCGTGCCGACCACCGCGACCACCGCGGCCAGCGGCAGGGGCAATCCCGCCTTGAGCGCGAAGACCGTACCGAGCCCGCCCAGCATCACGAACTCGCCCTGGGCGAAGTTGACGACTTCGCAGGCATTGAAGATCAGCACGAAGCCGACCGCGACGAGCGCGTAGATCGCGCCCATCGTCAGGCCGGAGAAGAGGAACTGCAGGAAAGTGCTCATGGGGATCGGAACCAGGGCAGTGGCGCGGCCGTGCCTACTCGAAGAGCTCCCATTTGCCCTCGCGGATCTCGAGCATGCGGAACGCCTCGAGGGTGATGCCGAGGTGGTCGGTCGGCGACATCGTGATCGGGCCGACGGTGGTCATCAGCCCCTTCGTCTGCTCGATGGCGTCGCGGATCTTCGCCCGGTCCGTGGTGCTGCCGGCCCGCTTCATGGCGTCGACGAGCAGGATCAGCCCGTCGTGGGCATAGCCGGCGAACGCCGATACCGGTTCGCCCGCCTTCGGCTCGTAGGTTCCGATGAAATCGACCAGCAGCGCCTTCTGCGAGTCGCTGTCGGGGAGCTTGTCGGCAACGAGCAGCGCCGGCCCGGGCATCCGGATTCCATTGGCCGCCTCGCCCGCGAGCTCGACGAATCCGACGGTCGCCGCGCCATGGCTCAGATAGAGAGGAGGCTCGATTCCGAGCTGCCGGTAGTTGCGCGCGACCACCGCCGGGCCGGTACCGATGCCCGGGCTGAGCACCGCCTGGAGGCCGACGACGTTGCGGATGTTGGTGAGCTGCGGCGTGACGTCGGCATCGGCCGGCGCGTAGCTCTCCTCGTGGATGATCGTGATGCCGTAGTTCGCGGCGACCTTCTTGCAACTCTGGCGCATCGACATCGCGAAGCCGTCGGTGCCCGAGATCATGGCGACCGCCGAGATCTTGCGCTTCTGCATGTCGACGAAGATCTTCTCGCAGGCCATCATGTCGGTCTGCGGTGGCTTGAAGACGAACTTGCGCACGGGGTCGATGATCTGAACCCCGCCCGAGATCGAGATGAACGGGACCTCAGCCTCCTCGAAGACCGGCAACATCGCCATCGAGGTGCCGGTCGCCGAGCCGCCAACCACCGCGACGACATCGTCGTCCTCGACCAGCCGCGTCGCGAAGGTCCGCGCCTGGTCTGCCTTGCCCGTGTCGTCATAGACGATCAGCCGGATCTTCTCGCCGAGCACACCCCCGCTCGCATTGATCTTGTCGACGTAGATCTCGAGTGCCCGCTTCTCCGGAGCACCGAGGAACGCTGCCGGCCCCGTCACCGAAAGCACACTGCCGACCTTGATTTCGGCGTGGGCGACCCCCGCCGCAAATGCGAGCGCGACGCCGACGACACTTGCCGCTCGGGCGATCCGGATTGATCTCATCTCGTCTCCTCTGGTGGTTGGAACGCTGGCTCTGGCCGGCCGCGTCGCCGTGACCCGCCACTGTAAGGAGGCACCTGCGCTGCGAGTAAGGACGAAAAGTGACCCTCGCAGTCACGGTTTCGCTGCCGGCCGTCGACCACTGCCGGGCCTGATCCATCGGGTGAAGAAAATCCGCTGCAACCGTCCTTCCCGCCGGCGGCGATCTGCAGCGTAATACCGGTCGCTGTCGATTCCAGGGGAACGGATACGACACCGGACACATCGGGGGCGCCGACTCGCGCCGACCGATCAGCAGGTATCGCCCGTGCACATCGTCGTCCCCGTCAAGCGCTTCGATCGCGCCAAGCAACGCCTCGCCGGATACCTCGCGCCGGCTCAGCGGGCGGCGCTTTCACGCGCGATGCTGCTCGACCTGCTCGACGCGAGCCGTGACCTTTCCGGCATCGAGGGAATCGTCGTGGTGACCGACGAGGAGTCGCTCGCCAGCTGGCGCCGGCGATTCGACATCGAACCGGTGACGCCGGTAGCCACCGGTCTCAATCAGGCGGTGTCTGGCGCACTCGCGATGCTGGCGGCGCGAGGCGCACGACGCGCCCTGGTGCTGCATTCGGATCTGCCGTTCGCCAAGACCGGCGAACTACAGTCACTGGTCGACGAATCCGCCGAGTTCGCGCTGGTCCCGGATCGCCACGGGCAGGGTACCAATGCAATGGTCCTGTCCTGCATCCGCCCTCCGCGGCTCGCTTTCGGCCCCGGCAGCCTGGCCCTTCATGCGGCAGCGGCCCGCGCCCAGGGACTGGAGGCGACGCTGTGCCCCATGCCTTCGCTTGCGCTCGACATCGATACCGTTGCGGACGTGAACGCATTGCTGGCCGCCGACCCGAAGGGCCGGCATCGCAGCAGCGCCCTGCTGCAGCGCTGGGCGCTGCGCGGGCTCATGCGTCCAGCGGCCGATAGTGCTGTTGGCGGTACTTCATGGGGCTCAGGCCGGTCCATTGGTGGAACGCCCGCGTGAACGCCCGCGTCTCCGAATAGCCGACGAGGAACGCAATGTCCTCGATCGCCGTGTTGCCGTGCAACACCTTGGTGATCGCGATATCGCGCCGGATGTTCTCCTTGATGACCCGATAGCTCGTCGACTCGTCCTTGAGGCGTCGGCGCAGGGTCTGCGGCGTCATGTGGAAACGGCCCGCGACGACATCGATGGTCGGGAACTCGACCGGCTGCCCCTTGCGCGGCAGCAGTGCCGTACGGACCTGCCGCGCAATGCCATTGTCACGCACCGGCATCGTCAGCCATTCCAGCGGCGCCTCGATCAGCAGCTGGTGCACCTCGGGCCGACTGCGAATCACCGGCATGCGCAGGTAGTCCGCATCGAAAACGAAGGCATTGGTGCCGGCATCGAACTCGTGCCGGCAGGGGAACCGGTACTTGAAGTCCTCCATATGCCCGGCAGGCAGGGGAAAGTTGAACTTCGCCCGCAGCAGCGGCACCGGGCCGCCGGTGAGCCAGCTCGCCATGCGATGCCAGATCGCGAGCCAGAGTTCCTGGAAATAGTGCTCGGGGTCGCATCCGGGGTCGGTGAAGCGAGTCTCGAAAGTCGCCTCGCCGTGGCTCACCTCGAGCCCCATATGAACGTCTTCGCGGATCAGGTTGTAGAAGCGGGTACCGGCCCGCAGGGCGCCTTCGAGCGACTCGCTGGCAACGATGAAGCGGGTCATCAGCCCGAACAGCCCGACCTTCGCCTGCCGACCGGTAAAGCCCATGAACTCGTCGTCGAGCGAGCGCCAGACGGTCTGTATCAGGCGGGCGAGATCGCGCGCTTCGCCGCGTGCCGACGGATCGGTGAGCAGGATCGGATCGACGCCTGCGAGCCGGAAAAGCTCACGCTCGTCCTTGCCCTGGCGGGCAGCACCCTTCACGCTGTCGATGAAATAGTGCGAACAGACCGTCGTCATCGTCTCCGGGAAGACCCCTCCCTCGTGGACTACGCGGCGCATGATGGCGCCGCATCCCGAACCCGTCCAGCCCTTCGCCGGCGGCTCAGCCGGCCGCGCCCCCGCGCCCGTCGGCCAGCGGCGCGCCGGTCGCCTTGCACAGCTCGTCGAAGGACAGCCCCTCGACCCAGTCGCGGACGGCCAGGCCATCGGGGGTGACGTCGATGACGGCGAGGTCGGTATAGATGCGCGAGACACAGCCCACGCCGGTGAGCGGATAGGTGCAGTGCTCGACGATCTTCGGCTCGCCGGCCTTGCTGCGGTGGTCCATCATGACGAACACCCGGCGGGCGCCCGAGGCGAGGTCCATCGCGCCGCCGACCGCCGGCACCGCGCCGGGCTCGCCGGTCGACCAGTTGGCGAGGTCGCCGTTGGCCGCGACCTGGAAGGCGCCGAGCACGCAGATGTCGAGATGGCCGCCGCGCATCATCGCGAAACTGTCGGCATGGTGGAAGAAGGCTGCGCCGGTGAGCTGGGTCACCGGCTGCTTGCCGGCGTTGATCAGGTCGGGATGGCCTTCGCCGGGGCCGGGCGCCGGCCCCATGCCGAGGATGCCGTTCTCGCTGTGCAGGACGATCTCGCGGCCTTCGGGCAGGTGATTGGCGACCAGGGTGGGCGCGCCGATGCCGAGGTTGACGTAGGCGCCATCGGGAATGTCGTTCGCGATACGGGCCGCGATCTGCTCGCGGCTCCAGCGGGGCTTGCTCATCGTCGCTTCCTCAGGAGGCCTGTGCGGCTTCGGACGGCGCGACCCGCACCACCCGCTTCACATGGATGCCGGGGGTGACGATCGTCTCCGGGTCGAGTTCGCCGAGCTCGACGATGTCGTCGACCTGGGCGATCGTGCATTTCGCGGCTGCCGCCATCACCGGGCCGAAGTTGCGGGCGGTCTTGCTGTAGACCAGGTTGCCCCAGCGATCGGCGAGCTTCGCCCGCACCAGCGCGAAGTCGGCGTGCAAGGCGTACTCGAGCACCTGGCCGCGACCGTCGATGACCCGGGTTTCCTTGCCTTCGGCGAGCGGCGTGCCGTAGCCGGTCGGGCAGAAGAAGGCGCCGATGCCGGCGCCGGCGGCGCGGATCCGCTCGGCGAGGGTGCCCTGCGGCACGAGTTCGAGTTCGAGTTCGCCCGAGCGATACAGGCCGTCGAACACCCAGGAGTCGGCCTGGCGCGGGAAGGAGCAGATGATCTTGCGCACCCGCTTCGTCTTGAGCAGCGCGGCAACGCCGAATTCGGCGTTGCCGGCGTTGTTGTTCACCACCGTGAGGTCGCGCGCGCCCTGGGCGATGAGGGCGTCGATCAGCTCGTTGGGCACGCCGACGCCGCCGAAGCCGCCGATCAGCACGGTCGCGCCGTCGAAGATGTCGGCCACGGCGGCCTCGAGGCTGTCGACTGTTCGGTTTATCAAGACGCTGTCTCCGGACTGCTTGCTCGAACCCGGAAGTATAGCGGCCGTACGAGTCGATCCCGGGACCCGTGGCTGGTCCGGACGCGGCCGAGCCGCGGCCCGGCAGGCGGCCCCCGGCGCTTCGTTCCTAGTGCTGGGCCTCGTGCTCGCGGCAGTCGCGGCACAGGCCCTTGACCTCGACCGCCGACTGGGTGAAGTCGGTGCCGGCGGCCTCGAGGCTGCGCGCGAGCGCCGCCAGCGCGGCGTCGTCGTGCAGTTCGGTGGTGCGCTCGCAGATCGAGCAGACGAGGAACAGGGGATGGTGGTCCCCGTCTGCCTCCTCATGTTCGTGGCTGCAGGCGACGAAGCGGTTGAGCGCATCGACCCGGTGCACCAGCCCCTGCTCGACGAGGAACTCGAGCGCGCGGTAGATGGTGGTCGGCGCGACCCGGCCGCGACGCTGCTGCAGGTCGTGCTGCAGGTCGTAGGCCTTGGCGCTGCCCTGGCGACGCAACAGCAGTTCGTAGACCTCGGCGCGCTGCGCGGTCAACTGCGCGCCGCGCTCGCGGCAATGGGCCTCGGCATGGGCGAGCCGGGTGGCGATCTGCCTCTCGGTCAGCCGGGGCTCGGCCCGCTGGGGGCTACGACGTGGGCGTACGGTGCTCATCTCCCTTCGAGTGTAGCCCTTGTCGCAGGACATGGGCCAACAGGGCGCTGGCGATCAGGGCGAGTACCACCGCCGGCCCGCTCGGCAGGTCGGTCAGCGCCGAGACCGCGAAGCCGCCGGCGAAGCCGGCGACGCCCACGCCGAGGCCGATCGCCGCCGACCCGGTGGCGCCCATGGCCAGGGCCGGCACGATCAGGGTGGCGAACACCAGGTAGAGGCCGAGCAGCGGCACCGACAGGCTGACGAGCACCGCGAAGCAGGGATAGAAGATCCGCGCATCGTCGAACAGGCCCGGACGCCGCCAGGCGAGGATCGCGACCGGCAGGCTGGCGACGGCCAGCGGCGCCATGCCCGGCCAGTCGACCCAGAGGACATCGCCCGCCAGCGTCCGGGCGAGCGCCTGGGCGCCATGCGGATCGAAGCTCACCCAGAGCACCGAAGCGGCGGCGCCGCCGACGTAGACGAGCCCGATCAGCGCCTCGCGTCGCTGCGGCCAGTGCGCGCCCAGCCAGGCCACCAGCGCCGCGGCGGCAAGCGCGAAGCCGATCCCGGTGGCCACCGCCATCGCGGCGCCGGCATGATGGCCGGCGACCAGGGCGCCGAACGCGGCGAACTGCGCGATCGCGAGGTCGATGAAGACGATGCCCCGGCGCAGCACCTGCACGCCCAGCGGCAGGTGGGTGGCCAGGACCAGCAGGCCGGCGGCCAGCGGCGCCGCGAAGAGGGTCGGATCGTCGATCAGCGCGATGCCCCCGCGGCCCCCGACAGCCGGTCGAAGAGTTCGTCGAACAGGCCGTGCAGACTGGCCGCCCGGCCCTCGGCGGTGACCGTCGACGGCAGGGCGAGCAGGGGCCGGTCGATGCGCTCGGCCAGCCATTGCCCCGGCTGGGGATCCTGGTAGAGCGTCTGCACCACCGCGAACGGCGGCGTGGCGCGCACCTGTTCGAGTACCTGCTGGAGATGGCCGAGGGTCGGCGGCAATCCCGGCTTGGGTTCGATGTCGGCGATCGGCCGGATGCCGGTCCAGCGCCAGAAGTAGCCGAAGCCGGCGTGCTGGACGGCGACACCCCGTCCGGCGAGCGGCGCCGCGCGCTCGCGCCAGGCCTGGATCCGGCGCGCCCAGTCGGCCTGCCAGCCGGCATTGGCGCGCTCGTAGCCGGGCGCGCCCGCCGGATCGACCACCGCGAGGCGAACGGCCAGCGCGTCGGCCACGGTCGCGAGCCGCTCGGGATCGAGGTGCAGGTGCGGATTGCCTTCGGCATGTACGTCGCCCATGCTCCGGTCGACCTTGGCCGGCTTGTCGATCAGTTCGACCGCATCGGCCGCGAAGAACATGCCCGGCGTGCCGGGGGCGACTCCGCGGTTGCCGGCGCGCTGCTGCAGCATCGGCAGCCAGCCGACCTCGAGCGACGCGCCGGTGCATACCGCGATGTCGGCGCGGCGCAGGGCCGCGATCAGGGCCGGGCGCGCCTCGATCTGGTGGGGATCCTGTTGCGCATGGGTGGCGGTGACGATCGTCGCCTGCGGCGCGAGTTCGCGCACGAGGGCGGCCCATTCGGGTTCGCAGGCGAATACCGCCAGCGCTCGCGCCGGCGGCGTCGCGAAGCCGAGCGCAAGGGCGCAGAGGACGATGGCGCCGAGGCGGCGGATCGCCCGGCCGCGACGGGAATCAGAAGGCATGTGCACCATGGGCTCCCAGGCTCATCACGTACTGCAGGCTCAGCGCATTGCCGGCGTGCTCGAAGCCGCCCCGATCGCGCTGGGTGGTCCATTGCAGGCGCAGGGTCGAGAAATGCGAGCGCACCCAGGCGAGCATCAGGCTCGTCTCCTGCAGACGGCCGCGATGGAAGTGGTCGCCATGCGGCTCGCTCACCTTCAGCGTGCCGGTCCGCGCGCCCACCTCCCATTGCGGCGCGAAGCGGTACACCCCGGCGAGGTACCAGGCCTCGTGGATGTCGTCGCTGCCGGCGAACTCGTTCAGGTCGGTCACCCGCGCGTACTCGCCCGAGAGGCGCAGCTGGCGCGCCGCATTGTTGCCCTGGGGCGCCCATTTCCAGACCGCGTCGGCGATGAACATCCGCCCGCCGGCGTAGGCGGCGCCATGCGCATGGTCGTGGCCTTCCTCGTGTTCATGGTCATGGTCGTGGTCGTCGCCATGGCCGCCGTCGCCGGCGGCCGCCGGTGTGAGCCGGTTGCGCAACCAGGCGAGGCCGACCTGCCAGCTTTGCGACCGGCCGATATCGCCGCCGAGCCGGGTCGACAGGGTGGTGACGCCGACGGTGCGTGCACTGTCGGCGGACTCGCCAGCGAGCCGTCCGCCGTCGAAGGCCTCGAGTCCGACCCGCCAGTAGAGCGCGGTCGGCGCCACCCAGTTGACCCGCAGGCCGGTGTCGGACCAGTGGGTGCCGAGGAAGGCCCGGTACAGCAGGGGGCGTTCGGTGAAATCGTCGACGTGGGTATGGCGCTCGTTGAGATAGCCGACCTGCGAGAGGAAGCGCCCGGCGCGCAGCTGCAGGCCGCCGGGCAGCCCGAGCGCGTCGACGAAGGCCTCCTCCAGCTCGAGCTCGGTCTCGCCGTCGTGGTGATGCAGCGCCGCCGTCAACCGGCCCGAGAAGAGGTCGTCGATCCGGCCGCCGGCGGTGAGTTCGGCATGACCGAGGCCGAAGCCACGCTCGCGATGGGCGAGCGCCAGGTCCTCGGAGACGTAGGCGCCGTCGAGCACCAGGCCATAGTCGATCGGCGAAGGGTTCGCCGGCGCCGGGCCGGCCTGCGCCCAGGCGAGCGCCGGCGCGAACAACGCGGCCCGGATGAACGCAGCCCGGATGCGCGCGACGCCCGGCCGGCCTGGCGTGGAATGCGGGTTCATGGATATCCCTGTTCGAGAGCACGAATGCCGGCCGGCGGCCGGGCGAACAGGGATGTTATATCATCACATTCAATCGATTCAAGCGCTGCGCCCTACTTCGGTCGGCGGCTCGTCTCCGCGCGAGTCGCGGCCCAGCGGGCATCGTCCCAGCCCTGCATCTCGACTCCGCCCGGGCCGGCGGCGCCCTGCAGCCATTTGCCGCCGTCGATCACGATCGCCTCGCCGGTGATGTAGCCAGCCTGGGGCGAGACGAGGAAGGCGGCGAGGTCGGCGAGTTCGTCGAGCCGGCCGGTACGACGCAGGGCGATGTCTTCGTGATCCCGCGCGCCGGCCAGGGTCGACGGCGCGAGTTGCCCGCTCGCGCCCGGCGTCGGGAACGCGCCCGGCGCGATGCCGACGAGCCGGATACCGTGCGGCCCCCATTCGACGGCGAGGCTGCGGATCATCGACAACACCCCGGCCTTGGCGACCGCCGACGGCATCTTGAAAGGCGCGCCGGTCAGTGCCGACTGGGTCAGGATGCACAGCACATTGCCTGGCCGGCCGTCCGCGATCCAGCGCCGGCCCGCCGCCATGGTGCAGTAAGCGCCCCCCTTGAGAACGATGTCGACGACCGCATCGAACGCCCGCGGGCTGAGCGTCTCGCTGCGGGCGAGGAAGTTGCCGGCGGCGTTGTTGACCAGGGTATCGAGTGGCCCGCCGGCCCAGATGCGATCGAAGCAGGCCTCGACCGCCGCCGCGTCGCGTACATCGCAGGCATGGGTCTCGACGGCAACGCCATGGGCCGCCTCGATCTCGCGCGCGGCGTCGGCGAGCACCTCGGCGCGCCGGCCGATGATCACCGGCTGCGCGCCGAGCGAAGCGAAGCGCTCGACCATCGCCCGGCCCAGTCCGGTGCCGCCACCGGTGACGAGAATGCGCTGGCCCGCCAGCAGGTCGTCGCGAAACATGTTCATGGATTCCCACCTCCAGGCGGCCGCAGTCGCAGCAGGGCGTCGACGGCCGACGCGCCCTGGCCCGCCGGATGAACGAATACCGGATTGATCTCGATCTCGTCGATGCGACCGGCCGCCGCCGCGCCGAGCACCGACAGGCGACGCACCAGTTCCACGAAGGCGTCGACATCCGCCGCCGGCGCACCGCGTACGCCGTCGAGGAGCGGTCGCATCCGCAGCGAGTCGACCAGGCGACGCGCCGCGGTCGCATCGACCGGCGCCGGTGCGAAGGCGGTGTCGCGCAGGAGCTCGGCATGGATGCCGCCGGCGCCGACCATCAGCAGCGGCCCGAGGTCCGCGTCGTGGACGATGCCGGCGATCATCTCGATGCCCGGCGCGGCCATCGCCTGGACCAGCACGCCCTGCACCGGCGCACCGTCGCTCACCCGATCGTCGAGCAAGCGCAGCTCGCGATAGCCGCGGCGCAGCGCATCGGCATCGCCCACCCCCAGCCGGATCGCGCCGGCCTCGGTCTTGTGCGGCAGGCCGGCCGACTGCAGCTTGAGCGCGACCGGCGCCCCGAGCGCCTCGAAGGCGGCGAGCGCTTCGGCTTCGGTGGTGGCCAGGCGCCCCGCCGGGCCGGCGATGCCGGCAACTTCGAGCACGGCCCGGCTGTCGTGCTCGGTGAGCACCGCGCCGGCCGCATGGGTCTCGAGCACCGGTGCGATCGCCGCGCGCATCGCGTCGGTTTCCTCGCGCAGCGACCGGATCGCCGCCTCCGTCTCGTGGCGCGCGAAGCGCTCCCGGAACCGCGCCCAGTCGACCAGGCCACGCAGGCCGCGGGCGCAGCCATCGATCGTCGAATAGACCGCGGCGCCGGCGCGGGCGGCGAAATCGCGCATGAAGTCCGACGGCGGCGTGTAGGAATAGAACACCACCGGCTTGCCCGAGCGCGCGATCGCGGCGCGGATCCGCTCGAGGTCGTAGGGATTGCGCTTGACCAGCGACAGCGGCGAGACCAGCACGACCATGTCGATGTCGGCGCAGGCGACGACTTCGTCGAGCACGTCGTTGACCGCCGCCATCGCCTGCGCGGTGATGTCGACCGGGTTACCGGCCGAACCGTAGGACGGCAGGTGGGCGAGGATGCGCCGCTGGGTGTCGGCGTCGAGCTCCGGCACCTGCAGGCCTTCGGCGGCGAGGCCGTCGGCCAGCCAGGAACCCGAGCCGCCCGAGGCCGTGACGACCGCCACCCGGTCGCCGGCGGGCAACACCGGCATCGCGAAGGCCGCCGCATGATCGAGCATGTGCTCGACCTCGTGGACCCGCGTCACCCCGTAGTACGAGAAGAGCGCATCGAAGGCTGCGTCGGACCCGGTCAGGCTGGCGGTGTGCGAGATCGCCG
>CAYZBJ010000047.1:5865-31163 GCA_964476625.1 uncultured Burkholderiaceae bacterium | reverse complement strand
GCTCGCCGCGATGCCGGGCTGGAGCAACTGCAGTGACGAGCCGCCCAGCCAGGCGAGCGCGGCGACGAGCAACAGGACGGTGTGGGCCGCGCGTTGCCTGGCGACCACCGCGATGTTGACAGCGACGAAGACCACTGCAGCCGCGACGAAGAGCCAGTTCGAGAC
This sequence comes from uncultured Burkholderiaceae bacterium, assembly GCA_964476625.1. Classification (GTDB taxonomy): domain Bacteria; phylum Pseudomonadota; class Gammaproteobacteria; order Burkholderiales; family Burkholderiaceae_E; genus JAMLIN01. Next base: position 30,998 of record CAYZBJ010000047.1, on the reverse strand, counting down.
GGCGTGCCCACCCGGCAGGACCGCGACGCCTCCCGCGGCGGCCAGGGCCGGCGCGAGGAATGCCCAGGTACGCTTGAGCGCGACCGCCCGCTCGATCCCGATCACCGCGCCGAAGAAGGCGCAGACCATCAGGCTCGCATGCGCCACCACGGCGGCGCCGAACGGCGGCATGCCGGCCAGGGCCGCGTCGAGCGCGCCCGCCCGCAGCAGGCCGCCGATGATGCCGGCAAGCAGGGCGGCGACCGCCAGCGCCATGATGGCGCGCACCGCGATCGGCGCCGCCGGCCGGTCGCCGCCGGTCGCGACGCGCGGGCTCGCGGCAGTGCTCACCAGCCCATCAGCCGGCGGCCGCGCTCGGACATCCGCTGCGGCGTCCAGGGCGGATCCCAGCAGAGTTCGACGGCGACGATCCAGTCCTCGGGAATAACCTGTTCGAGCTGGAACTCGATGTCGTCGATGATCTGGTCACTCACCGGGCAGGCGGCCGAAGTCATCGTCATCCGGATGTCGACCCGGCCCGCCTCGGCCACCACACCGTAGACCAGGCCGACGTCGACGATCGACATCGCGATCTCCGGGTCGTAGACCTCCTGCAGCGCCGCCGTCACCGGCCCGCGCAGGGATTCGTCGCCGCGATACGGCAGCTCGCCCGCTGCCGGGGAATCATCACCTTGCTTCATGGCCCTCACGCCCCATCGATGCAGGCATTCTCCGACCATGACAACGAAGCAGGATTGACCCAGCGCAAGTCGGGCTGGCAGTCCCCTGGAGAGGACCCATGCCCGCGTGGCGATCGCCATCCACGCCAGGGTGGAGGTTTGGTGAGCGCGACCCGGATCGGCAATAATCGCCCGGCAACTCCACTACCGGCCTGTGAACCCATGGACTTCTCGCTGTCACCCGAACTCGCCGCCTTGCGCGAGCGCACCCGCGAATTCGTTCGCGACGAGGTCCTGCCCTTCGAGCGGGATCCTCGCCGCACGGTGCACGGACCCACCGACGACCTGCGTCGCGAGCTCAATGCCCGGGCCCGGGCCGCCGGCCTGCTGGCGCCGCACATGGACCAGCGCTGGGGTGGCCTCGGCCTCGGCCATGTCGGCCGCGCCATCGTCTTCGAGGAAGCCGGCTATTCGATGCTCGGGCCGATCGCCCTGCATTGCGCCGCGCCCGACGAAGGCAACATGCACCTGATGGCGCTCGTCGCCACGCCGGCGCAGCAGGAGCGCTGGCTCAGGCCCCTGGCCGCCGGCGAGATCCGCTCCTGCTTCTGCATGACCGAGCCGACGCCCGGGGCCGGCGCCGATCCGGGCAGCCTGCAGACGACCGCCGTGCTCGAGGGCGACGAGTTCGTCATCAATGGCCGCAAATGGCTGATCACGGGCGCCGAGGGCGCCGGCTTCGCGATCATCATGGCGAGGACACTGATCGACGGCAAGGACGTGGGCGCAACCATGTTCCTCACCGACCTGCCCGCCAGGGGCTTTCGCATCGAGCGCCTGATCGACTCCATGGACTCGAGCTTCACCGGCGGCCATGCCGAGGTGGTGCTCGAGAACCTGCGCATCCCCCGCGAGGATGTCCTTGGCGAGGTCGGCGCGGGTTTCCGCAATGCCCAGGTGCGGCTGGTGCCGGCACGCCTGACCCATTGCATGCGCTGGCTCGGCGCCGCGCGTCGCGCGCACGACATCGCCACCCGGTACGCGAACCAGCGGCAGGCCTTCGGCCAGCCGATCGTGCGCCACGAAGGCGTGGGCTTCATGCTCGCCGACAACGAGATCGACCTGCACACGGCGCGGCTCGCCGTCTGGCATACCGCGTGGCTGCTCGACCAGGGCGAACGCGCCAGCCGCGAGAGCAGCATGGTGAAGGTGCATTGCTCCGAAGCCTACGGGCGCATCGTCGACCGCTCGATGCAGGTCCTCGGCGGCCTCGGCGTTACCGACGACACCGAAGTCCAGCGCATCTTCCGCGATGTGCGCGCGTTCCGCATCTACGACGGCCCGTCCGAGGTGCACCGCTGGAGTGTTGCCCGCCGGCTCGAAGGCGGCCCCACGCCCTGATCCAGGTTCGTGTGATGCCGATCAGGCGGTGAACTGCGGCGCCTGCCGTCGCAGGTAGGCAAGCAGCGTCAGCGCTCGCGCCACGAAGAACGCGGCGAGCGCGGCCCACAGGCCGTGGTTGCCCCAGGCCGGCGTCAGCAGGTAGCCGGCGACCAGGAAGGCGACGAACGCGATGATCATGCCGTCGCGCATTTCCCGCGTACGCAGCGAACCGATGAAGATGCCATCGAGCTGGTAGCTCCAGACCGCCAGCAAGGGCATCGCGACGACCCAGGGCAGGTAGGCGGAGGCCGCCTCGCGCAGCGCGGGCAGGTCGGTCATCATGGCGATGAACCAGGGGCCGAATGCGAAATAGAGCAAGGCGTAGGCGAGCGCGGTTGCGCCCGCCCAGGTGCTGGTGACCCGCACCGCCCAGCGATAGCCGGCGCGGTCGCGTGCACCGAGCGCCTCGCCGACCAGGGCCTCGGCCGCATGGGCGAAGCCATCGAGCCCGTAGGCGAGCAGGTTCACCATCTGCAACAGGATCGCGTTGGCCGCGAGCGGCATGTCGCCGAAACGCGCGCCCTGCCCGTGGAACCAGGCGAAGGATGCGATCAGGCACAGGGTGCGGATGAAGATGTTGCCGTTGACGGCGACCAGCGTCCGGTAGGCGGCAAATTCACGCAGTGGCGCGAGCGTCAGGCGCACGCCGCGCTGGCGCAGCAACCGGGCGAGCAGCACCAGGCCGACCACGAGGCCGAAGTACTCGGCGATCAGGGCCGCGGTCGCGACGCCCGCGATGCCCCAGCCGAAGGCGATCACGAACAGGATCGCGAGCGCGGCATTGCAGACGTTGAGCAAGACCTGGGTAAACAGCGCATAGCCGGTGCGCTGCATGCCGATGAACACGCCCAGCAGCACGTACTGGACCAGCACCGCCGGTGCGCTCCAGATGCGGATGCGCAGGTACGTGAGCATGCCCGCCTCGACTTCGGCGCTGGCCGGCGCGATCGTCGTCGCGAGCCAGCCGATCGGCCACTGCAGCAGCATCACCAGCAGGCCCAGCGCGAGCGCCAGCGCCAGGCTGCGCCCGATCGCGGTGGCCATCGCGACGTTGTCGCGCGTGCCCTGCTCGCGCGCCACCATGCCGGTCGTTCCCATGCGCAGGAAGCCGAAGCCCCAGTACACGAAGCTGAAGACGACCGCGCCGAGCGCGACCGCGCCGATGCCCTGGGGCCCCGGCATCCGCCCCATCACCGCGGTATCGACCAGGCCGACCAATGGAACCGACAGGTTCGACAGGATGATCGGGACCGCGAGGCGAAGCACGCGCCCGTTGTCTTGCCGAGGATCCGGCGATGCAATGCTCATGTGGGGTTTCAGTCGCGATGGACGAGGCGCGGGCTCAGCGCTGGCGCCGGGCGATGCGCTCGCGGATCCTGGCGATCCGCTCCTTTTCGTTCTGTGCCTCGAGATACTCGATGACGCCCCTGCCGCTCTCGTTGCGGGCGGTGAGATCGGCGCCCATGTCGGCCAGCAGCTCCATGGTGTTGAAGTGCTCGTTGCGCGCCGCCAGCATCACCGGCGTGGTGCCGTTGGCCGAACGGGCATCGAGATTGGCGCCGCGCAGGATCAGCATTCGGGCGACGCCGGTGTGGCCGCGCGATGCGGCATAGTGCAGTGCGGTCCAGCCATCGCTGTCGACCCTCGCCCCGCGCTCGAGCAGCAGCTTCACCGAGGGCTCATGCCCCTTGATCGCCGCCATCATCAGCGCCGTCTGCCCACTCTCGTCGGTGGCCTCGAGCTCGACGCCCGGAGCCACCGCCAGCAGGGCGAGCGAGCGGAAGGAATCGACCTTGGCCGCCATCACGATGGCCGGACCATGGGTCTTCTCGCGCAGGTTCGGCGAAACGCCCTGCCCGAGCAGGCGCCTGACCGCATCGGCATCGTCGAGCCGGATGGCCTCGAGCATCGCGATGCGCGGATCGCTGGCGCGAGCGATGCCGGCCCCGAGCAGGACCACGCCGGCGAGGCTGCCGAGAACCCGGCGGCGCACGGCGTCGGGCGGCGAAGGCGAAAGGCGGCGCATGCGGGGTCAGGCCTTGCGGAACAACCGTCGGAAGTTCGCGCTGGTGGTTGCCGCGATTCGTTCGAGCGGCTGCCCCCTGACCTCGGCCAGGCAGGCCGCCACATGGGGCACGAAGGACGGCTCGTTGGTCTTGCCGCGATGGGGAACCGGCGTCAGGTAAGGGGAGTCGGTCTCGATCAGCATCAGGTCATCGGGGACCTTTGCGGCGACTTCGCGCAGGTCGGCCGCATTGCGGAAGGTGACGATTCCCGAGAAGGAGATGTGGAAGCCGAGATCCATCGCGGCGCGGGCGGTCTCCCAGGTCTCGGTGAAGCAGTGCATCACGCCGCCGGCGGCGTCGGCGCCCTCCTCGCGCATGATCGCGAGGGTGTCGGCGGCGGCGGCGCGGGTATGGATGATCAGCGGCTTGCCGCTGCGCCTCGAGGCGCGGACGTGCTGCCGAAAACGCTCGCGCTGCCAGGGGGCATCCTCGGTCTGCCGGAAGTAGTCCAGTCCGGTCTCGCCGATCGCGAGGATCTTCGGGTGGTCGGCGAGCCTGAGCAGATGCTCGCAATCGGGTTCGTCCGCGGGATCGGACGATGGCGGATTGTCGGGATGCACGCCGACCGAGGCCCAGAGCCGGTCGTCACGACTGGCGAGCGCGAGCACCCGGGGAAACTCCGCCAGGGTGACCGAGACGCACAAGGCTTCGTCGACCGAGGCGGCGGCCATGCGCTCGAGGATGCCGTCGATGTCGGCGGCAAGCTCGGGGAAATCGAGGTGGCAGTGGGAATCGACGAACATCGGCGCGAACGGCAATCGGGGCGACACCCGTTGCAATGCGCACGCGGGCGAGCGAATGCAGTCGATTGTAGCCCCGCGGCCTGGCGCGGGCCGGGCATCGCTAGATGGTGTGGGTCTGGCGCACCGACTTGAGCGAGCCGCCGATCTGGTTCTCGATCTTCGCGCGGGCCTGGCTACCGGTCTCGTCGGCGCTGAACTGCACACCGATGCCTTGCTGGCGCCCCGGCGTGCCGGCTGGCGTGATCCAGACGATCTTGCCGGTGATGGCGATCTTGGCGGGGTCGTCCATCAGCGAGAGGATGATGTAGATCTCGTCGCCGAGGCGCCCGGGCCGGGTCGTCGGGACGAACAGGCCGCCGCCCGCGATAAAAGGCATGTAGGCGGCGTAGAGCGCCGTCTTTTCCTTGATCGAGAGCTGGATGACCCCGGGGCGCGATGCCGCCGGCGCAGCCTCGCGACCTTCGTCGCGGACCTCGAGGGGGCGCGACTCCAGCGGTCGCAACTCCAGCGGTCGTGAGATGTCGCTCGCCTGCTCGCTCATCGGTGTCCTCGGCTTGCCTGGCTGGCGCCGGCCGGTTGCCGGTCGCCTCGTTCCTTCGGGCGGCCCCGCTCAGGGCTCGAAGGCCTCGCAGCAGCGAAGCATGACCCCTTCGGCGAGCAGCCGCGGATTCAGCGGTTGTTCGGTTGCGACGACAGTCGCGGCAAGATCCGCCTCCAGGCGGAGCACCCGGTCGAGGCTGGTTTTCGTCGCCAGCGCTTCGAGCCGCGCACTTTCGCCCGGCAGGAATCTCGGTGGCGCCCCGCCGAGCACTCGCGCCAGATCGCTGACCCAGGCCCGGACCACGGGAATCCAGGCATCCGCATCGAACTGGTGCAGGCTCGCCGCCGCATCCACGACTGCAATATCGGGAAAGCGCCCGAGGGTTTCCAGCACAGTCCGATGGGCGGTGGCTCCGGCGGGTTCGGCGAGACGCTGCGCGAGCAAGGGCGCACCGCCCGCAGCGGCCACCCAGCCAGCCGCCTCGGCGTTGTCGATGCCGGCGCGCGCGGCCAGCCATTCGGCTGCGAGACTCGCCGGCGGGGGCGCCAGCGCGAGCCGGCGGCAGCGCGAGCGCACGGTGGCGGGCAAGGCGTCCGGATGGCCGCACACCAACAGGAACATCGTATTGCCCGCCGGCTCTTCGAGCGTTTTCAGCAAGGCGTTGGCCGACACCATGTTCATGGCCTCGGCCGGTTCGACCAGGATGATCTTGCGACCGGCCCGGTGGGCGCCGACGTTCACGAACCCGGCGACCGCGCGAATCTGCTCGACCCGGATGTGGCGGCTCGGCTTGCGATCCTTGCGGGCCTCGAAATCCGGGTCGCTCGCGTCCGGGCGCAGCCAGCGGAAGTCCGGGTGGCTGCCCTGCCCGAACCAGCCGCAGGCGAGGCAGGCGCCGCAGGCGCGGCCACCGGCATCGGGCGCCTCGCACAGGAGCGCGGCTGCCAGCGCAAGGGCGAAGTCCTGCTTGCCGATGCCGGGTGGGCCTTCGATCAGCAAGGCATGGTGCATCGTGTCGCGCGCGGCCAGCAGGCGGGCGAGTTCGGCCTCATGCCAGGGGTATTTCATCGAATTTTGTCGCAATCGGCCGCCAATAAGGATCGAATCCGATCAATACCCTGCGAGGCGTCGATCACGATGAAGCGACCGGGCTCGTTGGCGGCCTGCGCCTGGTATCCCGCGCGGACTCGTTCGAAGAAGGCGAGGTCCTCGGCTTCGAAGCGATCGGCCGACCGGGCCAGGCTGCGGCGCCGCAGGGCCTCGTCGGCGGGCAGGTCGAAGAGGTAGGTCCGATCGGGCCAGAGATCGCCATGGACCCATTCGGCCAGCTGCCGGATCCGCTCGATCGGCCCTTCGCGGCCGGCCCCCTGGTAGGCGAGCGTCGAGTCCGTGAACCGGTCGCAGACGACCCAGGCGCCGGTGGCGAGCGCCGGCCGTACCCGTCGCTCGAGATGGTCCTGGCGCGCGGCGAACATCAGCAGCAGTTCGGTCTGCGTCCCCATCGCCTCGCCGAGCAGCAGGGCGCGCAAGGCTTCGGCGAGCTCCGTGCCGCCGGGTTCGCGGGTGAGCACGACCTCCCTGCCCGACTCGCGCAGGCGCTCGGCGTACCAGTCGAGATGGGTGCTCTTGCCAGCGCCGTCGATGCCCTCGAAGCTGATGAATCGGCCGGTCACCGGGATGCGCCCACGGGGGGGCGGCGCCGCAACTGGTACTCGCGCACCGCCCGGTTGTGGGCGTCGAGCGTCTCGGAGAACTGGCTGCTGCCGTCGCCACGGGAGACGAAATAGAGTTCGCGGGTATCGGCCGGCGTCACCGCCGCGAGCAGGGACGCTTCGCCGGGCATCGCGATCGGGGTGGGCGGCAGCCCGGCCCGGGTATAGGTGTTGTGTGGCGTATCGGTGCGCAGGTCCCGTCGGCGCAGGTTGCCGTCGAAGGTCTCGCCCATGCCGTAGATGGTGGTGGGGTCGCTCTGGAGCATCATGCCGATCCGCAGTCGATTGACGAAGACCCCGGCCACCCGGCGCCGGTCCTCTTCCTTGCCGGTCTCCTTCTCGATGATCGAGGCGAGGATCAGCAGTTCGTAGGGGCTCGACAGGGGCAGTTCGGGCGCCCGCTTCTCCCACGCGGCTTCGAGGTGGGAGCGCATCAGGCCGGCGGCCTGGGCCAGGATATCGAAGTCGCTCGCCCCACGCGAGAAATGATAGGTGTTCGGGAAGAACAGCCCTTCGGCATGCCCATGGGGCAGCTTCAGGCGCGCCAGCAGTTCCGGCTCGGTGAGGTCACGCGAATCATGGGCCAGCGCGGGATGCGCGTCGATCACCGCGCGCAGTTGCCGGAAGGTCCAGCCTTCGCCGATCCGGATCTCCTCGAGGATGACGTCGCCCGCCACCAGACGATCGAGCAGGCGCTCCAGGGTGGTCCCCTGCTCGATCCGGTAGGTGCCGGCCTTGATCCGGGCATCGTCGCCGCGCAGGCGCAATGCGGCACGCAGCATCAGGGGCTCGACATCGACGCCGCCCTCGCGCAACTGGTGGGCCACGGCGAGCGCGCCCGAACCCTTTGCGAGGGTGACGGTCGCGGGAGAGCCCGCGACCGTGATCGGCGCATGCCCATATTGGTACCAGAGCCATCCTGCGGTCGCAGCGACCGCAGCCACGACCATGACCAGTGCCAGCAGCAATCGCTTCATGCGGGTCGAGGAATTCGGGGACTTCCTATAATACCGGCGATGACGGACCAGATTTCCACGCGCACGCCAGCCGCCGATGTCGGGCGGATTGCCGCCGGCAGCCTTGCCCTGCTGCCCGATTGGGGCTGCATCGATGCGCAGGGCCCCGAGGCCGAGACCTTCCTGCAATCCCAGCTGACCAGCGATGTCGCCGCGATCGCTCCGGACGGGGTCGGCATCGGCGGCTATTGCACGCCCAAGGGCCGGCTGCTGGCGAGCTTCCTGCTCGCGCGCAGTCCGCAGGGGTTCCGGCTGTTCTCGGGCCGGGACGTCCTGCCAGCCACCGCGAAGCGCCTGTCGATGTACGTGCTGCGCGCCAAGCTGAAGATCCTCGACCGGAGCGACGCCATCGCCGTGCTGGGCGCCTACGGCGAAGCCGCGCCGGCCGCCCTCGCGGAACTCGGCTTCGACCCGCCCGCCGCCCGACAGGTCGCCTGGCACGACGACGCCTGCCTGCTCGGCCTGCCCGCGGTCGATGTCGGGGGCCGGTCGATCGGCCGCTGGCTGCTGGCCGCACCGGGCGAGCAACTCGCCGCCATGGCCGAGCAGCTGGCGCGCCGGCTCGCCCCGATGCCGGCCGATGTCGATCGCTGGCTCGAAGTACTCTCGGGGGTGCCCAGGATCACCGAGGCGACCCGCGAGGCCTACGTGCCGCAGATGATCAACTACGAGCTGGTCGATGGCGTGGGCTTTCGCAAGGGCTGCTATCCGGGCCAGGAAGTCGTCGCCCGCACCCAGTACCTCGGCAAGCTCAAGCGCCGGATGTTCGCCGCCCACCTGGCAACCCGGCCCGCCGACGCGACCGCCTGGGCGCCCGGGGCGCCGATCGAGGCCGAAGGCGCCACGGAACCGGTCGGCAGCGTGGTGCTCTCGGCGCCCGCGCCCGACGGCGGCATCGCCCTGCTGGTCGAATACCGGATGCAGGCGGCAGCCGACTCCACCCTGAGGGTGGGCGGCGAGCCGCTGGTCATCGGTGAGCTCCCCTACGCCCTGCCGGACGCCGCGGCGCCGTCCCGGTGAGCCGCGCAGCCATGCCGGGCCTGGTCGTCTTCGTCTATTTCAAGGCCAGCCCCGCCGACGACGCGCGCATCGCCCGCCGACTCACCACGATGCAGGCCGCGATCGGCCAGCGCCTCGACGGCGGCTCGCTGGCGCGCTTCGGCCACCGCCAGCAGGAAGCGCCCGGGCAGCGCACCTGGCTCGAGAGCTACGAACTGCCCCACGATGCAGAACCAGCCGCCCTGCTCGCCCTGCGGGCCGAGTGCGCCGCATCGGCCGGCCTCGACGCCCTGGCCGGGGATACCGTCCACATCGAGGTCTTCGACATGCGAGGCGACGCGCCATGTGCCTGATCGCCTTCGCCTTCGGCCTGGCGGACCGGGGCGGGCCCGCCCTGCGGCTGGCGAGCAATCGCGACGAGTACTACTCGCGCCCGACCGAGCCGGCGCACTGGTGGACGGATATGGACCATGTGTTCGGCGGGCGCGACCAGCTCGCCGGCGGCACCTGGCTGGCAGCGTCGCGGCGCGGACGCATCGCGGCGATCACCAATCATCGCAACGGCCTGCCGGCCAAGGCGCCGCGTTCGCGTGGCACCCTGGTCGCCGATTTCGTGCGCGCGGACGAACCGATCGCCGACTATGCGCAGCGCATCGCCCGGCAATGCGCCGACTACGGCGGCTTCAACCTGGTCCTCGTCGAGCTCGGACCGACACCCGCCGCCTGGTACGTCAACGACGTCGGCCAGGCGCGCGAACTCCCGCCGGGCATCTACGGCATCTCGAACGACCGTCTCGACACCCCCTGGCCGAAGGTCGAGCGCCTCAAGGCGCGGCTCGTCGAGAGCCTGGAACGGGATGCGCCCGATCTCGCGCCCGATGAGCGCCTGTTCGACGCCCTGCTCGATCGCGACATCCCGCCCGAGAATCTCCTGCCCGATTCGGGAGTGGGCATTGCCCGCGAGCGCTACCTGTCCACCGCCTTCATCGCACCGAACGGCGGTGGCGGCAGCGACGTCTTCGGTGGCTATGGCACCCGCGCATCGACCCTCGTCGAGGCGAGGAGCGACGGCCGTATCCGCTTCACCGAGCGCTCCTGGATCACGCCCGGAGCGCCCGCGGCCGGCTACCGCGAACGCGACGAGCGTTTCGACATCCGGGCCGGTTGAGGGTCACGCGGTCGAATGCGCACCCGGATCAGCGGATCGCGCCGAATACTCGCTTGAGGACGTCGCTGCCCGCGGAGATCGGGTCGGCGCGAATCGCGCGCTCCTTCTCGGCGATCATGGCGTAGACCGCGTCGATCGCCTTGCCGCTGACGTAGCCGTCGAGTGATGCGGCGTCTTCCTTGACCAGGCCGAACTTCGCGCCGCGCCCGGCGATCGCGTCGTACTGCTTCGCAACACCCAGCGACTGGAGCTGGCTGCTCACGACCGGCCTGAACTCCTCGCCGAGGGCGGTCTCGGTCTTCTCGCGGAAGTACCCGGTCACCGAGTCGTCGCCACCGGTGAGGATGCGCTGGGCATCGGATACCTTCATGTCGCGGATCGCCGCCGAAAGCAGCGGTTTCGCCCGCGATACCGCCTGTTCGGCGGCGGTATTCATGCTTGCCTCGAGGGCATCGAGCGCTTCGCCCTGGCCGGCAAAACGCAACAGCTTCTCGCTCTTCTCGAGCGCGCCCGGCAGGGGAATGCGCCACTTCGGATCGTTGGCGAAGCCGCCGGCGGCGCCGAGCTGCGAAACCGCCGCATCGGCCCCCTTCTCGAGGGCGCCGCGCACCGCCGCCAGCGCATCGGCCTGGCCGACGCCCGCCGCCCAGGCCGGCAGCGCGACCAGGGCGAGCGAGGCGCAGCCCAGGCCCAGCACGAGGCGGCGTGAACAGCCCCCCGCGGCGGCGGGTTCGGCATGGAGGTGGCGGGTACGATCGGGCATGGCGGCTCCTGCAACAGCGCGAAAAATACGACCTTAGCAGAAGGTGGTGACGGCCGCCGGGCCCAGGGGCATCAGCCGACGGGCCGGGTCCCGAGCGCCCGGGCGAGCGCGGCGCTCGCTTCGGCATGCGCGCGGCGGGCCGTCGCAACGTAGCCGCCATGCTGGAAAAAGGCGTGGATCATCCCCGGGTAGTCGACCAGCTCGACCTCGACGCCGGCCGCCTCGAGCCGCCGGGCGAACTCGACCCCTTCATCGTGCAAGGGGTCGTACTGTGCCACCGCGATCCAGGCGGGTGCGACGCCCTCCAGGCTCGCCAGCAGCGGCGCGAAGCGCCAGTCGAGGCGGTCGGTTTCATCGCGCAGGTAGTTGCCGAAGAACCACTGGATCACTTCGGCGTCGAGCAGGTAGCCGTTGGCGAGCCGCCGGTGTGATTCGCTGTCCTGGTGGGCGCTGGCGCCCGGGTAGATGAGCAATTGCAGCGCGAGCTCGATGCCGCGGTCGCGGGCATGCAGCGCGGTCGCCGCCGCAAGGGTGCCACCGGCGCTGTCGCCCCCCACCGCCAGCCGCGACGCATCGAGCCCGAGCGAAGCGGCCTCGCTGCGGATCCAGTGCAGGCTGTCGAAAGCGTCGTCATGGGCCGATGGAAACCGATGCTCGGGCGCCAGCCGGTAGTCGACCGACAGCACCTGGCAGCCGGCGCCCGCCGCCAACGCACGGCAGACCCGGTCGTGCGTCTGGATCGACCCGATCGTGAATCCGCCGCCATGGAAGTAGAGCAATCCCGGCAAGGGGTCGGTCCAGGACAGGGGCCGTGGCGCGTACTGGCGGATACCGATGTTGCGCTCGCCGAGCTCGATGCGATGGTCATGGACTTCGGCCATCGGGATCGGGGCGACATCCAGGGTCAGGACGGCGCGCGCGTAGTGCTCGCGCGCCGCCTGCGGGCTCATCTGCGCATAGGTGCCGCGCGCCGCGCGCCGGGTCCACTCGATCAGCTGCGCGATCTTGGGATCAAGGGCCATTACCGATGAAGTCGTCGATCGCCGCTCGGATCAGCCCGGGCTTCTCGTGCACCAGCCAGTGGGTGGCATCGGGAATCCGGACGATGCGCAATCGCGGCACCACCCGCTCGATGCCATCGAGCAGGACCGGCAGCAGGGCCTGGTCCTGTTCGCCCCAGATCAGCAGGGTCGGCATCGGGACGATGAAGTCCTCCTCGCGCAGTTCGAGCCGGGTAGCGCCCGGATCGGTATCGGTGGCCGGATACATCGGCGAGGCCCGGTACCAGTTGACGCCACCGCGGATCGCGCCGGGCTGCCCCCAGGCTTCCTTGTAGGCCGCCAGGGTCGGGCCATCGAGCCAGGCCGCCTCGGAGAAGCCGCGCAGGAACTTCTGCATCAGGGCGAAGTCGTCGGCCGCGAGCACATCCTCCGAACCCGGACGGCGCAACCAGTTCATGTACTGGCTGGCGGCCTGCTGGGCCGGATCGGTCGCGAGCGCCCGCGCGAAGGGGATCGGATGCGGCGCGTTCATCATCACCAGCCGGCTGATCAGCTGCGGGCGGCTGATCGCGACCGACCAGGCGAGCGCCCCACCCCAGTCGTGGGCGACGACGATGGCATCCTGGTAGCCGAGCGCCTTGATGAGCCGGTCGATGTCCTCGATCAGGCGACCGATCTTGTACGCTTCCGGCTCGGCGGGCCGGGACGACAGGTTGTAGCCCCGCAGGTCGGGGGCAACCGCGAAATGTCGCTGGCCGTAGTGCGGCAGCAGGTCCTTCCAGGCGTACCAGAACTCGGGAAAACCATGCATGAAGAGCATCAGCGGCGCGCCCTGGCGCCCGGCGCTCGCATAGTGCAGGCGGATGCCGTCGCCCAGGTCGGCATGGTTGCCGGTTCGGATCTCCGGCGCAATGTTGTCAGCCATGGCGGCCCGCCTCCGGCTTGTAAGCGTACGGATCGCTGGGATTGCGCAGCTGCGCGATGTCGTCGCCACGCAGCTGGATCGAAGGCATGATCCGCGGATGGGTGACGATGTAGAAGCGATCTTCCTCGATCGCCTCGAAGGTGAGCCGGGCGACATCGTCCGCACTGATCCGTCCCGACCGCACCGCATGGTCGAGCGTCGCCTTGAGCGCCTTCATCGACTCGGTCGGCTCGGCGCCGTCATCGAGTTCGGTGGGTCGATTGCGACCCGAATCGTTGATCCCGGTCGGCACGAAGGCCGGGCACAGGACGCTGACGCCGAGTCGGCGATCGAGTCCGCGCATGTCCTGGTAGAGCGATTCGGCCAGGGCGACCACCGCATGCTTGCTGACGTTGTAGACGCCCATCAGCGGCGGCGACAGCAGCCCGGCCACCGAGGCCGTGCTCACGACGTGGCCAGGGCCGTCCTGGGCGAGCATCCTCGGCACGAAGGAACGGATCCCGTGGATGACGCTCCAGACGTTGACCCCGAGCAGCCACTCCCAGTCCTTCAGGCCGTGCTCCCAGACGAGCCCGCCGGTGGCGACGCCGGCGTTGTTGAAGAGCAGGTTCACCTGGCCGTGGCGAGCAAAGGCCGTCTCGGCGAGCCGCTCGACATCCTCGGCGCGACTGACGTCGGTGCGCTCGCCGATCACATCGGCCCCGGCGCTCGACAACTCGTCGACCACGGCGGCCAGGCCGGCGGCATCGATGTCGGCCAGCACCAGCCTGAGGCCACGGGCGGCCCCGAGCCGCGCAAACTCCCGGCCGAAGCCGCTGGCCGCCCCGGTGATGACCGCCACATGGCCAGCGTCGATCTTCACGGGAGCCTCAGTCGGCGTAGCCGGGATTGACCCGGTCGAGCTTGCGCAGCAGCGCCGGCCAGGCGATCTCGCCGCCCATCTTGCCGGCGCCGACGATGCGGATGGCGTCGCGCACCCCGGCGAGAACCCGTGGGTCCACCGGCGTGAGCGCTGCGCCGCCCGACTGGGCGAGGACCTGCACCTGGCAGGCGCGCTCGAGGGTGAACATGACGAGGAAGGCATCGGCGACCGACGCGCCGACCGTGAGCAGGCCATGGTTGCGCAGGATCATCGCACTGGCATTGCCGAGATCGGCCTGTAGGCGGGCCTTCTCGTCATCGCGCACCGCGATGCCTTCGTAGTCGTGGTAGGCGAGCGATGCCAGCGCGACGGTAGCCTGCTGGGAGATCGGCAACAGGCCTTCCTGCTGCGCGGACACCGCGACGCCCGCCGGCGTATGGGTGTGCATGACGCAGACGACGTCCTCGCGCCCGAGATGGATCGCGCTGTGGATCACGAAGCCGGCCGGGTTCACCGGGTAAGGCGTCGGCAGCAGCGGGCGGCACTCCATGTCGACCTTGACCAGGCTGCTCGCGGTGATCTCCTCGAACATCATGCCGTAGGGATTGATCAGGAAATGATGCTCCGGCCCCGGCAGGCGGGCCGAGAGATGCGTGAAGACCAGGTCGTCCCAGCCGTACATCGCCACCAGCCGGTAGCAGGCGGCGAGGTCGCAGCGTAGCTGCCACTCCTCGGCACTGACCTGCGAGCGGACCGTTTTCTGGGGTGCGTTCATGATTCGTCTCCTTCAGGCCAACCGGACCACCTGCTTGCCGATGTTACGCCCGCCCAGCAGGCCGATGAACGCCGCCGGCGCCGATTCGATGCCCTCGGCCACGGTTTCGCGGTACTTGAGCTGGCCGCTGCCGACCAGCTCGGCGAGTTCCTCGAGCGCCGGCGGCCAGGAGCTCATGTCGTCCGACACGATGAAGCCGCGCACCAGCAAGCGGTTGACCAGGATCGAGCGGACATTGCGCAGCGGGATCGCCTCACCGGAATAGCCCGAGATCAGGCCACAGACGGCGATGCGCCCGAAGGCGTTCATGCGCGCGAGGATCGCATCGAAGACCTCGCCACCGACGTTCTCGAAGTTGCCGTCGATGCCCTTGGGCGTCGCCGCCTTCAGGTCCTCATGCAGGCGTCCGGCCTTGTAGTCCACGCAGGCGTCGAAGCCGTATTCCTCGGTCACGATGCGGCATTTCTCGGCGCCCCCCGCGATGCCGACCACCCGGCAGCCCTTGCGCTTGGCGAGCTGGCCGACGACCGAGCCGACCGCACCGGTCGCCGCCGACACCACGATCGTCTCGCCCTCCTTCGGCTCGATGATCCGGTTCAGGCCGTGCCAGGCGGTGACCCCCGGCATGCCGACCGAACCCAGCCAGGCCGACGCCGGCACCCGGCTGGTGTCGATCTTGCGCAGGTCCCGGCCGTCCGACAGTGAATACTGCTGCCAGCCACCGGCGCCCACGACCATCTCGCCGACGGCGAACCCGGCATTGCGCGATGCGACGACCTCGCCGACCGTACCGCCTCCCATGACCGCATCGAGCGCCTGCGCGACGGCGTACGACTTCGCGTCGTCCATGCGCCCGCGCATGTACGGATCGAGCGACATGTAGTGGTGCCTGACCAGCACCTGGCCGTCGCCAGGCTCCTGCACCGGCGTTTCCACCAGCCTGAAGTTGGCTTCGGTGGGAGGACCTTTGGGCCGCGAGGCCAGCAGCCATTGCTTGTTCATGTCGCTCATTTCTCGTCCTTTCGCAAACTCGGATACTTGAAGGTGCCGCTCGCCCTTGCGGCCAGCTGCCCTTCGCCGTCGTAGACCTCGCCTTCGCAGAATGCGAGCGTGCGGGTCCGGTGGATGCAATGGCCCTCGGCGCGGATCATCTCGCCGTAGGCGGGCCTCATGAAACTCGTCTTCAGCTCGATGGTCAGCATGCCCGACATGTCGGGGCCGCGGTTGGGTACCTCCAGCGAACGGGCCGCCATCGCCAGCGAGATGTCGAGCATCGTCAGGACCAGCCCGCCATGGGCCATCCCGTAGGAGTTCCGATGGTGCGGCCGCATCTCCAGGGAAAAGCTGGAATGGCCGATCTCCGCATCGTGCATGCGGCAATCGATCCAGTCGAGGAAGGGAATGTCAAAGGGAAATCCCTTGTCGTTCACCGCCATGGTTCAGAAGATCTCGAACAGGCCCGCCGCCCCCATGCCGCCGCCGATGCACATGGTGACCACCGCGAGCTTCGCGCCACGACGATGGCCTTCGATCAGGGCATGGCCGGTCAGGCGCTGGCCACTGACGCCGTAGGGATGGCCGACCGCGATCGCCCCGCCATCGACGTTGAGCCGATCGTCGGGAATGCCGAGCTTGTCCCGGCAGTAGATCACCTGGACCGCAAAGGCTTCGTTGAGTTCCCAGAGGTCGATGTCGGCGACCTTGCGGCCGGCCCGCTCGAGCAGCTTGGGCACCGCATAGACCGGCCCGATCCCCATTTCGTCGGGCTCGCAGCCGGCCACCGCGAAGCCGCGGAAGGCCCCGAGCGGCTTCAGGCCACGCTTCTCGGCGAGCTTCGCTTCCATCACCACGACCGCGCCCGCGCCGTCCGAGAACTGGCTGGCGTTGCCCGCGGCAATGGTGCCACCGGGCAGCGCCGGGCGGATCCCGCTGATCGACTCGACGGTGGTGCCCGGCCGGCGGCCTTCGTCGTCGGCCAGGGTCACCTCGCGGGTGATCATCTGGGCCGTGCGCGGATCGGCAACGGCCGCGCGCACCGTGATCGGCACGATCTCGTCGGTGAAGCGACCGGCCTCGGCCGCCGCGCAGGCGCGCTGCTGGCTGCGGGCGCCGTACTCGTCCATCTGCCCGCGGCCGATGCCGTAGCGGCTGGCGACCTGCTCGGCGGTCTGCAGCATGCTCCAGTAGACCTCGGGCTTGGTGCGCAGCAGCCCGGGGTCCTCGGCCATGTGCCGGTTGGCCTCGTTCTGGACGCAGGAGATCGACTCGACCCCGCCGGCGACGAAGACATCGCCCTCGCCCGCGATGACGCGCTGCGCGGCCATCGCGATGGTCTGCAGCCCCGAGGAGCAGAAGCGGTTGATGGTCACGCCCGACACGCTGACCGGGCAGCCCGCCGCCAGGGCGATCTGCCGGGCAATGTTGCCGCCGGTCGCGCCTTCCGGCGTCGCGCAGCCCATCAGCACGTCCTCGACTTCGCCCGGATCGATACCGGCGCGCTCGATCGCGGCCCGCACCACATGGCCGCCCATCGTCGCGCCATGGGTCATGTTCAGCGCTCCTCGCCAGCTCTTGGCCAGGCCGGTACGCGCGGTCGAGACGATCACTGCTTCACGCATGGCAATTGCTCCAGTCGGGGCCGGCCGGTTCGTGCCGGCGGCTCGTTCAGTCGTTGAAACCCTTGTCCTGCTCGGCGAGCTTCGCCAGCAGGGGCGCCGGCGCCCAGAAGCCGGGGTCGCCATGGGGATTGGCCGCGAAGCCTGCCATCGCCCTCACGACATTGTAGAGGCCGACCTGGTCCGCATACAGCATCGGCCCGCCCCTATGCAACGGGAAGCCATAGCCGCTCAGGTAGATCAGGTCGATGTCGGAGGCCCGCATCGCGATGCCTTCCTCGAGGATGTGCGCGCCCTCGTTGACCAGCGCGAAGACCAGCCGCTGAACGATCTCCTCATCGCTGATCTTGCGCGGGGTGATGCCGAGCTCCTCGCGATGCGCGACGATGAGTTCCTCGACCACCGGGTCCGGCACGGCCTTGCGGCTGCCCGCATCGTAGCGGTACCAGCCCGCGCCGGTCTTCTGGCCGAAGCGGCCGAGTTCGCAGAGCTTGTCGGGAATCGCCGAGTACTTGTAGTCGGGTTTCTCGACATAACGCCGCTTGCGGATATACCAGCTGACGTCGTTGCCGGCGAGGTCGGACATCCGGAACGGGCCCATCGCGAAACCGAATTTCTCGATCGCCCGGTCGACCTGGGCCGGGCTCGCGCCCTCGTCGAGCATGAAGGTCGCCTGCCGCGAATACTGCTCGATCATGCGGTTGCCGATGAAGCCGTCGCACACCCCCGAGACCACGCCGGTCTTGCGGATCGTCTTCGAGAGCTTCATGACCGTGGCCAGCACGTCCTTGGCGGTCTTCTCGCCGCGCACGATCTCGAGCAGCTTCATGACGTTCGCCGGGGAGAAGAAATGCATGCCGATGACGTCCTCGGGCCGGCGGGTGAACCCGGCGATCCGGTCGACGTCGAGGGTCGACGTATTGGTCGCGAGGATCGCGCCCTTCTTCATGAGCTTGTCGAGGGTCTGGAAGACCGTTCGCTTGACGTCCATGTCCTCGAACACCGCCTCCACGACGAGGTCGACGTCCTTGATGTCCTCGTAGCTCAGGGTCGGGCGGATCATCGCCATGAGCCTGTCGACGTCGGCGGCCGGGATGCGTCCCTTCTTCGCGCTGTTCTCGTAGTTGCGGCGAATCGTCGCCAGGCCTCGGTCGAGAACCTCCTGCTTGACCTCGAGCAACCGTACCGGGATGCCGGCATTGACGAAATTCATCGCGATGCCGCCGCCCATGGTGCCGGCCCCGATGACCGCGACTTCGGCCACCGGTCGCACCGGGGTGTCCTCGGGCACGTCCGGGATCCGGCTGGCCGCGCGCTCGGCGAAGAAGGCATGGCGCAGCGCCCGGGACTCGGGTGTCTGGACGAGCGCGAGGAAACCGGCCCGCTCGACCGCCAGTCCTTCCTCGAAGGGCTTGTCGACCGCGGCGGCCACCGCCTCGATGCAGCGCAGGGGCGCCGGATAGTTCTTCGCCACCGCCGCCACCGTGTTGCGGGCGAACTGCAGGTAGCCGTCGGCGTTGTCGTAGTCGACCTTCAGGTCGCGCACCCGCGGCAGCTTGCCCTCGCCCGCGACCTTGCGGGCGAAGGCGATGGCGCCCTCGACCAGTTCTCCCTCGATCATCGCGTCGAACAGGCGGGTATCGGCGAAGCGGGAGGAATCCACCGGATTGCCGCTGACGATCATGTTCAGCGCCATCTCGAGCGGCACCACCCGGGGCAGGCGCTGGGTGCCGCCGGCGCCCGGCAGCAGGCCCAGCTTGACCTCCGGCAGCGCGATCTGCGCCCCTGGCGAAGCCACCCGGTAGTGGCAGGCCAGCGCGAGTTCGAGCCCACCGCCCATCGCGATGCCGTGGATCGCCGCGATCACGGGGATCCGCGAGGCCTCGATCTCCCGGATGAGGGTGTGCAGGTTCGGTTCGGCGAACGCCGCCGGGGTATTGAACTCCCGGATGTCGGCGCCGCCCGAGAAACCGCGACCAGCCCCGGTGAGCACGATCGCCCTGACCGTGGAGTCCCGTGCCGCCCGGGTGAGGCCATCGATGATCGCCCGGCGCAGGCCGGCACCGAGCCCGTTGACCGGTGGGCTGTCCATGGTGATCACGACGATATCGCCGTGCTGGAAATAGCGTGCAGTAGTCATGTCAAGGTGCTCCGTCAGGAGGAGTCCGATTCGGGCAAGGCGCGGCCAGGGCGGCCGCGCAAGGGCGGGCTCAGACCTCGAGCCACTCCTTGCGAATCGAGGTGTTGGCCCGCAGTTCGTCCGGCGTGCCTTCGAAGACGATCTGGCCATGGCCCATCACGTACACGCGCTGGGCGATGTCCAGCGCGATCGCGAGCTTCTGCTCGACCAGCAATACCGAGATGCCACGCTCCTTGAGCGTCTGCAGGTATTCGGCAACGAGCTCCACGATCTTCGGCGCCAGCCCTTCGGTCGGCTCATCGATCATGATCAGCGCGGGATCACCCATAAGGGTACGACACAAGGTCAACATTTGCTGCTCGCCGCCGGAAAGCACCCCCGCGGCGGTATGGCGCCGCTCCTCGAGCCGGGGGAACATCTCGTACATGTCGTCGAAGCTCCAGCGCCCCGCCTTCGATCCCTTCATGCCGAGCAGGAGATTCTGCTCCACCGTCAGGGTCGGGAAGATGTCACGGCTCTCGGGCACATAGCCGAGCCCGATATGGGCGATCTCGTAGGGCTTGCGCCCGAGCAGCTCCTGGCCCCGGAACTTGACCGAGCCCTCGGCAACCACCATGCCCATGGCCGCCTTGACCGTCGTCGAACGCCCGACGCCGTTGCGTCCGAGCAGGCTGACGATCTCTCCCTCCCGGACATCGAGGTCGACGCCGTGCAGGACATGGCTCTTGCCATAGTAGGCGTGGAGGTCGCGGATCGAAAGAATCGCTTCTGCCATGGTCTGCTCAGGATGCCGTCGGCGAGGTGCCGAGGTAGGCCTCCTGCACCGCCGCGTTGCTGCGGATCCGCTCCGGGACGTCCGTCGCGATCACCTGGCCATAGACCAGCACGCTGATCTTGTCGGCCAGGCCGAATACCACGCTCATGTCGTGCTCGACCATCACCAGGGTCTTGCCCTCGCTGACCCGGCGGATGAGTTCGACCATCCTCTCGGTCTCGGAGCGGCTCATGCCGGCGGTCGGCTCGTCGAGGAGGATCACGTCGGCGCCGGTCGCCAGGGTGACGCCGATCTCGAGGGCGCGCTGCTCCGCGTAGGTGAGCGTGCCGGCCTGGGTGTTGCGCCGCGAGCTCAGGCCGATGCGATCGACGATCTCGTCGGCAAGCTCGCGCGCATCGCGCAGCCGGGACAGGCGGCGCCAGAACGCATAGCGATAGCCGAGGGAATACAAGGTGGCGCAACGCACGTTCTCGAACACCGACAGCCGGGGAAAGATATTGGTGATCTGGAAGCTTCTCGAGAGCCCCATCCGGTTGATCTCGAAAGGCTTGCGGCCGCTGACTTCCTCCCCATGCAGCCGGATGCTGCCGCTGGTGAGCGGGAATCGGCCCGAGATCAGGTTGAACAGGGTGGACTTGCCGGCCCCGTTCGGTCCGATGATCGCGTGGCGCTCACCGCTCGGAATCGCCAGGTCGACGCCCCGGATGATCTCTGTCTTGCCGAAATTCTTGTGGACGGCAGCGAGTTCGAGCGCGTTCATCGCCCGCCTCCTGCGCCGGCCTGCTTCGCCCGGGCCTCGATCTGCTGGTTGACGCTGTCCCAGGCCTGCATGAAGTGCCGACGCACCCGCGCGAACAGCCAGCCGCCCACCACCAGCAGGAGCACGACCGTGACCCAGGGCATCGGCGCGGCGGCATCGAATTCGATTCCGAAGAGCTTGACCAGGCTGCCGACGCCGAGCGAGAGCGTGAGGCCGTAGGCCATCTCGACCAGCATCACCACGCCGGCGAGCAGCACTGCGCTGCCCGCCAGGAGCTTGAGATAGGGTTTGCGCAATGCACGGAACAGGCCTTCCTTGGCGACCCGCAGGTTGAGCAGCAGGATCGAGGTGACGCCGCCGGGCGCATACATGACCATCAGCACGAAGAAGATGCCGAGGTAGAACTGCCATGCCGGGGTGTACTCCGACAGCGCGACGGCGAACAGGATGAAGATGACCGAGCCGATGACGGGCCCGAAGAAGAACATCGCGCCGCCGATGAAGGTCGCCACCAGGACCGCGCCGCTCGGGATCGCCGACACTTGCTCGGCATTGACGATCTCGAAGTTGATCGCCGCGAGCCCGCCGGAGATTCCGGCGAAGAAGCTCGATACCACGAGCACGAAGAAACGTACCCGCTGGGTGTT
This sequence comes from uncultured Burkholderiaceae bacterium, assembly GCA_964476625.1. Classification (GTDB taxonomy): domain Bacteria; phylum Pseudomonadota; class Gammaproteobacteria; order Burkholderiales; family Burkholderiaceae_E; genus JAMLIN01. The sequence continues at coordinate 9,388 of CAYZBJ010000047.1, read as the reverse complement.
GTAGCCGATGAATTCGGCCCGCTCGGGATTGTCGCGCACCGCGTTGGAGATGCGCCCCAGGGGCGTCTGCGAGAACGCGTACATCGCGATCATCGAGGCGAAGCACCAGGCGGCGATCAGGTAGTAGACCTGGATCGCCGGGCCCAGTGAAAACCCGAGGAAAGGCGTGCCCACCATCCGGTCGGTGGTGATGCCCGCCTCCCCACCGAAGAAATCGGGGAACATCAACGCCCCGGCGTGGACCATCTCGCCGATGCCCAGGGTGATCATCGCGAACGGAACGCCGGCCTTCTTGGTCGTGACATAGCCGAACACGATGCCGCAGAGGGCGCCGAAGATGCCGCCGACGAGCGGGATCAGGACCACGGGCAGCGCCAGCCGGCCATCGCCGATCCAGTTGAGGGCATGGATGGCGAAGAAGGCGCCCAGTCCCGAATAGACCGCATGCCCGAACGACAGCATGCCGCCCTGGCCGAAGATCACGTTATAGGACAAGGCGAACACGATCATGATGCCCATCTGCGACAGCAGCGAGATCGCGAAGCCGCTGCCAAAGACCAGCGGCATGACGAGGAACAGGATCGCGGTAATCACCCAGGCGATGTACACGCCGAGGTCGATGGGACGGAATTCGACTCGACTCATCTCAGTTTTCCCGGGTGCCCATGAGGCCGCGCGGGCGCACGATCAGCATCAGAACCAGCAACAGGTAGGGCAGCATCAGGGCAACCTGCGGCAAGGTCAGCGACCAGACCGAATAGCCGAAGGTCGAACTGTCGACCTGCAGCCCGACCAGCGACAGCAGGTCGATCCCCGACCAGTCGAGGCCGATCGCAAAGGTCTGCAGGATGCCGATCAGGAGCGAAGCCACGAAGGCGCCGGCGAGCGAGCCCATGCCACCGACGACCACCACCACGAACAGGATGGTGCCCAGCTGCGCGCCCATCGAGGGTTCGGTCACATAGGCATTGCCCCCGATGACGCCAGCCAGGCCGGCCAGCGCGCAGCCCCCCCCGAATGTCAGCATGAAGACGCGCGGGACATTGTGGCCGAGGGACTCGACCGCGTCCGGATGCGTGAGCGCCGCCTGGATGACCAGCCCGATCCGGGTGCGGGTGAGCATCAGCCAGATGGCGAGGAGCATGAAGATCGCCACCCCCATCATGAACGCCCGATAGACCGGGAAATGGGTGGTGAACAGGGTAAAGAGCGAACCCTCGAGCGCCCTGGGCACCGCGTACGGAACGGTGGAACGGCCCCAGATGATCTGCACGATCTCGACGATGATGTAGGTCAGGCCGAAGGTGAACAGCAGCTCGGGCACATGGCCCCAGCGATGGACGCGCCGCAAGCCGTAGCGCTCGACCACCGCGCCGATCAGGCCGACCAGCAGCGGCGCGAGGACCAGCGCGATCCAGAAACCGGCCCCGGGCAGCGCCGCATCGAGCCAGGTCATGAGCTGGTAGGCGAAATAGGCGCCCAGCATGTAGAAGGACGCATGGGCGAAGTTCAGCACGCCCATCATGCTGAAGATCAGCGTCAGGCCCGAGGCGAGCATGAACAACAGCAGCCCGTAGCTGATGCCGTTCAGCAATGAAATCAGGAAGAATTCCACGATGGAAAGCCGGGCGGAAGAAGGCCGTGTCCGAGGAGGTTCGGGGCGGCGTACCGTCCGATCATGGCGCTGGCCCCGGCATGACACCCCCTGCCGCCCCGGTCAGCCGGGGCGGGGTGTGCCGCGCCGTGGCCGGCGCCACGACCGTCAGGGCTTGTCGGGACGCTTCATCTGGCAGGAAGTCGGCTGGGCAGCGACGTAGCTGTCGAGCCGGGAAACCGACTTCCAGCCATAGCCGGTTTTCTCCTGGCCGTACTTGACCTCCTTGCCGTCGACCTTCGACCAGACGCCGATGAACACCGGTTGCTGCATCTGGTGGTCCGAAGCGCGCATCTCGAGTTCGCCGTTGAGGGACGTGAACTTCAGCCCTTCCATCGCGAAGGCGACCTTGACCGGATCGGTCGAGCCCGCCTTCTTGATTCCTTCGGCGAGCATCTTGATGCCGGCGTGGGTCTGGGCGGTGTAGTAGTCGTCGTCGAATTTCTTGGCGAAGCCCTCGACGATCTCGCCACCGGTGGTGTTCGGGTCGTTGGGGATCCAGTTGGCGACGATGTTCACCCGGTCGGCGCCGGCGTCGCCCATGGCGGTCGGCACACCGGTGGTGCCGGCGTAGTAGGTATAGAAGTTCGCCTCCAGGCCGGCATCCTTGGCGGCCTTGATCATCAGGGCGAGGTCGGAACCCCAGTTGCCGGTGATGATGGTGTCGGCGCCCGCCGCCTTGATCTTGCTGATGTAGGGCGAGAAGTCACGCACCTTGGCCAGCGGATGGCGGTCCTTGCCGACGACCTGGACGTCCGGCCGCTTGCGCTTGAGGTATTCCTCGGCAGCCGTCTCGACCGCATGGCCGAAGGAATAGTCCTGGTTGATCAGGTACACCTTCTTGATCGACGGATCCTTGGCCATGTAGGCGGTCAGCGCCTCCATCTTCATGTCGGCGTTGATGTCGATGCGGAAATGCCAGAAGCTGCAGCGCTCGTTGGTCAGCACCGGGTCGACCGCGGCATAGTTGAGGTACACCACCTCCTTGCCGGGGTTGCGGGCGTTGTGCTTGGTCACCGCATCCGCGAGGGCGACCGCCACGCTCGAGCCGTTGCCCTGGACGATGTAGCGCAGGCCCTGGTCGATCGCCGATTTCAGGGCCGTGAGGCTCTCCTGGGTGCTCAGCTTGCCGTCGAAGGGCACCATCTCGAAGCTGACATCCTTGCCGGCCCACTGTTCCTTGCTAGCCAGCTCGGCGATGTACTGCCAGCTGCGGATCTGGTTCTGGCCGACCGGCGCCATGAATCCGGTCAGGGGATCGATCCAGCCGATCTTGACCGTTTCGGCCGAGGCGGCCGAGGCTGCAAACGCCGAAGCCAGTACGAACACCAGTGGGGCAATGCGACTTTTGCGCATGAAAATGTCTCCTCTCGATTTTGATCGGGCCAGGCATGGTGGCGATGCAAATCCGCCTCTCGGCCCGGACGCAAGATCATAACGTCAACCAACGGCCCTGCCCAAGGGTGATGAGTGACATCCGCAGGTCGATGCCTGCCCGACCCCTTTTCCGGGGCCAGGCAGCGTGTTCAGGCGCCGGGCAGCCGGTAATCGGCGAACTGCTCGCGCAGCTTCGTCTTCAGGATCTTGCCCGTGGCCCCGAGTGGAATCGCCTCGACGAACTGGACATCGTCGGGAGTCCACCACTTGGCGATCTTGCCCTCGTAGAAGGCGAGCAGCTCCTCGCGACTGACCTCGGCCCCGGGCCGCCGCACCACCACCAGGAGGGGGCGCTCGTCCCACTTGGGATGCGGGACCCCGATCACGGCGGCATTGGCGACCGCGGGATGGGCGATCGCGAGGTTCTCGAGGTCGATCGTGCTGATCCATTCACCGCCGGACTTGATGACGTCCTTGGAGCGGTCGGTGATC
>CAYZBJ010000047.1:1438-5855 GCA_964476625.1 uncultured Burkholderiaceae bacterium | reverse complement strand
TGTGCATGTAGCCGTCGGCGTCGATGGTCGCGACGTCCCCGGTCGGGAACCAACCCTCGCCGTCCTCGTCGTAGACCAGCGGGTCGCCGCCCTCGCCCCGGAAATACTCCTTGACGACCCACGGTCCACGGGCAAGCAGGTTGCCGTAGGTCTTGCCGTCCCAGGCGATCTCGTGGTTCTGGTCGTCGGCGATCTTCAGGTCGATCCCGAAGATGACATGACCCTGCTTCTCGAGGATTCGCTCCTGCTGCTCCTTCGGCAGCTCCAGGTGCTTGCCCTGCAGCCGGCACAGCGTGCCCAGCGGCGAGAGCTCGGTCATGCCCCAGGCGTGGATCACGTCGACGCCGTAGTCGTCCTGGAAGGCGCGGATCATGGCTGGCGGGCAGGCCGAGCCGCCGATGACGGTGCGCGCGAAGGTGCTGAAACGCAGCTTGTTGTCGCGGACGTGCTGCAACAACCCGAGCCAGACCGTGGGCACCCCGGCCGAATAGGTGACTTTCTCGGCCTCGAACAGTTCGTAGAGCGATTTTCCATCGAGCGCCGGGCCCGGGAACACCAGCTTGGCGCCGACCAGCGGTGCGACGTAGGGGATACCCCAGGCGTTGACGTGGAACATCGGCACGACCGGCAGAATCGTATCGCGGGCCGAAGCGCCCATCGCGTCGGGCAAGGCCGCGGCATAGGCGTGCAGCACCGAGGAGCGATGGCTGTACAGGGCGCCCTTCGGGTTGCCGGTGGTGCCGGAGGTGTAGCACAGCCCGACCGCGGAACGCTCGTCGAGCGCGGGCCAGCGGTAGTCCTCGCTGCCGGATTCGAGCAGTTCCTCGTAGTTGAGCAGGTTCGGGATCTTGTCCGACGCCGGCTGGCGGTCGCGATCGACCATCGGGATCCAGGCCTTGACGTTCGGGCAATGCGCGGCGATTGCCTCGACGATGGGCAGGAAGGTCAGGTCGAAGGAGAGGAAGGTATCGCCCGCATGGTTGACGATCCAGGCGATCTGCTCGGGATGCAGACGCGGATTGATCGTGTGCACCACCCCGCCCATGCCGCCGGCGGCGTAGTACACCTCCATGTGACGGTAGTTGTTCCATGCCAGGGTGCCGATGCGGTCGCCGGCCTGGGCGCCGCGCTTTTGCAACGCATCGGCGAGCCGACGCGCCCGACGCTCGAGCGTGCGGTAGTCGGTCCGATGGATGTCGCCTTCGGTGCGACGCGACACGATCTCGACGTCACCGAAATGGCGCGCCGCATGCTGCAGGATCGACGAGATCAGCAGCGGCATGTCCATCATCAGGGCTTGCATTGAATAGTCTCCTTGTATCGAGCTTCGGGGCATCCCGGCCATCCCCCGTCGGGCATCGATGGTTCGAGTCCCCGGGGCCCGGCGATAGTAACGCCACGAAGCCGCGCGTCAAGACGGGCAATCGCGGTGGGCGGGCGGGCTTCTCCCGGTGCGAAGCCACGCCATGGATGATCGTCGGTCGATTTGCCCCGTAGCGCAAGACGGGAAGGTGGCCGCGCCGCCAAGGGGCCGCCAAGGAACTGCCAAGGGGTCGGCGGGCTCCGGAGCGCCGGGCTCGAACGGGCTCGGGAACGGCCGGAGACTGTAGCCGAGGTGCGCAGGAGTGCGAACGAATCCAGCCGCCGCGCGCCAGGTCGCGGCAGGCAATCGAGGATATGGACAGGAAGGCGGGCCGGATCGGTGCACCGCTTTCGAGGCATGGCTTGCCGAGCACCCTGCCCGTCCTCGACAGGAAGAGCCGGGTGCCGGGGCCTGGGCCTCGGAATTGCTAGGTGCCGGGATTCCCGACACCGGAAATTCTCAGCGCTTGACTTTCTCGAGCATCTTGAAAACCGTGCGGCTCGAGCCCTTGAACATGCGTTTCAGGGACTTGGGCAGGCAACGACGTTCGATCGTGTTGCGACGGTTACGGTTGATATCGGCCATCAAGGGCTCCATTGGCTAAACCAAAGCCCGGTAGTATATCGGACTCGTCCCTTCCAGTCGTGCCCTGGCCTGGCCATGGCGCCGCCCCTCCATGAAACTGCTGGCCGATTTCTTCCCGATCATCCTCTTCTTCATCGCCTATGAAGTCTGGGATATCTACGTCGCCACCGCCGTGGCGATCGCCGCCAGCGCGATCCAGATCGCCTGGACATTGCTGCGCGGCCGCAGGGTCGAGCCGATGCAATGGGCGACGATGCTGATCATCGCGGTGTTCGGCGGCATGACCCTCTTCTTCCGGGACGAGACCTTCATCAAGTGGAAGCCGACCGTGGTCTACGCGCTGTTCGCGGTCGGCCTGCTGGTGGCGCGCCACGCCATGGGCCGGAACCTGATCCGCTCCATGATGGAAAAGCAGGTACGCCTGCCCGACCCGGTCTGGTCGAACCTCAACTGGGTCTGGGTGGCCTTCTTCGCCTGCATGGCCGTCCTGAACATCGTGGTCGCCTACTCGTTCAGCACCGACCTCTGGGTGCAGTTCAAGCTGTTCGGCACGCTTGTCCTGACGGTGCTGTTCATCATCGCGCAAGCCCTCTGGATCGGGCGCTACGCCGAGGAAACCAGCCAGTGAAGCCGTCCCGGGACGAGATCCTCGACCGGCTGCGAAGCAGCTTCCCGGATGGCGAAATCGACGTCATCGACGACAGCCATCGCCACGTCGGGCATGCCGGCGCTGCCGGTGGCGCCGGCCATTTCACCGTCCGGGTCGAGTCCGCCCGCTTCGAAGGGCTTCGCACCGTGGCTCGCCATCGGCTTGTGTATGATGCCTTGCGTGACTGGATGCCCGACCGGATCCATGCGCTGGCGATCGATGCCCGCGCGCCTGGCGATTCCCCCGTACCTCCCTCGGGGAACGGCGCTTGAGCCTGGCACCCCCAGGTTCCCGGCGTGTCGTCCGGCTTCCCACCTCCACCTTAGGACGCTACAACATGATTCCGTTCATCCGTCCGGCGTTGATCATCGCCGGCGCCTTCATGATCACCACTTCGGCCCTGGCGCAGAACGCAGCAGTGGTCAACGGCAAGCCGATTCCATCGAGTCGTGTCGACGAGTTCATCCAGGCCCTCTCCCAGCAGGGCCGGCCCGACACCCCCGAGTTGCGCTCGATGGTTCGCGACGAACTGGTCGCCCAGGAGCTCTTCGTGCAGGAAGCCGAGCGCCGCGGCATCGGCAACGGCGCCGAGGTCAAGCGCCAGATCGATGAAGCGCGCCGCAATATCCTGATGCGGGCGCTGGTGCACGACGAGGTCAGCACCAACGCGGTATCGGATGCCGAGGTCCGCGCCGAATACGACCGGCTCGCCAAGCAGGAATCGGGCAAGGAGTACAAGGCCCGCCATATCCTGGTCGAATCCGAGGACGAGGCCAAGGCGATCATCACGAAACTCCAGGCCGGGGAAGCCTTCGAGGCCCTCGCCAAGGCGTCGAAGGACCCGGGCTCGGCCGAGAACGGGGGTGATCTCGACTGGAATACCCCCGACACCTTCGTCAAGGAGTTCGGCGACGCCATGGTCGCGCTCGACAAGGGCAAGGTCACGGAAACGCCGGTCAAGACGCAGTTCGGCTTCCACGTGATCCGGCTCGACGACGTGCGAGACGCCGCCGCGCCGCCACTGGCCGAGGTTTCCCCGCAGATTCGCCAGCAACTCGAGCGCAAGCGCGTCCAGGACCTGCAGGCGAAGCTTCGCGCGGCCGCCCGCATCGAGTAGGTCCGCGCAGGTCCCCCGCCAGCGCCGGTCAGTCCGGCGTGGCGGGATCCTCGTCGTCGAAACGAACCTCGATTCCGCGCAACCGGGGGTCGATGGCGAGCCGCGCCATCTCTTCATCCCGGGCTCGCTGCGCCGCCAGCTCGCGGCGCCGCTCGGCGAAGAACTCCCGCAGCAGCGTCCCACAGGCATCGGCCTCGACCCCGCCCTGCACCGTGGCATGGTGGTTGAGCCGCGGCTCGGCGAACAGGTCCACCACACTGCCCGCCGCACCGGTCTTCGGGTCGGGCGCACCGAACACCACCCGCCGGATTCGCGCATGCTGGATCGCCCCGGCGCACATCGCGCAGGGCTCCAGGGTGACGTAGAGATCGCACTCGGTCAGGCGATAGTTGCCGACCAGCTCGGCGGCGGCGCGCAGCGCCCGGATCTCGGCATGGGCAGTCGGGTCGCTGGTGCCCACCGGGTGGTTGAAGCCGGTCGCGAGCACCTTGCCCTCACGCACCACCACCGCACCCACGGGCACCTCGCCGAGAGCCCAGGCGTTGTGGGCCTGGTCGATCGCGATCCGCATGAAGTGACGATCCCGGGCCGCCCCCACCGGATCGGCATCGGTGTCGGCGTCCGGGTTCATGGCAGGCGCCTGCTCAAATCAGGCCCCTTGCATGGTGCGCGAGGTGATCGGCGATGAAGCTGGCGATGAAGT
>CAYZBJ010000047.1:0-1428 GCA_964476625.1 uncultured Burkholderiaceae bacterium | reverse complement strand
TGAAGTAGTAGCCATGGTCGTAGCCGGGATGCCGGCGCAGCCGCAGCGGCTGGCCGGCGTCGCGGCAGGTCGCCTCGAAGCGGTCTATCGAGAGCTGCCCGGCGAGGAACTTGTCGGCCAGGCCCTGGTCGACCAGCAATTCGGGCAGGCGACCACCGCCGGCGATGAGTTCGGTGGCGTCATGGGCAAGCCAGGCCTGTCGGTCGGGGCCCAGATAGCCGGCAAACGCCTTCTCGCCCCAGGGACAGCTGGCCGGCGCCGCGATCGGTGCGAAAGCCGACACAGTGCGGTACCGGTCCGGATGGCGCAAGGCGAGGGTGAGCGCCCCGTGCCCCCCCATCGAATGTCCGCAGATTCCGATCCGGTCGGCGCGGGCGGCAAAGCGCCCGAGCACCAGTTCGCGCAGTTCGTCGCCCACCCAGGATTCCATCCGCCAATGCCGCGACCAGGGCGCCTCGGTGGCGTCGAGGTAGAAACCCGCGCCCTCGCCGAACTCCCAGTCGTCGGCCGCGCCTTCGATGCCGGCACCGCGGGGGCTGGTATCCGGGGTCACCAGGATCAGCCCGTGTTCGGCGGCATGGCGCTGGGCCCCCGCCTTCATGGCGAAGGTCTCCTCGGTGCAGGTCAGGCCGGCGAGGAAGAACAGCACCGGCACCGGTCCGGCGGCCGCCTGCGGCGGTACGAAGACGCCGAAACGCATCGGCAGGCCGACGGCCCGCGACTGGTGGCGGTAGAAGCCCTGCACCCCGCCGAAGCAGGCGTGTTCGGAAAGCGTTTCGATCGCAGTCGACACGGCTCAGTACACCACGACCGAACGGATCGACTCGCCGCTCTTCATCAGCTCGAAACCTTCGTTGATGCGCTCGAGCGGCAGGCGATGCGTGATCAGGTCGTCGATCCTGATCTTGCCGTCCATGTACCAGTCGACGATCTTCGGCACATCGGTACGGCCACGGGCGCCGCCGAAGGCCGAGCCCTTCCAGACCCGGCCGGTGACGAGCTGGAACGGCCGGGTGGCGATCTCCTGGCCGGCCGCCGCGACCCCGATGATGATGCTCTGGCCCCAGCCCTTGTGGCAGCACTCGAGCGCCTGGCGCATGGTGGTGGTGTTGCCGATGCACTCGAAGCTGTAGTCGGCGCCCCCGTCGGTGAGCCCGACGATGGCATCGACGACGTTTTCGACCTCCTTCGGGTTGATGAAATCGGTCATGCCGAACTGGCGGGCAAGACCCTCGCGCGCCGGATTGAGGTCGACTCCGATGATCCGGTTGGCGCCGACCATCTTCGCGCCCTGGATCACGTTCAGGCCGATGCCGCCCAGACCGAACACCACGACATTGGCGCCGGCCTCGACCTTGGCGGTAAAGAGGACCGCCCCCACGCCGGTGGTGACCCCGCAGCCGATGTAGCAGGCGGTGTCGAAGGGCG
>CAYZBJ010000046.1:0-31504 GCA_964476625.1 uncultured Burkholderiaceae bacterium | reverse complement strand
TGTACGGCGGCAAGCTGGTGGCGGCACTGGATCGTCAGCACCCGCGCGACCTGTTCGACGTGATGCAGCTCTTCGCGCATGAGGGCATCACGCCTGGTATCCGGCGTGCTTTCATCGTCTACCTGGCCAGTAGTAACCGGCCGGTGCATGAAGTGCTGTTCCCGTCGCTGCGCGACATCCGGCACGACTACGAGCACAACTTCCAGGGCATGACGGCCGAGCCAGTGTCGCTCGATGCGCTGCTCGCCGCGCGCGAGCGCATGGTGCGCGAAATCCAGCAGGGCCTGGACGACGACGAGCGGCGCTTCCTGCTGTCACTGGTTGCCGGCACGCCGGAGTGGTCGTTGCTGGGCGTCGCGCACCTCGAACAACTGCCAGGCATCCGCTGGAAGCTGCACAATCTGGCGCAGTTGAAGAAGACCAATCCAAGGAAGTTTGCCCAGCAGGGCGAGGCACTGGTCGCGTGTCTGTCCGGGCGAGCTTGGAAGGATTGATCTGGTGTCGCCAGCACGATGAGTTGCGATTTCACAGAGGAGTGTCCAAGCGCCCATGAACGCCGTAGAAATCGAACAGGCCATCACAGACCTTGCGGATATCGACAATCGGGGTGAATTTTAGTCCTTCGAGGACTATCGTCAGCTATTGAAAAATCCGTAACGCAGCCAACTGCGACTGCGCGAAGGTGCAAAAATTTTTGGGTAGGAGCTCAGACCGAGAGTGCTCACCCATTATCGTGTAGTGGACCCACGTGAGCCGCAAATTTTGATTGTTCGAAACAACCAGTAGCGTCTCTACCGGCCGTCCGCTGGAAGCGCACGAAGCTTTTCTAGAATATTCACGATGTGATCCGGGTATTCGCCATTGAAGTACTCGAACATCAGTGGATTGGCTGAGAAGAAATGCGATGAGAGCTCTACCCAGTCGTCGACATTGATCGCCCCATTCAGCTTGAACATCTTCTTCGACATCGGCTTAATGTGCCGCGAATTTATATACGGCATGTTGAAGTCGCTGTCTCTTCTCGCGTGGTATTCAGCTGCAGTCAGATACTGCACCGCGCCGTCAAAATGCCGGAATGCTGACGTGCCTGGGCAATTGCGGACCAGAATTTTCTAGAGAACGGCCCTCTGTGATCCGCTTCGGATTGGGGCCGGTGGCCGCGCCCCAGTCCGCTGTCAGTCGTACGTGATCGTATAGATCAGGTCCACCGCGCTGGTCTTGCCGGTCTGCCCACGCGCCGTCAGGCGGCGTGTGATGTCGTAGAACATGTACAGCGTGCTGGCCGCGCCGGACATGCCGGCCTCGTACGTGACGTACAACTGGTCGGACAGGCGCTTGCCGATCGATACGCCGCTCTCGCTCAAACCCACTTCGTCGAAGCCCAGGCCCTCGCCCAGGTTGCCCGCCAGCAGGCCCAGGGCAGCCTGCTGCATGGCGTTGCCATCGCCGCCACCCGTACCGGGCGCGCGTCCCAGTACTACCCACGACAGTGTCTCGGCATCGGGCAGTGGTGGCTCGGAGTACAGCGCCACGCGCGGCGCCAGCGCGGTACCGGTGACGCGCACGCCCGCGCGCACGTCGATGTTGGGACGCAGGGCCAGCATGTCGAGCGACGGATTGCTGTAGGGGCCGTTGAACAGCACGACGCCGCTCTCCACGTTCAAGGCCTGGCCCCAGGCGCGGAAGCGGCCTTCGTCGGTGCGGATCTCGCCGACGATGCTGATTGGGTCGTTGCCGCTCTCGACGCTGCGAATGGTCAGATCGCCCTGCAGGCGCGTGGTGATGCCATGGCCCTGCAGCGCGAAATCCCGCCCCAGGTCGAGCTTGACCTCCATGTCCATGGGCTGGGCGGTCTGCAGTTCGCCGCGGGCCTGGGCCTCGTCCTGCTCCGCCTCGGCCTGCCGCTCGCTGGCGCGCACGACCACCACGTCGTCGCCCAGGGTCGGCGCGCCCGATTCTGGCAGCGTGATCGAGGCGCGATCGACATGGACGTCGCCGCGCACGCGCAGGCGGCCATCGGCCAGGCCGGCCGACAGCTCGCCACTGACGCTGACCTGCCGGTCGCTGCGCACCAGCACCTGCATCTGCTCCAGCCGGGCGTTCACGTCCAGCGCGATACCGGAATCCTGCGCCGTGGCATGGGCCACGCCGCTCCAGTCGATGCGGCCACTGGCGACCATCCGGCCACGCTCGGTCGGGGCCGGGCTGCGGTTGCCGCTCATGCCGCGCACGTACGCATGGCTGCCGGTACCCCCTTGCAGCACCAGCTCCTCGATGTCGAGGCGATGGCCGTCCAGCCTCGCGCGCAGGCGGCCATCGTGCAGATCCACTCCGTCGAGCACCGAGCGCAGGTTCAAGCCGTCGACCTTGATCGGGCCCTGCAGTTGCGGGGCCTGGACGGTACCGGCGAGCTTGACGTCGGCGTCCAGCGCCCCGGTGATGCGCCAGCCCAGCGGGGCCAGGCTGCTCCAGACCCCCAGGTCCTGCAGTTGCGCGCGCAACTGCCCGCCTAGCGGGGCATCGTCCGGCAGCGTCCAGTCACCCGCCTGCCGCGCCAGGCGGGTCTGCGCCTGGCCCTGGATGAGGCCTGCGCGCTCGGTGTCCCAGTCGAGCCGGGCTTGCACTTCGTCGCCGTCGGATCGCACGAGCAGTTCCAGGTTCCTGATACCGGCGGCCACGCCGGGCGCGCGCGTGCTGTCGTCCACCTCGATGCGTGTCTTCTCGCTGATGGCCGCGCCGGCGGCCTGTGCGCTGGGCTCGCCCAGCCAGAGATCGCCGCTGTCGCGACGGATCGACGCCTGCAGGCGCAGCGCCTCGCCCATCTCGATATCCCAGTCGCCGCTGAGGACCAGCGACGACTGGATGCCTACCGCCTCGAGCGGCGGCTGGTCGGGCGCCAGCGCATCGACCCAGGCCGGCACCAGGCCGTGGAGCTCGCCGCGCGACTGGATGCGGGTCGCGCCATCGGCCGCTTGGGAGAAGTGCACCGGCTCCCAGCGCAGCACCAGCGCTTCGCCCGGCTTGGCCACGCCTGCCGGCGGCGTGAGCGTGGCCTGCCCGGCGGTCGTGGTGATCCGCAGGGCATCGTCGGTCTGCGCCGTGACCTGCAGGCCTTCGCCGACCTCCAGGCGCCAGGGCTGCTTTTGCCGGGGCAGGGTGGCCGCAGCTGCGAGTTGCTGCAGCGTGATGTTCCACACCGGCGCGCCGGAGGCACCGGTTTGCGCCATCTGCGCCCGTGTGGCCAGCACCGCATGCGTACCGTTGGCGGTGAGGTCGCCCTCCATCACCAGTGCGGCGTTGGCCAGATTGCCCTGCACCCGTGCATCGAGCTTTTGCACATCGATCACCGTAGCGGACGACGCCTGCCGCGGCGCTGCCTTGCCACCTTCGGCACCCGCCGCCCGGGCCGGCTCGGCGGCGGGCAGCTCGATGTGCAAGCCGGCGCTCCGGGCATGGGCGTTCAGGTGCAGGTCCGGGTGCGTCGCGGGGTTCTGCAGGCCATCGAGCCATTGTTGCCAACCACCTTGCCAGTCGGCCACGATCTGCGCACCGCCCGTGGCCTCGAGCGCCGGCAGTGACTCGCCCAGCACCGGCAGGGACCGCAGCCAGCCCACCAGTTGCTCGGCCGACGCTACGTCCAGCGTCAGCTTGCCGCCACCGCTGGCTTGCCGCATGGCGGCATCGGCATCGAGGCTGAGCCCGGGCGCGGTGGCCGTGACGACAGCCTCGATGCGGTCGGCGTCCGGCAGCGCCACGCTCAGCGCGTGGGCATCGACCTTGGCCTGGAATGCATCGAGGTGCATGCGCTCGACGTCGAGCCGCTGCGGCGACCAGCGGCCCTCGGCCTGGATGGCGCGCACATTCCAGCGGCTGCGCTGGCTGTCGCCTGCCCCCGTGGCGGTGCCCTGGCTGCTGATATCCACATCGAAGCCGACACCGCTGTCCAGTTGGCCCGTGGCGGCCAGCGTGCCGCTCAGGTCGGGCACCCGCTGGGCCGCCAGTTCACTGTGGATTCGCACCAATGGCAACTGCCGTACCTCGGCGCGCACATCGAGCGCCTGCGTCTGCGGCTCGAAGTGGCCCTGCAACTGCAGGCGGCCATCGCCCACGTGCACCTGCACGGTCTCGGCCGTCCAGCGCTCGGGTGCGTAGCGGGCCCTGGCCTCGATGCTGTCGACCGGCAGGCGCTGGGCATCCCAGGCGCCCGGCGCACGGTTCCGGATCTCGGCCGCCAGCATCCACGCCGCGGACGCCAGGGACGACTGTGCGCCCTGCGCGCCATCGGGATCGATTTCGATGTGGCCGTGCAAGTCGGTCGCCGGGGCTGCGGCATGGAATGCCCGGGCGTTCAGATGGGCCAGCCGCACATGGGCCTGCTGCACGGGCTGGCCGCGCCAGGGGTGCAGCGCGACCAGCCCGTGCAGCACCGCACCGGGCGGCCGGGCATCGGCCGCCTGCGTGCCCCCTGCCATCACGTCCTGCAGCAGGCGGGCGATCACTGCAGCCGCATCAACATCGGCGCCGTGCTCCTGCGCGTCGAATCGCAGGTCGATGTGCGCGGCATCTCCCCCCGCCAGCGTGCCATCGGCCTGCAGCAGCGCCTGCATGCGCAGCGGCGCATCGGACACCCAATCGCTCAGCCATGCACCGATCCTCGCCCGTACGCCCAGGTCGTGGGCGTTGAGCTTCACGTCCGCCCGGGCATGGCTCTGGCCATGGCGCAGGCTGGTCAGTTGCAGGTCGTGCCAGGTGCCGTCGTAGCGGTACTGCGCAGCGATGTCGTCGAGCGCCTGCACGGCGCTGCTGCCATCCTCCGCCACGGTCTCGATCTCCAGGCGCCCCACCTGCACCGGCAGCGTGACCCGTATCGGCACGGTCAACTGCTCGGGCATGGCGAACGGCTCCCGGGGCGGCTCGGGCTGGTCCGGCTGCGGGCCCAGCCTGAGGTGGATGCGCTCGGCCTGCAGTGTGCGCACATGCAGCGCGCGGCCCAGCAGTTCGGCCAGGCTCCAGTCGATCTGCAACTGCTCGATGGCCAGATCGGTGCCCGGCATGCCCCATTGCAGGCGCTGCACGGTGCCACCGCCGGTGATGGAGCCGCTCGCCCCCTCGTAGACCAGGCTCTGGTCCTCGGGCAGGTACTTCTGCGCCAGTTGCAGGGCGCGTGGCAGAGATCCATCGCTGGAAGCCCACCAGAGCACGGCACCGAGGGCCAGCACGAGCGCCAGCAACAGCGCCACCAGCAGCCACATCAGGCGTTTTAAGGGTCCGCCGGGTTTCATTGCCGACATCAGAAGGAAAAGCCCAACCGCAGGTGCAGGCGGATCTGCCGGTCTTTCACGCCGTAGGCCACATCGGCCTGCATGGGCCCGACCGGGCTGTTCCAGCGGATACCCGTGCCGACGCCCGTATGGACGTCCATGTCGCCGGTGCTGTCGGACACCGAGCCCACGTCGACGAACAGCGTGTGCTCCCAATCGGTCTCGTTGCCCATCAGCGTGATCGGGCGCTGCCATTCCACGCTGCCTACCGTCATGTAGCGGCCGCCATAGAGCTTGTCGGCGATGGAGCGTGTGCCGATGCTCCTGTAGCCGTACCCGCGCACGGTGGTGTCGCCGCCGGTCAGGAACAGCAGGGTCGAGGGCAGTTGCGCACGGTCGTCGGCCATCACGGCCCCCAGCTCGCCGCGCAGCGCCAGGCGGCTCTGGCGCCCCAATTCGTCGCGCTGGCCCAGCGGCCAGAACTGCAGCGCATGCAGGCGCATGCGCAGGAATGGATCGCGCCGAGGCGTCAGCGTGAAACCGACACCGGCCTCGGCGCCCAGACCGTAGCCGGCGGTCGGGTTGGTCTTGTTGTTGAAGTAGCGCCCGGTCCAGCCGTAGTTGGCCATCAGCGAGGACGCGCTGCCGGGTGCATCACCGCCCACGACCTTGCTCATGTCGTACTGCAGGAAGTAACGCCGGTCGATATGGCCCACGCTCTTGGTGCGCCCGCCCTGCAGCGACACCGAGTTGGACTTGAAATCGCCCACTTCGGCCCGCTCCAGCCCCGCACCCAGGAACCACGCCCAGCCCGAGCGCTTGGGCATGTCCGTCCACAGCGTCGAGGCGGCCTGGCTCTTGGCATCGAGCGAGAGACGGCTGACCGCGCGCCAGCCCAACGGCCAGAGCTGGTTGTGCGTGTGGTCGATCGACACGCGCGGCCCGGCGTCGGTGGTCAGGCCGACGCCGAACACCACCTTCTGGTACCTGGCCTCACGCAGCTGCGCGATGACGGCGGCATGCTCCGGATCGCTGTCTTCGGTGTCGAGCATCAGGAAGGCCGAGTCGAAATAGCCGCTGGCGGCCAGGCGCTGCTGGGCATCGAGCAGTTCCTCCTCGCTGTATTCCGCGCCGGTGGGAATGCGCACGATGTTCCTGATGCCTTCGGCGTCGTAACGTTCGACCCCGGTGAGCCTGATGTCGCCGAAGCGGTAGGACGGGCCCGGGTCGTAGTGCACGCGCAGGCTGGCGCGGTTGCGGTCGGCATCGACGGCGGCCTGGCTGTCGGCGATGCGCGCGGTCGGGTAGCGCTCTTTCTGCAGGTCGCGCAGACCGGCATTCTTGGCCGCGTTCCAGTCGGACTGGGTGAAGGCATTGCCCTCCTTGAGCGACCACGCCTGCTGGATCCGCGCGCGCTGCGCCGCCGCTTTCGGGTCGCTGTCCATCGGGTCGGCAAAGCTGATCGAGTGGCTGGTCACCTTGGTCTGCTCGCCCGGCTCCACTTCGATGACGATGGTGCGCGGCGCGGCGCTGCCTTCGGCGGCGGCGTCCACGCGCAGCGTCAATTCCGGGTTGAAGTAGCCCAGTGCAGCGAGCAAGTCGCGTGCGTTGGCGTCGGCCTCGGCCAGCAGGCGGTTGAACTCGGTGGCGTGCAGGTCGGGAAACCGTGTGTAACGTTGGAGATCGAGGTGGCGTTCCAGATGCCGGCCGATGCTGCGATCTTCGCTGACGACCTTCACCTGGAAGACCAGCTCGCCTTCGGTAACCTCGACGGCGCTCTCTTCACCGCGGGCTTGCTCGCCCCCATTGCCGCGCAGCACGCCGCAGCCCTGCAGTGCAACAATCACGGCAGCCAGCAGAGCCGCGGATCGACATCTCATCTGCTGGACCGGCGCCGGATCAGTCGGGCCGCAACGCGAGCATGCTGGTGTGCAGGCGATGCAGCACCTGCTCGGCGGTGTTGCCCAGCAGCTTGCCGGCTGCGCCGGTACGGCCCACCGTGCCCATGACCACGATGTCGGCCTTGAGCCTGGCGGCGATGCTGGGCAGCCGGCGATCCGGCGGCCCTGCCTTGATGACGACGTTCTCCGGGAGGATGCCGTGCTCGCCGGCCAGGGCCGTGAGCGAGGCACCCAGTTTCGCGCGGGTGCGACGCTCCAGGGCTTCGATGTCGACCAGGTCGAGGTCCCTGGCTATGGTGGACACGGGAATGACATAGGCGGCATGGACCCGCCCGTCCAGGACCGCGCCCAGGCGGGCCGCGGCCGCCAGCACCTTGCGGTTCAGCCCGATCTGGACCGGGTCGGCGGAGCCGGCGTCGATCGTGGCCAGGATGCGCCGGCTCTTCCCGCGCGGCCTGCGGCCCGCGATCAGCACCGGCGCCGGGCAGCGGCGCAGCAGCTGCCAGTCCGTGGGTGTATAGAACAGGTTCTCGCTGCGATGGCCGGCCTTCACGACCAGGTCGATCCCTTCGCGTGGCACGGCCTCGACGATCCAGTCCACGATGTCCGCCGCCCATACGGCTTCGATGCTCGAGCGTCCGTTGCCGGGCAGCTGGGCGACGACGCTGCGCCTGAGCCATCGTCGCTTGTCCGCCAGCAAGGCCCGCCGGAGCGTGGCCGCTGCCGTCGCCGAGAGCAGGCCGGGCTCCGCCGCGGCATATTCGTAGGCGAACCCCACGACGCGCAGCCGCCCCGTGGCGGCCGGGAGCAGTTCGAGCGCGGCGCGCACGGCGATCTGCCTGGAATCGTCCCGGTCCGCGATCACCAGGATGTTGTCGAGCTTCATGGCAAGTACGGCGCTCCCTTGGGTAATATTGCGGCTAGGATGCGTGCTGGCCGTGCGATGCGTCGCAACGACGCGGAGGCACGGCGCGTGAGCCAAGGATACTAGCAGCCGGCTTCGACTTGCCCGAAGTCGGTTGCGGCGGCGTTACACCGGGTGCGCGTCGGGTAGGAGGGGAGTCACTCATGGAATAGTTCGGCACGCCCGTGCGACGCGCCGGCGGCGGTCTTGTGTTTCAGATCAAGGAAACGGATGAATCAGCCCAGCCTTGCCGGTGCGTTCCTGCAGAACTTCCTGGGTAATTCGCCGCCCTGGTACAAGCACACCATCCTTGGCTTCCTGGTGCTCAACCCGGTCGTGTTCGCCGTCAGCCCCTACACCGCGGGCTGGGTGCTGCTGTGCGAGTTCCTGTTCACCCTGGTCATGTCGCTGCGCTGCTACCCGCTGCAACCGGGCGGGCTGCTCGTGATCGAGGCGATCGCGATCGGCATGGCGACGCCGCTGGCGGTCTACGAGGAGGTGGTCCGGGGGTTCGACGTGATGCTGCTGCTGATCTTCATGGTGGCCGGCGTCTACTTCCTCAAGGACCTGCTGCTGTTCATGGTCACCAAGATGGTGGTCAAGATCCGTTCGAAGATGCTGCTGACGCTGTCGTTCATCTCGGTCACGGTGGTGTTGTCGGCCTTCCTGGACGCGCTGACGGGGATCGCGATCATCATCACGGTGGCGATGGGCTTCTACGGTGTGTACCACCGGGTCGCTTCCGGCAAGCATCTCGATCACGCCGATCCGCAACCCGGCCATGGCGAGCAGGCCGCCCATCCGGCGCCGGCCCCGAGCGCCGGGGACGTCGACAGCGTCCACGCCATCCTGAAGGCGACGAGCTTCGAGTGGGATCTCGTGCAGACCGAGGACCTGGAGCGCTTCCGCGCGTTCCTGAGGAGCCTGGTCATGCACGGCGCGGTGGCGACCGCGATGGGCGGCGTCATGACCCTGGTCGGCGAACCGCAGAACCTGCTGATCGGCACACTCGCGGGCTGGAACTTCCAGGAGTTCTTCGTCCGCATGGCGCCGGTCTCGGTCCCGGTCGTCATCGCCGGACTCATCACCTGTGCCCTGCTCGAACGCTTCCGTCTGTTCGGCTACGGGGCGGAACTGCCGGAGTCGGTGCGCGCGGTTCTCGTCGCTTTCGACCAGGCCGAAAGCAGCAGGCGCAATGTGCGCGATACGGCAGCGCTCCTCGTCCAGGCTGCGGTGCTCGTCTTCCTGATCGCCGGGCTCGCACTGCACCTGACCGCGGTCGGCATCATCGGCGTCACGGTGATCGTGCTGGCGACGTCGTTTCTCGGCATCGTCGACGAGCGCCGCATAGGCCACGCGTTCCAGGAGGCGCTGCCCTTCACCGCGCTGCTGGTCGTGTTCTTCGCGGTCGTGGCCGTGATCCACGACCAGCACCTGCTGAGTCCGATCTTCAACCTCGTGCTCGCGCTGCCCCGCGAACTGCAGCCGTCGGCCGTCTTTATCGTCAACGGCGTACTCTCGACGGTAACCGAGAATGTGTTCATCGCCACGGTGTTCATCAATGAGCTGAGCGATGCCTTGAAGACCGGCACCATCGACCGCGCCCAGTTCGACCTGCTGGCGGTGGCGGTCAACACCGGCACCAACGTGCCGAGCGTCTCCACGCCCAACGGCCAGGCGGCGTTCCTGTTCCTGCTGACCTCGGCGCTTGCGCCGCTGATCCGGCTGTCGTACGTGCGCATGGTCATCATGGCGTTGCCTTACACCGTGGCCATGACGGCGACCGGCTTCGTGGCCGTCACCTGGCTGCTGTAGCCTCGGTGCAGGGAGCTCGATGACCATGACGGGCGACAACGTGACCCGGGACGTCGTGTTCCTGGCCGACCACGGCGTGATCCCGGCGGGGACGGGTCATGGGACACTGCTCAGGCGGTACAGCGCAAGCCCCCCGGCCACGAACAGGACGACGATCGCAATGGAGTCGTAGCCCATCCTGAACAAGCTACGGTCCCTTCGCTCGAGCATACCGAGCAGGAGCGCCCCGGTCATGGTGATACCGAGAAGCGCGGCCAGCACTTCGAAATCGCCCACCTGGTTCAGCACCGGGCCGCCGTCGTAGACGGCGTCCGCGAGGAATATCAGCAGCAGGTTGAACAGGTTCGAGCCGAGAATTTCCCCGATCGCCATTTCATGCCGCTTCATGCGGATCGCCGGGATCGTCGTGCTCAGCTCGGGCAGCGAGGTCGACATGCCGACGAGGAAGAATCCAACGAAACTCGCCCCCAGGCCGGTCTGTTCCGCCAGCGAGTCGCCAGCAGTCGACAGCGCGAATCCCGCGGCGAGGATGACCAAGCCGCAGCCAGCCAGGCGCAGGACCAGCGGCAACGGTTTCTCTCCGGCCGGCTCGGTCGAGGCTTCATCGGACCCGGCCTGGTCGACGGCATCCGAGGCTTCCGCTCCGGCGACACCGGGCCTGGCGTCGTCCTCCGGCCCCCCGCGAGCGACCCAGACCTTCCGCCGCTCGTAGCCCGCGGATACCCACAAGGCGCCGAGGCAGAGCAGGAAGAGGGCGCTCGACCAGAGCCCGACCCCGAAAACCGGATAGTCCCCGATCGTCATGGCCATCGCTGCGACGGACAACAGGACGATGACCAGTGTTCCCTGGAGCAGCATCGCCGGTCGAATGACGAACGACGTGAGTGCCTCGCGGCCAAGGATGCAGTCGACCACGGCCAACAGGAACAGGTTGATCGAGACGTTGCCGAGCAGATTGTTCAGCGCCAGTTGCGGGCTTCCGGCCAGGGATGCGGTCGAGACGGTCGAGATCTCGGTCAACGAGACGATGCCGCCCAGGAGCAGCATGCCGGCGAAACCGTGGCCGATGCCGGTAAGCCGGGCAAGCCGGTCGACCAGGCGCGTGGTTCGCGCCCCGACGGCCAGGATGACCGCTGCGCTGAGCGCGAAGATGAGGAGATTGCCGACGAGCCCGCGGTTGCCCGGGTCGAGCAGTTCAGACAATGACCCGGTCCCAGCCGCCGTAGTGCTCGCTGCTGCGCCTACCCCTGGGCAGGCTCAATCCGATCAGGGCGATGCCTACGACGAGACCCAGCGCGGTGCCGAGGCCGGTGCCGCCGTCGACCAGGAACGACGACATCGCGATCCAGGCACCGAGTGGCACATTGAGGAAGCGCACCGCTCGAGCGACCTCGGCCATGGCCGTTACGGCAACCATGATGACGAGGCAGCCGGCGACGTGATCGCTGAAGTACAGTGGGGGCTCATTGTGGGCGAGCAGCGGTGTGGTCAGCAGCAGCGCGCCCAGCGCCGTGCTGAGTACGAGCGTCCATGGATAGTTCACGCCGCCCGAGACGAAATCCCTGATCACGCTTGCCGCCGGCCGCGGGAGATCGGGCTCGGGCGTCTGGTTCTCCGAGAGCGCCGGGCCGCCCATCCAGAAGGTGCGCCAGAAGGGCTCACCGGCCTTGTTCGCACGCCACAGATACTGGGTCGTCGCCAGCACCTCGTCGACCGAGTAGGGAATCAGCACCACCGTCACGGCGGCCTGGACGATGCACAGGGTGCACAGTGCGCCGATCAGGAGTGGCTGGATGATGATGAACGAGACGCTGACGACGCCGAGCGGGATGATTAGCAGGCCGAACAGGAACACCATCCACGGCATCGTGCGCCAGCGGCGACGGTCGCCGATCGTGCCGGCGAGGATATCCAGCCCATAGGCGAAGGCGCCCAGCCCGGCATCGGCGATCGGGAAACCCTTCGAAACCCACGATGTGACGACAGCCTCGCTGCCGTTGGTCACCGACGCGGGGCCCGGGCCAAAGAACGGATCCCACAGGCCGTCGATGTGCCCCATCTGGTAGGCCGCCAGGTATCGGGAGACGAACAGGCCGACGAAGGCGAGGGCCACGATGGGGATACGCTGCGTGAAGGCCGAAGGCGAATAGCTCCAGCCGAGCGGACGGTCGTCGTCGGATGCCAGCGCGCGGTGCGCGATCCCCGGGGTCGGCGGAATCATCACGGCAAGGGCCACGACCAACATGCCGACCAGCGTGCCGATTTCGTAGGCGGCCGCGCTGCTCGTCCAGAAGACCAGCGGCGCGAACATGATCCAGAGGCCGACTGCCGCGGTAAGCCATTGCAGCCAGTGCCATCGGCGATACATGCCGAGCAGCGCCAGCGCGGTCACCAGCAGCCCGGAGGCGATCATGCTGGTGCCGAGCCACGTATTGCGCACGCCGGCGTCGGCGATCTCATGCCCCAGTGCCGGCGGCAGCGCCGTCTCGACGCGATCGAACAGGCCCAGGATGAACGGCGACACGACGAGCCAGAGGCCCAGCATCGCATTGCTCATCGGCGCCCAGAGCGTGCGGTACCGGTGTCGCTCCACGTCGGCATCGACCTCGGCAAGGCTGCGCTCGAGCGGACCCGCAAGCCGCTGCCTTGCCTGTTCCAGTTCCGGGCGGGAGGCTGCCACCGCCGATGGATCGAGCCCGTTCTTTTCGTACCAGTCGGTCGGATCGGAGTTCAGCCGCCGGATCATCTCAGGCAAGGTCGCTCGGAGGCTATGACGCGGCTCCCAGCCGAGCAGCCGGCGGGCGCGCGAAGTATCGATCTCATAGTGATCGTCGGAATTCTCGATCATCCAGGGCTCGATGTCGGTATCCTCGTCCAGCACTTTCGTCTGGACCCACGACCCGGCCTGGGTCAAGGTCTTGGGCATGGCGAAAGTGCGCCACTCCTCGTCGTGGATGAGTCGGCCGATCCGCTTCTGCATCTCCTGGTAGGAAGGCGTTTCCTCCTCGCCGATCAGCAGGACCGTTTCCTCGGGTAGTGCCTCGCGCCGATCGACGGTTCGCACCATCGCGCGGACGAGATCGTCCCGGTGCAGGTAGGGCTGGCCGGTGGAGATGTCGCCGGCGAACAGGTAGGCGGTCGGGCGTCGCTCGAAGATGCGCGCGATCTGCTGGGCGATGAACGCAGCCCGGCAGTCTTCGTCGTAGACGCCGGCGAGCCGCAGGATCACGGTAGCGATCGCGCCTCGCTCCCTCGTGATCAGTGCCTCGGTCTCGGCCTTCGAGCGCGGATAGGCCCAGGCCGGCGCGATCGGCCCGTCCTCGTCGATCGGGGAGCCCGGATGCGGGCTCGGCGCCTGCACGAGCAAGGTGCTCGAGAACACCAACTGCTGCGTCTCGAATCGCTTGAGGGCGGACAGCAGGCGTCGTGTGCCCTGTACGGTCACGGCGTCGTACCTGGGGTCGTTCTCGCCGGTGGTGTCGTAGTAGGCGGCGAGGTGAATCACCGAGGCGATGCGCCCGCCGCAGGAGCTGGCAGCCTCTTCGATCGCGCGCTCGACGCTCTCATCGGAGCTGAGGTCGATCTCGATGGTGTTCATGTCGGCCGGGGGGTGCGCCGGCGCGCCGCGGTCGAGGCCGATCACCCGGTAGCGGTCTACCAGGCCCCTGGCGATCGCCTGCCCGAGAAAGCCGCTCGAACCGGTGATCAGCACCGTCGGACGGTCGCCTGCCGGATGATCCCCGGTCATGGTGTTGCTGCTGGCTGGCTCAGGCGCAGCGCGCCGCGCAGGGCCAGCGCCTCGATGCCGCCGCGCCGTTCGGTGAAGCCCATGCGGCGCATGGCGGGTTCCTCCTCCGGCGATGCTTTCCCGCCGAAGGCTGCCGTCAGCAGCCTGGCCTTCCCCCGAATGCCCGGCGACAGGTTCTTCAGCACCTCCAGGGCAGGCAGCAGTCTCTGCTCGATCTCGTCGAAATCGGTACCGAACGGGAAGGGGGGAAGCAGTGCCCGATGCGGCTCCAGCCATTCGGCAAGCCGCTCCGGCGAGTTCCGCGCTGCCGCTTCCGGCAACCGGAAATCGTCAGGCAGCTTGCCTGCCGATTGCGCCCGACTGAGGAGTTCCGGCTGGAAGCGACTGTCGGCGATGCCGATCAGGGCGGCGATGACTTCGGCGTCGGTCCTGCCGCGCAGATCGGCGATGCCGTATTCGGTCACGACGATGTCGCGCATGTGGCGTGGCACACTGACCGAGGGCAGCGACCAGGAGATATTGCTGCCGGGCCGGCCATCGGCCATCCGGGTGGCGGGAACGGTAATGATCGCCCGCCCGCCATCGAGCGCCAGCGCCTGTTCGACGAAATTGAACTGCCCACCGATACCGCTGATGACCTTGCCATCGGCCGAGGCGTCCGACATCAGGTCGCCCAGGGCGGACACCTGCATCGCCGAGTTGACGAAACGTGCCTGCCTGCGCGCTGCGCGCCGACCGGGCTCGTCCCCGTAGAGCTGGTTGGTGAAGCTGACCGGCACCATGCCGATCCGGGCGCGGCGTTCGGGATTCATCGTGCGCAGGCGGCGATAGAAGTCGCGCGTCTCGACGAAGAAGCCTGCGTGGATCGCGCAGCCGTCCACGTCGCGGTCGATCACTCCCGCTTCGAACAGCTCCAGCAGTCCACCGACCATCATCTCGGTCACGGCGTAGAGCCCTCTCTCGAAGGATCCGCTCGCGCCTCGAGCGAGGACGAAGGGACAGTCGGCCTGCAGCGCGTCGTCCTGTCCGTGATGGCGCAACAGCAAGGCATTCGCCACCGCATCGCCGACCGAACCGATGCCGATCTGCAAGGTGCCGCCGTCCTCGACGAGGCGGCTGACGTGCAGGCCGATCGCATGGCTTGCATCGTCCACGGGGCGTCTCGGAGCGGAGAACAGCTCGTAGTCGACGGGCCGGTCGAGCACCATGGAGAACTCCTCCGGACCGAGAGCGGTATCGCGCCCGGCGAAGAAGGGCAGCTCTGGATGGATCTCCGCCACCGCCATGAAATCCAGCGCACCCCCTCGTCGCATCCGGAACAGATCGGCCGAGATGTCGGTATTGCCAGACAGGCTGAATCGTCCCTCTTCTTCGGCCACCAGTTGCGCCAGGACGTTCGGGCGGAGCTGCCGGGCCAGCAGGTCGAGCGCATGGGTGTAGTTGACCGAGATGAAGTCCTGCTGCGCCCGCGCGACGCTCGTCCAGCGGCCCGCCAGGAAGAAGAACTCGTTCACCGTGATGTTGGTGGGCAATTCGCCCCGACGCAGCAGATCGGCGTACAACAACGGGGGATAGGCACCGAACAGCCGGTCCATTGCCGGTTCCAGGAAGCGTCGCTCGATCGAGCTGCCCGGCCGGGGCCGTTCGAGTGTCAGTGCGGTGAAGATCGACAGATCCAGCTGCGGATCCTCGCAGGCCATCCGTACCAGCGCATTCGCGATCGACACCGGTTTGCCCAGGCCGAGCGGCATCGCAAGGCGGATGGTGCCGCCCGTCTGCGTGACGATCTCCCGTGCGACGGCGTCGGCGTCGGGGGCCCGCTTCATTCGTCCCAGCCAGGATCGGGGCGGAACCGCTCGCCATGGCGATCCGCCAGCTCCGACAGCCTGCGGCGGATGTCGGCGAAGCCGCGCATCCTTGCGTAGTGCATGGGTCCGCCACGGAACGGGGCGAAGCCGGTGGCGAAGATCATCGCGCCGTCGACCTGGTCGGCGTCGCGCGCGACACCCGTGCGCAGGCATTCCATGCAGGCATCCAGCATCGGCAGGATCAGCCGGTCCTGGAGCGCGTCGGGTGCGGACGCCTTCGTCTCGGGATGCGGCACGCCATCGGACCAGTCGTAGAAGCCGCGCCCAGCCTTACTTCCGGTCTCGCCCGCCTCGACCTTCTCGAGCAGGCGCGGGCTGATCTCGGGCAGGGGCTTGTCCAGCGCGGATTTCAGGCTCTCGGCCACGTCCAGGCAGATGTCCAGCCCGACCTGGTCGGCCAGCGTTACCGGGCCCATCGGCATGCCGAAATCCAGCGCCGCACGGTCGATGAGCTCCTTGGGGACGCCCTCGTCCATCAGCACCATCGCCTCCATCAGGTAGGGGGTCAGCGCGCGATTGACGAGAAAGCCCGGATGGTCGCGCACGAGGGCCGGCAGCCGGTCGATCGCGCCGCAGAAGGCCGCGAGACGTTCCGCGGCCTGGGGCGCGGTGCGGTCGTGGCTCACGACCTCGACCAGCAGCATCTTCGAGACGGGATTGAAGAAATGCAGCCCGGCGAATCGCTCAGGCTCGGGAATCGATCGCGCCAGTTCGGCCAGGGAAAGACTGGAGGTGTTCGTTGCGAGGATCGCGCCCTTCTTCATGCGGCTCGCCGCCTCGCGATGGATCCTGGCTTTCAGGTCCGCATCCTCGGGAACGGCTTCGATCACGAGATCGGCGTACGCGTAGCCATAGCCCTTCGGGTCCGGCATCAGCCGGTCCAGCGCATCGCGCGTTTCGATTCCGCCGAGATGCCGGTCGCGGCAGATCCGCCCGACCTGTTTCATCGCCCTGGCCAGGGCCTCGGGACTGACGTCGCCCAGTGTCACGCGCTTGCCCCGGATCGCTGCCCATCCGGCGATCTCCGCGCCCATCGCACCGGCGCCGACGACGTGGACATGGCTGATCCCGTCATCGCCGCGGGCATCCTGCTTCAGGCCCTGGCGCAGGTAGAAGACGCGGCGCAGGTTCCGTGAGGTTTCGCTCTCGAGCAGCCTGGCGAAGCTGGCGATCTCGGCCTTCTGCATCGCGCGAGGGTCGTCGCCGTGCGTCTCCCACAGATCGATCAGCGCGTAGGGTGCTGGGAAATGCGCCGACGGTGCCTTCCTTTCGGCCTCGGTGCGCATGCGGCCGGCGGCGAGACTGCGTGCCTTGTGCAAGGTGAAGGCGCGGGCCCTGAGCCCGCGCTCGGGTGTGTCGACCTTGCCCTTGACCACCGCTTCGACCGCCGCGCGCACATGCCGTTCCTCGGTGACCAGGTCCACGATGCCCAGCTTTTCCGCCTTCTCGGTGTGCGCTGTCCTGCCGGTCAGCATCAGCGTCATGGCCTCGACCGGGTCGATCAGCCCGGTCAGCCGGAACGTACCGCCAAGGCCGGGATGCAGGCCGAGGTTGATCTCGGGGAATCCGAAGGAGGCGCCGTCGATCGCGATGCGGTGGCTGCAGGCAAGCGCGATCTCGAAGCCGGCGCCGAGTGCAGCGCCGTGGATGACCGCGATGGTCGGACAGGGCAGGGCCTGCAGACGGTCCAGCACGGCATGCCCCTGTTCCAGCAGGCCGACGGCATTCTCGCCGCTGATCCGCTCGAAGCTGCCGATATCGGCACCGGACGCGAAACCGCCGGGCTTGGCCGAGCGGATCACGAGGGCGCGAGGGGGTGTCTGTGCTAGCTCGCGTAGCGCCTCGTCGAGGCTCGCGAGAACCTCGTCCGACAAGGTGTTGACGGGGCTGTCGGGGCAATCCAGCACCAGCCAGGCGATGCCGTCGGCTTCGGCACGCCGCCATGGATGCGTGGCGACATCCCCGGCCGGACCGAGCTCGAGCTTCTTCCTGTCCAGGAAATCCGCAAGCCTGTCCGCCATCAGGCCGCCTCCAGCATCATCGCGCCGCCCTGGCCGCCGCCGATGCACTCGGTGGCGATGCCGCGGCGATGGCCGAGACGGCGCATGGCATTGGCCAGATGCAGCACGATCCTGTTGCCGCTGGCGCCGACCGGATGGCCAAGCGCGATCGCTCCGCCATCGACGTTCAGCCGGTCCCGGTCGATCCGCCCGAAGGGCTGGGCGAGGCCCAGGATTTCGCTGCAGAAGCCGGGGTCCTGCCAGGCCGCAAGGCAGGCCAGGACCTGCGCCGCGAAGGCTTCGTTGATCTCCCACAGGTCGACGTCCTCGCAGGAAAGCCCATGCCGTTGCAGCAGCGGTGTTGCGCTGAGAACCGGGCCGAGCCCCATGACCGCGGGATCCAGCGCGGCCCATTCGCTGTCGACGATGCGCGCCAGCGGTGCCAGTCCGTGGCGCTCGACCGCCGCTTCCGAGGCAAGGATGGTCCAGCATGCCCCGTCGGTGATCTGGCTGGCATTGCCGGCCGTCACCTTGCCATAGGGCGGCTCGAATGCGGGCTTCGGTTTGGCAAGCCCGGCCATGTCGCTGTCGGGACGCACCCCGTCGTCGCGCAGATGAGCATTCCCGTCGCGGTCGAAGGCCGGCATCACCTCGTCCTCGAG
The DNA here is from genome assembly GCA_964476625.1 of uncultured Burkholderiaceae bacterium. Lineage (GTDB taxonomy): Bacteria > Pseudomonadota > Gammaproteobacteria > Burkholderiales > Burkholderiaceae_E > JAMLIN01. The sequence continues at coordinate 13,345 of CAYZBJ010000046.1, read as the reverse complement.
CCAACCCTCGTCCTGCGCGCGGGCCAACCGACGATGGCTGTCCATCGCATAGGCATCGGCCACGCGGCGGTCGACGCCGAAGCGATGGGCAATGATCTCGGCGGTCTGGCCCATGTTGAGCTCGGTGATCGGATCGGTGAGGCCACGCTCCAGGCCGACGACCGGTTTGATGAACTCCGGCCTGAACCCGGTCATCGCCCTGGCGCGCGCCACCGGGCCCCTGGCATTGGCCAGGTCGCCGAACCACTCGACCGCGCCCTGGCGCAGGACGAGGGGCGCATGGCTGAGCGCCTCTGCTCCGCCCGCCAGGACGATGTCGTGGCTGCCCTCGCGGATATAGCGCAGGGCGGTGTCGATCGACTGCATCCCCGATCCGCAGTTGATCTGGACACTGAAGGCGACGGTCCGGTCGGGCAGGCCCAGCCGCAAGGCGGCCACGCGCGCGGGATTCATCTCATCGGCGATGACGTTGACGCAGCCCAGGATGACGAGTTCGACCAGCTCGGCGTCGAACACCTGGCGCGCCAGCAGCGGCCGGCCGCATTGCACCGCCAGATCCACCGGCGTGAACGGGCCGGGCCTGCCCCGGGCCTTCAGGAACGGCGTCCGGGCGCCATCCACCAGATAGACCGCCCTGCTCATGTCGCGGCCTCCTCGTGCGTCGCATTCTCCTCGTGCCGGGTGCCGGGATAGAGCCGCGCCAGCTCCTCGGGGGTGAAAGCATCGACGGCGATGACCTGTGCGACCAGGTCCTCCATCTCCGCAAGTTGGGCTCTTTCGGCCTGCGAGATCACTCCGGCCTCGAGCGCGCTGTCGGAGTCGTGCCCGGTCTCGCGCAGTTTCGTCGTGACCGGCTCGAGCCCGGCCACGGCGGCGAAGGCCCGGTTCAGCAGCGCAACGCCGCCATGCGCGCAGCCGTCGTCGAGCCGGCCGACGATCCGGTCGCGAGTGGGCGAGGGCGCGAAGATCAGCCCGGCACAGCGCTCGACCAGCGCGTCCTCGGGAGGGCGGGGTGATCCGCCGGGCAGCGTGAGGAACCGGCCGATGGCGGCGGCCCACCGGGCGGGAAAGTTTCGCAGCACCTGGTCCAGCGCCATGCGGATGTTGGCGAAACCGCGCGCGGCGGCATATTCCAGCAGCGGCAGATCCTCTTTCGGTCGCCCGTCGTCTCGCCAGCGCTTGAGCGTGGCCGACAGCAGGTACATCTCGGACAGGACATCGCCCATGCGGACCGAGATCATCTCCTTGCGCTTGAGCGCTCCGCCCATGCTCACGAAGGCGAGTTCCGAGACCAGCGCCGTCGCCGCCGACCAGCGCGACAGGCCGCGATAGATCGGCGCCGCCGCGCCGGCGCCATCGGGAGCCGGTGCGAGGCGCGCGCCGGTCCAGGCGCGCCACCACGCCCGGCCGATGGTCCGCAGGACATGGCCGGCATGCGCCCAGAAGGCGCGGTCGAAGGCATCCAGGCTTTCCTCCTCATCGTCGATCTGCAGGGCCTGCATCTCGTCGAGCAGATGCGGATGCGAGCGGATGGCGCCCTGCCCGAAGATGATCAGCGAGCGGGTGACGATGTTGGCGCCTTCGACGGTGATGCCGATGGGGACGGCGCGATACTGCGGCAGCAGATAGTTCGACGGCCCGTCGATGACCGCCTTGCCGGAATGGACGTCCATCGCGTCGTTCACCGCATCGCGCATGCGCGCCGTGGCATGCGCCTTCATGATCGCGGAAATGACCGACAGGGCGCGACCCTCGTCCAGCCCTGCGCAGGTCAGGCGGCGGGCCGATTCCATCACGTAGGCGTCGGCTGCAAGCCGCGCCATCGGCTGCTGGACACCGCCGAATTTCCCGATCGGCAGCCCGAACTGTTCGCGGATGCGCGCGTAGGCGCCGGTCGTGTGGGCCGACACCGAGATCGCCGCGCAGCTCATCGAGGGCAGCGATATGCCGCGCCCGGCGGCAAGCGCGCTCATCAGCATCATCCAGCCTCGCCCGACATGCTCGGGCCCGCCGATGACATGATCCAGCGGGATGAAGACATCCTTGCCGGTGGTGGGGCCGTTCATGAACATCGTGGACGAAGGGATGTGCCGCCGTCCCGTTTCCACGCCCGGCAGATCGGTCGGGACCAGCGCGCAGGTGATGCCGATGTCTTCGACCTTGCCCAGCAGGCGATCGGGGTCGCGCAGCTTGAAGGCAAGGCCCAGCACCGTGCAGACCGGCGCAAGGGTGATGTAGCGCTTGGCCCAGTTCAGGCGGATGCCCAGGACCTGCTGCCCCTGCCAGGATCCCATCTCGACGATGCCTTCGTCGCGCATGGCAGAGGCATCCGATCCGGCCTCCGCGCTGGTCAGGCCGAAGGCCGGCAATTCGCGGCCATCGGCGAGCCGGGGCAGCCAGTGATCCTTCTGGGCATCGGTGCCGAACTGGTGCAGCAGTTCGCCCGGACCGAGCGAATTCGGGACCATCACGGTGACCGCGGCCGCCACCGAGCGCGTGGAGATGAACCGCACCACCTCGGAATGCGCGAAGGCCGAGAAGCCGAGCCCACCGTACTCCTTGTCGATGATCATCCCGAAGAAGCGGTGCTGGCGCATCTTCTGCCAGATCTCGGGAGACAGGTCGGGATCGTGCTGGTTCAGTCGCCAGTCGTCGATCAGGGTGCAGAGTTCGCGACAGGGGCCGTCGATGAACGCCTGCTCCTCCACGCTCAGTTCTGGCGCGGCTGTCGAATGCAGCCTGCGCCAGTCGGGATTGCCCGAGAACAACTCGGCCTCCCACCACACCTCGCCCGCGCCGAGCGCCTCGGCCTCTGTCTCGGACAGTTGCGGCAGCGCACGTTTCGCCCATCTGCGGATCGGGCGACTGATCCGGTCTTTGCGGAAGCCAGGCATCGGCACCTCTTGGGGGATCTCACCGCGACCTGCAAGGAGCGGGCCCAAGCCTGGATTCACAACCACTGGTATCGCACGGCATCTCGAGCAGTCGCATGACGCCAGAGCGCCTGCACGGCGGTTGGCCGGGCCAGGCGTAGCCCGACCAACCCGGCCTCTCCCTCATGCGGAAGCGGGCTGCGGCCTGTCCCGCCGATCGCCGGGTGGCGTCGGGTGATCGGGCTCCTGGTCTTGCGGCCGGGGCGTCTGTCCCGGGCCGGGTTGTCGACGGCCCGGAACGTCCTGGCCAGGAACCGTTTCCGGCGTCTGGTCCGGGTGATCCGGATCGATACTGCCGGGTGGACTGGTCGCCCCATGTGGCCAATGCGTGTAGATGGATCGAAGTGAGCGCATGGATATCTCCTTTGGTTGTCGAACGCAGCACCCTGCTGCGAAGCCATCCTAGGTCGGCCAGGAGACCTCGAGCCAGATCGAGCGTTACCGGTCTTTCTAGTATTTTTCCCCCGGGCATGGTCCTTGGTAGCTCCTGGCGAACGATCTTCCGGGAGAAAGCATGAAGCAGGCATCGACCGTATTCACGACGGAACGCAGGCACCTCCTGGAGATCATCGACGGGTTGGTCGAAGGCATCGTCCTGCTCGATCCGGACCGCCGCATCGCCTGGGCCAACGACACCGCCCTGGACATGCATGGCGTCGCGGACCTGGCCGACCTGGGCGGAACGGCAGCCGGCTACCGCAAGCGCTACGAGCTGCGCTATCGCAACCAGCGCAAGCTGCTGGCTGCCCAGTACCCGATGGATCGGGCGCTGGCAGGCGAGTCGTTCAAGGACGTCGTCGTGGAGATCAAGAGCAGGCACGACACCGATTTTCTTCGGGTCCACCAGGTGCGCAGCCTCGCCCTGGAAGATGCACAGGGGATGCCGGACGGCGTGGTCCTGGTCCTGCTGGACGTGACGCAGCGTTACGGCGCCGAGGAACGCTTCGAGAAGACCTTCAATGCCAATCCGGCGCCGGCCCTGATCTGCTCGCTGGCGGACATGCGCTATGTGAAGGTCAACCAGGGCTTCCTGCAGATGACGGGCCATGCAAGGCGGGATGTGCTCGGGCATGGCGTGCATGAAGTGGATGTGCTCGGAGACGCGCCGGAACGCGTGGATGCCGAAGCACGCCTGGAGGAAGGCCGCACGATTCCGCAGATGGAGACCTGCATCCGGATGCCCGGCGGCGGCGACAAACTCGTCGTGGTGGCCGGCCAGCCCATCGAGATCGGCGAAGACCAGGACCCCTGCATGTTGTTCACCTTCAATGACCTGGAACCCCGGCGCAAGGCGGAAAGCGCCTTGCGTCATAGCGAGGAACGCTTCTCGAAGGCGTTCCGCCTGGCTCCGGCTCCCATGGTGTTGAGTACGCCGGAAGGGAAGGTGCTCGAAGTCAATGACGCGTTCGTCGCGACAACCGGCTATCGGCTCGACATGATCGCCGACGAGGAGCATGCCCTGGCCAGGATCTGCGGTGACCCTCGAGCCTACGAGCAGGCAATGTCGGTACTGGAAGGAGGACATGGCCTGCGCAGCCAGGAGCTGGCACTTCGCACGCGCGATGGCGTGCTGCTGGACTGCCTGGTCTCGGCGGAAACCGTCGTCATCCAGGACCAGCATTGCGTCCTGGCCGTCATCCAGGACATCACCGAACGAAAGCGTAGCGAAACGGAGCTGATGGCCGCCATCGAAGCCGTAATGCAGGACACTTCCTGGTTCAGCCAGACGGTGATCGAGAAGCTGGCGCAGATCCGCCAGCCGCAGGGCGCCCCGAGGACGGACGCCGAGCTGGCCGACCTGACGCCCAGGGAGCACGAGATCCTGGGCCTGATGTGCCAGGGCCTTGCCGACCCCGACATTGCGCAATCCCTGAGCCTGTCCCGGCATACGGTGCGCAATCATGTTGCGTCGCTGTACAGCAAGCTGGATGTGCATCGACGCAGCGCGGCGATCATCTGGGCACGCCAGCGCGGTATCGTCGGCTACGAAGAGCCAAGGCGAAAGCGACAGGTGAATCGGTAGGTTCGTACCAGTCGACCTGGTATGTGCTGCGCTTATATCCGCAGATCGAACTCCCCATAGTGCACACGTCCGGTACCGGCATCGGCCTGCAGGCCGCCATCGGGAGATCGGGCACCTTCTTTGCTTAATGCACTACACAAGGAGAGCAGCATGGACAGCGACCGCATCAAGGGCGCAGCGAAGGAAGCCAAGGGCACCGTCAAGGAAGCCGCGGGGAAAGTGACTGGCAACCGCGAAATCGAAGCCGAAGGCAAGGTCGGCAAGGTCGCCGGCAAGACCCAGCGCAAGCTTGGCGAAGCCAAGGACGAAGTACGCGACGCGCTGGACGACAAGAAATAGCTCCGATTGATCCGTAACGGAACTCCGGCGCGCCTGCGCCGAAGTTCGCAGACTCATATTGCCTGGAGAGATCCATGATGAATCGTTACCTGAACCTGCTGGCATGCCTCGCGCTGTGTCTGGGCCTGGCAGCAATCCCGGCGTACGCCCAGACAGGAACCACGTCGGGTGAGATCCTGGGATCCGACCAGATCGACGCCCGCTACGATGCCGCCAGGAAGCAATGCGATGCCATGCGCGGCGACGACAAGGATCTTTGCCTCGAAAGGGCAAAGGCGGACAAGGACAAGGCCGAAGCCAATGCCAAGGCCGGCAGGAAGAAGGCCGAAGCCGACCGTGACGCCGCGAAGACGAGCCGCAAGGCCGATTACGATGTGGCCATGGAGAAGTGCGAGGCCTTGTCCGGTGACGCGCAGGACAAGTGCGAAGCCGATGCCAAGACCCGCTACGGCAAATAGGCCCCTCTGGACCTGAACGGAGTCCGGGAGCGCGCCCGGCAGGTACAGAGCAACCAGGGTCCGGCCCGCCGACGTGCGGGCCGGCTGCTGCACTTCCGGGATCGTGTGCATCACGGCGTGCTAACTACATGGCGCTGCGTCATCGGGCAGGAAGCTCGAAGGGGAGCTCTTCGTCGAAGTCGAACGCTAGTTGAACGGGTGCCCGACACAGCCGGAAATTGCGCCAAGGGCCTGGTACATGGGGGCCGCTGTCCGTGGGAACGGGGATGTGTGACAGGCGCGTTGCCAGCCAGCGGGCCTGTGCGCAGCGGCGGTAGGCGTAGGACCTCGATATCAGTAGATGATCTGCGACGGCGGACATCCTGTTGTCGAAGTGATGCAAGAGCCGCACATACGCAGCCGCCAACGAGCCGTGCGCATCGAGGGCAACCTCCCGGGCCAGAGCGGCTTCTCGGTCGAGCAGTTGGCTCAAGGGGTCGCGACCTTCGTCGCTGACCAGCATACGAGCCAGGGGATGGACATCGTCATCCTGGTCATGCCCCGGTGGCGCCCGATCAAGCCGGACGGCACGGCGAACGTTCTGCTCGGTGTAGCGGACCAGGTGCTGGTAGAGGTAGCTCAGCAGCCTTTCCTGGCAAGCGGCATTCGTCAAGTCCAGCGGGGCGCCGTCTGCCGTTTTCAGACCCCCGGCCATCACCCAGGCTTCGTTCTTGACATCATCCAGGTCATGTTCCCCGCGCGTGTGCCGAGCTATCCGCTGCAAGGCCTCTTTTCGTTGCGTGACGAATTTTTCGAATGCATCTTCGGGCACTGGAGGCATGGCGTGCTTCTCCCCAGATGGACCGCAGGTCCACTTTCGCAGTAGCCGGCGACATGAGTAGTATGGCAAGGCCGGCGCCAGCGGGCATCATGGCGCGCGAACGAGCCCTGGCAAAGGAGAGGTACGCGATGCAGCAGGCGAACAGCACCCTGATCGAGTCCTGTGACACCATCGACTGGCTCCGCGTCGAGGAAGCGCTGGATGCGACCGGTGCTGGGCATGCGCGCACGCGACTACCGGGCGGGCGGTGCCGGCGCGGTGATTCGCTTCGCGCTCGGGCAGTGTTCGCTGGGCGCCATCCTCGTCGCCCAGAGCCAGCGGGGCATCTGCGCCATCTTGCTGGGCGACGACCCGGAAGCTCTGCTGCGCGACCTGCAGGACCAGTTCCCAAGGGCCGACCTCGTCGGTGGGGACGAGGGTTTCGAGCAGCTGGTCGCCCAGGTCGTCGGGTTCATCGAGGCGCCGTCGCTGGGCTTGAACCTGCCACTGGATGTGCGCGGCACGGCGTTCCAGGAACGCGTCTGGCAGGCGCTGCGCGAGATTCCGTCGGGCGTGACGGTGAGCTACGCCGAGATCGCCGAACGCATCGGCGCGCCGAAGGCTGTGCGCGCGGTCGCCCAGGCGTGTGGTGCGAACCGCATTGCCGTGGCCATTCCATGTCATCGCGTCGTGCGGCGCGATGGCGATATTTCCGGCTATCGCTGGGGGGTGGGGCGCAAGCGCCAGCTGCTCCGGCGAGAGGCCGAAACCGAAACCGAAACCGAGATCTGAGCTGGAGTCCGGACAGGATCGCATCGATGACCGCATCGGTCACCGCCATCGATCGACTCGATTGGGCGGGCATTGCGAGGCAACTCGACATCGAAGGCCATGCGATGTTGCCCGGCCTGATGCCGCCGGGGCGATGCCGGGAGCTTGCCAGCGCCATCGACCGTCCCGGGAGCTTGCGCCACGTATCGCTGGCCGAGAGCAACCTGGGGCGGGGCGACCTGTTCTGCTTCGGCGAGCAACTGCCGGAGCCATTGCCGGCCTGGCGCGCTGCCTTCTATCGATACCTGGCGCCGATTGCAGATCGCTGGAACGAGGTGCTGGATGTCCCTTGTCGCTATCCGGCCCGTCTCGACGACTTTCTCCGGCGCAATCGCGAGGCGGGCCAGGCCGGGCCGTTGTCCCACCTGATCCGGCTCGACGAGGCGCAGCACCTGGCCTTTCACCAGCACGAAGGCGAACACGTGTTTCCGCTAGTCGTGGTGGTCTTGCTGACCGAGCCAGGCCGGGATTTCGAGGGCGGCGAATTCGTCATGACCGAACAGCGCCCGCGCATGCAGTCACGACCGATGGTGCTGCCGCTTCGCTCGGGGGACGTCGCCATCATCGGTACCGCGCAACGCCCGCTCGAGGGCCGCAAGGGCTATTACCGGGCCAGGCTCAGGCATGCCATCAGCCGTGTGCGTCGCGGCACGCGGATCGGGCTGGAGCTGTCCTTCCACGATGCGCCGTTGCCGGCCGGGAGCCTGTTCGACTACTCGAAAGTCTCGTGCGCGTCGGGCACCGATTGACGCCAGTAGCTCGACGCGCGGATACGGCGCTTGTCGATGCCGGCCTCGCCCACCAGGTATTCGCGTAGCGCCTTGACGTCGGCATGTTCTCCCGCTGCCCAGACATGGCCTTCCCCTGTTGGTAGGGCGATGCCGCGCACCGCGGATTCGAGCGCACCCATGCCCGCCGGGGCATCGGACCCGACTTCGCCGACCCAATGCACATCGAGCCGGCAGCGGGCGCGCAGATCGATCCTGGCGTCGTCCCTCGCGGTCTTGATCACCACGATGGCCCGGGTCCCGGCCGGCAGTTCCTCGAGGCGACGACCGATGGCCGGGATGGCCGTCTCGTCGCCCACCAGGAGGTGCCAGTCGAAACCGGTCGGGATGACGAAGGAACCGCGCGGCCCGGCAATGCCTACGAAATGGCCGGGCTCGGCCTGGCTTGCCCAGTCGGTGGCGGGCCCCGCGTGATGCAGGACGAAATCGATATCCAGTTCATTGGCGACCGGGTCGTATCGCCTTGGCGTGTAGTCCCGCATGATGGGCCGCGGCTTGCCTTCCTTGAAGACGATTCCCGTGGCCCCCATGGTCGGCACATTGGGCTTCGCGCCTGGGGCCTCCGGGACGATCAGCTTGACGTGGTCATCGAACGAGGCGGAGAGAAACCCCGCCAGGTCGTCGCCTGCCAGGGTGATGCGTCGCATCGCAGGGCTGAGTTCGACGATGCGCCGGACCTGCAGCATGCGGGCCTTGATGGGATGGCGCATCTTCTGTACTTCGAGGGAGTCGGCTGTCATCTTGGTTCTCGAGGGCTGCAGGGGAGTTGTCATTCGCCGGCCGGCGCTTTCAGGATGCTGCGGGCCGCGCGCTGGAGGATGGCAATGATGCGGCGCTGTTCGTCATGGTCCGCGTCGTCTCGCGCCAGCAGGGCGGCCTGCAGCGCCTTGCGCGCCTCGACGAACTCCGGCAACCAGCCCGTTGCCGCGGTGGCGGCAGCTTCGCTTGCGCCCGCCTGGTTCATCCAGGCCATCTTCCTCGCCGCGTGCCTGAGGATGGCGAAGAGCGTCCGGGTGCGATCGGCATGCAGTCGCAGGTGGGCGTGCCCGGCTGGCGTGATCAGGTAGTTCTTTCGCTTGCCGCTGGCTTCGACCTGCGCCAGGGCCAGGCCTTCGAGCTTCGCCAGGGCGGGATACAGCACTCCGGGGCTCGGGCTGTAATAGCCGCCCGACAGGTCGCTGAAACGCCTGGTCAGTTCGTAGCCGTGGGCAGGTGCGTCGCGCAGGAAGCCGAGCGCCATCAGCTGCAGTTCCTCGGCGCTGAACTTGCGCCCTTCGGTCAGGCGCTCGGTGCGCCGGCGCACGACATCGGCGCCAGGGCGGCTCGGGTCAGGGCGCGGCATGCGGGTGGGCAGAATCGTGCGGCATGGCGAAAGAATCTCTGTAAGATATGTCGTACGATATATCTTACAGAGATTCCTGTCAAGATCATTGCCTTCGTACTGACGGGGATCCGGTAGTGGTTGGCGCCCTGTTCGCCACGGCCGGCCGCGAGCTCATGGTCGCCGATACGTACCGGCCGGGTCGTGACGCGGCGGTTGCCGAGAAAACACGGCGAACGGCATGCGCTCGCAGGCGGGGATGGGTTTGCTCATGAACAGACAGGAGTCCGCGAGTAGAACGGTCAGCCTGGTCGGTACGCTACGCATCGGTCGGGCAAGCGTCTAGCCGACCGCGCTGCCCGATGCGGGGAAGCTGTCAACGGGCCGGCTTCCAGGGGAGTTTAGGAAAGGGCCGCGCACAGGGCTTGCGGCGCAATCCTCCCGAATCCGGCCGGCTGCCTCGTACGGAAGGCGAATCTGATGGAGCGTGCGATGGATATCGATCTCCACGATCGGCGGGTTCTCGTGACGGGCGCAAGCTCGGGTCTGGGACGTGCGATGGCGCTGGCTTTCGCGTCGTGCGGCGCGCAGGTTGCGATCAATCACCGAGGCGATGAACGGGCCGCCAGCGCCGTTGCCGACCAGATCCGGGGTGATGGCGGCAAGGCGATGACCCTGGATGCGGATGTCTCCAGTGGGCAGGCCGTGCAAACCATGTTCGAGCAGATCGATGCCGCCTGGGACGGGCTCGACGTCCTGGTCAACAATGCCGGCATCGATGGCCCGCGCGCCCTCTCGTGGGAGGGGCAGGTCGATCAATGGCGGGAGGTCGTCGATGTCAACCTGACTGGTGCCTATCTCTGCGCCCGCCAGGCCCTGCGCCGGATGGTCGGGCAGCGTCGCGGCGTAGTGCTCAACACGACCAGCGTGCATGAGCGGATCGCCTGGAGCGGCTACAGCGCTTACGCGGCCAGCAAGGCGGGACTCTCGATGATGGCCAAGTCGATGGCGCTCGAGGCCGCGCCATACGGTGTGCGCGTGCTCTGCCTCGCGCCGGGGGCGATCCGCACCCCAATCAACGAGGCAGTCTGGAACGATCCCCAGGGCTATGCGGATCTCCTTGAGAAGATCCCCATGGGCCGTATCGGCCGGCCCGAGGACGTGGCACCGGTTGCCGTATTCCTCGCATCCGACCTGGCCGCCTACATGACCGCGACCACCATCTATGTGGACGGTGGGATGACGGACTATCCGGGATTCGCCCATGGCGGCTGACCAACTGCGAGCTTCCGTTGCGGGCGTCTCAGGCCGCCGGAACATCGAGGACTACGGGATCATTGGCAACATGCTGACCGCGGCCCTGGTCGGCAAGGATGGTTCGATCGACTGGCTGTGCCTGCCGCGTTTCGATTCTCCCGCCTGTTTTGCCGCCCTGGTGGGTACTTCCGGAAACGGCCGATGGAGAATCGCACCGCGCGGGGACGACATCACATGCTCCCGGCGCTACATCGATGGCACCGCCATCCTGGAAACCCGGTTCACGACCGCGACCGGCACGGTTGCGATAACGGATTTCATGCCGCTGTCGACGGAGGTCGGCAAGAGCAACCTGGTGCGCATCGTCTCCGGTGAGGCCGGCCATGTCGACATGGAAATGGAGCTTGTCCTGCGCTTCTCCTACGGGCAGGCAGTGCCTTGGGTCCAGCGTCGGGAGTACGGCTTGAGCGCTGTCGCCGGTCCCGATACCGTTCATCTGCACACCCGTCTACCGCTTAGGGGAGAGGGCAGTACAACCCGTTCCCGTTTCACGATCTGCGAAGGGGAACGCATCTCCGCGACTCTTTCCTATCATGCCTCCATCGTCGCGCCCAGCTTTGTTCCCGACAGCCAGGAGAGCCTGCAGCAGACCACCAACTGGTGGCGCGAATGGACGAAGCGGGGGTTTCACGAAGACGGACCTGCGCATTGGCGGCAGGCCATGGTGCGTTCCCTGATCACCCTGAAGCTGCTGAGTTTCGAGCCAACGGGCGCCATCATCGCCGCCCCCACGACATCGCTGCCCGAACGGATAGGCGGGGAGCGAAACTGGGACTATCGCTACTGCTGGCTGAGGGACTCCTCGCTTACCCTCCTGGCACTGCTTCATGCGGGGTATCGCCAGGAGGCCGAAGCCTGGCGCAGGTGGCTGCTTCGCGCGGTCGCGGGCGACCCCGACCAGCTCCAGATCATGTACGGCATTGCCGGCGAGCGATGGCTGCCCGAGCTGGAGGTTCCGTGGCTGCCCGGATTCGAGCAGAGCAAGCCGGTTCGCATCGGCAATGCCGCGGCCAACCAGATGCAGCTCGACGTTTATGGCGAGCTGTTCGACACCCTGCATGGGGCGCGCCTGGCCGAATTGCAGCAACGAGAAGAGGCTTGGTCCCTGCAGAAGGTCCTGCTTGCGACCCTGGCGAAGAAATGGCGGACCCTCGATCGAGGTATCTGGGAAGTCCGGGGCCCGGAGCGCGCGTTCACCCATTCGCGGATGATGGTCTGGCTCGCCTTCGATCGTGCCATCTCGGCCGCGGAACAATTCCGACTCGACGGGCCGGTCGATCAATGGAAGCAGTTGCGCGAAGCGATCTGCGATGACATCTGCGAGAACGCATTCGATCGTGAGAAGAACAGCTTCGTCCAGTACTACGGCGGCAAGACACTCGATGCCAGCCTGCTGCTCATGCCACAGACGGGCTTCCTGCCACCGGATGATCCGCGTGTGCTCGGAACCGTTGCTGCGATCGAACGCGAGCTGCTGCAGGACGGCCTTGTCCTGCGCTACTCCACGGACTCGACGAACGATGGCATGGACGGTGCCGAAGGCGCGTTCCTGGTCTGCAGCTTCTGGCTTGCCGATGCCTACGTGCTTTGCGGCCAGCGCGAGAAGGCCGTCGCCATCTTCGAGCGGCTCCTGCGCCTGCGCAACGACCTCGGTTTGCTGTCGGAGGAGTACGACGGCATCGGCGAGCGGATGCTCGGCAATTTCCCCCAGGCGTTTTCCCATATCGGGCTGATCAACACCGCGCACAACCTGCTGAAGGTCAACGGGCCCGCCCGGGAGCGCGCTCGCTTCCGGAGCTGAGTTTCAGGTCCGCGAGCCGCACGGCGGTTGGCATTTCCTGCTCCCCGGCGTCCGAGGGCGCCGGGGAATGCCTGGCCTCAGGCAGGCAGCGCTACCAACGGGTTGCCGTACATTGGGTCGTCCTTCTTCGAGTCGAGCGCCTTCTGCAGATCGATGCCCAGCGCCTTGGCCACGCCGGCGCCGTAGGCCGGATCGGCGGCATGGCAGTTGCGGATGTGGCGCAGCTTGATGAATTCCGGCGCGTCACCCATGGCGCGGCCGGTGTTGCCGAACGGGGCTTCCTGCTGCGCCGGCGTCATCAACTGGAACAGCTTGCGCGGCTGCTCGAAGTAGTTGTCGTCATCCTGGTGGTACGACCAGAACTTCGCGTCGCCGTTGATCCGCAGGGGCGGCTCCTCGAAGCCGGGCTGGCCCTGCCATTGGCCGAAACTGTTGGGCTCGTAGTGCGGCAGGCTGCCGTAGTTGCCGTCCACCCGGCCCGTCCCGTCGCGATGGTTGCTGTGCACCGGGCAGCGTGCCTGGTTGACCGGGATCTGGTGGTAGTTGGCGCCCAGGCGGTAGCGTTGCGCATCGGCGTAGTTGAACAGGCGCGCCTGCAGCATGCGGTCCGGGCTGACGCCGATGCCGGGCACCAGGTTGGACGGCGAGAAGGCGCTTTGCTCGACGTCGGCGAAGAAGTTCGCGGAATTCCTGTTGAGCTCGAACTCGCCCACCTCGATCAGCGGGTAGTCGCCC
>CAYZBJ010000045.1:7898-31922 GCA_964476625.1 uncultured Burkholderiaceae bacterium | reverse complement strand
CTTCGCCGCCCCAGGCGCCCCAGGCGGTTCGGCCTAGTGCACTCCGAGCAGCCGCGGCAGTTCGGACATGGCGCCGAAGACAGCGACGGCGCCGGCCTCGAGCAGGCCGCGCGGGTCGTTGCGTTCGCAGAAACCCAGCACGGTCGCGCCGGCGGCGATCCCCGCGCGGGTACCGGTCGGGGTGTCCTCGATGACGATGGTGCGCGAGGGATCGAGCCCGGTCTCGCGCATGGCGAGCAGGTAGACATCGGGCGCGGGCTTGGCATGGGTGACCTGGTCGGCGCCGAACACCCGTCCGCCGAAATGGCGATCGAGCCGGGTCGTGCCCAGGGTCAGGGCCATCTTGGCGCGCTCGGCGCCGGAGGCAACGGCGATCGGCACCTGCCGATGCACGAGGCGGGCAAGCATCGCATCGACGCCGGCCACGGCGACGACATCCGTGGCCAGCGCCGCGTTGCGTCGCTCGACGAACTGCGTCGGCCAGTCCGCGGGCAGCGGCCGGCCGATGAGCTTCTCGATCTCGATGACGTCGTCGGCGAAGGAACGCCCGACGAACATCCGGTGCGCCGTCTCGACGCTGATCGGATGGCCGAGCTCGCCGACCATGGCGGCGAGCAGGCGGTTGGTGATCGGCTCGCTGTCGACGAGCACGCCGTCGCAGTCGAAGACAATGCCGTCGTAGGCGCGCGACAGCATGGCCGCTAGCTCTCCCGCCAGAGGATGTCCGGGCCGATCTGGCTGACGTCGGTGAGCCCGCAGAAGGCCATCGTGAGGTCGAGCTCGTTGCGGATGATCGACAGGCACTCGGTGACGCCGCGCTCGCCGCGCGCGCCCAGCCCGTAGAGGAAGGGCCGGCCGATATAGGTGCCGCGAGCGCCGAGCGCGAGCGCGCGCACCACATCCTGGCCGCCGCGGATGCCGCCGTCCATGTGGACCTCGATGTCGCTGCCGACCGCATCGACGATCGGCGGCAGCGCCGCGATCGACGAGGGCGCACCGTCGAGCTGGCGACCCCCGTGGTTCGAGACGATGATGGCGTCGGCGCCGGTGCGCGCGGCGATCTTGGCGTCCTCGGCGTCGAGGATGCCCTTGAGGATCAGCTTGCCGCCCCAGCGCTCGCGGATCCAGCCGACGTCAGCCCAGGACAGCGCGGGGTCGAACTGGCTCGCGGTCCAGGCGCCGAGCGAAGCCATGTCGTCGACACCGCTGACATGGCCGACGATGTTGCCGAACTCGCGGCGCCGGGTGCCGAGCATCGCCAGCGCCCAACGCGGCCGGAACGCGATGTCGACGAGGTTCGCCAGGGTCGGGCTGGGCGGCGTCGCCAGCCCGTTCTTGATGTCCTTGTGGCGCTGCCCGAGGATCTGCAGGTCGAGGGTGAGCACCAGCGCCGAGCAGCCGGCAGCCTTCGCGCGGTCGATCAGGCGGCCGGCGAACTCGCGGTCGCGCATCACGTAGAGCTGGAACCAGAAGGGTTTCGTCGTGTGCTCGGCAATGTCCTCGATCGAGCAGATGCTCATGGTCGAGAGGGTGAACGGCACCCCGAACTGCTCGGCGGCGCGCGCCGCGAGGATCTCGCCGTCGGCATGCTGCATGCCGGTCAGCCCGGTGGGCGCGAGCGCGACCGGCATCGCGACTTCCTCGCCGATCATGGTCGAGCGGGTGCTGCGCTCGGAGAGGTCGACCGCGACACGCTGGCGAAAGCGGATCTTCGCGAAATCCGCTTCGTTGGCGTGGTAGGTGCTCTCGGTCCAGGAGCCGGTGTCGGCGTAGTCGTAGAACATGCGCGGCACCCGCCGCTTCGCCATGATCCGGAGGTCCTCGATGCAGGTGGCCCGCGCCTTGTCGGGCGCGACCGTGTCGAGGACCGACTGGCCGAAGCGGCGCAGTTTCTCGGTCGTGGAATTCGATGCCGCCATGGCTCTCTCCGGAAGTTGTCGGGCAAACGCCTCGCGAGCGAAGCTTAGCCTGCGGTGCCGGTCGCCGGCCAGCCGGCGAGCAAGGCGCGCAGCGCGGTGACGAAGGCAATCGGCTGGTCGAGCATCAGGTGATGGCCAGCCTCGGGTATCTCGATGCTCGGGGTGCCCGGCGGCGCCTTCGAGCGCTGCCAGGCGATCACGCCCTCGTCGACGAGCTTCGACTCGCTGCCCCAGATGATCGCGACCGGGCAGCGGGCGGACTCGAGCCCGACCGTGGGGTCGCCGTGGCGGTACTTCGCCCAGATCGAGGGGTCGAAGCGCCAGGTCACCCCCGGCTCGGGCTCGCTCACCTCGCGCAGCGACAGGCGCGCGATATGGTCGACCGCGTAGAGATTCTCGCAGGTCTGCGGCGGCAGGAAGCGGTAGCGCGCGAGCGCGGCCGCGACATCCGGATAGATCCGGTGGGGCCGCACCCGGATATCCTCGGTGGGCGCCGGGCCGCCGCGCCGGCGCCGCCGCTCGGCGCGCTGCTCGCGCGACATCAGGGGCGAATCGACCAGCACCGCCGCGCCGATCCGCTCGCCGGCGCGGCCCGCGATCGCCGCGGTCGGCACGCCCCCGAACGAATGGCCTACGACCACAGGCTTACTCGCGGATGAGAAAAGTCCCTCCGCGTCGGCGATCATGAGGGCTTCCGCGACGAAGCCATCGAGCGAGTACTCGTCGCGCCAGCCAGAGGAGCCCATGCCGGACCACGACAAGGCCACCACACGATACTGCGGCAGGAAGAACGGCGCGATGAACGACCACCAGTCGGCATGCGCCGCATTGCCGTGCAGGAACAGCAGCCCGGGGCGGCCGGGCTCGCCCCACACCAGGGTCTCGATGCGCGCGCCGTCCACCTCGTGGAAGCGCCGCTCGGGCGCGAGCGCGAGCATCTCGTGGAACCAGGCGGGCGCCGGCGGCGTCGTGCCGCCGAGCGCGGCCAGTGGCGGGCCGATCTCCTGCGCGGTCATGCGGTACGCACCCCTAGCCCCCGAGGGCAGCCTGGAGCTTGGCCATCTCCACGGCGCCCTGGCCGCTGCCGTTGACCGGGACGATCTCGCCTTCGCGCGAGTCGATCTCCTCGAAGCGCGCGAGGATCTGCTCGGCGGCATCGTCGCCCGTGCCGATCCAGGCGCCGCGAGTCAGGGTGATGTGCGCGATCTCGAACGAGCCGGCGCCAGCGCACAGGATCGCGCGGTTGGGCGCGTCTTCCGCGACCAGCGCGACCACGCCCGGCGAGACCGCCCCCGGCGCCAGCGCGCGCTCGGCCCCGGCCGGCAGCAGGCCCTCGGTCATGCGGGTCGCCGCGGTCGGCGCCAGGGCGTTGACGCGGATGTTGTACTTCTCGCCCTCGAGGCCCAGGGTCTGCATGAAGCCCACCAGGGCGAGCTTGGCGGCCCCGTAGTTGGTCTGCCCGAAGTTACCGTACAGGCCGGTCGAGGAAGTCGTCATCACGATGCGGCCGTACCTCGCCTCGCGCATGATCTCCCACACCGCCTTGGTGCAGTTGACCGCGCCCATCAGGTGGACGTCGACCACGGTGCGGAAGTCGGCCAGGTCCATCTTGGCGAAGGTGCGGTCGCGCAGGATGCCGGCGTTGTTCACCAGGATGTCGACGCGGCCCCAGGTGGACATCGCCTGGGCGACCATCGCCTCGACCGCGGCCACGTCGGTGACCGAGGCGCCGTTGGCGATCGCCTCGCCGCCCGCCTCGCGGATCTCGCGCGCGACGGCCTCGGCGCGCTCGCTCGAGCCCCCGGTGCCGTCGGTCGCGCCACCGAAATCATTGACCACGATCTTCGCGCCGCGAGCGGCCAGCGCAAGCGCGTGTTCGCGACCGAGGCCGCCGCCGGCCCCGGTGACGATGGCGACCCGGCCCTGGAATCCAATCCCCATGATTACCCCTGTGTGATCTGGTATTTTCGAGAAGGTCAAACATCCTAATGCATCCCGGAGGCAAGCAAAAATGAACTCGCTCGCAGATTTCCGGCGCGAGACCCGCGCCTGGCTCGAGGCCAACTGCCCGCCCGAGATGCGCGAACCGATCGCCGACGACTCCGATCGCTGCTGGGGCGGGCGCCACTGGACCTTCCAGTCCGAGGCACAGCGCCTCTGGCTCGAGCGCATGGCCGAGCGCGGCTGGACCGCGCCCACCTGGCCGCGGGCCTATGGCGGTGGCGGGCTGTCCGCGGCCGAGGCCGGCGTGCTCGCCGCCGAGATGCGCGGCCTCGGCTGCCGCAGCCCGCTCGACTCCTTCGGCATCTGGATGCTCGGCCCCGCGCTGCTGAAATACGGCACCGAAGAGCAGAAGCTCGAGCACCTGCCGAAGATCGTGCGCGGCGAGATCCGCTGGTGCCAGGGCTACTCCGAGCCCAACTCCGGCTCCGACCTCGCCTCGCTCGCGACCCGCGCCGAGGATGCCGGCGACCACTTCGTCGTCACCGGCCAGAAAATCTGGACCTCCTACGCGAACTTCGCCGACTGGATCTTCTGCCTGGTGCGCACCGACGCCGGCGCGAAGAAGCACACCGGCATCAGCTTCCTGCTCTTCGACATGGAGAGCCCCGGCGTATCGACCAGGCCGATCGTGCTCATCTCGGGCAAGTCGCCCTTCTGCGAGACCTTCTTCGACGGCGTCGAGGTCCCGAAGCGCAACCTCGTGGGCGAACTCAACCGCGGCTGGGACGTCGCCAAGTACCTGCTCACCCACGAGCGCAACATGATCAGCAGCATCGGCGATCGCGGCGCGGCGCCGGCGCTCGGGGTGCTCGCCACCGAGCGCATCGGGCTCGATGCCGAAGGCCGCCTCGACGACAGCGTGCTGCGCGCGCGGATCGGCCAGTTCGAGGTCGACGAGGCCGCCTTCCGGCTCGCGATCCGGCGCTTCGGCGAGCAGTCGCGCGCCGGCATCCCGGTCAATCCGGCCTACTCCTCGGCGCTCAAGTACTACGGCTCCGAGCTCAACAAGCGGCGCAACGAATTGCTCATGTCGATCGGCGGCGCCGTTGCGCTCGAATGGGAAGGCGCGGCCAGCGACGAAGGCGCCCAGGCGCGCGACTGGCTGCGCAGCAAGGCCAATTCGATCGAGGGCGGCACCAGCGAAGTCCAGCTCAACATCATCTCCAAGCGCATCCTGGGCCTGCCCGGCGCCTGACCCAAGAGGAAACCGACATGGCCCTTATCCTGAATGAACAACAGACCATGCTGCGCGACAGCGCGCAGGCCTTCATCACCGAGAACGCGCCGGTCTCGCAGCTGCGCCAGCTGCGCGACACCCGCGACGAGACCGGCTACTCGAAAGCCCTCTGGAAGCGCTGCGCCGACATGGGCTTCTGCGGCGTGATGGTCCCCGAGGAACACGGCGGCATGGAACTCGGCAACGTCGAGGCCGGCATCATCATGGAAGCCATCGGCCACACCCTGGTGCCGACGCCGATGCTGTCGTCCTCGGTGCTCGCCACCGTGGCGTTGCGCGAAGCCGGCACCGAGGCGCAGCAGGCCCGGTGGCTGCCGCGCATCGCCAGCGGCGAGGTGGTGGTCGCGCTGGCGGTCGACGAATCCGCGCGTCACCGGCCCGACCACCTCGATACCCGCGGTCGCAGCGACAGCAAGGGCCTCGTCCTCGAAGGCGACAAGCTCGCCGTCATCGATGGCCATGTCGCCGACGCCCTCATCGTGGCGGCGCGCAACCCCGACGGCGATCCCGCGCTCTACCTGGTCGACCCGAAGGAGCGCGGCGTGCACATCGAGCGCACCCTCATGGTCGATGCGCACAACGCGGCGCGCATCCGCTTCGACGGCCTGCGCCTGCAGCCCGACGCCGCCCTGTCGGGCGGCAACGGCGCCCGGGCGCTCGGCTGCGCGCTCGACGCCGGCCGGGCGATGCTCGCCGCCGAAATGCTCGGCATCGCCGACGAAGTCTTCGCCCGCACCCTCGCCTACCTGTCCGAGCGCAAGCAGTTCGGCCAGCTCATCGGCGAGTTCCAGGCGCTGCAGCACCGGGCCTCGCACCTGTACTGCGAGATCGAGTTCACCCGGGCGGCGGTCGCCCAGGCGCTGGCGAAGCTCGACGAGAACCCGGCCGGCGCCGCCGAGGACGTCTCGATCGCCAAGGCGCGAGCCGGCGCCACCGCCACCCTCGCCGTCCAGGAAGCGGTGCAGATGCACGGCGGCATCGGCATGACCGACGAACTCGACATCGGCCTGTTCATGAAGCGGGTCCGCGTCTGCCAGGAGCTCTTCGGCGACGACAACTTCCACATCGACCACGTCGGCGTGCTGCGCGGCTACTAGTCGCGGCGCCGGGCCCGGAGCCCGCGAGCTCCGGCGCCCCGGCATCCCTCGAGCTCCGGCGAGTTGATTAGATGCAAAGTTGATTGGACGCAGGTTGACCAGACCTTTCCTCTGGACTCACACTCTGACGGCCGGCCAGGGTGCCGACCCGAGGAGCGCATGAGCACGACTGCCGACCGCAACCAGGGCAGCACCGCACGCGAGCGGATCATCGCCGTAGCCTGCGCCCACTTCCTCGAACATGGCTTCGAGGACGCCCGCGTCGCCACGATCCGGGCCGAGGCCGGGGTTTCGAACGGCAGCTTCTTCCATCACTTCCCGACCAAGGACGCGCTCGGCGCCCACGTATACCTCGGCATCGTCGCCGACTACCAGGCGAGCATGCTCGACGTGCTCGGCGGTCCGCCGGCGCTGATCGAGGCGCCGATCGCGATCGAGCGGCTGATTCGCCGCCACCTCGCCTGGGTGGTCGGCCAGCGCGCCCGCGCCGCCTATGTCTTCAATGCCTCGCGCACCGAATGGGCCGAGCTGGTGGGCGACGAGCTCCATGCGCTCAATGCCCGCTTCCTCGAGGCTTTCGAGGCCTGGCGGCTGCCGCGGGTCGAATCGGGCGAGCTGCTCGACATCGATCGCACCGACTTCATCGCCCAGCTGCTCGGGCCGGCGCAGATGCTGTGCCGGCGCTGGCTCGCCGGCCAGGATGCGCACTCACCCGATCGCTCGGCCGATACCCTGGTCGCCTGCGCGATCCGCGGCCTGGTGCTCTTCGACTGAAGGACTCGCGGCGTCACTCACTTCGTCTCTTCGTGGCAAAGGCGACTGCGCCCGCAGCCGCGTTTGATAAACCGGTGATGGTGCAGTGGCTGACCTTCGGCTCTGACGCACGGGCAATCTGCAGTCGATATCAGCGCTGAACAGGCTCCACGGTGAGCCTCATCCCCATGGCAGCGCACACACGGGCGATCGTCTCGAAGCGTGGTTGCGCACCCGGCCGCAAGGCCTTGTATAGCGCCTCGCGCGTCAACCCCGCGCTGCTCGCTATCTCCGCCATACCGCGTGCACGCGCGATGTCACCGAGTGCCGCAGCCAGCAGGCCCGCGTCGTTCTCCTCGATGATCGACGTGAGATAGGTCGCCGTGTCTTCCTCGGTACGCAGGTATTGCGCCGGGTCGAACTCCGGCAGATTGGAAATCTTGATTCTTTCAGTCATGACTTGATCCTCCAGCAGTTCGGCCCTCGCCTTCGCAGTCTTGATATCGACTTTCTGGCTCGACTTGTCGCCACCGCCCAGCGTCACGATCAGGGCTCTTCCGCGAATCACGTAGTACATCCGCCAGCCCGGCCCAAAATGCTCACGCATCTCCGACACCCCGTTTCCGATCGGCCCGACATCGCCCAATAGCCCGAAAGACGCCTTGCGTAGTCGCGCAGCCGGACGAGCCCGCGTCTTGCCATCCTGAATGTCTCCAAGCCAAGCATCAAACTCGGGGAGTCACTTGATCGTGTACACGAACGAATTGTAATCGATCGATTACTTTCTGCATACGATCGATTACATGATTATTTCCAACCAGCACCCCGGAGGCGGGAAAACCATCCCCTCTAGCGCGCCCGGATGTCGCGCAGGCGGCTCGACCACCAGAATGGCGCCATTGCGCCGAGGATGCAGACGGCCGAGATCGCGAAGCCCATGCCGTAGCCGCCGGTCGCATCGTGCAGCCGCCCCGAGGCCCAGGCGCCGATCGCCGAGCCGATCGACATCACCGCGAAGATGATGCCGTAGATGGTGCCGGCGCTCGGCCCGGCGAAGATCCGGTTGGTGAGGGTCGACACCACCGGGCCACGCGCGCCCTGGGCGAGGCCGAAGAGCAGCACGAAGCCGGCCAGCCACAGGGTCGAGGGCCCGAGCAGCAGCATCGCGAGGCAGCCGGTGCCGGCCAGGGTCAGCACGAAGCTGAGGGTGGCCGCAAAGCGAAAGCCGACCTTGTCGCAAAGCCAGCCGGCGGTCAGGATGCCGCCCATCGAGAGGCTTCCGGCCAGGCCGAACAGGGTGGCGGCGACCAGCGGCGAGTAGCCGGTGTCGACGAGGTAGGCGACCACCTGCGGGATGACGAGGTACATGCCGAGCGCCGTCATGTGAAAGGTGGCGGCGAGATCCCAGAACGCCGGAGTGCGCACGGCGTCGGCAAAGCGCGGTGCTGCGGGGAGCCGGTCGGCACCGGCGTTGGCGCCGTCCCCGCTGCCGACTGCGGCGCCGACACCCTCGCCCGCGTTACGGCGGCTGGCCGCGAAGCGCGCCGTCGCCTCGGCGGCACGCGCTTGCGCGACGGCGGGCGACCCCGCGGCGATCCGCCGCCAGGGCAGCGCGAGCAGGCCGAGGCCGACCACGGTGAGACCCGCGCCCAGCGCGTGGTAGGCATTGCGCCAGCCGATCCACTCGATCAGGAACTGCGACAGCGGCACCAGCAGCAGGATGCCGGTGCCGAAGCCGGCGTAGGCGAAGGCGACCGCCCGGCCGAGGCCGGCATGGAACCAGCGCCCGATCATGACCGAGGCCGGCACCATGCCGATGAGCGAGGCGCCGATGCCGACGGTAAGGCCGTTGGCCAGCACGAAATGCCAGCGCGCCTGCGCCCAGCCGGCGGCGAAGGTGCCCAGCCCGACGCAGGCCATGCCCACGAGATAGCAAAAGCGCGGGCCGAAGCGGTCGAAGGCCATGCCCGAGAACGGCGCGGCGAGGCCGGCGACGACGAGGTAGATCGAGTAGACCGAGGTCACCTCGCTGCGGGCGAAGCCGAACTCGGCTTCGATCGGCAGCAGGAACACAGCCCAGGTCTCGGCGATACCCCGGCCGATGAAGTTGCAGCCGAAGGCGAGCGCGAGGACGATCGCGACGAGCGGCAGCGCCGGTGCGGCGCCCTCGCCTCGAGAAGGACCTGGCGTCATTGCGCCATGAGCCCCCGGTAGATCGAGAGGTATTTCTTGCCGGCGGCGCCCCAGGAATAGTCCTTCGCCATGGCTCGCTGCATCAGCGCGCGCCAGAGGGCCTGGTCGGCCCAGGCGTCGGCGGCGCGCCGGATGGCCTCGCCGAGCGCCTCGGTGCTGGCCGCATCGAAGACGAAGCCGGTGGCGGCATCGGCCTGGAGATTGTCGTGGTTGGTGTCGGCGACGGTGTCGGCGAGCCCGCCCACCCGGCGCACCAGCGGCAGGGTGCCGTAGCGCAGGCCGTAGAGCTGGGTCAGCCCGCAAGGCTCGAAGCGCGAGGGCACGAGGATCAGGTCGCCGGCGGCGATCAGGCGGTGGGCGAGCGCCTCGTCGTAGCCCACCTGCACCGCGATCCGCCCCGGGTTGAGCTGGCCGGCGACCACGAAGGCCTGCTCGATCGCGGGGTCGCCTTCGCCGAGCACCGCGAGCTGCATGCCGCAGGCGAGCAGCTGGGGGAGCGCCCCGAGGACCAGGTCCATGCCCTTCTGGTCGGTCAGCCGGCTGACGATGACCGCCAGCGGCGCTTGCCGGTCGGCCTCGAGCCCGAGGCTGGCGCGCACCGCCGCCTTGCACTCCGCCTTGCCGTCGAGACTGCGGGGCGAGAAGAGCTTGTCGCTGTGGCGATCGGTGGTCGGATCCCAGAGCTTGTAGTCGACGCCGTTGAGGATGCCGGTGAGCGCGTTGCGGCGCGCGCCGATGACGCCCTCGTAGCCGCAGCCGAACTCGGGGGTGCAGATCTCCTGGGCGTAGCGCGGGCTGACGGTGGTGATGCGATCGGCAAAGACCAGCCCGGCCTTCATGAAGCTGCCGCGCCCATGGAACTCGAGCCCCTCGTGGGTGAACAGGCGCTCCGGCAGGTCGAGGCCGACATGGGCGTCGAGCCCGAAGTCGCCGCTGTAGGCGAGGTTGTGGACGGTGTAGA
Source organism: uncultured Burkholderiaceae bacterium (assembly GCA_964476625.1). Classification (GTDB taxonomy): domain Bacteria; phylum Pseudomonadota; class Gammaproteobacteria; order Burkholderiales; family Burkholderiaceae_E; genus JAMLIN01. The sequence continues at coordinate 21,758 of CAYZBJ010000045.1, read as the reverse complement.
CGGTGCGCACCGAATGCGCCGGGTGGCCGGCGAGGTAGGCGAGCGAGAGCGCCGCATGCCAGTCGTGGGCATGGAGGATGTCGGGGGTCCAGAACGGATCGAACTCGCCGAAGGCGAGGTGCGCGGCCGCCCAGCCGAGCATCGCGAAACGCTGCAGGTTGTCGGGCCAGGGCTGGCCGTCGGGGCCGACGTAGGGATTGCCCTCGCGCGCATAGAGCCAGGGCGCGTCGACCACGTAGGCCTGCACGCCGGTCTCGGGCATGCGGCCATGGCGGATGGTGACGCTGGCCGCGCCGAAGGCCGGGCCGAACTCGGCGATCTTCTTCTGGGCGCGGACGCCGTCGCGGATCGCCGGCAGGCCCGGCAGGATCAGGCGGGCATCGAGCCCGCGCTCGGCGAGCACCGGCGGCAGGGCGGCGACGACGTCGCCGAGCCCGCCGGTCTTGACCAGCGGGAAGACTTCGGCGGCCACATGGAGGACTTTCACGCGGCCATCTCGTCGAGCATCCGGCGGGTGATCAGGGTGATCCCGCCGGGGCTGCGATAGAAGCGGCTGGCGTCGAGTTCGGGATCCTCGCCGACCACCAGGCCATCCGGGATGGTGCAGCCATGGTCGACCACGCAGCGGGTCAGGCGCGCGTTGCGGCCGATCTCGACGGCCGGCAGCAGCACCGACTCGGTGACCTGCGAATACGAATGCACCCGGCACTTGGAGAACAGCAGCGAGCGGTCGAGCCGGCCCGAGATGATGCAACCGCCCGAGACGGTCGATTCGATCGCGATGCCGACCCGGTCACCGATGTTGTGGACGAACTTGGCCGGCGGCAACTGTTCCTGGTAGGTCCACACCGGCCAGGTGGTGTCGTAGAGGTTGAGCTCGGGCACGGTCGCGGTGAGGTCGATATTGGCCGACCAGTAGGCGTCGATGGTGCCGACGTCGCGCCAGTACGGCTGCTGCTCGGGGCCGTCGCGCACGCAACTCATGCTGAAGGGGTGGGCGAGCGCATGGCCTTCGCGCACCACCATCGGGATGATGTCGCGGCCGAAATCGTGCGAGGAGCCGGGGTCGAGGACATCGCGCGCGAGCAGGTCGTAGAGATAGGCGGCGTTGAAGATGTAGATGCCCATCGAGGCGAGCGCGAGGTCCGGATGGCCGGGCATGGCCGGCGGGTCGGCCGGCTTCTCGATGAACTCGATCACCCGGCGCGTGGCGTCGATGTGCATCACCCCGAAGCCGGTGGCGTCCATGCGCGGCACCTCGATGCAGCCGACGGTGCAGTCGGCCTGGCTCGTCACGTGGTCGGCGAGCATCCGCGCGTAGTCCATCTTGTAGACGTGATCGCCGGCGAGGACCACGACGTAGTCGGGGTCGCCGGCCCGCACGATGTCGAGGTTCTGGTAGACCGCATCCGACGTGCCGCGGTACCAGGAGGTCTCGTCGATGCGCTGCTGCGCCGGCATCAGGTCGATGTACTCGCCCATCTCGGGCTTGAGGAAGGACCAGCCGCGCTGCAGGTGGCGCAGCAGGCTGTGCGACTTGTACTGGGTCAGCACGCCGATCTTGCGCAACCCGGAGTTCATGCAGTTCGACAGCGCAAAGTCGATGATGCGGAACTTGCCGCCGAAGTAGACCGCCGGCTTGCAGCGGATGTCGGTGAGATGCATCAGGCGGCTGCCGCGCCCGCCGGCGAGCAGCAATACCATCGCGCGCCGTGGCAGGCGACGTTCGGAATGGTCGACGTTCATGCGAAGTGTCCCGCTGCTGTTGTGCCGCGCCGCCTGCAGCCAAACCTGGCCCGGTCCTGCAGCGATTATGCTTCAAGGGCCGGCGCAGCGAGCGACTGGCCCGACTTGTCGCTCGCCGGTCGCGCCGTCAGACTACCTGCCAATGCATCTGGCAATGGCCATGCCCGGCCTGCCCGAAGACCCGATGACGGAAGCTCGATGAGATTGCGCGAACCCCGAGTGCTCGCGGCGGTGGTGGCGGCCGGCGCCCTGCTCACCCTGGCCGGCAAGTACGCCGACGTGGCCTGGCTGGTCTGGGTCTTCAAGCCGCTCACCACCGCCTTGCTGTGCTGGGTGGCCTGGCGCCGCGGCCGCGGTCGCGATGGTTACGCCCGGCTGGTCACCGCCGGCCTGCTGCTGTCGCTCGCGGGCGACACGCTGCTGATCGCGCCCTCGATGTTCGTCGCCGGCCTGCTCGCCTTCCTGCTCGCGCACCTGTGCTACATCGGCGCCTTCGCCACCGGCGTCGGCTTCTTCCCGCGCCGCCAGCCCTTCGCGGCGGCCGCCGTGGTGGCCGGCGCAGTGCTGCTGGTGCTCTGGCCGTCGCTGCCGGGCTCGCTGCGCATCCCGGTGCTCGCCTACGTCGTCGCCCTCGGCGTGATGGTCGGCCAGGCCCATGCCCGCGCCGCGATCGCCGCGCTGCGCGAGAACCGCCGGGCGGCGGCCGGCGCCAGCCTCTTCCTGCTCTCGGACGCGCTGCTCGCGATCGACCGCTTCCATACGCCGTTCGTCGCCGCACCGCTCCTGGTGCTCGGCACCTACTGGGCAGCGCAGACCCTGATCACCTTGTCGATCCCCAACGCCGAGCTCGAACCCGAGCCGCTGCGCGTGGGCAATTGATGCGCCCGCCGGGGCGCCGGCGCCAATCGCGGGGTCCGGAGTCCCCCTGCTTGTATCATCGGCAGCCATGTCAGCCAACGTCCTGATCGAGGCCGCCCGCGGCCTGTCGTCGCAACTCGGCGCGATGCGCTTCGGCGCGCCCGTCGCCTTCGTCTACAACCCGCTCGACTACGCCTTCGCGCCCCATGAGCTCTACCTGCGCCGCTACGGCGACGGTCGCCGCCGGGTGGTGTTCGTCGGCATGAACCCGGGCCCCTTCGGCATGATGCAGACCGGCGTGCCCTTCGGCGAGATCGCCGCGGTACGCGACTGGATGGGCATCGAGGCGCCGGTCGGGCAGCCGGCGGCGATGCACCCCAAGCGGCCGATCGAGGGCTTCGGCTGCACCCGCTCGGAGGTCAGCGGCAAGCGGCTCTGGGGCTGGGCCGAGCAACGCTTCGGCAGTGCGTCGGCCTTCTTCGCCGACTGCTTCGTGCTGAATTACTGCCCGCTGGTTTTCCTCGAGGCGAGCGGGCGCAACCTCACGCCCGACAAGCTGCCGCGCGCCGAACTCGCGCCGCTGCAGCGGGCCTGCGACGAGCACCTGCGCCGCGCGCTCGCCGAACTGGCGCCGGACTGGGCGATCGGCGTCGGCGCCTATGCCTGCAAGCGGATCGCGGCAGCGCTCGATCGCCGGCCCGACGACGGCGCGCTGCCGCGCATCGCGACGGTGCTGCACCCGAGTCCGGCCAGCCCGATCGCCAACCGCGGCTGGGCCGAAGCCGCCGAGCGCCAGCTCGCGACCCTCGGGGTGTTCGACGCTACCTGACGTAGCCCCAGGATTTGAGCCGCGAGACGGCGTACTGCGAAGCGCCGCCCTGGCGCACCGAGTTGGCGTAGCGGGTGTAGTGGGCGGCCGCTTCGCGGCGCAGCCCACCGCCCTCGAGCGAAACGCCCTTGAGGAAGGTGATGCCCGGATCGCCCGGCAGGCGCTTGTCGAAGGCATCGAACTGCGCGAAAGCGCCGGCGTAGTCGCGCAGGGCCAGCCGACTGACGCCCGCGAGCTTGATCGCCTGCGCCTCCTTCGGATCGATCGCCGTAGCGATCTCGGCATAGCGCTTCGCGTCGGCCGGCCGCTTCTGGGCGACCAGGCATTTCGCCATCAGCACGTTGGCCGCGTAGTCGCGCGGGGCGCCCTTGAGCGCGGTCCTGAAGTGTGCCTCGGCCGCGTCGTAGCGCTCACGCGCGCCTTCGGCCTCGCCCTTCTGGCAGGCCTGGATCGTCGGTCGCAAGGCGCGCAGGCGCGCGGTGTTGTCCATGAAGCGCTCGCGCTGCACCGGCAGGCCGGCCGTCTTCGCGTACCGGGCGTCAGCGAGTCGGCGCGCGGTCTCGACCCGCTCGGCCGGCATCGGATGGGTCGAGAACATCGTCTGCAGCATGCTCGGCTGCGACTTCTGCTCGGCGAGCAGCAACTGGTGCAGGCTGGTCATGCCGCTGGCCGGATACCCGGCGCGCGCCATGTATTCCTGGCCGAGCGCATCGGCCTCGCGTTCGTTGTCGCGCGAATAGGACGACAGCAGCGCGCTTGCGCCGACCTGGCTGGCGAGCCCGACCAGGCCGCTCCACTGCGAATCGGACGTCGCCACGCCAAGGCCGACCACTGCCGCCTGCGCGAGCATCGCCTGGCCCTGGCGCTGCGCGGCATGGCGGGCGTTGACATGGCCGAGCTCGTGGCCGAGCAGCGCGGCGAGCTCGGCCTCGGACTGCATCTCGGTCATGATGCCGCGGGTCACGCCCATCGCGCCGCCGGGGAAGGTGTAGGCGTTGACGTAGTTGGCGTTGAGCACCCTGTACGAGTACGGCATGTCCGGCCGATGGCTGCGTCCGGCGAGATCGGCGCCGATGCGCTCGACATAGGCGTTCGATTGCGCATCCTGGGCCGCGCCGAGGTCCTGGGAGAACTGGTGTGGCGCGACCTGCGCGTCGATCGAGCGCTCCTGCGCCTCGCTCATGCCGACCAGGATGGTCTCGCCGGTCACCGGTGAAGTCGCGCAGCCCGACAGGCTCGCCAGCGCGGCCGCGCCGCCGCTCGCGCCGAGCAGCCAGAGCAGGTCGCGCCGCCCGAGGCGACCCCTGCCCAGCCGCTCCGGCAAGCCGGCCGGTCCGGCCAATCCAGCGTTACGGTGGTGATTCATCTGCCCTTCCCCTCATTCGCCCTCGTTCTCCGCCCCCCGTTTCCGGGTCCCTCCCGCGGCCCGGGGCGGCTTCTCGATGGGCCCATTCGATACCAGAGCGCGGTCCCTCCGACAAGCGTCGGATGTCCCACCCGTGGGCAAGGTCTCGCCAACACGTGGGATGCTGGTGCCTTCCATCCACCGTACATCGTTCCAGGAGGAACCCATGGCCATCGACAAGGCAATCTATACCGCGCACGCGACGTCCGTCGGCGGACGCACCGGCACCAGCGAATCGTCGGACGGCGCGCTGCGGGTGCAGCTCTCGACCCCGAAGGAGATGGGCGGCGATGGCGGCGCCGGCACCAATCCCGAGCAGCTGTTCGCGGCCGGCTACTCGGCCTGCTTCATCGGCGCGATGAACGCGGTCGCCGCCCGCCAGAAGACGAAGCTCGCGGGCGCCCCCAGGATCGAGGCCGATGTGTCGATCGGCCCGATGACCGGCAAGGCCGGCGCCTTCGGGATCGCGGTCGCGATGCGGATCACGGTTCCGGGACTCGATCGCGATGCGGCCGAAGCGCTGGTCGCCGCGGCCCACGAGGTCTGTCCCTACTCGAACGCGACCCGCGGCAACATCGAGGTGACCCTGACCGTGGCCTGAATGAAACCGCCCCCGCTCGCGGGCGGCTGCGCGTGAAAAGGGGTCAGACTCCATTTCCCTCGGGAAATGGAGTCTGACCCCTTTTCCTGCTTTTCTTCAGCAGGCGCCGAAGCGGATCACGCCCTGCGCGTCGATCTCGCGGCGCAATTCGCCCCGGTACCAGAGCGCATGCAGGTGGGCGAGCGCCTCGCCGAGCGCGAAAGTGAGTTCGTGGGTATTGAAGCGCCGCCCGAACAGCGCCGGCATCAGCTCGCGGGCCGAGATCGGCGTGCTGGCGCAGGCTTCGCGGGTCACTTCGAGCCGGTCGGCGTGATGGGCGTGCTGCTGGCCCAGCCGCACATGCAGTTTCGTGAAGGGGCGCCCGTGCGAGGGCAGCACCAGGGTGCCGGGCGCGCAGTCGTCGTAGGCGTGCAGGGAGTGCAGGTACCAGTCGAGCGGATTGGCCTCGGGCTCGATCTCGAAGACCGAGACATTGGTCGAGATGCGCGGCAGGACCATGTCACCGGAGATCAGGATCGGCTGGCCGCCATCCTCGGTGTAGAGCGCGATGTGCTCCGGTGAATGCCCGCTGCCCGGGATGAGGCGGAAGGTCCGCCCGCCGATCGTGACGGTCTCGCCGCCGCTGATGCGGTGGAACCACTCGGGCACCGACGGCACCAGGCTGCGGAAGTAGGTGCGCCCGCGGGCGCGCAGCGCATCGAGTTGCGTCTCGTCGACGACGCCATGGCGGCGGTAGTGGACGACCTGCGATTCGCTGTCCATCTCGGGCGTCATCGTGGTCAGCACGCGCGCCGTCATGTACTCGCCCTGGCTGATCCATAGCGGCGCATCGAAGCGCTCGTGCAGACGGTGGGCCATGCCGATGTGGTCGGGGTGCGAGTGGGTGCACAGCAGCCGCAGGATCGGCAGGCCGTCGAGGCCGTCGACGAACAGCTGCTCCCAGGCCTCGCGCACCGGCTCGGACGCGATGCCGCAGTCGACCAGGGTCCAGCCGCTGCGGCCGTCGATCTCGTCGCGCATCAGCCAGAGATTGATGTGGTCGAGGGCAAAGGGCAACGGCATGCGCAGCCAGAAGACCCCCGGCGCGACCTCGATCCGCTCGGTGATCTCCGGCAATCGGTCGGCAAGGGGGTAATCGAGCTGGTGTTCGAGGGGGTTCATTCGCGGACTGCTCCGTCGCGGGCGGCTCTTCGCGCCGCCCGTCAAGAATTGACGTCTCGTTCGTCGGTCGCCGAAGATAGCATGGTCGGGGCGACGACCCCGGGCTGCCGGAACGGCCTGCCGCCCAACCCAAGGAGCTAGCGATGCAAGAGATTCCCGGACTGGATTTCGGGCTGGGCGAGGATATCGACGCCCTGCGTGACGCAATCCGCCAGTTCGTCGCCAGGGAGATCACGCCGCTGGCCGGCGCGATCGACCGCGACGACCATTTCCCGCTCGAGATCTGGCGCAAGCTCGGCGAGCTGGGCGTGCTCGGCATCACCGTGCCCGATGCCTATGGCGGCGCCGACCTCGGCTACCTTGCGCACATCGTCGCCGTCGAGGAGATCTCGCGCGGTTCCTCGGCGATCGGCCTGTCCTATGGCGCGCACTCCAACCTGTGCGTCAACCAGATCAACCGCAATGGCACCGAGGCGCAGAAGCGCAAGTACCTGCCGAAGCTGGTGAGCGGCGAGCACATCGGTGCGCTCGCGATGAGCGAGACCGGCGCCGGCTCGGACGTGGTGTCCATGAAGTTGCGCGCCGAGTTCCGCGGCGACCGCTGGATCCTCAATGGCACCAAGTTCTGGATCACCAACGGGCCCGACGCCGACGTCCTGGTGATCTACGCCAAGAACGACATCGAGGCGGGGCCACGCGGCATCACCGCCTTCATCGTCGAGAAGGACTTCCCCGGCTTCTCGGTGGCGCAGAAGCTCGACAAGATGGGCATGCGCGGCAGCACCACCGGCGAGCTGGTCTTCGACAACTGCGAAGTACCGGCCGGGAACGTGCTCGGCGGCATCGGCGACGACCCCGCCACCGGCGTCGGGCGTGGCGTCAACGTGCTGATGAGCGGGCTCGACTTCGAGCGGGCGGTCCTCTCGGGCGGGCCGCTGGGCATCATGAGCGCCTGCATGGACGTGGTCGTCCCCTACATCCACGAGCGCAAGCAGTTCGGCCAGCCGATCGGCGAGTTCCAGCTCATGCAGGGCAAGCTCGCCGACATGTACTCGACGATGATGGCCTGTCGCGCCTACGTCTATGCAGTCGGCCGCCAGTGCGATCTCTCGCGCGAAGGCAAGGTCGATGCGCGTTCGCTGCGCAAGGACGCGGCCGGCGCGATCCTCTACTCGGCCGAGAAGGCCACCTGGATGGCCGGCGAGGCGATCCAGGCCCTCGGCGGCAACGGCTACATCAACGAGAGCCCCACCGGGCGCCTGTGGCGCGACGCCAAGCTCTACGAGATCGGGGCGGGCACTTCCGAGATTCGCCGCATGCTGATCGGCCGCGAGCTGTACGCGCAGACGATGTAGGGCCACCGCGCCAGGCGCTCGTCGTCGCTGGCTCCGCTCGGGGGCGCCGCGGCAGGTGGCCGTCGTCGCGGCTCAGGCGGCGTGCTCGGCCGCCCCCCCGGCGGCAGCTTCGCTGATGGGAATTCCGCCGGCCCTCGACTCGACCAGCTCGTCGATCAGGGGCGCGAGGATCGCGGCGAGCAGGGGAGCCTGGTCGGGATCGAGCATCTGCCGATGGTGGCAGGCCATCGAGTGGCGGTCGATGCCGTCGGGGACGAACGGGGCCCAGCCGAGCAAGGGATCGTCGTCCACGTAGCTGTGGCGATGGTCGCGGTGCTCGGTGACGAGCAGGGTCAGGCGCCCCGACTCGCAGGGCGCCGGCCGGTAGCTGCGCCAGAGTGCGAGCGCGGCCTGGGCATGGACCTGCAGGTCGTGGGCGAGCTCGAAGTCGCCGATCTCGGCGCGCGCCTCGGCGGTGAAGATGCTCTCGTCGCGCCGGCCGCCACGGCTCTCGCGCAACCAGCGCAGGTGCGCGCGCGCCTGCGCGAACAGCGCCACCGGCCCGTCGCGCAGCAGCTCGGCGGCGAGCAGGCGGAGGCGGCCGGCGAGCGTGCGACGCGGCGGATAGCCGGGCGCGAAGCAGTCGAGCAGGCAGAGCAGGCCGACCTCGGCGCCATCGACGCGCAACTGGCGCGCGATTTCCCAGGCGAACTTGCCGCCGAGCGAATAACCGGCGATCGAGTACGGGCCCTGCGGGCAGGTCCGACGCAACTCCTCGACCATGCGCGACGCGATCCCCGGCAGGCTGGCGTCGCGCAGTTCCTCGACCGGGAAAGCGCCGACGTCGAGGACATAGAGCGGCTGCTCGGGCCCGAGCGCCCGGGCGAGCGCCTCGAACACGATCACCGCGCTGCCATAGCCGGACAGGAAGACCAGCGGCGGGCGGCTCCCGCCCGCCTGGATGGTGACCACGCAGCCCAGGGCGCTGGCCGCATCGCTGCGCAACTCGTCGACCAGGCGCGAGAAGCGGCGCACGGTCGGCGCCTGGAAGATGCGCGCCGTGCGCACCCGCACGCCGAACGCCTGCTCGACTTCGGCGACCATCCTGACCGCGAGGATCGAATGACCGCCGGCGGCGAAGAAGTCGTCGTCGAGCCCGATCGTCGGCGCGCCCAGCGCGCTGCGCCACACCGCCAGCATGCGGGCCTCGGTCGGGCTGGCTTCCTCCTCCCCGCTCCCGGCGGATGCGCGCGGCGCCTGCGCCAGCAGTCGCAGGGCATCACGGTCGAGCTTGCCGTTGGGGTTGATCGGCAGCCGCTCGAGCCCTTCGATCCGGTGCGGCAGCAGGTAGGCCGGCAGCCGCTCTCGCAGGCGCGTCTCGATGCCCTCGACGCCATCGACGGGGTCCCCGGCCACGAAGGCGAGCAGGCGGCTCTCGCCGGCGGCATCCGTCTCGACCAGCACGACCGCTTCGGTCACGCCCGGGCAGTCGCGCAAGGCATGCTCGATCTCGCCGGGCTCGATCCGGAAGCCGCGTACCTTGACCTGTGAATCGACCCGGCCGAGGAACTCGATCTCGCCGTCGTCGCGCCAGCGGACCAGGTCGCCGCTGCGATAGAGTCGCTCGCCCGGGCCACCGAAGGGATCGCTGACGAAGCGCTCGGCGGTGAGGCCGGGCTGGCCGAGATAGCCCGCGGTCACGCCCGGCCCGCCGATGTACAACTCGCCGGCCACGCCGATCGGCGCCGGCCGACCCGCCGCATCGAGTACATGGCAACGAGTGTTGGCAATCGGCCTGCCGATGGGGATGCGCAGGCGTTGCGGCTCGGCATCGCGCACCACCGCCTGGTCGACCTCGTGCCAGGTCGCGAAAGTCGTCGTCTCGGTCGGGCCATAGACATTGACCAGGCGCGCCGGCGCACCGGCGCGCACGACCGCGCGCACCGCGGCAGGACTGGCCGCCTCGCCACCGAACATCAGCAGTCCGAGGCCGGCGAAGGCGTCGGGCTCGGTCATGGCGAAGGCGTTGAAGAGCGACGTGGTCAGGAACATCGTGGTGATCCGGTCGCGCGCAATGCGTTCGCGCAGCATCGCCGCCGACAGCAGCGCGTCGCGGTCGATGACCGCGATCCTCGCGCCGTTGGCGAGCGCCCCCCAGATCTCGAAGGTCGCCGCATCGAAGGAGGTGTTCGATGCGAAGGCGATGCATTCGTCGGGCCCCGGCCGGAAGAAATCGGTATTGCAGACCAGGCGCAGGATGTTGCGATGGGTGACCATCACGCCCTTGGGCCGGCCGGTCGAGCCCGAGGTGTAGAGGACATTGGCAATCGAGTCGGCCGTCGCGCCCGATACGGGCGGCGCGTCGGGCCCCCGCATCCCCGCCGCGTCGGCATCTGCGTCGGCGTCGAGCGCGATCGCCGGCCCGACAAGCGCGTCGCCGAGGCTTGCCAGGGAAGCCGCGGTACCGACGAAGGCGACCGGCGCCGCATCATCGACCATCAGGCGCAGCCGCGCGGCCGGGTAGGAGGCATCGAGCGGAAGGTAGGCGCCGCCCGCCTTCAGGATGCCGAGCACCGCGACGATGAGCTCGATGCTGCGCGGCAGCGCCATCGCGACGATGGCGCCGGGCTCGACGCCGAGCGCGCGCAGCCGGTGGGCCAGCCGGTTCGAGCGCGCATCGAGCTCGCGATAGTCGAGCCGGGCGCCCCCCTCGAGCACCGCCGGCGCGTCCGGCCGCTCGGCCACGGCCCGGGCGAACTGCGCGACCAGGGTCGAGTCGGCCGGGAACGGGCGAGCCGTCCGGTTCCATTGGTCGATCCGCGCGCGCTCGTCGGGGTCGGCGATCTCGAGCGTGTCGACCAGGGTCGCCGGGGCCGCGACGATCGCCTCCAGCAGGCGCTCGAACTGGCGACACAGGCGTTGCGCAGCGGCCGGATCGAAGAACTCGCGCGCGTACTCGAGCTGGCCGAGCAGGCCCGGCCCGGAGCGCAGCAGCGACATCGCGAGGCCGAACTTCGCCTCGGCGGTGCCGATATTCTCCGGCCGGCATGCGAGGCCCTCGAGCCGCAGCACGGGGTCGGGCCGATCCTGCAATGCGAGGCTGGCCTGGAAGACGGGGTTGCGCCCCTGCACGCGCGGCAGCTTGAGCGCGGCGACGACGCGGTCGAAGGGCACCGCGCGATCATCGAGCGCGGCGAGCACCCGCTCCCGGGTGCGCACGAGGAAATCCTCGAAGCCGACGCCTTCGGTGGGAGCGATGCGCAGCGCCAGCATGTTCACGAAGTAACCCACCAGCGGCTCGACCTCGACCGGCTCGCGGCCGGCGACCGGCGATCCGACGGCGAAGTCGCGCTGGCCGCTGTGGCGCGCGAGCAGGAGCTGGAAAGCGGCGAGCAGGACGGTGAAGAGCGTGGCGTCATGCCGGCGCCCGAGCTGGCGCAGGCGCTCGACCAGCGCCGGCTCGAGGGCGAAGCTCGCGAGACCGCCCTCGGCATCGGCCTCGCTCGCCGGGACGCAGGCCGGCGGCAAGGCCAGCGGTTCGACACCGGCGAGTCGCTCGCGCCAGCGCGCCAGCGCCGCATCGCCACCGGCGGCCGCATCGACCTCGGCGCGCCAGCGGGCATGGTCGACGAACTCCAGCGCCGGCGCAGCGTCGACATGGCGCCCCCCGCTCGCGGCCACCCGGTAGCGATCGCCGATCTCGCGGCCGAGCAGGCCCATCGACCAGCCATCGGTGACGAGATGGTGGATCACCAGTTGCAGGACATGCTCGCGCGGCGACAGGCCGACCAGGATGGCGCGCGCCAGCGGCGGCCGGGCCGGATCGAAGGGGACGCACGCATGTTCGCGCAGCAGGCGCGAAGCGACCACCGAAATGGGGTCAGACTCCATTTCTGCAGAAATGGAGTCTGACCCCATTTCGGGCCCGGAGTCGACAAGGTCGACTTCCTCGAGGATCGGCACGGCGGCTTCGTCGACCCGCTGCCAGGCCACCCCGTCGACCAGGTAGAAGCCGGTGCGCAGGGCGCGGTGCGCCGACAAGGCCCCGAGCACCGCCTCGCGCAGGGCGTCGACCAGCAGTTCTCCCTCGATGCGGGTCGTCATGACGACGTGATAGCGCGCGCCCGGTCCGGCCATCGCCTCGACGAACAGCAGCGCCGCCTGGGCGGCAGTGGCCGGCGCCGGAGCGCCCCGGTCGCCGGCCACCGGACCGGTGCCGGGGCCGACCAGCTCGGCATCGCGGCGGGCGATCGCGGCATCGACCCTGGCGGCGAAGGCCGCTACCGTCGGCGCCTCGAAGTGCGCGCGCAATGGCAGGTCGACGCCGAGCCGCGAACGTAGTCGGGCATTGGCGCGGGCGGCCAGCAGCGAATGCCCGCCGAGCAGGAAGAAGTCGTCGTCGGCGCGATCGACGGGCACACCGAGCACCTCGGACCAGACGCCGGCCACCAGCGGGGCGGTCGGTCCTTCGAGGGGCGCGGCGGGGCGCGAGGTCGGCGCGGCGACCGGATCGGGCACGCGCAGGGCCCGCCGGTCGAGCTTGCCCGAAGCCAGCATGGGCATCGCCTCGACGTCGACGAAGAGGGTCGGCACCATGTACTCGGGCAGGACGCGATGCAGGGCGGCGCGCAGGCGCTCGTGCCCGGGCGCGCCGCCGCCGGAACCGGCCGACCAGGCCACCCAGGCGACCAGCTGGAGGCCCGCGACCGGATGCTCGACCAGGCCGACGGCCGCGGCCCGCAGCTCGGGCAGTTCCGACAGGACGGTCTCGATCTCGCCAGGCTCGATGCGGTAGCCGCGGTACTTGACCTGGGAATCGGCGCGGCCGAGGAATTCGATGCAACCGTCGGCCCGCAGGCGGCCGATGTCGCCGGTGCGATAGAGCCGCCCGCCCGGAGTCGGCGCGAACACGTCGGCCACGAAACGCTCCGCGCTGAGATCCGGCCGGTTCAGGTAGCCGCGGGCAACGCCGGGCCCGCCGATCCAGATCTCGCCAGGCTCGCCATCGGGCACCGGGCAGCGGCCGGCGTCGAGCAGGTGGACGGTGGTGCCGGCGGTCGGCAGGCCGAGAGGCACCGGCCCCGTCTCGCCCGCCGGCTCGCAGCGGTGGTACAGCGCGTTCACCGTGCACTCGGTCGGGCCGTAGAAGTTGTATAGCGCACCCTCGGCGAGCCGCGCCCAGCGCCGGGTTTCGGCTGCGGGCAGGACCTCGCCGCCGGCGACCATCACCCGGACCGGAAAGGGGCCCGGGTCGCGCTCGAGCTCATCGAGGATGCCGGCGAGCAGGCTCGGAACCGCCGACACCACGCTGGCCCGATGCCGGCGGATCGCGGCGAGGATCGCGCGGGGATCGCGCAAGGCATCCTCGTCGAGCATGATCCCGGTCGCGCCGGCGAGCAGGGGCGCCCACAGGCCGAGCGCCGCGCCATCGAAGGACACCGGGGTGCGCATCAGGATCCGGTCCTGCGGACCGATATCGAGCGCCTCGAGCTCCCAGCGCATCTCGGCGACCAGGCTGTGGCGCTCGACCATCACCCCCTTGGGGCGGCCGGTCGAGCCGGACGTATAGACCACGTAGGCGAGGTCGCGGGGCGAAATCGGGTAGCCCGGGTCGGTATCGTCGCCGGCGGCGATCTGTGCGGCCTCGGCGAAGGGGCAGATCGCACGAGGCCGGTCCGCCATCGGCAGGGTTTCGGCGAACCCGGCGCGGGCGAGGAGAACCCGCGCCCTGGCATCGGCAAGGACGAAGGCGAGCCGCTCGGCCGGCATGGACGGGTCGAGCGGCAGGTAGGCGCCCCCGGCCTTGAGCACCGCGAGCAGGGAAATCCACAACTCGGGGCCGCGCGGCAGGCAGACCGCGACGACGACCTCGGGGCCGACGCCCGCGGCGCGCAGGTAGCGCGCGAGCCGGTTGGCGCGCGCGTTG
>CAYZBJ010000045.1:0-7888 GCA_964476625.1 uncultured Burkholderiaceae bacterium | reverse complement strand
CGAAGCGCAGCGCGATCGCGTCCGGCGCCTGCGCCGCGCGCGCCTCGATGATCTGCGACAGGCAGGCCGGCCGGGCCAACGCCGACGTCGCGCGGACGGCCGCGGGCGGCACAGGCTTGCTGGGCGGGAGGGTGAAGGCGTCGCGCACAGTCCCGGGTCCGACACTTCTCGTTATTCGGATCGCGCCATCCTGATGCCGGTGGTCGACAGCGCCACCACCGCGCGGATCGACGGCTCGGGATGGCCGACCGGCGAATTCTAGCCGCCCGCGCCGGCGCAGGCCACGGCTCGGCCCTCGCCGGGGTTTATCATGCTGGGGCGGGATGGCGCGGCGTCGCCGTCCCGATTCGCGGTCCGGACATCGTGCGATGAGAAACGTCAGCGCCCTGCCATCTCCTGCCCTGCCAGCCGATTCGCAAGTCGAGCGGCGCCGCACGCGCCGCGACGTCGACGTCGCCGATTCCATCGCGCGCACCCTCCTCGCCGGGTTCGACCGCCACTACAGCCGCTTTCGCTACCACGCGCAGCTCGCCAAGGGCCGCTACGAGGCGGGCGACTTCCACGCCATCCGGCGCCTCGCGAGCGAACGCATCGCCTTCTACGACCTGCGGGTGCGCGAGGCGATGGAACGCCTCGAGAACGAGTTCCACGCCGAAGAGCTCTCCGAGACGATCTGGGTGCAGGTCAAGCGCCAGTACGTCGGGCTGTTGCGCACCCACCACCAGCCCGAGCTCGCCGAGACCTTCTTCAACTCGGTGTGCTGCAAGATCCTGCACCGCAGCTACTTCCACAACGACTACATCTTCGTGCGGCCGGCCACGGCCACCGACTACCTCGAGACCGACCCGGTCTCGTACCGCGCCTATTACCCCCTGCAGCGCGGCTGGCGCGAGGCGATGCGGCAGATCTTCATCGACATCGGCCTGGCCTGTCCCTTCGTCGACATCGAACGCGACCTCGCGCTGGTCGAGCAGGCTCGCATCGCCCAACTCGGCCCGGGCTTCATCGCCGCCCCCGACTGCCAGTTCCAGGTGCTGCGCTCGCTGTTCTTTCGCAACAAGGGCGCCTACCTGATCGGGCGCTTCGTGAACGACGGCGAGATCCTGCCCTTCGCGATGCCGCTGCTACGCAACTCGCAGGGTCGGGTGTACGTCGACACCGTGCTGTTCGGGCCCGACCTGATCGAGTCGCTGTTCAATTTCTCGCGCGCCTACTTCATGGTCGACATGGACGTGCCGTCGGCCTATGTGCGCTTCCTGGTCTCGCTGATGCCGACCAAGCCCGAGGCCGAGCTCTACACCATGCTCGGGCTGCAGAAGCAGGGCAAGACGCTGTTCTACCGCGACCTGCTCTACCACCTGCGCCATTCGCACGACAAGTTCACCGTCGCGCCCGGCATCAAGGGCCTGGTGATGGGGGTGTTCACCCTGCCCTCGACGCCGTATGTGTTCAAGTTCATCAAGGACAAGCGCGGCAAGGACGTCACCCGCGAGTTCGTGCAGTCGCAGTACACCCTGGTCAAGTACCACGACCGCGTCGGGCGCATGGCCGACACCTGGGAGTACTCCAAGGTGCCCTTCCCGAAGTCGCGCCTCGATCCGGCGCTGCTCGCGGAACTGTACGAGACCGCGCCTTCGCTGCTGACCGACGAGGGCGACTCGATCGTCATCGAGCACCTGTACATCGAGCGGCGCATGACGCCACTGAACATCTACCTCGACCAGGCCGGGCCGGCCGGGCGCGAGGAAGCGGTGATCGAGTACGGCGACGCGATCAAGGACATGGTCGCGGCCAACATCTTCCCCGGCGACATGCTCTACAAGAACTTCGGCATGACCCGCCAGGGCCGGGTCGTGTTCTACGACTACGACGAGGTCGCCTACCTCACCGACTGCAACTTCCGGCGCATCCCGGCGCCGCGCACCCCGGAGGACGAAATGGCCTCCGAGCCGTGGTATCCGGTGGCGCCCAACGACATCTTCCCCGAGGAATTCGGCACCTTCCTGCTGGGCAAGCCCGAGATCCGCAAGATCTTCCTCGCGCACCACGCCGACCTGCTCGATCCCGCCTTCTGGCAAGAGAAGCAGGACCACATCCGGCGTGGCATCCTCGACGACGTGTTTCCCTACCCCGCTGCATTACGCTTTCGCCACCCTGACAGCGACCGGCGCGACCGGCGCTCGACGCCCCCCGACGGAGATTCATCATGAGCGATCCCATCGTCATCGTATCCGCTACCCGCACGCCGATCGGCGCCATGCAGGGCGAACTGTCCGCGCTCGCCGGCCACGAGCTCGGCGCCATCGCGATCCGCGCCGCCCTCGAGCGCGCCGGCATCCCGGCCGAGCGGGTCCAGGAAGTCATCATGGGCTGCGTGCTGCCGGCCGGCCAGGGCCAGGCCCCGGCGCGCCAGGCGGCGATCGGCGCCGGCCTGCCGGTCTCGGCCGGCGCAACCACGATCAACAAGGTGTGCGGATCGGGCATGAAGGCCGCGATGCTCGGCCACGACCTGATCATTGCCGGCAGCCAGGACATCGTCGTCGCCGGCGGCATGGAGAGCATGAGCAACGCGCCCTACATGATGCTCAAGGGCCGCGGCGGCTATCGCTACGGCCATGGCACCCTCTTCGACCACATGGCCTACGACGGCCTCGAGGACGCCTACGACAAGATGCCTAATGGCGGCGGCAAGTCGATGGGCATGTTCGCCGAAGACTGTGCCTCGAAGTACTCCTTCAGCCGCGAGGAGCAGGACGCCTACGCGATCGAGTCGGCGCGCCGCGCGCGCACCGCCAACGAGGACGGCAGCTTCCAGTGGGAGATCGCGCCGGTAACGCTCGCCGGACGCAAGGGCGACGTCGTGGTCGAGCGCGACGAATCGCCGTTCAAGGCCAATCCCGACAAGATCCCCACGCTGCGCCCGGCGTTCCGCAAGGACGGCACCGTCACCGCGGCGACCTCCTCGTCGATCTCCGATGGCGCCGCCGCGCTGGTGCTGATGCGCGAATCGACGGCGAAGGAGCTCGGCTGCACCCCGATCGCACGCATCGCCGGGCACACCACCCATTCGCAGGAACCGCAGTGGTTCACGACGGCCCCGGTCGGCGCGATCGAGAAGCTCTACGCCAAGACCGGCTGGAACACGAAGACGACCGATCTCTACGAGATCAACGAGGCCTTCGCGGTGGTGACCATGGCGGCGATGCGCGAACACGACCTGCCGCACGAGAAGGTCAACCCGCACGGCGGCGCAACCGCGCTGGGCCATCCGATCGGCTGCTCGGGCGCGCGCCTGATCGTCACCCTGCTCGGCGCCCTGCGCAAGACCGGTGGCAAGCGCGGCATCGCCTCGCTGTGCATCGGTGGCGGCGAGGCGGTCGCGATCGCGGTCGAAGCGCTTTGAACGGCCAGGGCCCCAACGGAGACCGGATCGGACAATGCCGAGCGCACTGATCGTCGGGGCCTCGAGGGGGATCGGCCTGGAGTTCGTTCGCCAGTACCTCGAGGCCGGCTGGAACGTGTTCGGCACCCATCGCGGCGAGGACGACCGGGTGCGGCTGCGCGACCTCGGGGCGCACACCCTGCGCCTCGACGTCCTCGAGCCCAACGACGTCGCCGGCATCGCCTGGCAGCTCGACGGCGAACGGCTCGACGTCGCGGTGGTCAACGCCGGCGTCTACGGGCCGCGCACCAGCCACATCGCCCAGCCGCCCACGGACGAGGAGTTCGACCTCGTGATGCGCACCAACGTGCTCGCCTCGATGCGGCTGGTCCCGGTGCTCGCGCCGGTGCTCGTGCCGGCGCGCGGCACCCTCGCCTTCCTGTCGAGCCGGATGGGCTCGATCGCCGAGGCGGGCGCCGCCTACGGCATGCTCTACCGGGTCTCGAAGGCGGCGGTCAACATGACCGCCCGGCTTGCCCACGCCGAGTACAGCGGCCAGGGGCTGCGGGTGCTGTCGCTGCACCCGGGCTGGGTGCGCACCGACATGGGCGGGCCGAATGCGGATGTCGAGGTCGATGCGAGCGTCGCCGGACTGCGCCGCGTGATCGCCGACCCGACCGCCTGGCCCGGCGGCAGCTTCTTCGACTACAGGGGCCAGTCGCTGGCCTGGTGAGCAGGGAGTCCGATATGCAGGGACAACGCATCCGCTCGGGCTCGTCCTTCGAGTCGCTCGTCGGGTATTCGCGCGCGGCGATCGAAGGCAACCGGATCCATGTGTCGGGAACGACCGGCTTCGACTACGCCACCATGACGATCGACCCCGATCCGGTGGCGCAGGCGCGGCAATGCTTTCGCAACATCGAGGCGGCATTGCGCCAGGCTGGCGCCAGCCTCGAGGACGTGGTGCGGGTGCGCTACCTGCTCGCCGAGGCAGCGCTCTTCGAGCAGCTCGCGCCGGTGTTCGCCGAGCACCTCGGCCGTGCCGCGCCGGCGGCCACCGCCATGGTGGTCGGCCTGGTCGATCCGCGCATGCGCATCGAGATCGAGGTCACCGCGGTGCGCACCGATCCCGGTACCTATTCCGCCTGAGGACCCCTTCCCATGATCCTCGACGAAGACAAGCGGATGATCCGCGACGCGGTGCGCGAGTACGTCGCCGCCGAAGTCACGCCGCACGCGGCGCAATGGGACCGCGAGCACCACTTCCCGGCGCAGGCCCTGGCCGGGCTCGCCGCCCTGGGCGCCTACGGCGTGGCGGTGCCGGCCGAACTCGGCGGGGCCGGGCTCGACTATCTCTCGCTCGCGCTCATCCTCGAGGAGATCGCCGCCGGTGACGGCGCCACCTCGACCGTCGTCTCGGTGAACAACTGCCCGGTCTGCTCGATCCTGCTCAACTGGGCGAACGAGGAACAGCAGCGCGAATGGCTGCGGCCACTCGCCGAAGGCCGGATGCTCGGCGCCTTCTGCCTGACCGAGCCGCATGTCGGCTCCGAGGCGGGTGGGCTGCGCACCCGCGCCCGCCGCGACGGCAACGACTACGTGCTCGACGGCATCAAGCAGTTCATCACCTCGGGCAAGAACGGCGACGTCGCGATCGTCATGGCGGTCACGGACCCCGAGGCCGGCAAGCGCGGCATCAGCGCCTTCATCGTGCCGACCGACACGCCGGGCTACCGGGTGGCCTCGCTCGAGAACAAGCTCGGCCAGCATGCCTCGGACACCGCGCAGATCGCCTTCGAATCCTGCCGGGTGCCGGCCGCCAACCGGATCGGCGCCGAGGGCGAGGGCCTGAAGATCGCGCTCTCGGGCCTGGAAGGCGGGCGCATCGGGATCGCCGCGCAAGCGGTCGGCATGGCGCGGGCCGCCTTCGAGGCGGCGCTGGCCTATGCGAAGGAGCGCACCGCCTTCGGCCAGACGATCTTCGAGCACCAGGCGGTGCAGTTCCGGCTCGCCGACATGGCGATGCGCATCGAGGCGGCGCGCCAGCTGATCTGGCACGCCGCCAGCATGAAGGACGCCGGCCTGCCCTGCCTCAAGGAAGCCGCGATGGCGAAGCTGTTCGCCTCCGAGATGGCCGAACGGGTCTGCTCCGAGGCGATCCAGACCTTCGGCGGCTACGGCTATGTCGCCGACTTCCCGGTCGAGCGCATCTACCGCGATGTCCGCGTCTGCCAGATCTACGAAGGCACCAGCGACATCCAGCGCATCCTGATCGGCCGGGCGCTGGCGACGGGGCATTCGGCGTAGGCGTCTGCACCCGCCGCGCTTCGTTCGGACAAGGCAGTCGGCTACGCCGTAGTCGCGTGGCGACAGTGAAAATGGGGTCAGACACCATTAAGGACGGTTCGTTGACGCGAGCAGAGTCTCGCGCCAAACAATACGGGGTCTGACCCCGTTTCCCCCGAAATGGAGTCTGACCCCATTTTTCCTGACCTCATTTCACCCCGCGTCGCCGCCGGACCACGGCCATCGCCGCCGGTCGGGCATCGTGCGCCACTCGTTCCAGGCCCCGATCCAGGTCGTTCGACCCGTCGTAGGCTGGTCCGGTTGGACCTCGCCTGGTGGTCAGCGGTATGGATGGTCGCCCCTGTCATTCGCGGTTTGCCCCGCGGTTTGCTGGTATCCCTGGCTTGTCGCTCGCCGCCCTGGCGGGTACGGCCCTGGTCGCGGCCGCCTGCACCAGTGCTCCGCATGACCTGCCGCCGCGCTCCAAGTTGAACCGCTACGAACTCCAGTCGATCGAGCCGGAGATCCGCCAGCACTCGGACTGCCTCGCCCGCGAGATCGGGCCGGCCGAGATCGCCTCGCCAGCCGTGTCGATGCGGGCCCGGGCGCGCTGCGAACCGACCCTCGCGCCCCTGCGCGCCCGCCTGCGGTCCTTCAACCTGAGCGAAGCGGCGCAGCGCCAGTACCTCGGCGCCCTCGAGATCGCGTCGCGCAACCGGGCATCACGGCGCGCCGTGAGCGTACAGCAGGGCGCCGTCCTAGAATAGGCGCCCCGCCGGCCCTGCCGGCCGCCCGCCAACGCCCCGCGCCTTGCTCGCGATCCTCGACGTCACGATTCCGTTCTTCGCGCTGGTGCTCTGCGGCTTCCTCGCCGCCTGGGCGCGCAAGCTGCCGCAGCAGACCGTCGCGGCGCTCAATGGCTTCGTGCTGTACTTCGCACTGCCGGCGATGCTGTTTCGCTTCGCCGTCGGGGCGCCCTTCGCCGACGTCGTCGATCCGGCCGTCTTCTTCTCCTATACCGTAACCGGGCTGGCGATCCTGTTCGGGACCGCCCACGGCCTGCGGCGCTGGCGCCGCGACCGCTGGGACGACGCCGCCTACGGCGCGATGGCCACCGCCTGGGCGAACTGGGGCTACATGGGCATTGCGCTGGTTCCGGCCCTGCTCGGCCCGGCCGCGATGGCGCCGCTGGTGGCCGCCGGCATGGCCGACCTGCTGGTGGTGGTCTCGGCCTCGCTCGCGATCGCCTCGCGCAGCGATACCAGCGACGAGCACTGGCTGCGGGCGGTGGGCGGCGCGCTCGCCGGCATCGGCCGCAATCCGCTGATCTGGGCGGTGGTCGCCGGGCTGGCGGTCAACGGCCTGTCGATTCCCCTGCCCAGCGCCTTCGACGAGTTCCTGCGCCTGCTCGGCACCGCCGCCGGGCCGGTGGCCCTGTTCTCGATCGGGGTCTCGCTCTACCGTCCCGGCGGGGTACGCATCGGCCTGGACACCTGGGCGCTCACCGTGGTGAAGCTCTTCATCCATCCGGCGCTCGCCTGGGGCATCGCCACCTGGGTGTTCCGGCTCGACCCGGCACAGGCGATGGTCCTGATGCTGATGGCGGCGCTGCCCGCGGCCGGCAGCGCCTTCCTGTTCGCCGAACGAGCCGGCGCCGATGCCGACCGCATCTCGGCGGTGATCCTGGTGTCGACCGCCGCCGCCTTCCTGAGCTTCTCCGCCTTCGGCACCCTCGCGAGTCGCACGCTGGGCTAGCAGGCGGGCATCCCGCTAACATGCGGGATCGGGCGGCGCGGCGCGCCGAACCCCTGCGACCTTGCGGAGACCAGCATCTTGACGACCATCGAATCCCGGCTCAATCCACGCGATCCCCAGTTCCAGGACAACGCCCGGACGATGCGCGCCGCGGTCGCCGACCTGCGCGAGCAGGCCGCGCGCTCGGCGCAGGGCGGCGGCGTGGCCGCGCGCGAACGCCACGTCGCCCGCGGCAAGATGCTGCCGCGCGACCGGGTCGAAGGCCTGCTCGATCCTGGCGCCCCCTTCCTCGAGCTCTCGCCGCTGGCCGCGCACGGCATGTACAACGGCGACGCTCCCGGCGCCGGGGTGATCACCGGCATCGGCCGCATCGCGGGCACCGAATGCGTGGTGGTGTGCAACGACGCCACGGTCAAGGGCGGCACCTATTATCCGATGACGGTCAAGAAGCACCTGCGGGCGCAG
>CAYZBJ010000044.1:27474-32065 GCA_964476625.1 uncultured Burkholderiaceae bacterium | reverse complement strand
CGGTCATGCGCCAGCCGAGGTCGGGCGCATGACCGACGCCTGGCTGTCGATGGCCGGTGCCGGCTCCAAGGGCCTGCCCAACGGCCGGCCGATCGACGAATGGGGTATCCGGATGGAGGCCGGCTCCTGCAATCCGGCCGGCGCTTCGGTGACTCGCGGCGGCGAAACCAACGGCCCGGCTTCGGTCTATGCGATCCGCAAGTGGGACGAATGGCTGCGCAAGTACGCCCCGCCGGGGGCCGCCGACTACGACTTCTACCAGTCGTTGCCGGCGCTGTCGCAGGGCAACGTCGCCCAGCAGATCTTCTGGTACACGGCATTCACCGCCTCGATGGTCGCGCCGAAGTCCGAAGGCAACAACACGGTCGACGCCCAGGGCACGCCGCTGTGGCGGATGGCGCCGTCGCCGCACGGCCCGTACTGGGAGGAGGGCCAGAAGCTCGGCTACCAGGACGCCGGCAGCTGGACGCTCTTCAAGTCGACTCCGGTCGACCGCGCCAAGGCGGCCTGGCTCTATGCCCAGTTCGTCACCTCCAAGACCGTCGACACCAAGAAGAGCCACGTCGGGCTGACCTTCATCCGCGACAGCACGGTGCGCCACCAGAGCTTCACCGACCGGGCGCCCAAGCTCGGCGGCCTGGTGGAGTTCTACCGCTCGCCGGACCGGGTCAACTGGACGCCGACCGGAGTCAATGTCCCCGACTATCCGAAGCTCGCCCAGCTCTGGTGGCAGAACATCGGTGACGTCAACTCCGGCGCCTTCACGCCGCAGCAGGCGATGGATCGCCTCGCCGGCGAGATGGACCAGGTGATGGCGCGGATGCAGACCGCCGACGAAAAGGCCAAGGTCTATGGCGGTTGCGGGCCGCGCCTGAACCCGGAGAAGAATGCCGGGGAATGGATCGGCAAGGGTGGCGCAAAAGCCAAGCTCGCGGACGAGAAGCCCAAGGGCGAAACCATCAAGTACGACGAGCTGATCAAACGCTGGACCAGCAAGAGCTGAAAAGGCGGAGTGCGGCGGGGCGCGCGAGCGCCCCGCACCGCCAGACGAGGACCACGCAAGGTGTCACTCGCCCTGAACGGGATTACCCGGCGCGTCGGCGCCGATCTCCATATCGCGCAGACGACCGTCGAGCTCGCTTCCGAAGGCTTCAACGTCCTGCTCGGGACGACCCTGGCGGGCAAGACCACCCTGATGCAGCTGATGGCCGGCCTGCTGCGACCGAGCTCGGGCACGGTGCACTTCGGCGGGCGCGATGTGACCGGGGTAGCGGTGCAGCGGCGCAACGTCGCGATGGTCTACCAGCAGTTCATCAACTATCCCAACATGTCGGTGTTCGAGAACATCGCTTCGCCCCTGCGGGTCGCCGGCGTCTCGCGCGACGAGATTCGCCGGCGGGTGGGCATGATCGCCGAGCTCCTGCAGCTCTCCCACCTGCTCGAGCGCCGGCCGGCCGAACTCTCGGGCGGACAGCAGCAGCGCACCGCGATGGCGCGGGCGCTGGTCAAGGACGCCGACCTCGTGCTGCTCGACGAGCCGCTCGCCAATCTCGACTACAAACTGCGTGAAGGGCTGCGCGACGAACTGCCACGTTTGTTCGCCGGGCGCGACTGCACCGTGGTGTACGCCACGACCGAGCCGACCGAGGCGCTGCTGCTCGGTGGCCATGTCGCCACCCTGCACGAGGGCCGGATCACCCAGTTCGGCCCGGCAGCTGAGGTCTACCGGCGCCCGCGCGACCTGCGCACCGCCCAGGTGTTTTCGGATCCGCCGATCAATACTGCCCGGGTCGCCAAGGTGGGGGCCCGGGTACGCCTCGGCGAACTCGCCGCCTGGAACCTGCCGGCCGGTTACGCCGCGATGCCCGATGGCGAGTACACCTTCACCCTGCGGCCCCACCATGTCCTGCCGGCGACCATCGTCGCCGACGGCGCCGATCGGGTACGGGTCGGTGGCCGGGTGCTGATCGGCGAGATCAGTGGTTCGGAGAGCGTCGCGCATTTCGACCTCGGCGGCAGGGCCTGGGTCTCGCTCGCCCACGGCGTGCACCGGCTGGCGGTCGGCGAGCTGGCGCATTTCGACCTCGATGTCGCCCACGGCCTGTACTTCGATGCCGACGACCGCCTCGTCGCGAACGCCGTGGCGAATCCCGCGGGCGGAGGCTGAGGACCGTGTCGAGAATCCGCCTCGAGGCCTTGCGCCACAGCTATCTCGACCAGCCGTCGAGCGATGCCGACTACGCCCTGCGTCGCCTCGACCTCGAATGGCGCGACGGCGGCGCCTATGCCCTGCTCGGTCCCTCGGGCTGCGGCAAGACCACGCTGCTCAACATCATCTCGGGCCTGCTGCGGCCCACCGAAGGCCGGGTGCTGTTCGGCGACGTGGACGTCACCGGCGCAACCCCCGATGCGCGCAACATCGCGCAGGTATTCCAGTTCCCGGTCGTCTACGACACCATGAGCGTCTACGACAACCTCGCTTTCCCCCTGCGCAATCGGCGCCTGCCGGCGGCCCAGGTCGATGCCCGGGTGCGCGAGATCGCCGCCATGCTCGATCTCGAGGCGATGCTCGGCCAGCGTGCCGCCGGCCTGACCGCGGACGGCAAGCAGAAGATCTCGCTCGGTCGCGGCCTGGTGCGCTCGGACGTCAACGTCATCATGTTCGACGAGCCGCTCACGGTGATCGACCCGCACCTGAAATGGGTCCTCCGGTCCAAGCTGAAGGAACTGCACCAGCGCACCGGTCGCACCATGATCTACGTCACCCACGACCAGACCGAGGCGCTGACCTTCGCCGACGAGGTCGTGGTGATGCACGAGGGCCAGGTGGTGCAGGCCGGCACGCCCGTCGAGCTCTTCGAGCGGCCGCGCCATACCTTCGTGGGCTACTTCATCGGCTCGCCGGGAATGAACCTGCTCGCCTGCGAGCTCGACGGCGGCCATGTTCGGGTCGGCGGCCACCGGGTCGCCTACGACGGCGCCATCCGCGACGATGCGCGGCCGGTGCCCGACGCCCGGATCGAGATCGGGATCCGGCCCGAGTTCGTGCGCTTTGCCCGGGCCGGCGAATCCGGCCTGCCGGCGCGGGTGGTCCGCGCGGTCGATGCCGGACGCTTCCGGGTCGTCGAGGTCGCCTGCGCCGAGCAGCGGCTCAAGCTGCTGGTGCCCGAGGGCGAGGCGATTCCCGCCGATGGCGCGCTGATCGCCTTCGAGCCGTCTCGTACCCATCTCTACATCGACGGCTGGATCGCGACATGAAATTGTGTGCCCCCACGCTCACTGCGTTCGCTTCGGCCGGCCTGGTAAGGCCGCCCGGTCTCGCCGGCGCGAAGCAGTGCTTCGCGAAACCCCGGCTCGACCCCGCCCGGGGGGGCTGCCGCGCCCTTGGGGCGGCCCGGCGGGCGCGGCGGTTCCCCTGCGGGAGTAACGCATGACTGCGAAGGTGGAGAACCAGAAGGGCTGGCTGTTCGTGCTGCCGGTGGTGTTGCTGGTCGCCTTCAATGCGGTCATTCCGCTGATGACGGTCGTCAACTACTCGGTGCAGGAGACCTTCGGCAACAACGAGTTCTTCTTCGAAGGCGTGGTCTGGTTCGAGCAGGTGCTGCATTCGGCGCGCTTCCACGACGCGCTGCGCCGCCAGCTCCTCTTCACCGGGATCATCCTGCTGATCCAGATCCCGCTCGGGGTGGCGATCGCGCTGGCGATGCCGCGCAAGGGCGTGTGGGTGTCGGTCTGCCTCGTGCTGATGGCGATGCCGCTGCTGATCCCCTGGAACGTGGTCGGCGCGATGTGGAACATCTTCGCACTGCCCGACATCGGCCTGCTCGGGCGGATGTTGAACGGCATGGGCATCGACTACAACTTCACCCGCCAGCCGGTCGCCGCCTGGGCCACCCTGGTCGCGATGGATGTCTGGCACTGGACCTCGCTGGTGGTACTGCTGGCGTACGCCGGGCTGTCCGCGATCCCGGATGCCTACTACCAGGCGGCCCGGATCGACGGTGCGAGCGCCTGGGCGGTGTTCCGGCACATCCAGTTGCCGAAGATGAAGCGGGTGCTGACCATCGCCATCCTGCTGCGCTTCATGGACAGCTTCATGATCTACACCGAGCCCTTCGTGCTGACCGGCGGCGGGCCCGGCAACTCGACCACCCTGCTGTCGATCGACCTCGTCAAGGTGGCGCTGGGCCAGTTCGACCTCGGCCCGGCGGCGGCGATGTCGCTGATCTACTTCCTGATCGTGCTGCTGATCTCGTGGTTGTTCTACACCCTCATGACCCGCGACGAGGCCACATGAAACGCCTGCAATGGCTCGTGCCGACCCTTTACATCGTGTTCCTGATGCTGCCGATCTACTGGCTGGTGAGCATGTCGTTCAAGCACACCAACGAGATCCTCGGCGGCTTCACCCTCTGGCCGCGCGAGTTCACCCTCGACAACTACCGCGTCATCTTCACCGACCCGACCTGGTACGGCGGCTACATCAACTCGCTCGCCTACGTGCTGATGAACACGGTCCTGTCGGTGGCGGTCGCATTGCCGGCCGCCTATGCGTTCTCGCGTTATCGCTTCCTCGGCGACAAGCACCTCT
>CAYZBJ010000044.1:0-27464 GCA_964476625.1 uncultured Burkholderiaceae bacterium | reverse complement strand
CTGGCTGCTGACCAACCGGATGGCGCCACCGGCGGTCTTCGCGTTGCCGTTCTTCCAGCTCTACTCGGCGGTCGGCCTGTTCGATACCCACATCGCGGTGGCGCTGGCCCACTGCCTGTTCAACATCCCGCTCGCGGTCTGGATCCTCGAGGGCTTCATGTCGGGCGTGCCCAAGGAACTCGACGAAACCGCCTTCGTCGATGGCTACGGCTTCTGGCGCTTCTTCACCCGGATCTTCCCGCCGACCATCGCCGCCGGGATCGGGGTGGCCGCCTTCTTCTGCTTCATGTTCTCCTGGGTCGAGCTGCTGCTCGCCAAGACGCTCACCTCGGTCTGGGCCAAGCCGATCGCGGCCACCATGACCCGGACCGCGAGTACGTCGGGTTACGAGCTCGGGCTGCTCGCGGCGGCCGGCACCCTGACCATCATCCCGGGCGCGGTGGTGATCTGGTTCGTACGCAACTACATCGCCAAGGGCTTTGCCCTCGGCCGGGTCTGAGCGGGAGGGCCGCGATGAATCCGCCGACGGGCCTCTCGTGGATGGCCTGGACCTGGCAGACGGCGCTGTTCTTCATCGTGATCGCGCTCGTGCTGGCGATCATGGTGGCCTGGGAGCTCAGGCGCCCGGGCGGCGCCCAGCGCCGCGGCGTACTGGGCCTGGTGACCACCCGCGGCGACCGGCTGTTCATCAGCCTGCTTGCCGCCGCCTTCATCCATCTCGCCTGGCTGGGGCTGCTCGGCACCCCGCTGTGGGGCGCCGCGGTGGTGTCGGTCCTGCTCGGGCTGGCGATCTTCCGCTTCGTGTAGCGCCGGGCCGGGTCGCGCCCGCACGGTGGTTCGGCAGGCGCTCCTCGCGTCGCACCGCGTGCCGACCCTCGACCCCGTCGATGTCGCACGGTAGGATGCGTCCTCCCATGGGCCAGCGTGGCGAGAAGATCCGCGCGGCACGACTTGACGGTGATCCATCATGGCCGGCTTCCCCGAGCGGGTGCGCCTGCGCTTCGACGATCCGGTGGAAGAGACGGCGTTTCGCAACTTCTACTGCCTGCGCTTTCGTCACCATACCGGCATTGCCCTGCTTGCCGGCGCGATGCTGATCGCCTTGTTCGCATTCTCGGACTGGATGCTCGATCCGGACGGAGCGCGCATCACCATTGCGATCCGGCTGTTCGTGATCGTGCCGGTGATGCTGCTGTTCGCCTGGGCGGTTCGCCAGCCCTGGGTGGACGACATCTACGAACTGGCCGCGACCTTCGTCGCCTGCCTGGTGGCGGCCACGCTCGCCGTGATCTACGTTCGGATCGAGGCCGGCATGGCGCGCGCCGGCCCCGGGGTCGTGCTGCTGATGCTCTCGACGATCTTCATCATCCGGCTGCGGTTTCGCCATTTCGCGGTGTTCTCGCTGGTGGCCTGGGCGGCGTTCCTGGTGGTGGTCGTCGCGAGCGTGCGCTCCGAACCGGCGCTTTCGGTCGCCAGCTCGCTGGCGGTGACCGCCGCGCTGGTGCTCGGTCTCTACGGGGCCTGGACGCGCGAGAGCGAGAACCGACGCGAGTTCCGGTTGCTCAACGAGGTCACCGCCGCCAAGACCCGCATCGAGGACCTGCTCCACAGCATGCTGCCGGGCGAAATCGTCGACCGGATCCACCGGGGCGAGTCGCCGATCGCCGACGCGCATCGCGAAGTGAGCATCGTCTTCGCCGACCTGGTGGGCTTCACCGCGTTGTCGAACCGCCTGCCGGCGGCGGAACTGGTGCAGTTGCTCGACCGGCTGTTCTCCGACTTCGACCGGATCGCCGCCGCGCACGACGTCGAGCGCATCAAGACGATCGGCGATGCCTACATGGCGGTATGCGGGATCGCGACCAGGCCGCCGCCAGGCGCGGCCGATGCGGGCACGCTGCCCGATGACCATGCCGAGCGCGCCGCCCGTTTCGCGCTGGCGCTGCAGGCGCGGGTCGCCGAAGTGTCGGGCGAAACCGGCCTGCCGCTGAACGTGCGCATCGGCCTGCATGTCGGGCCGGTGATCGCGGGGGTGATCGGCACCCGCAAGCCGGCATTCGACTGCTGGGGCGAGACCGTCAATCTCGCCAGCCGGCTCGAATCGAGCGGCAGCCCCTCGGGGGTGCACATCTCGGAGGCGGCCTGGGAACGGCTGCGCGACCGCTTTGCAACGCGCGAACTGCCGCCGGTGCCGATGAAGGGGCTGGGCGACGTCCGCACCTACCTGCTGGAATCCGAAGCCGCATCAGTTGGGTGCGCGCATCGATTGGGGCGCCCAGTGGCCGGGTAGCGCGTCGGGGCCGAACACCCGTTCGCCGATGTGTTCGCCCAGCCGGCGATAGCTCTCCCACTGCTCTTCGTCGAAGGACTGGTCGGCCGTGCTCTGCTGCGGGAAACCGGGATGGCGCGTGGCGTAGTCCTGCAGGTCGAGCGGCTCGTCGCCCAGCATCCCCGGCCGCAGGAAGAGCAGCAGCGTACGCGCTTGCGGCTCGTCGCCGTAGCGGGCCCAGGCGAGGCTGGCGTGGCGCTCGGGGCGTCGCGGGTCGGCCGACCCGGGCCTGACCGCCGCCTGTGGGGCGGCCCTGCGCCTGAGTTGTTCCGGGGTGCCGATGCTCGCGAGCAGCGGCGAGCCGGCGCCGACCAGTTCGGTGGTCTCGGCGGTCGACAGGAAATGGATCTCGACGCCCCAGTCGATGCGCGCCTTGCGCACCAGGTTGCCGAGGTCTCCGAAGGATTCGTCCGGGTCCTGCCCGTCGTCGCACACGATCACGAAGGGGATGCGGCGCCGGAGCAGTTCGTAGACGCCGGTGTTCTCGAAGTGCCCGCCGTCCGAGAGATGCCAGCGGCGTCGCCGCGTGCCGTGGAAGCGCGCGAAGGTCTCGTTGGCGAGGCAGGCCTGCACCGGCGCGAGGCTGGCGAGGCGGGCGAACATCCCGGCTTGCGGGTCGCGCCCGCCGGCGGCCGGCGAGCGGCGCGGCGCCGCGCCGCTGTCCCACCAGTAGCCGAGGCGCGCATTCGACAGCGCCAGCAGCATCGACAGGCCCATCCGGGTGCGGGCGCCCAGCCCGGTGCTGAAGGCGGCCGCCGATACCGCGATCCATTGCCCGAGCCCGAGCGGCTCGACGGCGCGGGCTTCGCCCGGCGCGGCCGCGAAGGGCGTGTAGCGGCCCGGCGCCGACCCCAGCGGCAGGATGCGCGCATCCGAGCCGTCCCACTTCGCATGATGGTGGCGCCCCACGCTCAGGCCGAAGGGACCGATGGCCATCGGCAGGCCCCTGCGATCGCGCTGGGCGAGTTGTGCGGCGCTGGTGACGGTTTCGTTGATGGTGACGTTCACGAGATGGACCGGCCCGCCGTGCAGGTCGGGCCGGTAGGCCGGCCAGCGAATCTCGTCGCCGGGCGAAGCCTGCGTCACGTCGGCTCGCAGCGGCGCCGCCGGCGCGGCATCGAGCGCGGCGCTTGCCAAGGTCGCCGAGTTCGCTACCGAGCTTGCCGTCGAGGTCGCTGCGGTCGCGTCGGCACGATAGCCGGTGCGGCCCGGATGGCTGGCGCCGAGATAGGCGCGCGTGAGCCGCGCCGCATAGAACTGCGCCAGGGTCGAGAGGTTCAGGAAGGGCAGGGTCCTCGCAGTGAGCAGGGTGATCACGGCCAGCCCCGCCAGCGCGACGGCGGTCACGCCAGCGCGCGGCGTCAGGGTCGCGTCGCCGCAATCCGCGCAGACGCCCGTCCAGAGCAGCGCGTGGGCGACGGCCGACCAGCCGGCGAGCAGCGCCACGAAAAGCGCGAAGCCCACCACCGAGAGCAACAGGGTTGCCGGCACTCGCAGGCCGGTCGCGGCACCCCCGAGCCGGTCGATCAGGGGCGCGAAGCGCTGGACCAGCACCACGATGGCCGAGGCGAGCGGGACGAGGGTCGCCCAGCCGAAGGCGTCGCCGGTCCTGGTCTGCCGATACAGGGTCTGGCCGAGGCTATCGACCAGGGCCCAGGCCGCGGCCAGCAGGACCAGCGCGAGGCCGGTGGCAAGCCAGCGCGAGAGCCGGTTGCGCGCCATGCCGTCGCCGCTCGCGCCGAGGCGGGCCGCGAGCCAGGCCGCGGTGGCGGCGGCCGGCGGGTAGACCATCCAGGCGGCGAGCGCGGCGACGTCGGGCGCGGCGACGGCAAGACCGAGGGCCTCGGCCACCGCAGGCGCCCGGCGCAAGGCGAAGGCGGCGCCGAGCGCTACCAGCATCGTGGCCAGGAGCGCCGGATTGCGAAGCCGATGCTCGGCATCCTGGCGAGTCTGCGTGAGCCAGTAGCCCCAGCCCAGCGGCACCAGCACGAGGAGGAAGCCCGCGATCGGCAGCGCGAGCCAAGGGCTCCACCACAGGCCGGCATCCATCGCGAAGAGCCGGGCTTCGAGGTCGGCAAGCCCGGGGATGCGTCCCCAGAGCCATGCGCGCAGCAGGTTGCCGGCCAGCAGCAAGGTGAGCACCGTGACCGCGAGCACATAGTGCAGCGACACCAGGTTGCGCAGGTAGATCGCCACGGCATAGAGGACGTCGCCGGCGCCGCGCGGGGTGATGTAGCGGCCATGCTCGCGCAGCCAGCGCAGCGGTGGCGAGTCGCCGTCGGCGAGGATGCCTTCCACCCGCCCTGCCGTCGCGGCGACCAGCGGCGGCGGAGAAGCGGTCGCGGGCTGCGCGGTAGCTTCGCCTCGTGCCTCGGGCGGCAGGTACAGGCTGCCCAGGAAGCCGCCGATGTAGCCGCCGCCGGACACTGTGGACAGGTAGTCGACGTGGCGCAGGCGCCGGCGTTTGGCCAGCGCCTGGAGAACCCCGAGGGCGAAGGTGGCGCTGCGAATGCCGCCGCCGGAGATTGCGAGGCCGACCCGTCCGGTGGTCTCGGTCTCGGGCAGTTCGAGCCCGAGGGCGGTGCGGCGCGCGCGCACCGACGCGAGTTCGGGCCGTGCAAACTCGGGCGGAAAGGACGCCGGCGCGGTCGCGCCGGGCGAACCGGTCTCGGCGGGTGCATCTTCGCGAGCGGTCTCGGCCATTTTCGTCCTCAGTCCAGGTGCTTGCGGATCCGGTTCGACGCCGACCCGCGGTCTGTTGTGGATATCGGTCCGACGCCGGGCCGTCAAGACGCAGCGCCGACCGTTCGTCGGACGCGGGGGCGTGTCGCAAGGGCGCCGAAGCTGCGAAACTTGCCTGTCGATGCGAATGGGTGGGCATCGATCGGCATCAATTGGCATCGACCGGGACAGGAGACGCAGGTGACGGCACAGGATTTCATTCTCGCGATCGACCAGGGCACGACCAGCACCCGGGCGATCGTCTTCGACAGTGGCTTCCGGGCGGTCGGCGTCGGCCAGCAGGAATTCGACCAGCATTTCCCGGATTCGGGCTGGGTCGAGCACGAGGCCGAGGACCTCTGGCGAACTACGGTTGCCACGGTCGAGCATGCGCTGCTTGCTGCCCGCATCGATGCGGGCCGGCTCGCGGGCATCGGCATCACCAACCAGCGCGAGACCACGGTCGTCTGGGACCGCAAGACCGGTCGCGCGATCCATCGCGCCATCGTCTGGCAGGATCGACGCACCGCCGCGACATGCCAGAAGATGAAGGATGAGGGGCTCGAGCCGATGTTCACCGAGCGCACCGGCCTGATCCTCGATCCCTACTTCTCGGGCACCAAGGTCGCGTGGATCCTCGACACCGTGCCTGGCGCCCGCGCGGCCGCCGAGCGTGGCGAACTCGCCTTCGGCACCGTCGACAGCTTCCTGCTGTGGCGGCTCACCGGGGGCAGGGTGCATGCCACCGACGCCACCAATGCATCGCGCACGCTCGCCTACGACATCGTCCGCAACCAGTGGGACGACGACCTGCTGGCGGCGCTGCGCATCCCGCGATCGATGCTGCCGGAGGTGAAGGATTCGGCCGCGGCGTTCGGTGCGACG
The DNA here is from genome assembly GCA_964476625.1 of uncultured Burkholderiaceae bacterium. Classification (GTDB taxonomy): domain Bacteria; phylum Pseudomonadota; class Gammaproteobacteria; order Burkholderiales; family Burkholderiaceae_E; genus JAMLIN01. Next base: position 21,529 of record CAYZBJ010000044.1, on the reverse strand, counting down.
GACCCGGCGCTGTTCGGCGCGGCGGTCCCGGTGTTGGGGATTGCCGGCGACCAGCAGGCCGCCACCGTCGGCAACGCCTGCTTCGAGCCGGGGATGATCAAGGCCACCTACGGCACCGGCTGCTTCGCGGTGCTCAATACCGGCGCCGACCGGGTGCAGTCGAAAAACCGGTTGCTGTCGACGATCGCCTACCGGCTGCGCGGCAAGACCACGTATGCACTCGAAGGCTCGATCTTCGTCGCCGGCGCCGCTGTGCAGTGGCTGCGCGACGGGCTGGGCGTCATCAAGAGCGCATCCGAGTCCGGCGAGCTCGCCGCCGGCGCCGACCCGAACCAGCAGATCTACCTCGTGCCCGCCTTCACCGGCATGGGCGCGCCCCACTGGGATGCCGATGCCCGCGGCGCGATCTTCGGCATCACCCGCGCCACCGGCCCGAAGGAACTGGCCCGTGCCGCGCTCGAAGCGGTCTGCTTCCAGACCCGCGATCTGCTCGAAGCGATGCACAGGGACTGGGCGCACGACGGCGACACCGTGCTGCGGGTCGACGGCGGCATGGTTGCGAGCGACTGGACCATGCAGCGGCTCGCCGACCTGCTCGATGCCCCGGTCGACCGGCCGGTGGTCCTCGAGACGACCGCGCTGGGCGCCGCCTGGCTGGCGGGAATGCAGGCGGGGGTCTGGCCGGACGAGGCCGGCTTCACGAAGGCCTGGCGACTGGAGCGGCGCTTCGAGGCGGAGATGGACGAGCAGGAGCGGCGCCGCCGCACCGGCGGCTGGGCGCAGGCGGTGCGCAGGACGCTGGCGACGAATTGACGCCGACCGCAAGTCACCCACGCTCCACGGAGTGAGGCAGCATGCAGTTCCACGCTCCAATACCGATCCTGCGGATCTTCGACGAAGCGAAGGCGCGCGAGTTCTACGTCGACTTCCTCGGCTTTCGCATCGACTGGGAGCATCGCTTCGAGCCAGGCCTGCCGCTCTACCTGCAGGCCTCGCTCGGCGGCTGCGTGATCCACCTGAGCGAGCATCATGGGGACTGCTGCCCGGGAGCGGCGCTGCGGATCCGGACCGATGGCGTGGACGATCTCCATCGCCGGCTCTCGGATGCGCGGTACCGCCATGCGCGCCCCGGCCTGGAGGACACGCCCTGGGGGACGCGCGAGCTTCGGGTGGCGGACCCTTTCGGCAATCGTCTGGTGTTCTTCGAAGAGGCGAACGCCTGACCCGGACTTCCGGATCGGACGCAGCCGTGTTGGCGCGTACACTGGTCCGCGTCCCTGGTCTTACCCACGCCGCGCCATGCCCGAGATGCAGCCCCGCGAACTCGTTCTGTCCTGGGTCGATGCCTTCAACCGGCGCGACATCGACGCGCTCGCCGGCTTCTACGCAGAAGATGCGGTCAACCATCAGGTCGCCGAAGAGCCGGTGATCGGCCGCGAGGCGATCCGGCGGATGTTCGCCGACGGCTTTGCCGCTGCCGAGATGGTCTGCATCGTCGAGAACCTGTTCCAGGACGGCGAATGGGCGATTCTCGAGTGGCGTGATCCGCTGGGCCTGCGCGGCTGCGGCTGCTTCCATGTGCAAGGCGGCCGCATCGTGTTCCAGCGCGGCTACTGGGACAAGCTCGGCTTCCTGCGGATGCACGGGCTGCCGCTGCCGACGGCATAGCGGCTTCCATCCCTGGTCCGGAATCGCCGGTTGCTGCTTCGACGCCGGCGTGCCGCGGTTGCCTCCCCTTGACGGCGCGCCCGGCGTGGCCGAAGCTTACTCACGCGTCAACTGATCGTCAGTTGCGTAGGACAAGCGCCGCTCGAGCCGGACGGCGCCAGGAGACACCGCCATGAGCGTCGCCAACGCGGCCCCCGAGGCAGAAGCCGGCTCCGGCTTCGAGTTCCTCACCGAAGACCAGCGCATGGTGCGCGACGCCGCACTGCGCATCGCGCGCGAAGTCATCGAACCGACCGCGGCCGCGCGCGATCGTGAAGCCCGATGGCCCACGGCGGAGCTGCGCGTGCTCGGCGAGCAGGGTTTCATGGGCATGCTGATCCCGGAGGAATACGGCGGCAGCGGGTCGCGGTTCACCGACTACTGCCTGGCCTTCGAGACCTTCGCCGGGGCCGACTGCGGTCTCGGCACGATCTTCCATGTGCACAACATGTCGCACTATCCGATCGCGAGCTTCGGCACCGAGGAGCAGAAGCGCCGCTACCTGCCTCCCGGCGCCCGGGGCGAGCGGATCGGTGCCTGGCTGCTCACCGAGCCGCAGGCGGGTTCGGATACCGCCGCGCTGCGGACGACCGCGCGACTCGACGGCGACCACTACATCCTCGACGGGTCGAAGCAGTTCATCTCGAACGGCAGCGAGGCGGGCACCGCACTGGCGCTGGCGGTGACCGATCCCGCCGCCGGCCGACGCGGCGTGACGGCATTCATCGTCGATCCGTCCAGCCCGGGTTTCGAGGTCGCGCGGGTCGAGGAGAAGATGGGGCAGCGCACGGCGCATGTCGCCCAGATCCGCCTCGATGGCGTCCGGGTTCCCGCCGCGAACATCCTTGGCGAACTCGGCGGGGGCTACCGGATCGCGATGTCGGGCCTGGCGGACGGCCGCATCGCGATCGCCGCGCAGGCGGTGGGCGTGGCCCAGGCGGCGCTCGAGGCGGCCGTGCGCTATGCGAAGGAGCGCAACGCCTACGGCAAGCCGATCTTCGATCTGCAGGCCGTCTCCTTCCGCCTTGCGGAGATGGCTGCGCAGGTCGCGGTGGCCCGGCAGTACTACCTGCATGCAGCGCGACTGCTCGAGGCGGGCCTGCCCTGCGCCAGGGAGGCGTCGATTGCCAAGCTGTACGCCAGCGAGATGGCCGAGCGCGTCTGCTCGGCGGCGCTGCAAACCTTCGGCGGCTACGGCTACCTCCAGGACTTCCCCGTCGAGCGTTACTGCCGGGATGTCCGGGTATGTACAATTTACGAAGGCACGAGCGACATCCAGAAACTGATCATCTCGCGCAATCTCTGACCGGCGGGGGATTGCTGGCGCATGGCTGCGCGTGAACCTGCCTTTGCGCTGCCTGCTTCATCAAGTCTTGCCTCGCCAATGTCCTGGACGATCCAGTGAGCAAACCTCGCCCTTCCGCAACAACCGACACCATCGCCAATGCCGGCTCAGCGGGCCGCGGCCGTCGACGGGCGAGTCCCCGGGCCGCGTTGCAGCTGTCGGCTTCCGGGGGGCGACGCGTCTCGGCCTGGTCGGACGCCGTCCAGACGCCGGACCAGCAGTACGAACTCAAGCGCCGCGCCCTGATACAGGCCGCGGCGCGCGCTTTCAATGCGCGTGGCTACCACAACACCTCGCTCGACGACGTGGCGGCCGAGCTGGGCGTGACGCGGGCGGCGCTCTACTACTACATCCGCAGCAAGCAGGAGATCCTGTTCGAGTGCCACATGCTGGCGTACGACTGCGGTGACCAGGCCATGGCTTATGCGCAGGCGCATGCGCAGAACGGGCTGGACCAGGCATGCCTGATCATCCGGCGCTTCATCGAGCTGTTCAATGGCGGGATGGGCCGCGTCGGGATGATGACCGAGCACGAATCCCTCGAGCCGACCATGCAGGCGCTGATCCAGAAGCGCCGCGACGACTTCGACCATGAGTTCCGCTCGATCATCGACGCCGGCATTCGCGACGGCAGCATCCGCGAGGTCGACCCCAAGCTGGCGGTCTTTTTCACGATGGGCGCGGTCAACTGGATGTGCACCTGCTGGTACCGGCCCGATGGCCCCCTGAGCGTCGAGCACATCGCAGCCAGCTTCGAGGACATGTTCCGCGCGGCGATGAGCGCCAGGCGCTGAACGCGCTGGCCGGTTCTCGGCCGGCACCTGCGTCTTCCTTCGCTTCCCTTTTCGTTCCCTTCTTTCCCTTTCCTGCTTCGCCAGGCTCGCCGGTCACCGCCCGACACCGGTGGCGTCATGCGCTCGTTCGTGCCGCTGCCGCGTGAGCGAAGATGCCGTCGGCATCACCCCCCTTGCGGAATTTCTACGCGTGCGTCAACATGGCTACGTCAGCATCAGCCATAACACGCACAACGGCCAGCGCGACCCGATCGCAAGCTGCCCACCGGCGTCGAGGAGACCGCGATGCATGCCGACGAGCAGGTTCGAGGATGTCGATGACGGATCTCGCGACGCCGGGAGCGCAGGCTGGCGCTACGTCGCCCGCGCCGGCAGTCCGCCCGGACGTGCTGCTCGCCGAAGGCATCCGCATGAGCTTCGGTGGGGTCGTCGCGCTCGACAATGTGTCGGTGGCGGTTCGCGAGGATGAACTCCTCGCCGTGATCGGCCCGAACGGCGCGGGCAAGACCTCCCTGATGAACTGCCTCAGCGGCTTCTATCGCCCGCAGCAGGGACGCATCACCTTTCTCGGCCAGGACGTCGCGTCCATGCCGGTGCATGCCATCGCGAAGGCGGGCCTCGCCCGGACCTTCCAGGGCACGCACATCTTCTCGGGCATGACGGTCATCGACAACATCATGGTCGGTCGCCACCTCCACATGCGCAGTTCGGTCGCCCAGGCCTTCCTGTACTTTCCCTGGACGCAGCGCGAGGAAACGCAGCACCGCGAGGTCGTCGAGGAGATCATCGAGTTCCTCGAGATCGAGACGATCCGCCACCAGCCGGTCGGCAGCCTCGGCTACGGCCTGCGCAAGCGCGTCGACCTCGGCCGGGCCCTGGCCCAGGAACCGCGCGTCCTGCTGATGGACGAGCCCATGGCCGGCATGAACGCCGAGGAGAAGGAAGACCTCGCCCGCTTCATCCTCGACGTGCGCGAAGCCAGGCGCCTGCCGGTGGTCCTGGTCGAGCACGACATGGGCGTGGTGATGGACCTCGCCGACCGGGTCGCCGTGCTGGATTTCGGCCGGCGCATCGCGGTCGGCACGCCGGCCGAGATCCAGGCCGATCCGGCCGTCATCGCGGCCTACCTGGGTGGCGAGCACGCCGACGAGGGGCTGCGCTGATGCTCGGGATGATGACCCTGCCCCAGCACCTGCTCGCGCGGGCGCTTGCCGAGCCTGCACGGGTGGCGCAGCGTCACAAGCACCACGGGATCTGGCACGAGTTCACCTTCGCCGAGGTCCTCGCGAACGTGCGGGCGTTCGCGCTCGGCATGCGCGCCGCGGGCGTCGCCCCCGGCGAGACCGTCGCGATCATCGGCGAGAACGAGCCCGAGCACTTCTGGGCGGAGTACGCGGCCCAGGCCATCGGCGCGAAGGTCGTCTCGATGTACCCGGACCTGACCGCCGACGAAGCCCGGTTCCTGCTCGAGGACAGCGAGGCCGTCTACCTGGTCGCCCAGGACCAGGAGCAGGTCGACAAGGGCCTGGCGATCCACCCCCATGTTCCCCGGCTGCGCGCGATCGTGTTCTGGGACGACACCGGGATGTGGTCGTACCGGCAGCCGGAACTGCGGCACTTCCAGACGGTCCAGGGCGAGGGGCGGGCGATCCACGAGCAGGATCCGCAACTGTTCGAGCGGCTCGTGCAGGCGGGCAGCCCCGACGACATCGCCGTGCTGTCCTACACATCGGGGACCACCGGCAAGCCCAAGGGCGTCATCCTCACCCACCGCTACCTGATCGACAACGCGCAGCGCCTGATCGTCGGCGCCGGCATGACGCCGGGCCTGGAGTACCTCACCTACATCGCGCCGGCCTGGGCGACCGAGCAGCTCTTCGGCCTGAGCATCGGGCTGACCCTGCCCATGGTCATCAACTTCCCGGAAGGTCCCGAGCAGGTCCTCGAGAACATCCGCGAGCTGGCCGTCGAAGCGATGGTCTTCGCGCCGCGCCAGTGGGAGAGCCTGGCCGCGACGATCCAGGCCCGCATGCTCGACGCCGGCCGCTGGCGGCGCCGGGTCTTCGACTGGGGCCTGCGGATCGGCCACGAAGTGCACGTCAACCGGCTCGACGGCAAGCCGATTCCGGCGCGGGCGAGGATGCTCCTGCCGCTTGCCGAGGCCCTGGTGCTCAGGCCGCTGCGCGACCAGCTGGGCCTGACGCGCCTGAAGGTCGCGATGTGCGGCGGCTCGACGATGGCGCCCGATGTGTTCCGGCTCTTCCATGCGATCGGCGTGCCCCTGCGCAACGTCTACGGATCGACCGAGATCGGCATCCTGACCCTGCACCAGGGCGATCGCTACGACCTCGAGACCGTCGGCCACTGGCTGGTCGCCCATGCGCAGGCGGGTCCTGCGCTCGAATGGCGGGTGTCGGAGGCCGGCGAACTGCTCATTCGCGGGGGGTCGTTCTTCGCGGGCTACTGGCGCCAGGAGGCCAAGTCGGCCGAGCGGCTCGTCGACGGCTGGTATTGCACCGGCGATGCGGTCACGAGTACCGAGCAGGGCGAGCTGGTCTTCCTCGAGCGCGTCGACGACATGCGCGAGCTCTCGACGGGTGAGCGCTTCCCTCCGCAGTTCATCGAAACCCGCCTGCGTTTCAGCCCGTTCATCAAGGACATCATGACCCTGGGCGATGCGAGCCGCAGCTACATCGGCGCGCTGATCAACATCGACATGAGCGTCGTCTCGCGGTGGGCCGAGGAGCGCAAGCTCGCCTTCTCCACGTTCACCGACCTGTCGCAGAAGTCCGAGGTCGCCGAACTGGTCCGCGAGGAGATCGAGCGAGTCAATCGCTTCCTGCCCGAAGCCTCGCGAATCCGCCGCTTCGCCAACTTCCCGAAGGAACTCGACCCGGACGAGGGCGAGCTCACCCGGACCCGCAAGCTGCGGCGCGAGTTCCTCGAGCAACGCTACGCCCGCCTGGTCGACGCGCTGTATGCGGGCGAAGACCATGCCCCGCTCGAGATCCCCGTCACCTACCAGGACGGGCGCAAGGGGATGCTGGCCGCGCGTGTCGCCGTCCATGACGTCGGCGACGCACCCCTGACGGCGGCCGAACGAAAGCTGGAGCGAGCCTGAGCGATGGTCGACTTCCTGAACTACGTCATCAACGGCGCGCTGATCGGGCTGCTCTACTCCCTGGTCGGCATGGGCTTCGTGGTGATCTACCGCGCCTCGAAGGTGTTCAACTTCGCCCAGGGCGAGCTCGTCGTGTTCGGTGGCTTCCTGGTGTGGTGGCTGGTCGTCCACCTCGGCATGCCGCTGGCGGTCGGCATCCCGATCGCATTCGTCGCCGCCGCGCTGTTCGGGCTGCTGATCGAGCGGGTGTTCTTCGCCCGGCTGGTCGGCGAATCGGTGTTCGCGATGGTCATGGTGACGATCGGGCTGCTCATCCTGATCCGCGGCCTGATCCTGCTGGTGTTCGGCCCGCAGGTTCGTCCCTTTCCGATCGTCTTTCCCCTGCAGCCGATCATCGTCGGCGACATCCTGGTGCCGCGTTCCCTGTTGTACGGCGGCATCCTCACCATCGCCACCGGCCTCGGCCTGTCGTGGTTCTTCAACCGCACCCGCCCGGGCCTGAAGATGACCTCTGTGGCCGAAGACCACCAGGTGGCGCTGTCGCTGGGCATCTCGGTGCGCGCCTCGATCGCCTTCGCCTGGATGCTGGGCGCGGTGCTCTCGACCCTGGGGGCGGTGATCTACCTGAGCGGCAAGTCGCTCAACTTCCTGGCTTCCGACATCGGCCTCATCGCCCTGCCGGTGGTGCTGCTGGCCGGCCTGGAATCGATCGGGGGCCTGCTGTTGGCCGGCATCATCGTGGGCATCATCCAGGGGCTTGCAGTGGCCTATCTCGACCCCCTGGTGGGCGGCGCGGTCGGTTCGGTGCTGCCGTTCCTGATCATGCTCGCCATCCTGTTCATCCGTCCGACCGGCATGTTCGGCTGGCGCACCATCGAGAGGGTCTGAACGATGGATCCGGCAGGCGTCTTCGCCACCCGCTACGCGCGCGACCAGGCATTGGTACGGACCCGCAAGCAGTTCTGGACCCTGGTCCTGTTCCTCGCCTTGCTCGTGCTGCTGCCCTGGCTGGTCGGCCCGCGCCTGGTGGCGACCGCGACCGTCATGCTCATCACGGCCGTGGTGGTCGTGGGGCTGCAGATCAATACCGGGCACGCGGGCCAGGTGAACCTCGGCCAGGCCGCCTTCATGGGCGTGGGCGCGTATACCACGGCCGTGCTGGCGATCAAGCTGGGCCTGCCGTTCTGGTTGTCGGTGCCGCTCGGTGGTGTCGCCGCGGCGGTATTCGGGTTCATCTTCGGCCTGTCCGCGGTGCGCATCAAGGGCTTCTACCTGGCGCTGACCACCATCGCCGCGCAGATGCTGTTCCACTTCATGGCGCTGAACCTGCCGGGCTCGTGGTTCGGCGGTTCCAACGGCCTGTCGGTGCCGCCGGCGACCATCTTCGGCTACCGCATCGTCGACGAGGCCTCCATCTACTGGCTGTGCCTGGCCTTCGCGGCGATCATGGTCTATGGCGCCTATGGCATCACGCGCAGCCGGCACGGCCGGGCCTTCGTTGCAGTGCGCGACGACGATGTCGCCTCGGGCATGATGGGCATCAACGTGGTCCGCGCGAAGGCCACCGCATTCCTCGTGGGCGCCTTCTACGCCGGCATCGGCGGCGGCCTCTGGGCGTACTACGTCCGCTTCGTGGCGGTCGACCAGTTCACCCTGCTGCATTCGATCTGGTTCATCGCCATGATCATCGTGGGCGGCATGGGCTCGGTCACGGGCGCGCTGATCGGGGTCTTCGTGATCAAGCTCGTCCAGGAGACGATCACCAGCCTCGGACCGACGGTGGTCGAGCAGTTCCCGTTCCTGAGCGGAGACATCGTCTTCGCGACGATGAACGTGTTCCTCGGCGGGATCATCGCGGCGTTCCTGATGTTCGAGCCGCGTGGACTGATGCACCGCTGGAACATTCTCAAGCGTTCCTACCGCCTGTGGCCTTTCCCGTACTGAACGGGACAGCCCCGGCATTGCAGCCTGCCGGCAACGGCGGAACCATGGCCTGAAGTCAATCGAGGAGACCGAGATGCCGACACGCAGAAAGATCCTTGGCGCAGCCCTGCTCGCAGCGGGGTTTGCAACGATGGGAGTCAGCGCCCCCGCCGCGGCGCAGACCAACTACAACATCGCCTCGATGGCCGACTTCACCGGCCCCTACGCCGACGTCATGTCGCAGCTGATCGGGGCCCGGTGGGCCGTCGTGCGCTGGTGGAACGCGGAGGTCGGCAAGGACGTCGGCGTCCAGCTGACGCTCAAGGACTACGACCACCGCTACGACGCGGCCCAGGTCTCCAGCCTGTGGCCGGGCATTCGTTCCGAGCTGAATCCCATCGTGGTACTCGGGGTTGGCGGTCCGGACGTGGCCGCGCTGCAGAACCGGCTGCCCGACGACAAGATCCCGATGGTCATGTCGACCGCCGGCTACGGCTTCGCCTGGCTGCCCGATCCGTGGATCTTCAATCCGCGGCCGACCTATTCCCACGAGGCGGCGGCGTTCTACAACTGGTATCGCAAGGAAAAGGGCATCGACGGCCCGCTCAAGATCGGCATCATCTCGTCCGAGGCATCGCCCGCCTATGTCGACATCCACAAGGGCTCGCAGAAGTATGCGGCCGACAACCCGACTGTGGTGAATGTCGTCGAGACGGTGTACACCGAAGTGCAGCCGAGCGACCTGACCACGCAGGTCCATCGCCTCGCCCGCAATGGCGCCCAGGTCATCGTGATCCAGACCAATACCGCGGCGGTCGTTGCGACCAAGCGCGCGCTGCAGGCGATCGGACGCAAGGACATTCCGGTCATGCTCAGTTCGCACAACGGGCTGCCGGCCTCGGGCAAGGCGATCGGCGGAATCGCCCAGCTCGAGGGCGATTTCGAGGTCTACGGCATGGCGGTCGCAAGCGAGGACGATACCGCGGCCCGGAAGTTCTACGAGATGTTGCGCACGAAGTACAAGCTGGAGGCCGGCTGGAATGCGATGACCGTGATGGGCCTCAACCAGGCGCTGATCGCGGTGCGTTCGGTCGAGGCGGCTGCCGGGAAGGTCGGTGCCGACAAGATCACCGGCGAGAACCTGCGCCAGGCCATGCTCTCGAACAAGATCAGCGCCGAACAGACCTTCGGGATCCTCCCGGGGATCGCATTCACCAACGAGGCGCCGTTTCCGCTCGAGGGCCTGACCGTGAACATCGGGACGGTCAAGGACGGCAAGTACACGATCGCCGCCGAGGGTGTTCCGGTGCCGACCGTCAACAAGTGGTGAGCCGCAGATCCGTCAACTAGGCGAACCATCATGCTGGTCCTCAATGGCGTCGAAGCGGTCTACAGCGACGTGATCCTGGCGGTCAAGGGCATCTCGCTCGAGGTGCCGACCGGCAAGTGCGTCGTGCTGCTGGGCGGCAATGGCGCCGGCAAGAGCACGACCCTGAAATCGATATCGAACATCATCCGAACCGAGGATGGCCGGGTGACCTCCGGTTCGATCGAGTTCGAGGGTGTGCGCATCGACAACGCCGAGCCGGCCGGCATCGTCCAGCGGGGCCTGGTCCACATCCTGGAAGGCCGTCGGGTGCTGCGGCACCTGACGGTCGACCAGAACCTGCTGGTCGGCGGCCACAGGCTCGCCTCGGGCAGTGAGCTGCGGGGCCAGCTCGACGAAGTCTACGAGCGGATCCCCCGCCTGGCGCAACTGAAGACGCGAACCGCCGGCTACCTGTCGGGCGGCGAGCAGCAGATGCTCGTGGTCGGCCGCGCCATGATGGCCAAGCCCAAGCTCATCATGATCGACGAGCCATCCCTCGGGCTGGCGCCACTGATCGTCGACGAGGTGTTCGCGCTGCTCGAGTCGCTCAAGCGCGGCGGCGCGACCCTGCTGATCGTCGAGCAGAACACCCGGGTCGCGCTCGACATCGCGGACTTCGGCTACGTGATGGAGAACGGCAGGATCGTGCTCGAGGGGCCCGCCGCGGACCTCAGGAACAACGAGGACGTGCGCGAGTTCTACCTCGGCCTCAACCTCGAGGGCGAGCGCAGAAGCTACCGCGAGGTGAAGCATTACCGGCGCCGCAAGCGCTGGCTCGGCTAGGCGTGTCTTTGGATTCGGGCGCATGGCTGCGTTGGGCCGCCTTGCCGTACAACCGTACTGTCTGCGGCGCCCCGCCTTGCCCTGCGCCCGAATCCAAAGACGCCTGCATGGAAGGCTAGCGTCCGATGAAACGCGGTTGTCGCTTTTCTTCGAAGGCCGCCAGGCCTTCCTTCATGTCGTGGCTGTGGGCATGAACCTCGCTCGCGAGGAGCTCGAGCCGCAGGGCGGTCTCGATCGGTTGTTCGAGCCCGTCGTCGACCAGGGCCTTCATGCGGCGCAGGACGAGCGGGCTCTTGTCGCGCAGGCGGGCGACGATTCGGGCGGCGCCGTCGAGCAGGTCGGCATCGTCGAGTACCTGGTTGACGAGGCCGGCCGATACGAGCTCCTCGGCCGGGACGAAGTCGCCGGTGAACAGGAGGTACTTCGCGCGGGTCGGGCCGATCTTGCGGGGCAGGCGTACCGAACTGCCGCCGCCGGGCAGGAGGCCGAAGTTGGCATGCGCATCGCCCAGCCGGGCCGAGCGGGCGGCAATCACCAGGTCGCAGCACAGCACCAGCTCGAGGCCGCCGGCAAGCGCCAGCCCGTTGATCGCGGCGATCGTCGGCTTGGGGAATTTCTCCAGCCGGTTCATCACGCCGAGGACCGAATCGAGGAAGCGGGCGACGGCGGATTCGTCGCCTTGCGTGGTCTGCCGGACGTACTTCAGGTCGGCGCCGGCGCAGAAGGCCCGGCCGCGGCCGGTGAGCACCACCGCGCATACCGCGGGGTCGTGCTCGGCGGCGGCCAGGGCCTGGTTGAGCGCTTCGACCATTGCCGGGGTGATGGAATTCAGCGCCGTCGGGCGGTCCAGTGCGAGCCAGAGGGCGCCGTCGCGCACTTGCGCGGCCACGGGTCGTTCCGAAGCGGCTTCGCTCATGGGGGAGTCTCCAGGGTCGGTGGTTCGCATCGCCGCGCGTCGCCAGGCTGGACGTGGCAAACTGTCGGCCGGTCGTCCGCATGTTCGCGGGCGGCTGTGGCTACGCTAACAACCAGATCATGCGCGAGGCCTGTTGCTCGCGCAACCTCGGAATCCAGGGAGACAGAACCGCATGAAACTCTTTCCGTTCGCCCGTATTGCGACGGCCATCGCGATTGCATCGGCCGCCACGCTGGCATTCGGCGCCGACGAAATCCGTCTCGGCAATACCGTGCCGTACAGCGGTCCGGCATCGTTCTATGGCTCGATCGGCAAGGCGACCGTCGCCTACTTCGACATGGTCAACGACCAGGGCGGGATCAACGGGCGCAAGGTCAAGGTGATCAGCCTGGACGACGGCCTGCAGCCGCCCAAGACGGTGGAGCAGACGCGCAAGCTGGTCGAGCAGGAGGAGGTGCTGGCCATGATCAACCAGGTCGGTACGGCGACGGCCTCGGCCGTGCGCAAGTATCTCAATGCGAAGCAGGTGCCGCAGATCTTCGTGCTCTCGGGTTCGCAGAACTTCCAGCAGCCGAAGGAGTTCCCGTACAGCACCTCCGGCCTGATGAACTACATGTTCGAGGCCAAGATCTATGGCAAGCAGATCATCGCGTCGAATCCGGCTGCGAAGATCGGTGTGCTCTACCAGAACGACGACTTCGGCAGGGACTACCTCCGCGGCCTGAAGGAGGGCGCGGACAAGGCGGTCGTGGCCGAGTTCAGCTACGAGTCCAGCGATCCGACGGTGGGCTCGCAGATCATTTCCCTGAAGGACGCCGGTGTCGACACCGTGGTGCTTGCCGCCTACTCGAAGCAGGTCAGCCAGGCCCTGCGGACGATGGTCGAGATGGAGTGGAAGCCGCAGGTCTTCATCAGCCACGTCGCAGCCCAGGTCCATCCGACGCTCTCGATCGTCGGGCTCGACAAGCTTGTCGGGCTGAAGACGGCGATGGTCACGAAGGATCCGACCGACCCGACCTGGAAGGACGACGCCGACATGAAGGCGTATCTTGCCTGGATGGCGAAGTATCGTCCGGGCGACGACGTCAAGGTCAGCAGCAATGCGTCGGTCATGTCCTTTTGCGCGGCGATCGCACACGTACTCGAGGCGGCGGGGGACGACCTGAGCCGCGAGAACATTCTCAAGCAGCTGACGCAATTGAAGGATTTCAAGGCGCCGATGCTGCTGCCGGGGATCGCGATGACCATTTCGCCGGACAACTACAATCCGTTCCGGAAGATCCAGATGATGCGCTTCGACGGCACGCGCTGGGTTCCGCAGGGAGAGCCGGTCGGCGAGTGATCGCGATTGCGGCGCGCGTGGCGCGCCGAGCGACTTGTGCGGCGGCCTCCGGGCCGCCGTTTTCTGTTGGCGCGCGCAGTGCGCGTAGCGGTGTGCCATTCGTGGAGTGCGCCGCGCCCCTGACGGAGACTGACGATGCCCGAACTGCCTGAGCGTGTCGAGGCCGAACCCCGGACCGAGCCGATCCTGGCCAGATCGCTCGATGGCCACATCCTGACCCTGACCCTGAATCGGCCGCCGGCAGGCAATTCGCTGTCGTTGGCGATGATCGCGGCACTCCAGGCGGCGCTCGATGAATCGGCCGACGATCCGCAGGTGCGCGTGATCGTCATCGAGGGTGCGGGCGACCGGGTATTCTGCGCCGGGCATGACCTGCGCGAGGTGCTGGCGAAGAACAGCCCGGCCTTCAGCAAGGAGCTCGCGAGCCGTTGCAGCCGGATGATGCAGGCGATCGTGGCGCACCCCCGGCCGGTGATCGCGAAGGTCCGCGGTGTGGCGACAGCCGCCGGGCTGCAACTGGTGGCCAGCGCCGATCTCGCCTATGCCGCCCGCAGCGCGCGCTTCGCCACCCCCGGCGTCAACATTGGCCTGTGGTGCCTGACCCCCATGGTGGCCCTCGGCCGCGCGGTGGCGCGCAAGCACGCGATGCAGATGCTCCTGTCCGGCCGGCTCTTCGATGCCGAGCATGCATTCCGGATCGGCCTGGTCAACGAGATCGTGGACGACGAAGCCCTGGACGCGGCGGTTGCCGCGGCAGCCGCCGAGATCGCAGGCAAGTCCCCGTTCACCGTGGCGCTGGGCAAGCAGGGCTTCTATCGCCAGCTCGACATGGACCTGGACGACGCCTACGAGTACGCCGGCGAACTGGTGGTGCGCAACATGCTCGCCGAGGACGCGACCGAAGGCATCGGCGCCTTCGTCGAAAAGCGCAAGCCGGTCTGGCGCGGCCGATGATGGGAGCCGGAGCAATGAACAGCACCAACGCACTGCCGCTGCATGGCCTGCGGGTCGTCAGCCTTGCCGAGCAGTACCCGGGCCCCTACGCCACCCTGCTGATGGCCGACCTCGGCGCGGAGGTGATCCTCGTCGAGCGGCCTGGCCAGGGGGATCCGGCGCGGGCCTTCCCGGGCTTTCATGCGGCGCTCAACCGCAACAAGCGGGCGGTGGCCATCGACCTCAAGGGCGAGGAAGGGCGTGGCGCGCTGCGCGCGCTGCTGGCCGATGCCGACGTGATGCTCGAGGGTTTCCGGCCCGGCACGATGGCTCGCCTTGGTTTCGGCTACGAGGATGTGGCGCGCTTCAATCCGCGCCTGGTCTATGTATCGATCTCGGGCTTCGGGCAGGATGGCCCCTACCGGGATCGCCCGGCGCACGACCTCTCCTACCAGGCGATCGCCGGGCTGCTCTTTGGCCAGGCGCGATCCGGGCAGCTCACGCCACCGGGGGACCTCGCGATCGGCGATCTCGCTTCGGCGATGTTCGCCGCGCTCGGCACCCTGGCGGCGCTGCACCAGCGCAGCCGGACTGGCCGCGGCCAGTACGTCGACGTGTCGATGACCGACGGGCTCGTCTCCTGGATGTCGGTGTTCCTCGCGCCCCAGATGAACGGCCAGCCGCTGGCCGACATCGCGGCCGAACCCGCCTACGGCGCCTTCCGCTGCGGCGACGGAAAATTGCTGACCCTGTCGATTGCCCACGAGGACTGGTTCTGGAGCGCCTTGTGCGCGCTGCTCGACATGCCGGACGCCGCTCCCCTGCGCCGGCCCGAGCGGGTCGCACAGTTCGACGCATTGCGCGAGCGCATCGCTCGGGCGCTGGCGCAGGGGCCTCGCGATGCCTGGGCGGCACGACTGGACGAGGCGGCGATTCCCTGGGGGCCGGTGAACGACCTGCACGAGGTCGTCGAGGACCCGCATTTCGTCGCGCGCGGCCTGTTCCGGGACGTGCCGGAACCGGATGGCCGTGTGCACCGGTACGTTGCGCAGCCGCTCAAGTTCGGCGATTCGCATCCCGGGCCCGTGCGCGGCACGCCCGCGCTGGGCGAAGGCAACGACGAACTGCTCGTCGACAGGAGGACATGATGGAAGACGTATACGTAGTGGGCGTCGGCATGACGCCATTCGGGCGCCTGCTCGATGTCAGCATCAAGGACATGACGCGCCAGGCGGTGGAGGTGGCGCTCGCCGATGCGGGCGTCAAGGCCGACGCCTTGCAGGGCGCCTACTTCGCGAACGCATCGCAGGGCCACATGGAAGGCCAGCAGATGATCCGCGGCCAGGTCGCGCTGCGGGCGATGGGGATCCAGGGCATCCCGGTGGTCAACGTGGAGAACGCCTGCGCGAGCGGCAGCAGTGCGCTGTCCCTCGCCGTGAACTTCATTCGCGCCGGCGAGGGCGATGTGGCCCTCGCGGTCGGGGCCGAGAAGATGTACTCGCGCGACCGGGACCTGATGTTCTCGGTGTTCGACAGCGCCTGGGATGTCCACGAAGCCGATGCGATCCGCGAGCGCCTGCTCCGGCTCGGCGAGGGCATCGAGCCGCCTCCGGGGAGCACCTCGCCCAAGCCCTACAGCGTCTTCATGGACGTGTACGCGGCCTTCTCGCGCTTCCACATGAAGCGCTTCGGCACCACCCAGCGCCAGCTCGCAGCCGTTGCCGCGAAGAACCACCGCCACTCGGTGCACAACCCGCTGTCGCAGTACCGGGATGCCTACACGATCGAAGAGGTGCTCGCGGCGCCCCCGATCACCTATCCGCTGACCCTGCCGATGTGCTCGCCGATCTCCGACGGCGCGGCGGCGGTGGTGCTGTGCTCGGCCGCCGGCCTGCGCCGGCTCGGCCTCGACACCAACCGCGCGATCCGGGTGCTCGCCTGCGTGGTCGGCACCGGCACCGATCGCGACCCGGCGCGGGTCGAGCAGCACTGCACGGCCGTCGCCGCCCGGCGTGCCTACGAGCGTGCCGGCGTGGAGCCGAAGGACGTATCGGTTGCCGAAGTCCACGATGCGACCGCGATGGGCGAGATCATCCAGATCGAGAACCTCGGCTTCTGCGAGTTCGGCGAGGGTGGTCCGATCAGCGAGCGCGGCGAGACGCAGATCGGCGGCCGCATCCCGGTCAACCCGTCGGGCGGGCTGGAGTCCAAGGGGCATCCGGTCGGCGCCACCGGCCTGGGACAGGTCCACGAGCTCGTGACCCAGTTGCGCGGCGAGGCCGGCGCGCGCCAGGTCGAAGGTGCCCGGATCGCGCTGGCGGAGAACGGCGGCGGCCTGCAGGGCATCGAGGAAGCCGTGGCCTGCGTGACCATCCTCGGCCGCTGAGGCCATCGCAAGCATTGCGCCCGCAAGCGGCGCGGCATCAGGAGCAAGACCATGAAGATCGAATCCACCATCGCCCTCGTCACGGGCGCCGGGTCCGGGCTGGGGCGGGCGAGCGCGCTGCGCCTGGCGCAGGCCGGCGCCTCGGTCGTCGCCGTCGACCGCAACGCCGAAGGGCTGGCGTCGCTCGCCGAATCGATTCCGGCCGACCGCCTGTCGACGATGGTGGTCGACGTCACCGATGCGGCGCAGGTCCAGGCGAGCGTGGACGAAGCGCTCGCGAAGTTCGGCGCCCTGCATGTCGCGGTCAACTGCGCCGGCGTCGCCGACGCGGCCAAGACCCTCAACAGCAAGGGCGAGCCGTTCCCGCTGGCGACCTGGGACAAGGTGATCGCGATCAACCTGACCGGCACCTTCAACGTGATCCGCCTGGCGGCCGCCGCCATGGCGCGCAACACGCCGAACGCGGACGGCGAGCGTGGCGTGATCGTCAACACGGCATCCGGCGCGGCCTGGCAGGGCCAGGTGGGCCAGGCCGCCTACAGCGCGAGCAAGGCCGCGGTCATGGGCCTGACCCTGCCGGTGGCGCGCGACCTCGCCGAGCATGGCATCCGGGTCGTGAGCATCGCGCCCGGGCTGTTCGATACCGGCATGGTGGCGGGCATGCCCGAGAAGGTTTCGAGCTCGATCATCGAGCGGATGGTGCTGTTTCCGTCGCGCATGGGCCAGCCGGACGAGTTCGCCCACCTCGTCGGCTCGATCGTCGAGAATCCGTACTTCAATGCGACAACGATCAGCCTCGACGCCGGGGCGAGGATGTCAGCGCGATGAGCCTCAGATCATTCACCCTGGACGACCTCGTGCGTCGCAACGCCATGCTCCATGGCGATCGGGCCGCCTTCGTCCACGAGGGCCGCACGGTTACCCACGCGCAATACGCCGGGCGGGTGGCGCAACTCGCGGCGGGACTGGCCGGCCTCGGCCTCGACATGGGCGAGCGCGTGGCGGTGCTGGCGCCCAACTCGCTCGAGTTCTGCGACCTGTTCGGTGCGGCGGCGCGTCTCGGCGCCATCCTGGTGCCGGTCAACGCGCGGCTGTCGCCCGAGGAGATTGCCCACGCCATCGAGGACGTCGCGCCGGTGGTGGTGGTCGCAGCGCCGGGCATGCAGGCCCAGTTCGAGCAGGCGGCGATCGGCGGCTCCCGCCGGGTGGTGCTGGGCGAGGCGGCCGACGGCTGGATCGCCTTCGAGGGCCTCTACGCGAACGGCACCCGCGAGACGGCTGCGGAGATCGGCAGCGAGGCGGGGCTGCTCATCATCCATACCGCCGCCGTCGGCGGAAGGGCGCGCGGTGCGCTGCTCTCGCATGCTGGCCTGCTCGCGGCGGCCCAGCAGGCCCAGGCCTGCTGGGAGCTCGGGCCGGACGATGTCTGCACCGGGGTGCTGCCCCTGTTCCATGTCGCCGGCATTGGCCTGATGCTGGCGGCGCAGTACGCCGGCGGGGCCACGCTGGTGCTGTCTCGCTTCGATCCCGATGCGCTCGTGGCGGCGATCGACCAGCACCGGGGCAGCCTGCTGGCGACCTTCCCGCCGATGCTCGGCGAGACGATCGCGGCGGCCGAGCGGACCGGCGCGAGCCTCGCCAGCCTGCGGGCCGTCACCGGGCTCGACATGCCCGAGATGATCGCCCGCTTCGAGGAGCGCTGCCCGGGCGCGCGGTTCTGGGTCGGCTACGGACAGACCGAGACGTCCGGCATGGTGACCATGTCGTCGTTCCGGGAACGTCCCGGCAGCGCCGGGCGCCCGACGCCGCTCAACACGGTGGCGATCGTCGACGATGCGGACCAGCCGGTGGCGTCCGGCCAGTCCGGCGAGATCGCGGTGCGCGGGCCGATGGTCTTCGAAGGCTACTGGCGCCGCGAAGCCGACAATGCCGATACCTTCCGGGGCGGCTGGCACCACACCGGCGACCTCGGGCGCTTCGATGCCGACGGCTATCTCTGGTACCAGGGGCGTTCGCCGGCCAAGGAGCTGATCAAGCCCGGTGGCGAGAACGTCTATCCGGCCGAGGTCGAACGCACCCTGTGCGAGCATCCGGACATCGTCGAGGCCGTGGTCTTTGGCGTACCGGATCCTCGCTGGGGCGAAGCGGTCGAGGCGGCCTGCGTCTGCCGCCCCGGTGCGCAGCCCGATGCGCAGCAGGTCATCGAGTTCGTCGGCAGCCGGATCGCACGCTACAAGAAGCCCGCGCGGGTGCATTTCCTCGCCGATCCGCCCCGGACCGAAGCGGGCGCGATCGACCGCGCCGCGGTCAAGCGCATGCACGGCGCCTCGTAAGCGGCCGGCCCTGGCCATCTGCCCCGCGAGCTCGGCCTGCCGGCGCGGCGGCTCCTCTCCGCGGTAAGCTCACCAGCCTGAACGACTACATCGGAGACAGGAAATGAACGGACTGGGATCGCTCGAGAACAAGGTCATCGTCGTCACCGGCGCGGCGCAGGGTATTGGCGCCGCACTGGTCGACCGGTCGATCTCGCTGGGGGCGCGGGTCGTGGCGGTGGACCTCAACGGCGACGGGCTGGGGGAACTCGAGAAACGCCACGGCAAGGCCGTGCTCGCCAGGACCGGCAACGTTGCCGACCAGGCCTTCGTGCTGTCGACCGTGACCGAGGCCATCGAGCACTTCGGCGCGATCCATGGCCTCGCGAACAACGCCGGCATCACGCGCCCGGCGATGATCGAGAAGATGGCGCTCGAGCAGTGGCACCAGGTCCTCGAGGTTCATCTCACCGCCACCTTCCTGTGGACCCAGGCGGTCGGCAAGCACATGATCCAGCGCTTCAAGGATGGCGACCAGCGTCCTGGCGCGATCGTCAATCATTCGTCGATCGCAGGGCTAAGGGGTTCGATCGGCCAGCTCAACTATGCGGCGGCCAAGAGCGGCCAGCTCGGCATGAGCATGTCCATTGCCCGGGAGTGGGCGCGCTATGGCATCCGGGCCAACTCCGTCTGCTTCGGGGTGGTCGAGACCCCGATGACCGAGACCATCCGGGGCGACAAGTTCCGCGACGGGATGCTCGCCGGGATTCCCCTGGGTCGCTGGTGCCAGCCTGCCGAGGTGACGCCGATGATCTGCTTCCTGCTGTCCGATGACGCCAGCTACATCACCGGCCAGTTCATCGCCATCGACGGCGGAGTGCACGCCTCGCTGTAGCCACGGCTTCGCCTTCGGGCGCATGGCGGCGTTGGGGCGCCTTGCCATGCGCCCGAAGGCGAAGCCGTATCAGTTACCGCTGAATCGCGGGGCGCGCTTCTCGATAAACGCCCGGATGCCTTCGCGGGCATCTGCGCTGCGTGCTCGCTCGACGAGCAGGTGGTGCTCCAGATCGAGGTGATCGGCAAGGCCGCGTCCCGGCAACCCTGTGCAGAGCGTCTTGATGGCCGCCAGCGAACCGGGCGCGCCACGCGCCAGCCGCGCGGCCAGCGTCTCGGCGGCATCGCGCAGCGCATCGTCCGCGTGCAGGGCGTCCACCGCGCCGTGCTGCAGGCAGGTCTGCGCATCGATGGGATCGCTCAGCATCAGCCACTGCTGCGCCCGTACCGGGCCGACGCGTCGCGCCAGGTGGAACGCGGTGCCCGCGTCCGGGCTCAGGCCGATGGCGGCGTAGCCGGTACGCAGTTTCATCGACGTCGCGGCGAGCACGAAGTCGGCCGACAGCGCCAGGCCCACGCCGGCGCCCCCTATGGGGCCGTTGACGGCCGACACCACCGGTACCGGAGATTCGTGGAGCTTGAGCATCGCCGGATGCAGGGGCACCACCGTGGCATCGACGAGCGCACCGAGATCGTCCGCGCCCGCGATGAACTCTTCGATGTCGCCCCCGGCGCAGAACATCCGGCCCTCGGCCAGCAGCAGGATCGCCCGCGGCCGGGCGTCGAGCACCGCGTCGACCACCTGGGCGAAGGCATTCGTCGTCGCCCTGGTCAGGGTATTGCCGCGCCCCGGGGCTTGCAGGATGATCCGGGCTACGCCGTCGGCGACTTCGAAGGCGACGTCGCCAATGCTCGTGCTGGGCATGCTGCTGTACTCCGGTGTTCGTGGTTCCCGACGATCATAGCAAGCATCCCCGAACGAAATTCGAACACACGGAGCCAACCCGCCCATGAGTCTCGTCCTGCCTGGCCCCGACGGCCGCCACCGCTGCCGCTGGTGCCTGTCCACCGCCGAGTACCTGCGCTACCACGACACCGAATGGGGCTTCCCGGTCGCCGACGACCGGCGCCTCTTCGAGAAGATCTGCCTCGAGGGCTTCCAGTCGGGGCTGAGCTGGCGGACGATCCTCGCCAAGCGCGAGAACTTCCGGGCGGCCTTCGACGGCTTCGACTTCCACCGGGTGGCCCGCTACGACGAACACGACGTCGCGCGACTGCTCGCCGACGCGGGAATCGTGCGCCACCGCGGCAAGATCGAAGCGGCGATCGGCAATGCGCGCTGCGCCCGCGAGATGGTCGACAGGCATGGATCGATCGCCGCCTGGTTCTGGCGCTTCGAGCCTGACGCCGCGGAACTGCCAGTGCCTCAGTCGATCACGGTGTCGCCCGAGTCGATCGCGATCTCGAAGGAACTCAAGAAGCTCGGCTGGCGGTTCGTCGGGCCGACGACGGTCTTTGCCTTCATGCAGGCCATGGGGCTGATCAATGATCATGCGGAAGGGTGTGTGACGCGGGGTGAGGTGGCGCGGGCGCGAGAGGGGTTCGCGAGGCCGGGGGGATGAGCCGGCGGCGGCGCGACCGACCGAAGCCGGCTATCCTCGGCCTGTGACTGGCCGCGCCAGCGGTCCACCAGTACAAGGCTCGACACCCGAGCAAGGAGGAAGACGATGTCCGATCTGGATGCCATCCAGCGCCTGGCCCGCA
>CAYZBJ010000043.1:0-33453 GCA_964476625.1 uncultured Burkholderiaceae bacterium | reverse complement strand
GCTGGCGTGGACGTCGCGAGCCGGCTGCGGATCAGTGGCAGCTGCCCGCTGATCCGCAGCCGGCTCGCGACGTCCACGCCAGCAGCCTGGAGTTCGTCGATCTCGCCCAGGAGGGCCGTCGGCGAGACCACCACGCCATTGCCGATATAGCAGGTCACGGTCGGGCGCAGCACGCCCGAGGGAATCAGGCGCAGCACCTGCCGCCGTCCGCCGATCACGAGGGTATGGCCCGCGTTGTGCCCCCCCTGGAACCGGACCACTCCAGCGACCGATTCGGTCAGCCAGTCGACGATCTTGCCCTTGCCTTCGTCGCCCCACTGCGTGCCGATGATTACGACGTTCTTTGCCATCCCTATCCCATCAACATGAACGGACGGTCCAGCGACCATCCTGCCTGACGAGCTCGCGATCGCAGGCGAATTCCTGCTCCTCGTGCTCGTGACCGGGGAGCACCTCGATCACCACCTCCCCTTGCGCGCGCAGCCCTGCGATCGCCGCGCGAAGACTGGCCTCGTCCCCCCACGGCGCGCGGATCGCGGGCGAGGCCGGCGTCGCCGGCGACAGCTCCGCGAGCGAACGCAGTTCCAGGGAAAAGCCGGCGGCCGGGCGCGCCCGGCCAAAGGCCTCGCCCACGCCATCGTAGCGACCGCCGCGGGCGATCGCCGCGCTCGCAGTGACCGAGCCCGGGGTGTCGAGGCAATAAGCGGCAAAGCTGATGCCGCTGTAGTAATGGTAGCCGGCCAGGTCGGCCAGATCGACGGCGAGCTCCACGCCCTCGAGCCGCTGCCAGAGCGACGAGGACACCAGTCGGCGCAGGTCGGCAAGCGCCTTGCCGATCCCGTCGATGTCGGGCAGGATCGCCGCGGCGCGCTCGAGGACCGGACTGTCGCCGTTGACCGCCCCGTAGAGCGAGGGCAGTGCGAGCAGCGCCTGTGCGACCACCGGGTCCGTGCCGGCGAGGATCTCGCGCAGGCTGCCGACGTCCTTCTGGACCAGCATCCGGTAGACAGCGGTGCGATCGAGCTGGGGCGCCCGATCGAGCAGGGTCGGCACGATGCCGGCGTGGCACAGGTCGACCCGCAACCGGGCAAGCCCGGCCGCGCGCAGCGACGCGAGCATCAGGTCGAGGATCTCGAGTTCGGCTTCCTGGTCGGCATGCCCGTACAGTTCGGCGCCGACCTGATAGGGAACCCGGGACGCGAAGAGGTCGGCTGGCCGGGCATGCAGGACCGGACCCGCGTAGCACAGGCGACTCGGGCCCCGGCGGCCGAGCAGGTGGGCGTCGATCCGGGCCACCTGCGGCGTCATGTCGGCCCGCACGCCGAGCCGGCGCCCGGACAACTGGTCGACCAGCTGCGCGGTCCGGATCTCGAGCGTGGAGCCCGCCCCGGTCAGGAGCGAACTCAGGTACTCCACCAGGGGCGGCATGACCAGCTCGTAGCCATAGCGGCGATACAGGTCCAGCAGGGACCTGCGAAGTTCCTCGATGCGCCGCGCCTCGGAGGGCAGCACATCGGCAATGCTTTCGGGCAGTAGCCAGCGCGGCATGTCGAATGGGATCAGTGGGGCTTCGCACCCCGGGAGGCCTGCGCCCTTGCCGGCCGAAACCGGAAGGGCTCACAAAACCGAAAGCGGCCAGCGCTTCAGCGCCCGCCGTCCAAACGGATGATTCTACTAGACGAGCAGCAGGAAACCGCCCGCCAGGACCGCCACCAGCCCGAAGAAACGTATCTGCCCATCGCGCATGCGCGAAATTCGCAGGAACGCCTCACGCCACTGCTGCGGCAGGAGCAAGGGCATCAGGCCTTCGAACAGCAGCATCAGGCCCAGGGCCGCGAGCACGGTGTCGAGGTCCACGACCCGCGAGCGGCCAGCCGGTCGCGCTCAGCGCGGCCCGGGCTTGCCGGCGCTGTCCTTGAAGAACCGGAAGAACTCCGCGGACGGATCGACCACCAGGACGTCGCTGCGATTGCGGAACGACGACTGATAGGCGCCAAGACTGCGATAGAAGGCAGCGAAGTCGGGATCGTGGTTGAAGGCTTCGGCGTAGATGGCCGCCGCCTGCGCGTCACCCTCGCCCTTGATGCCCTGCGCCTCCCGATAGGCCTCGGCGAGGATGATCTCGCGCTGGCGCTCGGCGTCGGCGCGAATCCGCTCGGATTCGGCGGCCCCCGTGGCGCGGCGCTCGTTGGCCACCCGCTTGCGCTCGGACTGCATCCGGGTGAAAACGCCCTCCTGGACATTGGGCTCGAAATCGACCCGCTTGAGCCGGACGTCGATGATCTCGACGCCGATGGTGCTGCTGTCGTCGTTGACCTTGGCGCGGACCCGCTCCATGAGGCGGTCGCGCTGCAGGGAGATGACGTCGGCCACGCTCAGCTTGGCGACTTCGTTCTGCAGGCCGTCGCGCAGGCTGCGCAGGATGCGGTCGACCGCGACCCGCTGGCTGCCCTGTACCGACCGGATGTAGGCGCGCGGGTCGACGATCCGCCACTTCACGTAGGAATCGAGCAGGATGTTGAGCTTCTCGGCCGTGACGAAGCGATCGATGTCGGGGTTGTCGATCGTCAGGATCCGCTTGTCGTGGTACTCGACGTTCTGGAACGGCACCGGCAACTTGAAATACAGGCCGGCCTCGTCGATGACTTCGCGAATCTCGCCAAGCGCGTACTTGACGGCGAACTGGCGCTGGTCGACGACGAACAGGCACGACCGGAGCAGGATCCCGGCCAGGACCAGTACGACGAGGGTGGAAAGCAGTCGATTCATGGGGTCGTAGTCCGATTCTGGCTTCAGCGCAACACGTCGCGCTCGCGACTGCGCAGGGCCTCGCGGCGGGTATCGGCGAAGTCGTCGGTGGCCGCGCCACGCGGCGACGGCGAAGGCGTGGTGGTCGTTCCCTGGTCGCGTCGCTGCGCCGGATCGGTCGCCATGGTGGCACCGCCAGCGATCAGCTTGTCGAGCGGCAGGTAGAGCAGGTTGCCATTGTCGCCATCGACCATGATCTTCGAGGTATTGGTGAAGACCTGCTGCATCGCCTCGATGTAGAGGCGATCCCGCGTGACCCGCGGTGCCTTCGTGTACTCGCCGAGTACCTTCGTGAAGCGCTCCGCGTCACCTTCGGCGCTGGCGATCGCGCTCGAACGATAGCCCTCGGCCTCCTGGTGCAGGCGCGCGGCCATCCCCTGTGCCCTCGGCACGACGTCATTGGCGTAAGCCACGCCTTCGTTGATCAGGCGCTCGCGGTCCTGCGCCGCCTTGTTGG
Organism: uncultured Burkholderiaceae bacterium; assembly: GCA_964476625.1. GTDB lineage: Bacteria > Pseudomonadota > Gammaproteobacteria > Burkholderiales > Burkholderiaceae_E > JAMLIN01. Next base: position 30,188 of record CAYZBJ010000043.1, on the reverse strand, counting down.
CGTCGGCAAAGGCTTCCTGCACCTGCTCGGGAGGCTGCACCTGCTGGATCGTGACATCGACGATGGTGGCCCCCAGGCCGTAGCGATCGAGGATCGACTGGGCCAGGGTGAGAGCGTCGCGCGCGACGAGATCCTTTTCTTCGTAGAGGACCCGGTCGATCCCCGAGCGGCCGACCACCTCGCGCATCGCCGTCTCGCCCGCCTGCCTGACGATCTCCTCTGGCTTGGGCCCGAGGTCGTTGTTGAACAGGTAGTCGCGCGCCGAACCGATCCGGAACTGCATCGCGAACTGCATGTCGACGATGCTCTGGTCGCCGCTCAGCATGAGGGATTCACGCAGGTTCTTGTTGCGCGGATTGCCGCGATAGCCGATCTCGACGGTGCGCAGCTGCTGCGTGCTGACGATCTCGTGGACCTCGATCGGGAACGGGAGCCGCCAGGTGAAACCGGCGCGGTCGATCTGCTTGGCAATCTTGCCGAAGCGCAGCACGATCGCGGTCTGGCCTTCCTGGACGATGAAGAAGCCGCTCGCCAGCCAGAGCAGCGCCGCAGCCACGAACAGCACCACCAGGCCGATGCCGGCGCCGCGAAACGAAGGGGCCGGGCCGCCGCCGCCACCGCCCATGGGCAGGCGGGGTCCGCCGCCACCACCACGACGGCCGAACAGGCTGTTGAGCCGGCGATTGAAGTCGCGCCAGAGTTCGTCGAGATCGGGCGGCCCATCCTGGCCATCGGGGGCGGGCCGGCGCGGCTCCTTGTCCTTGTCGCCACCACCGCTTCGTCCCCAACCGGGATCATTGAGCGAGAAGATCGATCGAATGCTCTTCCACATGGAACTATTTGCCTAGGAGGATCGGGTCAGCGGCTGGCCTGGCGATCGGGTGTGCCGAAGTCGTCCGGATCCGATGCCACGGGGCGTTGGTCTGTGATTGCGTCGCCGGGACTGCTGCCTGCGCGCCGGGCTGCGCAGTGCTCGGCCATTGCCGCCAGCAACCCGTCGACGCCTTCACCCGTCGCGGCGCTCAGGGCAACGCGCCCGATCCTACCACAGCCCCCCTCGCGAGAATTCCCGACTTCCATTCCGCAACGATCGATCTTGTTGTGAACGAGAATCATCGGGATTCCGGCGGCGCCGATCTCGGCGAGAACCCGCTCGACCTGTTCGATCTGGTCGATGCGATCGGGCGCCGAGGCATCGACCACATGCAGCAGCAAGTCCGCCTCGGCGGTCTCCTCGAGGGTCGCCTCGAAGGCGTCGACGAGCTGGTGCGGCAGGTCGCGGACGAAACCGACGGTATCCGACAGCACGATGAAGTCGCCCGAAGGCAACCGGACCCGGCGGGTCAGGGTATCGAGAGTCGCGAACAACTGGTCGGCCGCATAGGCCCCGGCGCCGGTCAGGCGATTGAACAGGGTCGACTTGCCGGCGTTGGTGTAGCCGACGATCGATACCTTGAAGGCGTCGTTGCGATCGCGCGAGCGCCGGCGATTGCGCCGCTGGCCGCGGATCCGCTCGAGGTCGGCGCGCAGCCGGCGCACCCGGGCGCCGAGCTGGCGGCGGTCGAGTTCGATCTGTTTCTCGCCGGGGCCGCCACGCACCCCGATGCCGCCGCGCTGGCGCTCGAGGTGGGTCCAGCCACGCACCAGGCGCGCCGAAAGATGTTCGAGCCGCGCCAGCTCGACCTGGAGCTTGCCTTCGTGGCTGCGGGCGCGCCGCCCGAAGATGTCGAGGATGAGCTCGGTGCGATCGAGTACCGGCACGCCCCAGCGTTCGCCCAGGTTGCGCTGCTGGACCGCGCTGAGTTCATGGTCGAACAGGACCAGGCCTGCCTCGGTCGCAGCCAGGTTGGCGCCGATCTCGTCGGCCTTGCCCGCGCCGACGTACAGGGCGGCATCGGGACGCTGGCGCCGGCAGACATGGCGGCCGACCACGGTGAAGCCCGCGGATTCGGCCAGCGCGGCGAGTTCGTCGAGGCTCTGCTCGTCCGGGATCGCCGGCCCGAGTGCTACCCGTACGAGCAGGCAGCGGAGTTCATTGGGCGATTGGGTCAGCTTTCGGTATTTTCAGGTTGGAACTGGACCGGCCGGCCCGGTACGACAGTGGAAATGGCGTGCTTGTAGACCATCTGGGTCACGGTATTGCGCAGCAGCACGACGTATTGATCGAAGGATTCGATCTGGCCCTGGAGCTTGATGCCATTGACGAGATAGATCGAGACAGGAACATGCTCCTTGCGAAGCAGGTTCAGGAACGGGTCTTGTAAAAGTTGCCCTTTGTTGCTCATGGCGGCTCCGTAGCGCTCGTTTTCGTGATCGAGGAGACAGCCCCCTGCCGACCGGGGACTTCCCATCGCACTTTAACTGAATTTCGGGCCTGCGCGCCCGATTTCAAGCCGTCAATCGGCGTAGGGATTGCTGCTCGAGCGGAACTCCACCCGCAACGGCGTCCCGACGAGCTCGAAGTGGTTCCGGAACCAGCCTTCGAGATAACGCCGATAGGCATCGGTCACATGTTGCAGCGCACTGCCGTGGACCACGATGATCGGCGGGTTCTGGCCTCCCTGGTGCGCATAGCGCATCTTGGGCCGGATCGGGCCGCGGCGGGCCGGTTGCTGGCGCTCGACCGCCTCCTGCAGCGCGCGGGTCAGCTTCGGCGTCGGGAGCTTGCGCATGGCGGCCGAATGGGCCTCGTCGACCGACTTCATGAGCGCTCCGATGCCGGTGGCCGCGAGCGCGGAAATGAAATGCACCCGGGCGAAACGCAGGAAATGGAGCTTGCGGTCGAATTCGCTGCGCAGCCGCTCGCGCTCGCCGGCATCGACCCGGTCCCACTTGTTCACCGCCACGACCACCGCCCGTCCCACTTCGAGCAGGTAGCCCGCGATGCTCGCGTCCTGGTCGGCGATGCCCTCGGATGCATCGAGCATGAGGATGCAGACGTTGGAGTCCTCGATCGCCTGCAATGTCTTGATGACCGAGAACTTCTCGACCGTTTCGCGAACCTTGGCCCGCCGCCGCATCCCCGCGGTATCGACCAGGGTGTAGGGTCGTCCACCGCGTTCGAAATCGATCGCCACCGCATCGCGGGTGGTGCCGGGCTGGTCGAACGCGACCAGGCGCTCTTCCCCGAGCAGGGTATTGATGAGGGTCGACTTGCCGGCATTCGGGCGGCCCACCACCGCGACGCGGGCCCGGCGCGGCGTGGCCGGCTGGCCCGCCGCATCCGCCGCATCCGCCGCATCCGCCGCATCCGCCGCCTCGCCGCCGTCGGCGGGTCGATCGGATGCACCACCGCCCTCGCCGGCCCCGGCGCCCTCCCCACCGGGATCGGCCCCGTCGGGGTCATCGGTCGCCTCGTCGTCACCGGCCACTTCGAGCGGGGCGATCTCCTCGAGCGCCGCCTCGACCAGCAGGCGGACGTTGTCGCCATGCGCGGCCGAGATCGCCACCGGATCGCCCAGGCCGAGGGCATGGAAGTCGCTCACCACCTGCTCGCGCGGGCGCCCTTCGGCCTTGTTGACCACCAGCTGCACCCGCTGGGCCCGCTTGCGCAGTTCGGCGGCAATTTCCTCGTCGTGCCCGGTCAGGCCCTCGCGACCGTCGACGACGAAGAAGACCATGTCCGCCTCGACGACCGCCTGGCGAGTCTGGCGAGCCATCTGGGCGTAGACCCCGGATTTCGCCTCGGGCTCGAAGCCGCCGGTGTCGATCACGATGAAGGTGCGCTCGCCGACGCGCCCGCGCCCGTACTGCCGATCCCGGGTCAGGCCCGGGATGTCGGCCACCAGCGCCGAGCGACTGCGGGTCAGCCGGTTGAAAAGGGTCGACTTGCCGACGTTCGTGCGTCCGACCAGCGCGATGACGGGTAAAAGGGACATTCGGTCAGGCTCGAATCAGTCGAGGCCGACGGCGGCGACGCGGCCGCGGGCGGTCTGGACGATCGCGAGATTCCCCGCACGGCGCGGCGCCGACATGATGGCGCTGCCGTCGACCCGAACCCGGCCGATCAGCTTGCCGTCGCCAGCCGCCAGCCAGTGCAGGTAGCCTTCCTCGTCGCCGAGGACGACCGCTTCGCCGATCAGGGCCGGCGCGCCCATCAGGCGCCCATCGAAGCCTTCCTGGATCCAGCGTGGTTCCCCGACATCGTTCAGGGCGTGGACCCGGCCACGGGTGTCGACCGCCACCAGGGTCCGCCCGTCGAAATCGATCGCGCCCACCGCCGAGATCTCCCGGCTCCAGGCTGGCCGGCCGGTGGCGGCATCGACGCAACCCACCCGCCCCTGGTAGCTGCCGGCGCAGACCTGCCGATCGACCAGGACCGGTTCGCCCAGCACGTCCGCGATGCGCTCGATCTCGTTGGAGCCCCGCGGCAGGGATATGGCCGACTCCCAGCGCAAGGCGCCGGTCTCGGTCGAGAGCGCGACCAGCCGCCCGCCGGGCAGGCCTACGTAGGCGGTCGCCCCGTCGAGCCGCGGCCGGGTGGTCTGGCGCAGCACCAGCGGCGGATTCTGCCGGGTGTACACCCAGCGCCGACGGCCGGTGTAGGCGTCGAACGCGAGCACCCGGTTGTCGCTGCCGCGCACCAGGAGGACGTCGCCGTCGAGTACCGGGACCGAGACCGCCTCGGCGCCCAGCGACGCCTGCCAGCGCAGCTTGCCGGCGTCGTCATGGACCCGCAACGAGCCATCCTCGTCGGTCACCGCCACCAGGCCGCTGGCCGCTCCCACTCCGGTAATCAGGCGGGCATTGGTGTCGATGCGCCAGTCCACCGCGCCATTGGCCAGCGCCACCCGGGCGAGACTGCCGCCGCGACCGGCCGCGTAGACGCGATCGTCGATGATCGCGGGGACGAAGCCGTAGCCCCCGCCATCGAGGTCGACCGACCAGCGCATCACGCCGCGCTCGGCGGCCAGCCTGGGCAGGTCGGGGATCTTGCGGCCCGACGAACACGCCGCCAAGACGAGGGCGGCGCCCGCCGCGACGAATCCGCGCCGCTTCACGACCCGGTCCCGGTGGCGCCCAGGGAATCGAGCTTGAGTTGCACCAGGCGCGCGATCGGGGTGGCCGGACCGAGGGTCTCGAGCGCCTGGCGATACGCATCGCGGGCGTCGTCGGTTCGCCCTTGCGCCATCGCGAGGTCGCCACGCCGATCCGCATACAGGCCGGCGAACGCCGGCGGCGTCTCGGTGTCGAGGACCCGGGCGGCCTCGTCCCAGGCCTGCTCCTCGATCAGGAGCGACGCCAGCCGCAGCCGCGCCACCAGCACGAAGATTTCGTCACCGCCCTTGTCGATGACCCAGCGCAGGTTCCCGGTGGCGGTGTCCTTCGCCCCCCCGACGGCCTGCGCCTGGGCGGCGACCAGCGAGCCCATGCGCGCATAGGCGGTACCCGAGAAGTCGTCGTGCAGCACCTGGGCGGTGGAGCGGATCCGGTCGGCGTCACCCTCCTCGACCGCCACCTTGAGCTGGTGATAGACCACCGCGGCCTTGACCGAGCGGTTCGCCTCGTACCAGGCCCAGCCGCGCCAGGCGGCGACGGCCAGGAGCACGACGGTGAGGACCGTCATGATCGTGTTGCCGTGCTTGCGCCAGAACGCCTTGAATTCCTCGAGCTGTTCCTGTTCCTCGAGATCGTAGGCCATCGTCAGTCGTCCTCTGGTTCATCGTCGATCGCCCCGCTCATGCGGTCGATCAGCCATTCGTCGATATCGGCGAGCGCCACGCTCTGCTGGCTCGCCCCGGCATCACGCAGCCACTTCACGGTTACCCGCGACCCGGCCACCTCGTCCTCGCCGATGACCAGCGCCACCGCCGCCAGGGAGGCATCGGCCCGCTTGAATTGCGCCTTGAAGGCGCCGCCGCCGCAATGCAGGATCACGTCGAGCCCCCGGTCGCGCAGTCGTTCTGCGACGCCCAGCGCGAGCATCCCGGCCGCCTCGCCCTGGTGCACCACATAGACATCGCAGGCGGGATCGGCGCCGCTGTCGGCGTCGGCGCGCATCAGCTCGATGATGCGCTCGACCCCGAGCGCGAACCCGCAGGCCGGCGCCGGCTTGCCGCCCAGCATCTCCACCAGCGGATCATAGCGCCCGCCGCCGCAGACGGTGAGGCCGTCGGCGACCCATTCGAAAACCGTCAGGTTGTAGTAGTCCAGGCCGCGAACCAGCCGCGGATTGACCCGGAAGGGAACGTTCTGCGCCCGCAGCATCGCCTGCAGCGATTCGAAATGCGCCCGCGATTCCTCGCCGAGGAAGTCCGCGAGACGGGGCGCGCCCTCGACGAGCGCCTGCATGGCCGGGTTCTTGGTGTCGAGGATGCGCAGCGGATTGCTGTGCATCCGGCGCCGCGCATCGGCGTCGAGCTCATCGACATGCGCCTCGAAGTAGGCAACCAGCGATTCGCGATGGGCGATCCGCTCGGGCAGCTGCCCGAGGGAATTGATTTCCAGCTTGACCCCGGCCAGGCCGAGATCGTCCCAGAGCCGCTGGCACAGGAGGATCACTTCGCAATCGGCGTCCGGGCCGGCAAAGCCGAGCGCCTCGGCGCCCACCTGGTGGAACTGGCGGTAGCGTCCCTTCTGGGGCCGCTCGTGGCGGAACATCGGCCCGGTGTACCAGAGCCGCTTCGGGCCGTCGTACAGCAGGTTGTGCTCGATCGTCGCGCGGACCACGCTGGCGGTGCATTCGGGACGCAGGGTCAGGGCCTCGCCGTTGAGCGAATCGACGAAGGAGTACATCTCCTTCTCGACGATGTCGGTGACTTCGCCGATGCCGCGCACGAAGAGCCCGGTGGACTCGACGATCGGGGTTCGGATGCGCTGGTAGCCGTAGGCGGCCATGGCCCCGGCCACGGCTTCCTCGAGCCTGCGCCACCATCGTGCGTCCGCGGGCAGGACATCGTTCATGCCCCGCACGCCCCTGATTTTCTCGATCTTGCTCATGGCCTGGTCGACCTCGGCGACGATGCGTCCCCGGCGGTCCGGTCGGTTTGCGGGTTCATTGCGCCGTGGCGCGATCAGTCAGGGCCACGCCATAGCGGCGCGCCACGTAATCCTCGACGATGGCCTGGAACTCCTCGGCGATCCGGTCGCCCTTCAGGGTGACCGAGCGTTCGCCGTCGATGTACACCGGTGCGACCGGCGCCTCGCCCGAGCCTGGCAACGAGATCCCGATGTCGGCATGCCGGCTCTCGCCCGGCCCGTTGACCACGCAGCCCATGACCGCCACCTGCATCGATTCGACGCCGGGATAGCTCTTGCGCCAGACCGGCATCTGCGCACGCAGGAAACGCTGGATGCTGTCGGCCAGTTCCTGGAAGAAGGTGCTGCTGGTGCGGCCGCAACCCGGGCATGCGACGACCAGGGGCGCGAACGCGCGCAGCCCCATCGACTGCAGCAGTTCCTGCGCCACGACGACCTCGCGGGTGCGGTCACCGCCAGGTTCGGGCGTCAGGGAAACCCGAATGGTGTCGCCGATGCCCTGCTGCAGCAGGACCGCCATCGCGGCGGCCGAGGACACGATCCCCTTGCTGCCCATGCCGGCCTCGGTCAGGCCCAGGTGCAGGGGATAGTCGCAGCGGCCCGCCAGCTCGCGGTACACCGCGATGAGATCCTGGACCGACGACACCTTGGCCGACAGCACGATGGCATCTGGCGACAGTCCGAGCGCCACCGCCTGGGCCGCGCTCTCGATCGCCGACACCACCAGGGCCTCGCGCATCACCTGGGCAGCGTCCCAGGGCTGCACGCGTTGCGCGTTCTCGTCCATCATGCGGGCCAGCACCCGCTGGTCGAGGCTACCCCAGTTGACGCCGATGCGCACCGCCTTGTCGTAGCGGCAGGCGGCTTCGATCATCTTCGAGAAATTGTCCTCGCGGCGACTGCCGGTACCCACGTTGCCGGGGTTGATCCGGTACTTCGACAACGCCCTGGCGCACTCGGGGAAGTCGGTCAGGAGCTTGTGGCCGTTGTAGTGGAAGTCGCCCACCAGCGGCACATCGACCCCCATCCGGTCGAGTTGCTCGCGCACCGCCGGCACCGCTTCGGCGGCCTCGGGCGAGTTCACCGTGATCCGCACGAGTTCGGAGCCGGCCTGCGCCAGCGCCTTGACCTGAATCGCGGTGCCGATCGCGTCGGCGGTGTCAGTATTGGTCATCGACTGGACCACCACCGGCGCACCGCCGCCCACGGCCACCTGCCGATCGCCCCAGCGGACTACCGACCGGCGACAGGCTCGGCGAGAGCCGACACCGGACGGGGCGGGTTGGCGGGCTGCGGACATGCTCACTCCAGGCGCAACTTGGCGACGCCGTCGCGGGCCGCCGACTTCACATCCACCGGCTGGCCCGCCCGCACCAGGGTGACCGCATCGGCATTGCCGATCAGGATCGACAACGGGCCCGGCGCGTCGAGCGAGAGGCTGGTCTGCGGTTTCTGCAGGCCATAGACCAAGCGCCTGTTGCCGGCCGCGGTGACCTCGACCCAGCACTCGGCATCGAAGCTCATCAGCAGGCTCGTCGCCGTCGCCGTCGCAGCCGGCACGGCGGCGGTCGACGTTGCAGCGGACGCGCCGGTGACGGCCCCCGGCGTGTCGGCTGGCGGCGTGCTGGCGGATTCGGCCGGCGCCGATTCGGTTGCGCCGGCCACCGCCGCATCGCTCGCCACGGACGAACCGGCCCCGGCCACGACGGGCCCCGCCCCGGCGGCAGGCGAGCTTGCGGGGCCTTCGGCCGGCATGGCGCCCGATGTCCCGGACTGGACCGCGGCCCGGGATCCGGCCGGCGATCCGCCGTCGGCGGGCGCTGCCGCCCCATCGACCGCAGACGCATCCGTACCCGGCCGGGTGCCGAGCAGCTCGTTCGCCGCGCGGGCCGCGGCGGCCACGGCATCGTCGCTCGGGCTCGGAGCCGGCGGCGGCGGGGTCCGCGTCGATCCGGCGCCACCCGCCGCGATCGTCGAACTGGCGTCGACCACGCTGCCTTCGCCATCGAACCACTGGCTCGGCCAGCGCAGGTCGCCGCCCGGGGCGAAATAGAAGGCGATGGCGATCACCGCGAGCAGCCCGAGCAGGGCAAGGCCCCAGCGACCGATGCCGGAGGACTCGCCAAGCGAGCCGGTCGGCGAGATCGCCACCGGCGCCCGGGTGGTCGACCTCAGGTCGAGCCCGGTGTCGAGCTGGGCCACCGAGGCGAGCAGCGGCGCGGCATCCTGGTCGAGCAGGCGGGCATAGGAGCGGATTGCCGCGCGCACGAACGCCGTACCCGGCAGGTCCTGCCACCGACCCGCCTCGATCGCCTCGATCTGGCGCACCTGCATCCGCATCCGGCCAGCGACCTCGCCGACCGTCCAACCCTTGTCCTCGCGGACCCGGGTGAACTGCGCCGGCGTCGCGATGACACCCTCTTCGGTCGGCGCTTCGGCCAGCGAATCGACCGCTTCCGGCGACAGGCCCGGTCCGAGCGTCGGCTCGCCCGAGGTCGCGACCGGAACGACCGGCTCCCCGTCCGCTAATCTGTCCTCAGTCACCGAACTTTTCCTGCGCGAGCAGGTTCGCTTCCTGCGAGGCCGGGAAGCCCCGGCGCAGTTGCGAGGCGATGCTCTCGAACTCGATGTTGTCGCCGCGCATGCGGGCGATCCGCAGTGCCTGCCAGAGTACCTGCGCCGTGGGCTGGAAGGCCTTGAGCAGGCGCTGCGAGTAGAAGTGGGCCCGCTCGGCATCCTTGCGCACGAGATAGATGTCGGCGAGGTTGTAGAGAGTGACCGCATTGCCCGGCTCGACCTGGAAGGCGCGATGCAGGTAGGCGAGCGCCTTCTCGTCGTCCTGCAGCTGGCGCATGCAGATGCCGGCGGCGTACAGGGGCCGGGCGGGTGTCTGGTAGAGCGGGTCGCCGGCGGCCTTCTCGAAGTACGGCAGGGACTCGGCCTGGCGCCCGGTCCGGCACAGGAACCAGCCGTAGTTGTTGTTCAGCTCCGCACTGGCGGGCATCAGGGTCAGGGCCTTGCGGAAGCTCTGGTCGGCGAGATCGTTTTCCTTGAGATCCATGTAGACGAGGCCGAGCATCCCGAAGGCCGCGGCGTAGTCGGGATCGATCGTCAGCGCCTGGCGCAGTTCGTCGAGCGCGACCGAATAATTGCGTTGCTGGTAGTAGCCGGCGGCAAGCTCGAGCCGGATGCGCGCCCGTCGACGCTCCTCGGAATCGTTCTCGGCCCGCGGCACGATCGACTGGGCATCGACGATGCTGCCGGTGTTCCCGCCGTCGGTCGTGGCGCAGCCGGCGACACCCGCCAGCAGCAAGGCCGTCAGCAGCAGGCGCCCGACCAACGACTTCCGGCCAACGCGGTTGGGAATCATCAGCGTACCTCCGCGATCGGCTGCAAACCCGGCGAGCGCGCCGGCCGTGACGAACGCTCGGCAAGCCGGGTACGGTCGCGGACTTCGCCGGCCAGCTGCCCGCAGGCCGCGTCGATATCGTCGCCACGGGTGCGGCGCACGGTGGTGATGATGCCCGCATCGGCCAGGATGCCCGCGAACGAACGGATCCGGTCCTTGCCCGAGCGCCGCAAACCGGAATCCGGAAACGGGTTGAAGGGAATCAGGTTGAACTTGCAGGGCAGGTCGGCGACCAGTTCGAGCAATGCACGGGCATGCGCGTCGGCGTCGTTGATGCCCTCGAGCATGACGTACTCGAAGGTGATGAAATCGCGCGGCGAGCGCTCGAGATAACGCCGGCAGGCGGCCATCAGTTCGGCCAGCGGATACTTGCGGTTGAGCGGCTCCAGCCGGTCGCGCAGCGCATCGTCGGGCGCGTGCAGCGAGACGGCAAGCGCCACCGGGCATTCATCGCGCAGGCGGTCCATCAGGGGCACGACGCCCGAAGTCGATACCGTCACCCGACGCCGCGACAGGCCGTAGGCGCGATCGTCGAGCATCAGCCGGGCCGCGGCGATGGTCGCCGCGTAGTTCTGCAGCGGTTCGCCCATGCCCATGAAGACCACGTTGGTGATCCGGCGATGGCCGGCCACCGTCGAGCCGTCGTCGTACTGGCCGAGGGCGCGATTCGCATGCCGGAGCTGGGCGATGATCTCGTCGGTGCGCAGGTTGCGCGAGAACCCCTGCTTGCCCGTCGAGCAAAAGGCGCAATTGACCGCGCAACCCGCCTGCGTCGAGACGCAGAGCGTGCCGCGATCGGTCTCGGGAATGAAGACGGTCTCGATCGCGTTGCCGCCGCCGACGTCGAGCAGCCACTTGCGGGTGCCGTCATCGGACACATGGTCGGAGATGACGGCAGGCTCGGCCACGCAGGCGCGCTCCGCGAGCATGGCGCGAAAGGACTTGGCGAGGTCGCTCATGGCGGCGAAGTCGTCCTCGCCACGCTGGTGGATCCAGCGCAGGAGCTGCTGGGCCCGGAAGGGCTTCTCGCCCCAGGCGGCACAACACGAGACCAGTTCCTGCGGATCGAGTCCGAGCAGGTTGGTCTTCGTGGCCACGGCTCCCGTCACCCTCGCCTCGTCCCCCGTGCTTCAGCGGGTGTGGATGTTCATGGCGGGGAAGAAGAACGCGACTTCCACGCTGGCGGTTTCGGGCGCATCCGATCCGTGGACCGCGTTCGCATCGATGCTGTCGGCGAAGTCGGCGCGAATGGTGCCGGCCTCGGCCTTGCGGGGATCGGTCGCGCCCATCAGGTCGCGGTTCTTGCCGATCGCCGATTCGCCCTCGAGGACCTGGACCATCACCGGGCCCGAGATCATGAACTCGACCAGGTCGTTGAAGAAGGGCCGCTCGCGGTGAACGGCGTAGAAGGCCTCGGCTTCGGCGCGTGACAGATGCATCATCCGGGCGGCGATCACCCGCAGGCCCGCCTGCTCGAAACGAGTGAAGATCTGGCCGATGACGTTCTTGGCGACGGCATCGGGCTTGATGATGGACAGGGTACGTTCGATTGCCATAGGAATCCGTGACTGGTCGGTTCGTCTGATTGGGGTGCGCCCAGGGTGCGCCGCCGGAAAAAACCCCGTCGAATGAGGAGCTTACGGAGCTTTTCGAAGGTGGCACATAGCCGGATATTCTAGCATACGGGATTCCGGCGCCGATCTCGCCGAATCCGGGTATTTTCTTGCGCCCCGTGTCGGCGCGAGGTTGAAACAATGGGCACCTCGCCCTATATTGGTCCTTGTACTCGCAACCGGAGTGGCACTGATGGCGCTCGACCAGAATCGCACCGCACCCCGACCGTTTCCCGCTGGCGGAGCGCTTGCCGCCGCCTCGCGCAATCGGGTGGTTCGCAATACCTACGCCCTGCTCGCCCTGTCGCTGGTGCCGACGGCGATCGGCGCCTGGGTCGGCCTGCAGGTCGGCTTCAGCTGGATGGCGGGCAACCCCTTCATCGGCTTCGTGCTGTTCATGGCCGTGGCCTTCGGCTTCTTCTACGCGATCGAGCGCTACAAGAACAGCGGGGTCGGCGTTGCGCTGCTGCTCGGCTTCACCTTCTTCATGGGCCTGATGCTCTCGCGCATGCTGGGCCACGTCCTCGGCTTCGGCAACGGCGCCAGCCTGGTCATGACCGCCTTCGGCGGAACCGCCGCGATCTTCGGCACCATGGCCACGATCGCGTCGGTCTCGAAGCGCGACTTCTCCGGCATGGGCAAGTGGCTCTTCATGGGCCTGCTGGTGGTCATCGTCGGGATGGTCGCGAACATCTGGCTGCAGTTGCCGGCGCTGTACCTGGCCCTGTCGGTGATGGCGATCGGCATCTTCTCGGCCTGGCTGCTCTATGACGTCCAGCGCATCATCAATGGCGGCGAGACCAACTACGTCACGGCCACCCTGTCGATCTACCTGAGCCTGTACAACATCTTCGTCCACCTGCTGAGCTTGCTCGGCATCTTCGGCGGCGACGACTGACCGCGCATCCGGGCGCATGACCGCGCCCGGACGCCTCTTCCCGCGCCCGAATCTCCCGCGCCCGAATCCCCGGGGTCGATGCGGCCTTATTCGAAGACCGCGATCGACTCGACGTGCGAGGTGTGCGGGAACATGTTGACCGCACCCGCGGCCATCAGGCGCCAGCCACCGGTATGGACCAGGACGGCGGCATCGCGGGCCAGGGTCGCCGGATTGCAGGAGACGTAGACGATCCGGCGCGGCCGCGGCCCGGGTTCCGCAAGGGCCTGGGCCACCGCGAGCGCGCCTTCGCGGGGCGGATCCACCAGCACCCGGTCGAAGGCGCCGAGTCCGCGCCAGGCATCGGGGCTCAGTTCGAAGAGATTCGCGACCTCGAAGCGGGCCCGGTCGGCCAGTCCGTTGGCCCGCGCGTTGGCGGTGGCACGCTCGACCAGGGAGGCGCTGCCTTCGATGCCGAGCACTTCGCGGGCGCGGCGCGCCAGCGGCAGCGAGAAATTCCCCAGCCCGCAGAAGAGGTCGGCAACGCGATCGCCGGGCATCGGATCGAGAAGTCGCAGCGCCATGCGCACCAGCACCTCGTTGATCCCGTGGTTCACCTGGGTGAAATCGGTCGGCCGATACGGCATCCGGATGTCGAACTCCGGCAGCCGGTAGCCGAGCCCGGATTCGCGGTCCGACTCCACCAGGCGTCCCTTGCGCGCGAACAATGAAATGCTGTCGGGCCCCTTCGGCTGCAACCAGATCTCCAGGCCGGGGCGAGCGCTGAACTCGCGCAGCGCCTCGCGATCCGTCGGCGCCAGCGGCTCGAGGATCCGGAAGACCAGTGCAACGGTCCGCACACTCCCGGCCGCGTCCACCGTACCCTCCGTCCCTGCCTCATCCGCCGTTCCGGCCTCGCGCTCGTCGCCGGGACCGAAGTCGCCCACCGCCACCTCGATCTGGGGCATCCGGTCGCGGATCGACAAGGCGCCGACCAGCTCGCGCAGGGGCAGGAGCAGGTCGGAGACATCGCGCGGCAGGACCCGGCACTCCCGCATGTCGGCCACGTAGCTCGAGCCGCGTTCGTGGAAGCCCACCAGCACGCCGCCCTTCTTGGGGACATGGCGAACCGACAGGCGGGCGCGAAACCGGTATCCCCAGGCGGGGCCCGCGATCGGACGCAGGATGATGCCGGGGCTCAGGCCGGCCAGGCGGCCGATCTGGTCCTCGAGCACCCGCTGCTTGGTCGCCAGCTGCGCGGTCGGGTGCAGGTGCTGCATCGAACAGCCGCCGCAGGTACCGAAGTGCGGACAGGCCGGCACGACCCGCTGGCTGCTCTCGCGCTCGACTTCGATCGTTTCGGCAACGTCGTAGCTCGGCTTGGCGCGCACCCTTCGGGCAAGCACCGTTTCGCCGGGCAAGGCGCCGCGCACGAACACCACCTTGCCTTCGTGCCGGGCCACGCCACGCGCCTCGAGGTCGAGCGACTCGATGTCGAGGCGATAGCGGACATCGGCCGCGGCATGCGCGGCCCGACCCCGGGCGCGGCTCATTTCGCGTCCTGCCAGCGGGCGAGAAACTGCGACCAGTGCGCTCCCTCGAGCGACTGGAGGTGTTCCCGGAACGCGGCGATCTCGGCCTCGTACTCGTCGGGTGTCCAGCGTCCGCGAAAGAGCTGGAAGCGGCAGTAGACGAGATAGGTGTTGGCGATGTCGGTCTCGCAGTAGTCGCGGATCTCGGCCAGGCCACCCGCCTGGTAGGCGCTCCAGACCTGGGATCCGTCCATGCCGAGCTTGCCGGGGAAGCCGCAGAGACGGGCGAGGTCATCGAGCGGCGCGTTGGCGCGCGGCGTGTACAGGGCGAGCTGGTCCATCAGGTCGAGATGCCGGCTGTGATAGCGCGCGAGATAGTTGTTCCAGCGAAACTCCTGGCGATTCTCGCCGGTCTCCCAGTAGCGCGGCGCGCTCACCCGGTTGAGCAGCGCGCGGTAGTGCAGTACCTGCAGGTCGAAGCCACCCCCGTTCCAGGACACCAGCTGGGGCGTGCTTTTGTCGATGATGTCGAAGAACTCCTGCAACAGCTTGCCTTCGTCGTCACCCGGCTTGCCGAGGCAGCGCACCCGGAACTGCCCGGCCTTGCGCATCAGGCAGCCGATCGCGACCACGCGATGCAGGTGCAGGGGCTGGAAGTCGCGTTCGCTGCGCTCGACCACCTCGGCATCGGGAACCTCGGGGCCGAGCTCGTTCAACAACCGCAGCCCGGCAACGTCGGGAATCGTTTCGATGTCGAAGACCAGGACCGGGGCGGACATTCTCGACCTTAGCCGCCGGCGAGGAAACCGAGGGGATCGATCGGCTTGCCGTTGCGGCGAACCTCGAATCCGAGCCGGGCGCTGTCGGTGCCGGTCGCGCCGACTTCGGCGATCTTCTGCCCGCGCGTGACGCTCGCGCCTTCCTTCACGAGGATCTTGCTGTTGTGCGCATAGACCGACAGCAATTCGTCCGCATGCTTGACGATGACGAGATTGCCGTAGCCGCGCGGCCCGCGCCCGCTGAAGATCACCTTGCCGGCCTCCACCGCGTGCACCGCGGCCCCCTGGGCCGCTTCGATCGCGATGCCCATGCTGGCGGGGTCGGTGAAGCGCTGGATCAGCCGCCCCTTGACCGGCCAGGCGAACTTGCCGGTGTCGTTCATGGCGCTCGGCGACGTAGCCGGGGCTGCGGGCGCCGGCGCGACGGACGGGCTGGCGGAGGCGATCACGTCGGTCGGTCGCTTGCCCTGCGTCGGCACCGCGGCCAGCCTGGCATAGGCCTCGTCGCTGTAGGGCCGCTTGAGGCCGCTCGGCTCCTGACGGATCTCCTCGGTCGCGGCTGTCGCCGGCATGGGCACCGAGCCGCCGAGCGGTCGGGTCTCGACCCGACCCGCGAGCACCGGCTCGGCTTCGACACCGCCGGCCACCGACGGCTCGCCCGCGACCGGCTGGCCCGGCGCGCCCGGCACGGTCGCCACCGGGGCGACCGCGACCGGCGCGGGCATCGGTATCGGCGCGCGATGGTTGATCGGCGCCGGCGCCCGGGGACCGGCGCAGGCAGCGAGGATCGTGACGATCAGGACCAGTCCGGCGCGAGCGCCGCGTGCCATGGCCGGCGACGCGGACGCAATGCCATCGGCGGCGCGTGTTCGCGTGTCGTGGCGTCGTTTCATTGGAACTACCTCGAACGAACCGGCTGACTCATTCCGTGCCGGCTTTCAACGGTACGAATCGTACCGCATCGAGCACCTGCAACTGCCAGCGCTGCGTGTCGCGACGCTCGACGAGATGCAGGGTCTGGCACGTACCATCGTTGACCGGGGCGACCAGCCGCGCTCCCGGGCGCAATTGCTCGAGCAGCGCCTGCGGGACTTCATCGCCCGCGGCCGCCACGATGATCGCATCGTAGGGCGCCATCTGGGGCACGCCGAGGCGGCCGTCACCGTAGACCAGGCGCAGGTTGCCCAGGCGCAGGCTACGCAGGTTGGCGCGCGCCGCTTCGTGCAGGCCGCGCAGGCGCTCGATGGAAACGACGTCGCCCACCAGGTGCGCGAGCACCGCCGCCTGGTAGCCGCAACCGGTCCCGACCTCGAGGACCTTCGCCGATGCGCGGGCCGCCGCATCGAGCGGTTCGAGGGCGAGTTCGACCATGCGGGCCACGGTGCTCGGCCGGGAGATCGTCTGCCCGAGACCGATCGGCAGGGAAACGTCGTCGTAGGCCCTGCTCGCCAGGCCCTGGTCGACGAACGCGTGTCGCGGCACCGCCGACAGCGCGGCCAGCACGGCGGCGTCGCGCACGCCGAGGTTCCGGACCTGCTCGACCATTGCCCCCCGGCCACGCGCGGAAGCCAGCCCGAGGCCGGTGACGGGCGCAGGGGTTGCCACCACGGCGGAGCGAGCGGAGCGTGCGGGCGGCGGCGTCCAGCCCTTCGGGCCATAGCCGGCGGGCCGGCGGGTCAGATCGTCCGATCGAGCCAATTCTGCACCGATGGCAGGCGCTGGTGCGCGGTCAGGTCGATATCGAGCGGCGTGATCGACACCCAGCCGGCGGCCACCGCACCGAAGTCGGTCCCCGGGCCACCGTCGAGCGCCTTGCCGGCCGGGCCGATCCAGTAGATCGTATCGCCGCGCGGGCTCTCGTCCCGGACCACCGACTCGCCCATGTGGCGCCTGCCGAGGCGGGTCGTGCGCACCCCCTGCAACTGGGCACGAGGCACGCTGGGCACGTTGACGTTGAGCAGCATCGGCTCGGTCGCCGGATGGCGGGTGTAGCGCGTCAGGACTGCGCGCGCGGCATGCGCGGCGGTCTCGAGGTGCTCGTAGCCCTTCACCGCCAGCGAGAATGCGATCGAGGGAATGCCGAGCAGGTAGCCTTCGGTGGCCGCGGCGACAGTGCCCGAATAGATGGTGTCGTCGCCCATGTTGGCGCCGTCGTTGATCCCCGAGAGCACGAGATCGGGGCGCTCGCCGATCAGGCCGTTGATGGCGACGTGGACGCAATCGGTCGGCGTCCCGTTCACATAGAGGAAGCCGGACGATGCGGTGCGAACCGTCAGGGGCCGATCGAGGGTCAGGGAATTGGAAGCGCCGCTGCGATCGCGCTCCGGCGCGACGACGGTGACCTCCCCGAATTCGCGGGCGATCTCCGCGAGGGCGGCAATGCCGGGCGAGAAATAGCCGTCGTCGTTACTGATCAGGATCCGCATGCGTGGATTCTATCGAATCCACAGGGCACGAGCGTTGCATCCGCGCAGCCCCGCGCCCGCCCATCGGCCTTGCCAGGCCCGCCCCGACCTGGTCGACCAGCCGCCTTCAACCTTCGGCGGGCCAATCCCGGATATAGGCCTTGAGCATCTTGTTCTCGAAGCTCTGCTCGTCGAGCATCGCCCGGGCCACGTCGTGGAAGGAGATCACCCCGAGCAGGACGTCGCCTTCCATCACCGGCAGGTATCGCTGGCGGGTGTCGACCATCACCCGTCGCAGGTCGTTGACGTCCATCCCGGGCGCCACGACGTTCGGATCGGGCTTCATGACCTCCCGGATGTAGATCTCGGCGACCGGCGGCGTGGGGCCGGCGCGGTGCTCGGACTGGCGTTTCGCGAGCACCTTGAGCACCTCCCGGAACGTCAGCATGCCGACGAGCCGGCCCTGCGACATCACGACCAGCGAACCGATGTCGTTCTCGGCCATGGTCATCACGCCTTCCGAGAGCAGCGCGTCGGGAGACACCGTGAACAAGGTGTTGCCCTTGACCTTCAGAACCTCGTTGACCTGCATGTCCGCCTCCAGTCTTTCGGACGATGCTATAGAAGCACCGGGGGCTGGACAAGTGGCGTTCACTCCTCCCGCAGGCAGTCGAGAATCAGTCTCGACAGTTCGTCCTCGACGAAGGGCTTGGGCAGGAAGTGCGAAACTCCCGCGGCCATGGCATGGGCGCGATGCTTGCCCGAGGCACGCGAGGTCAGCATGATGATCGGAATCGCCGCGGTTTCCGCGCGCGCGCGCATGGCCCGAGCCAGTTCGAGCCCATTCATTCGGGGCATCTCCAGATCGATCAGGGCGATCGAAGGCGCATGTCGATCGATCAGGGCGAGTGCGTCGACACCGTCGCCCGCTGCGTCGACCGCGAGGCCCAGATCGCTCGCGAGCGCCTGCATCGCGTGGCGCACGCTCACCGAATCATCGACGACCAGGCATCGCGGTCGTTGCGCCTGCGTCGGCCGCGCGGCAGGCGCCCACGCCCGCGGCGCTCCCTGCGCCACCAGGCCGAGATCGATGACGGGCGCCACCGTACCGTCGCCGAGGACGGCGGCACCTTCGAGCCCCGCGATCGGCGGCATGAAGGCAGGCAGGGGATGGACGACGACCTGCCGTGCGGCGCCCGGTGGCGGCACCCTGACGGCCTCGATGCCCCCACCCGGTCGCGCCAGCACCAGCACGACTTCGGGCTCGAGCAGCGCATCGGGCCGCGGACCCAGGCTGTCGGCCGGCAGGCCGAGCAGATCGGCGAGCGCGACCAGGCGCAGCGATCCGCGCTCGCCGGCGTCGATGAGGCTGCCGCCATCGGGCGCACTGCGCACCGGATGCGCCGGGATGATCGAGTCGATCGACGATACCGTAAGCGCCAGCGACAGGGAGGCCGAGCGCAGCAGCAGTACGCCGACCGAAGCGAACTCGAGCGGCAGGCTCGCGACCACCCGGAACCCGCCGTTCGCGCCCGCCCCCATCTCGAGCCGGCCACGGCGCTCGGCCACGACTTCGGCCACCAGGCCCAGTCCGAGCCCCCTGCCCGAGAGCTGGGTGGCCTCGTCGCGGGTGCTGAAGTCCGGTGCGCAGAGGACCCGCGCGACCTCGGCGGGATCGTTCCAGTCTGCGGGCTCGATACCTCGCTCGGCCGCCCGCTGGCGGACCCGGTCGATGTCGAGCCCGCGTCCGTCGTCTTCGAGGACCACCCGCAACTGGCCACCACCGGCGCGCTCGAACGAGATGTCGATGCGGCCACACGTGGGCTTGCCCGCCGCGCTGCGCGCGTCGGGATCCTCGAGGCCATGGTCGACCGCATTGCGGATCAGGTGTCCCAGGGGCTCCACCAGTGCCTGCAGCAGACGGGCCTCGAACAGCTGCTCACGCCCCTGGATCGTCAGTTCCACCGGCTTGCCGGCCATCCGCGAAGCCTGGCGCGCCGCCCTGGCAAGCCGGGCCGCGATATCGGCCACCGGGATCATCCGCGTGCGCAGGGCGGTATCGCGCAACTCGCCTTGCGCCCGATCGAGTCGCGCGGCCAGCTCGGCCATCGCATCGAGTTGCTCGCCGAGCGCCGCCTCGAGCATCTGGCCGTCGGCGCCGACTTCGGCGATCCGGCCCGACAGCCGATCGAGGTCGTCGTGCCGGGCCAGTTCGAGGGCATCGAACTCCCCTGTCCCGATCGGCGAATCGCCTGCCGACGGCACGGGCCGGGCCGGTGCTGGTGCGAGCCGCCGCAAGGTGTCGACCAGCCGGTCCGCCTCGAGGGCGAGGTCCTGCGCGCGCTGGGCGCCGAGCCGGATGGCGCGGCGAATCCGCCCGAGTTCCTCGAGCCGCTCGTGGATCTGGGCAACGGCGATCACCGCCTCGGTCGACGCATCGACGAGGCGATCGACAAGGCCACCCGGGACCCGCAGGAGCGGCTCGTCATCCGATGTCGATGAGGGACCCGCCGGGTCGATGGCAATCGGGTCGATGGCAGCGGGCTCGACGGCGGCCCGCGCGGGGTCTCGCGGCACCGTCCCGGACGACGACGGGGAGGCATCGGGCGGACCCGGCGGGCTACCCGCGTCGGCCGGCTCATCGACGCCCGGCAACCGGTCGAGCCACTCGAGCAGGGTGCGATAGACGGCGCCCATGCCCTGCGGCGGCGCCGCAAGTCCGGCCACCGCATCGACCATCCCCGCCAGGGTATCGACGGATTCACCCAGGGCGTCGACCAGGACCGGGTCGGCGAGCGCATGGGATTGCTCGGCGAGCAGCAGCAGGTCCTCGAGCGCATGGGTGAAGCGCGCAACGCCCCCGATGCCGGCGGTATTGGCAGCGCCCTTGAGGGTATGGGCCGCCCGACGCACCGGCTCGAACATCGTGGTGTCGCCGGCCAGCAGCTTCTCCATGCTGCCCGACAAGGCGTCCGAGAGCGCCGGCATCTCCCGCAACAGTTGCGCGAGCACTTCCGGGTCGGTGTCGTCGGCAATCGCGAGTGAAAGCTCCTGGCCGGGGTCGAGCGGGCGATGGCGCTCGATCCGACGCGAACCGACCCGGCGGATCGCCCGCCATTGCTCGCCGGCCTGATCGATCGTCCCGGCGTCGCCCAGTCCGGCCGTCCGATGGAGCGCAAGGGCCGCCTCGATCGAAGCCTCGTCGTGGTGGCGAAAGGCCTGCTGCCATCGAGACGGCCAGGCAAGCAGGACCCGGCGAACCTCGATCGGGGCCGTGGCGGGATCGACACGCAGTCCGAAGACGGCCTCGGCACTCGCCGTGAGCAGCGAGCCCACCGCGTCGAGACCGATGAAACCGAGGGCGGCGCCGAAGTGCCCGAGGCGATCCGCGAACTCCTCGAGCGCCTCGCGAACCGCATCGGGATCCGCGCAGTGCCCGGAACCATCGGCGCACCAGGCTGCGAGGACTGGTTGCAGCAACTGGTCGAGCTCATCGCACGCGTCCGCGAGCAGCACGAGCTCGTCGCCCGCCACCTCCGGCCCGACCTCGCCGCCGGCCTGCGGGCTGCCGCGCGATGCCTCGCCTGTGGCCGGGATGTCGTCGTCGCTCGCCGGCGATGCCTGCGCATCGCGCAAGCGTCCGAGCCGGTCCTGGTCGGCGGCGAGTTGCTCGTCGAGGCGCGCGAACATCGCATCGCCCAGGCGAGGTTCGAACCCCGGCCAGCGGCGCAGGTCCTCCAGCCAGCCGCGCCGGCCAGCCGGATCGAGATGCCCCCCGGTGAACGCGATAAGCCCGCTCGCCCAGCGCCCGGCCTGGGTGAAGCCGGGTTCGAGCCCGGCGCCATGCCCCGCGCGCAACTGGTCGCGCACCAGTTCGGCCATGAAGGCCATGCCATCGAACCCCGTCGCCCTCGCCTCGCCTGCGAGCGCGCCGGCGCGCTGCGCGATCGCGCCAACCCAGGTGGGCGCCTCGCCAGGCTCGGGCTCGAACATCAGGGGTTCGAGCATCGCCACCGCGGCGGCCTCGAGCGCCGCCAGGGTCGCGGCGCCCGGCGGTCCGCCAGCGGCCGCGGGACCGGAATCGCGGTCGGGATCGACGTCGATCGGGTCGTCCGCGTTCATGGATCGACCTTGAAGGTGGCAACGGCCGCCAGCAGGCGTCGCGCCGACTCCGCCAGCCGCTGGGTTTCCTCGGCCTGGGCTTCGAGGGCGCTCGCGGTCTGGGCGCTCGAGCCACGAATGCGATCGGCGCGATCCTTGAGCGTCGCGCTCGCGCGCGCCTGCCTTTCGGTGGTCCGCGCGATCGAGCGGATATCCGCGGCGAGCCGCCGGGTGCGATCGCGGCTGCCGTTCATCTGCTCGCCGGCTTGTTGCGACAGATGGGTGACTTCGACCACCTGCGCAATCGCTTCGCTCATTGCGGCGACCGTCTGCGCCGCATCGGTCTGGATCGCCGCGACGAGGTGGGCGATGCGCTCGGTGGATTCCCGCGTCGTGCCCGAGAGACGCTTGACCTCGTCGGCCACCGAGCCGAAACCGCGCCCCTGGTCACGCTGGGCGGCTGCATGGATCGACGCGTTGAGGGCCAGGATGCCGGTGCGCTCCGATATCGACCGGATCAGGGCCACCACCTGCCCGATTTCCTGCGAACGTTCGCCGAGGCGCTTGACCTGCTTCTCGGTGTCGCTGATGAGATCGCGCGCCCGGGCAACGCCCTCGCCGGTTCGATCCACGCCGGCGGCCGCCGCCGCATTGGCCGCCACCGCCAGCGCGGCGCTGCGATCGACACGACGAGCGAGTTCCGCCACGCCGGTCAGGGCACGCGCTGCCGCCGCAAGCTCCTGCGCGGCGAGGTCCACTTCACGCAGTTCGGTACGGGCCGCATCGGCAGCCCGCTGGCCCTGGCCGCGCACCGCGATGGTCGCCCGCGCAACATCGCCCGATACCACCCCGACCTCGCGAAACGCGCGGCCCGTCTCCTCGGTCAGGAGGTTGAGCGCATCGGATATCGCGCCGGTGACGTCCTCGGTCACCGGGACCCGGATGGTCAGGTCGCGGCTCGTCGCGATCCGCCCGACTGCCCGCATGATCGCGATCACCGAATCATCGAGTTCCTCGCCGGTGTCGTCGCCATCGTCTCCCGTCGGCACCGGCGCGAGCACCGGGGGCCGGCGCACCGAACCGCGTACCCGGCGCCAGTACCAGGCCATCGCCAGCCCCGCGACGAGCACCAGCGTCAGCGCAGGCCAGAGAAAGGCCGTCCACGCCCTGGCCCTGCTCCCCACCCGTGGCTCGACGACGAGGGTCAGCGGTACGCCGGCGATCCGCAGGCGGGCTACCGCCAGGTCGACACCTGGATCGGCGACCTGGGCCGCGGCGGCGCGGTAGAGGCGAGCCGCTTCGTCGCTGACCGCGGTCGGCCGGCCGTTGTGCCAGGCGCGCATCCGCCCGTTCTCGTCGACCAGGGTGATGCGGGTGCCTGATTCGCTTGCCGCGCTCGCCAGGGCGACGCTCGCGGTGAGCACGAGCGGTCCGTTGTTGGCTTCGGCAACCGCCATCGTCAGGCCGCCCGGACGCGCGCCGAGCGTCGGATAGGCCGCCACCCTGACCCCATCGACCGCCGCGCCGGTCTCCAGGACGCGCAGGACCTCCGGCACGACCCGGCCGAGCGACTCCCCGGTGCTGTCATGGAGGACCCGCCCATCGGCGCGCCGGATCACTCGCAGCGAATCGATCGAGGCGCTGGCGAGCAGGGGTGCCAGGGTGCTGCGCAGTTCGCCGACCGCCCATCGATAGTCGGCCGCGGCCGACGAGCCGGCGGCCTGGCCATCGTCGCGATCCCGGTTGGCGTCGAGCCCGGCGGCGATGGCAGCGATGTCGCCCCCTTCGGCATCGAGCCGGGCGCCCGCCCGCTCGAGCCCTGTCGCCGCGCTCCTCCAGCCACTGCTCGACACGACCGCGGCGAGCGCCGCCGCGGCATCGTCGGCTACCTGGGTGATTGCGCGAACCCGATGGTCGCGCTCGATGCCGGCGAAGTCGTCGACCCGCTCGAGGTCGGCTCGCATAGCGCTCCAGCCGAGTTGCGCGAGCGCCGCGACGAGCAGGACCAGCAAGGCGATGCAACCGGCTGTCGCCGGATCGCCAGACCATTGGCGCCAGGCCCGCCACCAGCGGACGGGCGCTTCGCGCCAGCCGGCGAAGATCATCGGCGACTCCCCAGCAACCCGAACAAGCGCGATGGCTCGAACTCCCAGAACACCTCGTCGTGCCCCTCGCAGCGCCAGGCCCGATCGAAGGCCCCGGCGGGCCAGGCGCCCGGATACGCCGGGGGCTCGTCGCAGGGCGCGACCGGGTCGACCGGCTCCGGGGGGAAATCGATCTCGAGTGCGGCAGCGTTGCGACCTTCGTCGATCACCAGGACGCGCAGGCGCTGGTGGCCGAAGGATGTCACCGGCGCGATGCCGAAGACCGGCAAAGGCCGGCCGTGGCGCTGCATCAGGCCACGCAGCCGGGGCGGCGCGCCGGGAACCGGATGGACATCGGCCTCGTCGACGAATTCGCACACGAGGCCTGCGGGCAACAGCAGCCCGGCGCCGCCGAGCAGCACGCCGAAACGACTACGCCCGTCCATGGAATGCTCACCCCCTGTCGGCAGGCGCTATCGTTGCCCGCCCGGCCCTTTCGATCCTTCCGGCTCGGACGGCCGGCTCGACGCCGGAGCATACAACGAGATCGGGCGCAGCAATCCGCTGAGGTCGTCGATAGCCAGTGTCTTGCGCAATACCTTGATGACGGACGCCTCGAGCTTGCGCAAGGTGACCGGCTTGACGAGATAGCTCGAGCACCCGGACAACGCGCCGCGGGCGAGGTCGAACGGCGAGGACCGGCTGGTCAGGATGATCACCGGTATGCCGCGATGGCGGCGCCGGATCTCGCGGGTCAACTGGTAGCCGTCGACCTCGGGCATCACCACATCGACCAGCACCAGGTCGTAGCGAATCGCGGCCATGCGCTCGAGACCCGCGACCGCGCTCGGCACCGCATCGCAGGCGACGCCCATGCGCTCGAAGGCCAGGGTCAGCTGCCGGCGCACCGTGGGGCTGTCGTCGACCACCAGCACCTGGACGCGCGGCCCTCCCGCCGGCAGCTCCGCCGGCGGCAAGCCGACCGGCCCTTCGCGTACCGGGGCGACACGCGCCTGCCCGGCGCCGGGCCCGGGGCGCGGCGGCGCCGGGGTCGCCACGGGCATCTCGGGCCGACGACGCGGAACCTCGCCCGGCGGCGAGGGAAAGTAACTTGCGCGCCCGCGTACCGGTGGCCCAGGTGGCGCCTGCGTCGCCGGTGTCGTCGAAGCGGCCGCGGCGGTCGATGCCGGGCCGGCGGCCGGACCGGGCTGCGATGCCGGCCGCAATGCCGATGCCGGCGTCGATGCGGGTGCCGATGCCGGCGCGGCTGGCCGCGGCGCGACGGGCGAACCGACAGCGCCCATCGGACGCGGCGGCAACGCCGGGGCGACGGGCGGGGCCGCGAGGGACGAGACGGCCATCGGCGTCGCGATCGACGTCCTTGCCGGGCTCGCCGCGGGCGCCGGCGGCGCGACGGCAGCGCCCGGCGCCCGTGCGGGAGTCGCGGCGACCCCCGCCTGCTGCGGCGGACTCGTGGCCGCGACGCTCATCGGGCGGGTATCGGGATCCTCCAGTTCGAGTTCGACGACCCGGTTGAGGATCGGCAGCAACTGCAGGGTGAGGCGGTCGATCGATATGGCGTGGCGCGCGGAGCTCGGCGCGCCCCGGGGTACCGCCGCGACCACCGGCACCTCGGTGCCGAGGGTGCGCATCCGCGCGAGCGCCCGCAGGCCTTCGGCTTCGACGGTGTTGACGATCAGGATGTCGATCGAATCGAAGGAGTCGGCCGGGACATACTGGAATGCGTAGCGGTTGTACTGGCTGTGCCGGAAGACGATCT
Organism: uncultured Burkholderiaceae bacterium; assembly: GCA_964476625.1. GTDB lineage: Bacteria > Pseudomonadota > Gammaproteobacteria > Burkholderiales > Burkholderiaceae_E > JAMLIN01. The sequence continues at coordinate 4,630 of CAYZBJ010000043.1, read as the reverse complement.
CGATCAGCCGCGCGTCGCGCGGGTCGAGCCCCGCCGCCGCTACGCGGTAGAGTGGCTTGTCCATCATCGCGTCGGGCCCTGACGCTGTCGACCGGCTGTCATCGGCCGATTGTGGCCCCGCCGGGGCCCGAATTGAAAGCCTGTTGCGGGTTGACCCCGCCGTGCACGAGGGCCGCGCCGACCGCCGGCGGCCAGAGCCGGTTGGCCGGTCGACCCCCATGCTAGGATCGCCCGCAAGGAGCCAGCCGCCATGAGCGAAGCAGATTATTTCGGGTTCGATACGATCGCCCTGCATGCGGGCGCACTACCCGACCCCACGACCGGCGCGCGCGCCACCCCCATCCACCTGAGCACCGCCTACGCGTTCCGCGATTCCGACCAGGCGGCATCGCTGTTCAACATGGAGCGCTCGGGGCACGTCTACAGCCGGATCAGCAATCCGACGGTGGCCGTGCTCGAGGAGCGGATCGCGGCGCTCGAGCATGGCGTCGGCGCGATCGCGACCGCCAGCGGCCAGGCCGCATTCCACCTCGCCATCGCGACCATCGCCGGCGCCGGTTCGCACATCGTCGCATCGCGGGCGGTCTACGGCGGCTCGCACAACCTGCTGCAATACACCCTGCCGCGCTTCGGCATCGAGACCACTTTCGTCGATCCGCGCGACATCGATGCCTGGCGCGCCGCGATCCGACCCGAAACCCGCCTGCTGTTCGGCGAGACCGTCGGCAACCCGGGGCTCGACGTGCTCGACATCCCGACCATCTCGGCGATCGCCCACGAGGCCGGCCTGCCCCTGCTGGTCGACTCGACCTTCACGACGCCCTGGCTGATCCGGCCCTTCGACCATGGCGCCGACCTCGTCTACCACTCGGCCACCAAGTTCCTCTGCGGCCACGGTACGGTGGTCGGCGGCCTGCTGGTCGATTCGGGCGCCTTCGACTGGGACGCCTCGGGCAAGTTTCCCGAACTCACCGAACCGTACGTGGGCTTCCATGGCATGGTCTTCTCCGAGGAGTCGACCGTGGCCCCCTTCATGCTGCGGGCGCGCCGCGAGGGCCTGCGCGACTTCGGCGCCACCATGAGCCCGATGAACGCCTTCCAGATCCTGCAGGGAGTCGAAACACTGCCGCTGCGCATGGCCCGGCACATCGAGAACACCCGGAAGATCGCGAACTTCCTGGCCGAACACCCGCAGGTGGCCTCGGTGTCCCACCCCGACCTGCCCTCGCATCCCGACCATGCGCTCGCGGCCAGGCTCATGCCCCGCGGCTGCAGCGCGGTGTTCAGCTTCGAACTCGTCGGCAATCGCGATACCGGCCGACGCTTCGTCGAGAGTCTCGGACTGTTCTCGCACCTGGCCAACGTCGGCGACGCGCGCTCGCTCGTGATCCATCCCGCCTCGACGACCCACTTCCGCATGGACGCGGCCGCGCTCGAGGCAGCCGGCATTCGCGAAGGAACCCTGCGGCTGTCGATCGGTCTCGAGGATCCCGACGACCTGATCGCCGACCTGAAAGGTGCGTTCCGCGCCGCTGCGAAGGGCTGAGACATGCAACTCGACACCCCGGGGCGCAAGCTCTATGCATACACCGGCGGCCGGGAATTCGACCCCAAGCTGCCAGCCGTCGTGTTCGTCCATGGCGCGCAGCACGACCACAGCGTCTGGATCCTGCAGACGCGCTTCTTCGCCCACCATGGCCGCTCGGTCCTCGCACTCGACCTGCCCGGTCACGGCCGCAGCGAAGGCCCGCTCGACACCAGCATCGAGGCGATGGCCGATACCGTCCTCGCCGCGATCGCGGCGGCGGGCATCGAGCGGGCGGCGATCGTGGGCCACAGCATGGGCTCGCTGATCGCCCTCGAATGCGCCGCGCGCGCGCCCGACAAGGTCGAGCGAATCGCACTGCTGGGCAGCGCGTACCCGATGAAGGTCTCCGATGCCCTGCTCGAGGCGGCGGCCAACGACGAGCCGAAGGCCATGGACATGATCAACCGCTGGTCGCACAGCGGGATCAATTTCCGCCCCGGCTCGCCGGCCCCCGGTTTCTCGGTGTACTGGCAGAACCGCCGGCTGATGGCGCGGCAGGCGCCCGGCACGCTGTTGTCCGATTTCCGTGCCTGCGATCGCTACGAGGGCGGGCACGCGGCGGCCGCGGCGCTCAGGTGCCCCGTCCTCTTCGTGCTCGGCGAGCGCGACATGATGACGCCGCCCAAGGCGGCCGCCGGGCTCACCGCCGCGATCGCGGGAGCGCCAGCGGGCATCGTGCCCGAGCGCGTGGTCATTCCGGGCAGTGGTCATGCCCTGATGAGCGAGAAACCCGACGAGGTTCTCGCCGCCCTGCGCGACTTCCTCTAGCCCGGCGAGCCGGCCACGCCGGCGCGACCGGCCGGGGCTGGCTCACCCGCGCCGGTCGGCGCGGCGGCGACCCAGCGATCGAGCGTCAGTTCGAGACCCGGCATCGGCACCCCGTCGAGCGGGCCGCCCCAGACACCGGCGAACAGGTTGGCCAGCGTCATCCGGCCCGCCGGCTTCGCCAGCGACCAGTACTCCGCCCAGACCGGATCCTCGTCGGGATCGGGTTCGGCCTCGACCGCCGCCATCCGGTCGACGTAGCCTCGCGACACGGCCAGCCTGACCGCTCGTTCGGCACGCGACGAATCGTCATCGAACACGGCCCGCCAGTGGCGCGCCGCCAGCCCCTGGCCGTGGCCCTGCGGGGCCTGTTCGGCCAGCAACCGGACGATGGCCAGTGCATCGGCGAAAGCCTCGGCCGGGCTCGGCACCGGGCTGGGCGCGATGTCATGGGACCAGTAGCGCAGGTTCGACGCCAGCAAGGCGCCCAGCAGCACGATCAGCCAGGCCAGGAACATCCACAGCAGCAGCACCGGCAGGACGCTGAACGCGCCGTAGATGACGGTGTAGGTCGAAAAATTGCCGAGGTAGTTGCCCAGCGCATTGCGCAGGGCCTCGACCAGCAGGGTGGCGACGGTCGCGGCGATCGCCGCTTCGCGCCAGCGTACCGACGTGTTCGGCACGAGCCGGTAGAGCAGCAGCAGGCCCGTGCCGGTTGCCAGCCAGGTCAGCGAGGCGAACCAGAACCGGCGCGCGGTCTCGAAATCCCCGCCGCGCAGCCACTGGCCGACGAACATCCCGTTGACCGTGATGCTGGCGCCGAGCACCAGCGGCGCGACCGTCAGCAAGGCCCAGTAGAGCGTCAGCCGCTGCGCCAGCGGCCGGGGCCGGGCGGCGCCCCAGATGCGGTTGAGGGTCCGGTCGATCGTCAGCATGCAACCGATCGCGGTCGCGAAGAACAGCACCGCGCCGACCATCGACAGGCGGCTCGCCTGCGCGGCGAACCCGTTGACGTACTCCAGCAAGGTATCGCTGATCGCCGGCGGGAACAGGTGGCGGGCGAGGAAACCCTGCAAGGCATCGCGCAATGAATCGAATACCGGCAGCGCGGCGAGCACCGAGACCACGATCGAGAAGATCGGCACGATCGCGATCAGGGACAGGAAGGCAAGGCTCGCCGCAGTGTTCTGCAGGTGCAGTTCGCCGGCCTGCCGCACGATCCGCAACAGCAAGGTGCCAAGACGCTGGGCGAGGATGTGGACGGGGCTTGGCTCGGCCATGGTGCCGCTATGATACTTTGCGGCTCCGAACCCGATCCGACCCGGCCCCGCCTTGCTGCCTTCGCCCCGTATCCTCGCCACTGCAGGCTGCCTCCTCATGGTCGCGCTGGGCGTTGCATGGGAGGCATGGCTCGCGCCGATTCGCCCCGGCGCCTGGGTGCTCGCTCTCAAGATGCTGCCGCTCGCGCTGTCGCTGCCCGCGATCGCCCGCGGCCACCGTCGCACCTATCAGTGGTGGTCGATGGGCATCCTGCTGTATTTCACCGAAGCCATCGTGCGCGCGACCAGCGACAGCGGCCCTTCGGTTCCCCTCGCCTGGACCCAGACGGGACTCGCGGTGCTCACCTATTGCGCGATCCTCGTCCACGCGCGGCAGACCCGGCCGCCCCGCCCGGCCGGTCCGGCTACCTAGGCGACCCTCGCCAGCGTCGGCTCGCCCAGCCCCTGCGCCGCGCCGGCCCCGCCGATCGCATCGAGCGCCCTCGCGATGAGGTCGGGATCATCGTCGCGCAGCAAGGCCGCATCGCTGAGTGTGCGGCGCCAGCGGCGGGCGCCCGGCAAACCGTTGAACAGGCCCAGCATGTGGCGGGTGACCTGGCGCAGGGCTACGCCCTCGCGCAGTCGCGCGCGCGCGTAGTCGCGCATCGCGAGCGCCACGTCGGCGCGCACCGCCATCGGCTCGACCGAGCCGAAATGACGGGCATCGCAGTCGGCGAGCAACCATGGATTCTCGTAGACGGCGCGACCGAGCATCACCCCGTCGAGCCCGCGACCGGCATCGGTGGCCGACTCATGGTCGCGCAGGCCGCCATTGAGCACGAAGCGCAGCGTGGGGAAGTCCGCCTTGAGGCGGTGCACCACCTCGTAGCGCAGGGGCGGAACCGTGCGGTTGTCCTTGGGGCTCAGGCCCTCGAGCCAGGCATTGCGGGCGTGGACGATGAAAACCTCGCAACCCGCTCGCGCGACGGTGCCGACGAAATCGCGCACGAAGTCGTAG
>CAYZBJ010000042.1:5173-33580 GCA_964476625.1 uncultured Burkholderiaceae bacterium | reverse complement strand
CGGGTGCTGACCCTGCTCGACCCCGAGATCGACCCCCTGGGCAAGGGCTTCCACATCATCCAGTCCAAGATCGCCGTCGGTTCGGGCGGCACCTGGGGCAAGGGCTGGATGGACGGTACGCAGGCCCATCTCGAGTTCATTCCCGAGCGCACCACCGACTTCATCTTCGCCGTCTTCGCCGAGGAATTCGGTTTCGTGGGCGCGATGGTGCTGCTGGCGATCTACCTCCTGATCGTCGGTCGCGGCCTGCTCATCTCGGCGCAGGCGCCCAACACATTCTCGCGCCTGCTCGCCGGCGCCCTCGCCCTCATCCTCTTCACCTACGCCTTCGTCAACCTCGGCATGGTCTCGGGTATCCTTCCGGTCGTGGGCGTACCCCTACCCTTCATGTCCTATGGCGGCACCGCAATGGTGACGCTCGGCCTCGGCCTCGGCCTGCTGCTCAATATCGCCAGCAGGCGACGCCTCGCTCCCCCTTGAGGATTCCCCTCCCATCATGGAAGTTGCGTTACTCATCGCGCTGATCATCGCCAATGGCCTGTTCGCCATGTCCGAGATCGCGCTGATCACCGCCCGCCGGACCCGACTCGCCAAGCTCGCCGCCGACGGCAACGGCTCGGCCGAAGCCGCCCTCAAGCTCGCCGAAGACCCCAACCGCATGCTCTCGACGGTGCAGATCGGCATCACCTCGATCGGCATCCTCAACGGCATCGTCGGCCAGGCGGCCCTCGCCGGCCCCATCGCCCTGTGGCTGGTCACGCTCGGGGTCCCCGCCGGCATCGCCGGCCCGGTCGCCACCGCCTCGGTGGTCATCGTGATCACCTACTTCACCATCGTGGTCGGCGAACTCGTCCCCAAGCGGATCGGCCAGGTCGACCCCGAGACCGTCGCGCGCCTGGTCGCCCGGCCCATGACCGTGCTCGCGACCCTGTCGCGGCCCTTCGTCTGGGCGCTGTCGGCCTCGACCGAGGCGATCCTCAAGCTGATCGGCGTGCGCAACGACGATTCGCAGCGGGTCACCGAAGAAGAGATCCACGCGATGATCGACGAGGGCTCGACCGCCGGCATCATCGAGCGCGACGAGCACGCGATCCTGCGCAACGTGTTCCGCCTCGACGAGCGCCGGGTCGGCACGATGATGATGCCCAAGTCGGAGATGGTCTACCTCGACCGGCAGCGGCCGATCGAGGAGAACCTCGCGCAGGTCGTCGAGAGCCAATACTCCCGCTTCCCCGTCTGCGACGGCGGCCTCGACCGCATCCTCGGCTTCCTGCACAGCAAGCAGCTGCTCGCCCAGAAGCTGGCCGACGGATCCACCAGCCTCGACGTCGAACTGGAGCCGCCGCTGTTCGTGCCCGAGACCCTCACCGGGCTGGAGCTCCTCGAAGGCTTCCGGCAGGGCGGCCGCCACGTCGCCCTGGTCGTCGACGAATACGGCGAGGTCCAGGGCCTGGTCACCCTGTACGACGTGTTCGAGGCGATCGCCGGCGAACTGCGCACGCCCAACATCGAGGACGCCGACGCGGTGCAGCGCGAGGACGGCTCCTGGCTGCTCGACGGCCTGATCGCGATCCACGACCTGAAGGCCCGCCTCGGGCTCGAGTCGGTTCCCGAGGAGGAGTTCGGCCGCTACAACGCCCTGTCCGGCATGCTGATGCTGCTGCTCGGCCGACTGCCGCGCACCGGCGACGTCGCGGTCTGGGAGAACTGGCGCTTCGAAGTCATCGACGTCGACGGCCGCCGGGTCGACAAGGTGCTCGCGACGGTCGTCACCCCCGCCGAGCCGCCGCCGGAAACCGGATTCGAGCCGCCGCCCCTCGGCAGATAGGCGCCCTCGCGGCGGCGTACTGCCGGAAGGACGACGCCGGGACCGGCGCTCAGGCCGCGCCGGTGGCGCGCTGCCAGGCCCGCTCGGTGCGAACCGCCCGCGCCCCGAACCCGATACCGAACATCCGGCTGTCGCGCGCCCAGCGCGAAGCCGCCGCATCGGCCGGGCCGGTCGCGAAGAACTCCCCCGCCTCGGCCTCCAGCCCGCGCCAGCCCGCCAGCGCCCCGGCCAGCACGATGTGGGTCGCATTCGCCCGCGGGTCGCGCAGCGCCAGCGCCTCGAGCCCGGCCAGCGCCGCCAGCGCCCGCTCCCGCCAGGCCCGCGGCCAGTCGCGCCGGCCCGCCTCGGCCAGCAGATAGCTGAGCTCGGCCGCCGTCACCAGGACGTCCTCGATGGTGCGAAACGGCTTGATGAAGCGCTCGTAGGCATCGCCCGGCAGGATTGCGTCGGGCTCGATCCGGACGGCGTCGAGCCGCAGGCGCGCATGCGGCACCTCGGGCACGAAGTCGGCCTCCGGCATCGGGACGAAGGCCAGCCCCGGTGCGTCGGCGGCGATCCGGACCAGGCGGATCGACGGACGAACCATGCCACCGGCAGCCTCGGCATCGGCGGCCGGTCCCGCGCCGGTGGCCGTGCAAGCCCCGGCGGCGACCGACTCGCAGGCGGCGACAAGCAACATGCCGGCGGCCGGGCCAAGGGTGGCCCAGTGCTTCTCCCCGGACAGGCGATAGCCATCGCCATCGGGCACCAGGCTCGTACGGATCGCCTTGGGTGAGTTGCCCCCGGCCTCCGAGACGCAGAAGGCGACCGGCCCCCCTTCGGGTGCGACCTGGCGCAGTCCCGGCACCAGGACGTCGAGCGACGCCTGGAAGCCGGAAGCCAGGGCCCAGCCGAGCCGGTCGGCGGCCAGGCCGCCGGCCACGGCGCGCTCGAAGGAACCAGCGTCGGGCCGGGCCCGGCGGCGGGCCTGTTCGTCCCGCCACCAGCTGGCGACATCGGCCGCTGCGAGGGCGGGCGGCGGATCGAGCAGGCAGGCCAGCGGATCGTCGTGCAGGCGGGCGTCGGCAGCGGTATCGGTCATCGGCCGATGGTAAACCGGCCCGGGTCGCGGTGCACCGCACCGGGGCGATTACCCGATGCTACCGACGGCCACAGGCACATCGCTTGCAACATCGAGGGCGATGAACCAACCCAGGCAGGACACAGTCCAGATGCAGATGCAGGAAGCAGTCTCCCCATGCTGAACCCGATCGCCACCCTCACCCGTCCCGGCGACCGGGTTCGCGCCGGATTCATGGCCGGTATCGAACGCAGCCGTCACATCGTCGCCAGCGCCGAGGCATTCGAGCAGGAACCGGCCCGGCCGGTCGGCTCGCTGCTGGTGGTGGGCGACAGCACCGCCGTCGGCGCGGGCGCCGACAACCCCGGCCAGTCGGTCGCCGGTCGCCTCGGCAAGCGCTTTCCCGGACTACGGATCCGCAATCTCGCCGTCGACGGCGCCAGGCTCTGCGATGTCGCCGAGCAGCTCGACTCGGTCGGCCGCGAACGCTTCGACATGGTCCTCGTCATGGCCGGCGGCAACGACGTGCTGCGCTTTACCCCGCTGGTGCGGCTGCGGGTCGAAGCGACCCGGATCAACGCCGCGGCAATGGCGATTGCCCGCCACGTGGCCTGGATGCCCCCGGGCAATCTCGGCGCGGTGCCCCTGTGGTACTGGCCGATGAGCCGGATCATCGCGCGGCGCAGCCGGCGGGTGCGCTCGGCGCTGGTCGATGTCGCCGGCTCGATGTGCGCGATCTACGTCGATCTCTACCACCCGGCCGAGGTCGATCCCTTCGCGGTCGACTCGGGGCGCTTCCTCGCGGCCGACGGGGTGCATCCGAGCGGCGCCGGCTACTGCTACTGGACGACAGCGCTGCTCGAGCGCATTCCGGTGGAGCTGCGCCGGCGCTGGCGCTGCACGGCGATGGCGCTGGTGTAGGCGGCCGGGGAAATAGGGGAAATGGGGTCAGACCCCATTTATTAATGGGGTCTGACCCCATTTCCCCTGACCCCATTTCCCCCATCCCCGCTTTATCCGAGCCGCTCGGCCATGAACCCGAGGAAGCCGGGATCATCGACGTACGCCACGTTGATCCGCAGCGCCGATACCCCCGGCGTGCGATCGGGCAGGAATACCGAACCGGGCGCGAGGAAGATGCCGCGCTCGGCGGCCTCGCGGGCGAGTTCGCGATCGTCGATCCCCTCGGGCAGCGCGACCCACAGGTAGTAGCCGCCCGAGCCCGGTGCGAAAGGGGTGAGCCCGATGCGTTCGAGCTGGTCGATCGCGGTCGCGGTCACCTGCTCGATGCGGGCGCGCAGCCGGCGCAGGTGGCGCAGGTAATGGCCGCCCGCGATCAGTTCGTGGACGATGCGCTCGACGAAGTCCGAGGTGCTGACGTGGGTAACCATCTTCAGGTCGCACAGGGCCGTCATCAGCGGCCGCGCGGCCGCGATGTAGCCGACCCGCAGGCTCGCCGACAGGGTCTTGGAGAAGCTGCTCACGTAGATCACCCGTTCGAGCTGGTCGAGCGCCGCGAGGCGCGGCGCGCTCGAGGGCAGGACGTCGGCGAAGGGATCGTCCTCGACAATGGTGACGCCGTGGCGCGCAGCGATCTGCATCACCCGGTAGGCGGCCGGCAGGCTCAGTGATCCGCCGGTCGGGTTGTGGGCGAGCGACTGGATGAAGAAGACCTTGGGCCGGTGCTCGGCAACCTTGGCGGCGAACTCGTCGAGATCCGGGCCGTCGGCCCGGCGCCGCACGCTCACGGTGTTGACCCGCGCGAGCTTGAGCTTGGCGAACAGGGGGTAGTAGCCGGGCGACTCGACCATCACCGTGTCGCCGGCATCGCACAGGTGGCGCACCAGCAGGTCGAGCGCATGGTTGGCGCCCTGGGTGAGCAGCACCTGGTTGGGCGCGGCGACGATCGCCCGCTCGTTGAGCATCAGGGCGATGCGCTCGCGCAGCGGCGCGAAGCCCCAGGGGCTGCCGTAGCCATGCTCGAAGCCGGCGTGGCGATTCGGCCGGATCGCCTTGAGGTGCTTGCCCAGTTCGCTGCCTTCCATCCAGGTCGGCGGCGGGCGGCCGTCGCCCACCCGGGCGCCCTGGTTCTGCTCGAGCTGCTCGCGCAGGAAGGACACGGTGTCGATCGCTTCGACCACGTGCGGCTGGAGCTCGTCGAAGGCGGGCCGGGCGACGCGGCTGACGTAGTAGCCCGAGCCGCGCCGGGCCTCGAGCAGCCCTTGCGCCACCAGGCGGTCGTAGGCCTCGGCCATGGTGTTCTTGGAAACGCCCTGCTCGCTCGCGCCGGCGCGCACAGAGCGCAAGCGCTCGCCGGGCTTGAGCAGGCCCTGCTCGATCCAGCGCTGGATGCGCGCGACCAGTTGCTCGACGCGGGTCCCGCCCGGCTCGGCAGGCGATGCGGGCCCTGGTGATACGGACGCTGGAGATGCTGGCGCGGGATCGGGCATTCGGGGTGTCACCTTCATTTCACAGGGACAGTTGACTCGATTGTCCCACCGATTGTGCCTTTCCTGATCATGACTGCCCCACTAGGATGCGACTCATGGACGGCCTGGCAAACGGGCCGCCGCAATCGGCCATCGGCCGGAACCACGGAGGAGACCCATGACCGCAACGAACCGCGCGCGCCGCGCCACCCTGAAGACCGCCCTGGCCGGCGCCGCCGGCGCGAGCCTCGCCGCCCCGGCCATCGTCCGCGCCCAGTCGGCTGTCACCTGGAAGATGCAGGCGCTCTGGGACGGCGGCACCACGCCGCAGAAGTTCGAGGAGCAGTTCGTCGCCCGCATCGCCGAACTCACCGACGGCAAGTTCAAGATCAATCTGTTTGCAGCCGGCCAGATCGTCCCGGCCGCGCAGGCCTTCGACGCGGTGCGCGGCGGCGCCTTCGAGATGATGAAGACCTTCGATGGCTACGAGGCCGGCAAGATCCCGACCTTCGCCTTCACCAGCACGATTCCCTTCGGCTTCGCCGAGAGCGACCAGTACGAAGCCTGGTTCTACGAGCGCGGCGGCCTCGACTTCGCCCGCCAGGCCTACGGCGCGGCGGGCCTGTTCTACATCGCCCCGACCGTCTACGGCCAGGAGCCGCTGCACTCGAAGGTGCCGATCAACAAGATCGCCGATCTCCAGGGCAAGAAGGGCCGCTTCGTCGGCCTCGCCTCGTCGGTGATGGGCGCGCTCGGCGTCTCGGTCACCCCGCTGCCGACCGGCGAGGTCTATACCGCGCTCGACAAGGGCGTGATCGACATGGCCGACCGCGGCGACCTGACCGCCAACTTCGAGGCGGGCCTGGCCGAGGTCGCGAAATACGTGATCCTGCCCGGCTTCCACCAGCCGACCACGGCCACCGCCTACGTCGCCAACCGCGGCGCCTACGACAAGCTGCCGGCCGACTTCAAGGCCGCCCTCGCGGTCGCCGCGCGCGAGGTCTCCGGGTCACTGCGCCAGCGCATCCTGGTCAACGACGCCGAAGTGCTCAGGAAGTACGTCGAGAAGGGCTGCGAGATCATCCGCTTCCCCGAGGCCGACCTCGCCGCCGCCCGGCCCAAGGCGATGGAAGCCTGGCGCGCCGCGACCAAGGGCGACGCGCTCGCGACCAAGGTGCTCGATAGCCAGGTCGCGTTCATGAAGGACCTCGGGCTGATCACCTGAGCACGCCACTCGTCTGAACCCCGGGGCGCAAGGGCCGTTCGCGGCGCCTGCCCTCCGGGCCCGGCCACCCGACCCCTCGGACACCCCGGGGATTGCCGCGCGCGGCTGTCGCGACAACCTTCGAACGGCAGGAGACTCGCCCGTGCCCCACTGGCTCGCCGCCACGACGGCCGCGATCACGCGCGCCAACCGCATCGTGTTCATGGCCACGATCTGGCTGATGGCCGTCGTCGTTCCCGTAATGCTCTATGAGGTGGTCGCCCGCTACGTGTTCAATGCGCCGACGGTCTGGGGCATGGAACTCGCGGTGCTGCTGTTCGGCCCCTACTTCCTGCTGGGCGGCCCCTACCTGCTGCACCTGCGCGGCCACGTCGCGCTCGACGTCGCCCGCCAGCGGCTCTCGCCACGCATCAACCGCTGGCTCGACCTGCTGAACTTCCCGATCATCATCGCCTTCTGCCTGATATTGCTGTTCTTCAGCACGCCGGCGGCGATCTCGTCCTTCGAATATCGCGAGACCAGCTTCTCGGCCTGGAACCCGCCGATCTGGTGGGCCAAGGCGGCGGTGCCGATCGCGCTCGCGCTGATGCTGCTGCAGGCGCTCGCCGAGTTCGCCCGCACCATCTACGGCATCGAGACGCTCGACCAGGATGAGCAGCCCGCCGCCCCGGAGACCGCGCTGTGAGCTCCACCGCGATCCTGGTCATGATGTTCGGTGGCCTGACCCTGTTCATGCTCACCGGGCTGCCGATCGCCTTCGTGCTCGGCGGCCTGTCGCTGCTGTTTACCGTCACGCTGTGGAACGACGCGGCGGTGGTCGTGCTGGTGCTGCAGATCTTCGACACCATGAAGTCCGAAGCGCTGCTCGCCATTCCGCTGTTCATCCTGATGGCCTGCATCCTGCAGCGCTCCGGCGTGATCGAATCGCTCTACCGGGCGATGGAGCTCTGGTTCGGCCGGGTGCGCGGCGGCCTCGCGGTCGGCACCGTGATCATCTGCGTGATCATGGCCGCCATGACCGGCGTGGTCGGCGCCGCGGTCACCGCGATGGGCATCCTCGCGCTGCCCGAGATGCTGCGCCGGGGCTACCACCCGCGGCTCGCGCTCGGCACGATCTGCGCCTCGGGCACCCTCGGCATCCTGATCCCGCCCTCGGTGCTCACCATCGTCTATGCGGTGACCGCGCAGATCTCGATCGGGCAGATGTTGATCGCCGGCATCATCCCGGGCCTGATCCTCGCCTCGCTCTATATCACCTACATCCTGGTGGTGTCGTGGCTGCGTCCGCAATGGGTGCCGCTCGACCCGAACGCGTCCCACGCACCACTGCGCGAGCGCCTGGCCTCGCTCAAGTCGCTGGTGGTGCCGACCCTGCTGATCGTGCTGATCCTCGGCTCGATCTTCTTCGGCATCGCGACCCCGACCGAATCGGCCGCGGTCGGCGTGGCCGGCGCGCTGGTGCCGGCGCTCGCCTCGCGCAAGCTGAGCTACCCGATGCTGCGCCAGGCCGGCATCGACACCCTCAAGGCCACGTCGATGATCCTGTGGATCACGATCGGGGCCAAGGCCTACGTGGCGATCTTCACCGGCCTGGGCGGCGCCGATGCGCTGCTCGACTTCATCCGCAACCTCGACACCAGCCGCTGGGTGATCCTCGCGGTGATGATGCTGGTGCTGGTGTTCCTCGGCACGGTGCTCGACGAGATCGGCATCATCCTGCTCACCGTGCCGGTGTTCATCCCCATCGTCAGGCTGCTCGGCTTCGACGAACTCTGGTTCGGCGTGCTCTACGCGATCACGATCCAGATGGGCTACATCAGCCCGCCCTTCGGCTACACCCTCTTCTACATCAAGGGCACCCTGCCGCCGCATATCGGCATGGACCAGGTCTACCGAGGAATCATTCCGTTCTTCCTCCTGCAGGCGCTCGGGCTGCTGATCTGCGTCGCCCTGCCCGACGTCGTCACCTACCTGCCGCGCCTGATGATGGCGCGCTGATCCCCCGCAATCCACCGACACGCTGGAAACGACCATGAGCAACACGGAACGAAGCAGCCGGATCGCCGGCTTCCACCGCCAGACCATCGCCGGGCGCATCGCGGCCGTCGGCGAATTCGCCGGCCTTACCGACGAAGAACGGGCGCATCTCGCCGATACCGGCAACCTGCCGCCGGAGACCGCCGACCACCTGATCGAGAACGTCGTCGGCACCATGAACATCCCGGTCGGGGTCGCGACCAACATGCGCATCGACGGCCGCGACCGGCTCATCCCGATGGCGACCGAGGAGTCCTCGGTGGTCGCCGCCGTCTGCAATGCCGCGCGCCAGTGCTACGACAACGGCGGCTTCAGCACCTCGATGTCGGGCACCCGGATGATCGCCCAGGTCCAGCTGCTCGACGTGCCCGATGCGCAGCATGCCCGGCTGCGCATCGTCGAGCGCATCGACGACATCCGCGCGATCTGCGACGAGTGCGACCCGATGCTGGTCAAGCTCGGCGGCGGCTTCCGGGAGCTCGACGTGCGCATCATCGAGACCCGCTCGGCCCCGATGGTGATCACCCACCTGATCGTCGACACCCGCGACGCTATGGGAGCCAACACCGTCAACACCATGGCCGAGGCGCTCGCGCCGCGCATCGCCGCCTGGACCGGGGGGCGCACCAGCCTGCGCATCCTGTCGAACCTCGCCGATCGCCGCCTCGCGCGGGCGCGCTGCACCTGGCGGCTGGCCGACATCGGCGGGCCCGATGTGCGCGACGGCATCATCGCCGCCTACCACTTCGCCGATGCCGATCCCTACCGTGCCGCCACCCACAACAAGGGCATCATGAACGGCATCAGCGCGGTGGTGCTCGCGACCGGCAACGATACCCGGGCGGTCGAAGCCGGGGCGCACGCCTACGCCGCGCGCAACGGTCGCTACGCCAGCCTGACCCACTGGGAGATCACCCGCGAGGGCGATCTCGCCGGCAGCATCGAAGTGCCGATGGCCGTCGGCCTGGTGGGCGGCGCCACGAAGCTGCATCCGACCGCCAGGATCGCCCTGCGCATCCTCGGCGCGGACACCGCCGAGGACCTCGCCCGGGTGATCGCGGCGGTGGGCCTCGCGCAGAACTTCTCGGCGCTCAAGGCGCTCGCCACCACCGGCATCCAGAAGGGCCACATGGCGCTGCATGCGCACAACATCGCGATGATGGCCGGCGCGGTGGGCGACGAGATCGACGCGGTGGCGCGGGCGCTGGTGGCCGACGGCAAGGTGCGGCTCGACCTGGCCGAGGCGGAACTGCGGCGCCTTCGGGAGGCATAGCCGGCGACTTGCACCATCGGCGGATGGTCATCTCCGACGGATCATGATGGGTTACATGTAAACTCCCTCACGATCTGCGCCTTCACCACCGACCCCACCGACGCGCCGCTGTTTCGCCTCGTCGTGGAGCCCAACGAGCGCAACGGGCTTCGATCGGCCAGTCGCCTGATGCTCGACAGGCTCACCACCGGCCCGAAGCCCCCGTGGACCAGCCGCCGGCCGTCGAAGGGCATCGGGCTCTTCCGCGAGGCGCTCAGGCGTCCTTGTCGCTGTAGTCGGCCATCTTGCCGCCGGCATGGTTGAGCATCCAGGGCGTCCCGTGGCGGTCGGTGAACATCGCGAAGCGCTCGGCCCAGAAGGTTTCGGCCGGCGCCATCTGCACTTCCCGTGCGCCTTCGGCGAGAGCAGCGTAGACGCGGTCGAACTCGGCGATCGAGCCGGGGTCGACCGACACCGCGAAGCCGGCCGGCGCCGTGTACATGCCCTGCGGACAGTCCGAGGCCATGACCATCGCGTTGCCGAGCCGGATCGCCATGTTCATCACGAGCTCGTCGCCGCCCGGCATCCGGCTCTCGGCGTCGGGCGCATCGCCGTTGCGAAAGACGCCGCTTACTACGCCGCCCAGCACCTTGGCGTAGTGGCTCATCGCCTCGAAGCAGTCGCCGTTGAAATTCAGGTAGATGGTCGGTTCCATGATGGTCGCTCCTGTTGCGTTCAGGGACTCGAGTCCAGTGCATCGCGCGTGCCCGATGCGGCAGAGCGCATCGACCGTCGTTGCCGTGGGGCCGCTGCGCCGGGTCTCGCCGCAGGCAGTGCTCACCGTGGTTGCGAGAGCCTCTTCACCGTGTCCTGGATCACCGCGTACTGCAACGCCCGCAGGCAGCGCATGTCTCCCTCGAAATGCCGCCCGGCAGTGGGCAACCTACGCCGCATGGCCTCGTTCCCCTGCTCCGCCTGCTCGTAGAGTCGCCTGGCGTTCTCGGGCACGAGCCGCAATTGCCTGTCGAGCTGCCGCCTTGCGGTGGCCGTGTTCAAGCCCAGCTCGAGGCCTGCCTCGAGCAAGAGCGCACGGCTCAGACTGGCGTAGGCCTTCACGCCCTGGATAGGCCACGAGAGGAAGGTGTCATCAGGCCATTCGGTTCGCTCGAACGCTGTCGTCTCGTAGACGGCCACGCCTATCAGGTCATAGAACGGTGCGAGCTCGATGCCCTGGGGGGACACAAGAAAGCTGAGGTTCTTCAGGTGCGCGTCGGTATTGCCCACCAGTACATTGAAGACAAGCCAGGCATACAGCCGATTCCTCGCCACGGCCGGGACACGGCAAAGTCGGGCGAGCTCGGCCAGTCGGGAAACGCTGCCTTCGCTGTACTTGAACGTTCGTGAAATGTTCAGCAGCTGGCAGGCATCGATGGCATGGTGCCGCTCCCACTCACCCGCCGGGCCAGGATAGCGGTCGAAGCGCTCGACAACGAAGACCGGAGAAGGCACATAGCGCCTGGCCACCGCGGGAACGGGCAGCCCGAGCGTTGCGGCAAGCGACATGGTGAACCACTCGTTGGCCACGGAATGCGCATACATCGGGTCCGGATGATCGGGCTTGAGGATATGGGTCGAGGCCGTGCGGCCCTCCGGTTCGAAGAACCGGCCATCCCGGTAGACAAGCGCCAGCTTGTGCTGGGCCCCGGCCAGGGACATCCGCTTGAGCGCGTGCTGGCCAAGGGGCACTGCAGGCAACTGCTTGATCCGCGCTTCAAGTTGAGCATCGGTCAGCTCCCGAAGCCCGCCCCTGGGCTGCGGCTCCTCGGGTGACAACAGGGTGAGCGAGCCTGCCGACTCCGCGCCGTAGTGAGCCAGCAAGGCGAACGCATCGGCCTCGCCAGGCAAGCCGGCCGCCCCGGCCAGCAGTATCCGCCGACCTTCTTCGGGCAGGAGGTTGTCGAAATACCACTGGACGGGACGACTGGAACCTCCGTCCTCGATGGGACCGGATTGCAGGGGCAGGGCCGGGCTCAGGGCAAAGCGCGCCGGGTCCTCGAGCCAGGCCGGATCGTACTGGAAGGACCAGAGGTCGCGATCCGCACGAAGCGTACCGACCCGACGCTCGTTGATGGTGGCAACGAGGGCGCGCTCATCCATCGCTATCGCCCCTCGTCGGGCGCCTGGGGCGCGGGCGTCCCCTGCCTACGAGCCTGACGCATGGCCAGCTTGAACTGCTCGGTGAGAAACGCCTCGTCGGAGATGTCGGGAGACTCGAGCGCCACCGTGATGCCCAGCCCTTCGAGAACCTGGAAAAGCTTGTCCCACCGGACCGTCTCGGCGCCGTTCTCGACGCGCACCATGAAACTTTCGCCCACGCCGGCGCCACCGGCGGCGTCATCCTGGCGCAAGCCTTGCGCCTTGCGAACAAGGCGTACCGCCACGCCTGCGTCGGAGGCTTTTCGCAGAACAATTCGCATGTCGACCACCAGAATCTTTGCGATCTGACAGATTACTATGAAACGATTGATTGAATGGCTAAAATCTTTCGAATCACAAAGATAGCGGACACGCCCCCAGGGAGAAAACTGTAATCTTTGCGATCGCAAAGATTACCCGTCGAGCATCGGCCACGCCGTCGGATCGGCGTCTCGCTGGAGCTCATGTGCCTCAGCGATGCCACGCCCGCGCCACCAGCAGGTCGACCAGCGCGCTCGCTGCCACCGACAGGCTGCGCCCGGCGCGGGTCACGATGCCCATGGTCCGCTCGACCCGCGGGCGCACGATCGGCACTTCCACCAGGTCCGCGAAGCGCAGCAGGGGCGTGGTGAGCGACGGCAGGGCCGCGACGCCGAGACCTTCGCGCACCAGCGCCCCGACCGTGGCGAGATGCTCGGCGTCGTACTCGTTGCGCAGGCTGATGCCGGCCTGGGCGCAGGCAGCGTCGATGTGCTGGCGCACGCTCGAGCTGCCCGCCATGCCGACGATCGGGTAGCGCACCACCTGTGCCCAGCTCACCTGCCGCTTGCCGGCGAGTTCGTGCCCCGGCGGGCACAGCAGCACGAAGCGGTCCACCATCAGCGGCCGAAACGCCAGGGCCCGGCCGGGCCTGGGCGCGACCGTAAGGCCGAAGTCGGCCTCGCCGCTGCCCACCAGCGCCTGGATCTCGTCGTGCAGGGTGTCGCGCAGGCTCACGTCGATGCCGGGGTAGCTGGCCTTCAGGGCCGCCAGCGCCGGCGGCAGGGTGATCGCGGCGAGCGAAGGCAGGGCCGCCACCACGATGCGTCCGCGCCGTCGCTCGAGGTAGTCGCGCAGGTCGCTGGTGATCGCCTCGAACTCGTCGATCAGCCGCCCCGACAGACGCAGCAGCTCCTGGCCCTCGGGGGTCAGGAAGATCCGCCGGGTGCTGCGGTCGAACAGCTTCACCGCGAGGGTCTCCTCGAGCTTGCGGATCGCGCCGCTGGTGGCTGGCTGCGAGAGGTGCAGGCGTGCGGCGGCTTCGCTGAAGCTGCCCGCCTCGGCGACCGTACGGAACACCTGCAACTGGCGAATCCCGACTCGCATAAGTAAAACCTATCAATCGATCCAATAAATCAGTTTGCCAGACGATCGCCGGTTGGGGCAGTCTTGCTGCGGACAGGCGGACGGCCCCGGGCGAGAACCCCGTGCCATCCCTGCCGCGGGAACAGGACAACAACCAGGGGAGACGATCGGTGCCGGACCACGGTACGGTCAGGGTGGGCTGCGGTGCGGGCTTTTCGGGCGACCGGCTCGATGCGCCCCTGCCGGTCGTGCGCAGCCTCATCGCGCAAGGCGGGCCCGCCGCGATCATGTTCGAGACCCTCGGCGAGCGCACCCTCGCACTCGCCCAGCTCGCCCGCCTCGAGAATCCCGACGCCGGCTACGAGCCGCTGCTCGAGCGCATGCTCGAGCCCATCCTCGCCCTGTGCCTCGCCCACGGCATCCGCATCATCGGCAACTTCGGCGCGGCCAACCCGCACGGGGCGGCCCGGGTGATCCAGGCCCTGGGCCGCCGGCTCGGCTGCCCGCCATTGCGGATCGCGGTGGTCACCGGCGACGACCTGATCGCCAGCGGCGCGATCGCGGGGCTCGAGGACCTGCAGGGCACGCCGCGTCCGCTGGGCGAGGTCATCTGCGCGAACGCCTATGTCGGCGCCGCCCCGCTGGTCGAGGCGCTCGCCGCCGGTGCGGACGTGGTCGTCACCGGCCGCGTCGCCGACCCCTCGCTCGCGCTCGCGCCTTTCGCCCATTACCACGGCTGGTCGCTCGACGACCCCCGGCTCGCCGCCTGCGGCACCCTGGCCGGCCACCTGCTCGAATGCGGCGCCCAGGTCACCGGCGGCTACTACGCCGACCCCGGCTTCAAGGACGTGCCCCATCCCGACCGCATCGGCTTCCCCATCGTGGCGATGCAGGCCGATGGTCGCTTCACCGTCACCCGTGCCGACGACCTCGGCGGACTGGTGACGCGCCACACCGTCACCGAGCAGCTCCTCTACGAGATCCACGACCCGTCCGCCTACCTGACGCCCGACGTGACGCTCGACATCACCGGGGTCGAGCTCACCGAGACCGGTCCGGACTGCGTGCAGGTCGATGGCGCCCGGGGCCGCCCGCGTCCGGAGCGGCTCAAGGTCACCGTCAGCCACGATGCCGGCTGGTTCGGCGAAGCCGAGATCTCCTACGCCGGCCCCAATGCGCTCTCGCGCGCCCGCCTCGCGCTCGACGTGGTCCGCCGCCGCATGCCCGCGGGCGTGCGGATGCGCGGCGACCTGGTCGGGGTGGCGAGCGTGTTCAACGACGACGCAGGCCAATGGCTCGACCGCAACGACGCCGATCCCCTGGCCATGCGCGACGTCCGCCTGCGGATCGCGGTCAGCGCGCCCGAACGCGCGCTCGCCGCCCGCGCCCCCGAGGAAGTGCTCGCCCTGTACTGCTCCGGCCCGGCCGGCGGTGGCGGCATCCGCAGCAGCCTGCGCCGGCGCATCTCGACCTCGTCGGGCTACATCCGCCGCGACCTGGTCCGCCCGGTGGTGGAGATCCTCGAATGAACGAACCAGGCCACCCGGTGGAGGTCGTCGGATGAGCGAGTTCGTCGAGCTGCCGCTGCACCGCATCGCGCACGGACGCGCCGGCGACAAGGGCGATCGCCTCAACGTCAGCGTGATCGCCTACGACGCGGCCCACTACCCGCTGATCCGCGAGCAGGTCACCGTCGAACGGGTGGCCGAGCTCTTCGGGCACCGGCGCCCGGGCCATATCGAGCGCTACGAACTGCCGCGGCTGTGGGCGCTCAATTTCGTCATCGACGATGTCCTCGAGGGCGGCGTGAACGACGCGCTCAACCTCGACGGCCACGGCAAGACCCATTCCTTCCTCGTCCTGTCCCTGATGCTGCGGGTTCCCCGCGCCAGCCTGCCGGCCGGATTCGACGCATCAGCCACCCGCCACATTGCCAGCAACCCCTTCGAAGGAGCCGGACCATGAACCACAAACTCGTCGCCACGCTCGCCGCCTGCGCCAGCCTTGCCCTCGCCGCCCCGGCGGCCGCGAAGGACAAGCTCCTGATCGGCTCGACCTCCGCCTCGTCGAGCCAGTACGGCTACTTCGTGGCCCTGTCGCAGCTCATCAACGCCAAGGTGCCCAACGTCGAGAGCTCGGTCGTCGAGACCGGCGCCACCGTCGACAACCTGCGCCGCATGGACCGCAAGCAGATCGACTTCGGCCTGGTCACGACCAACGTCACCTACCATGCCTACGTCGGCGAAGGCGCCTTCGAAGGCAAGAAGATCGACAACCGGATGCTGTTCGTCTACTCGCCCGCACCGCAGAACGTGGTGGTGCGCGCCGATGCCAACGTCGACTCGCTTGCCGACCTCGCCGGCAAGCGCTTCAACCCCGGCCTGAAGGGCTCGGCCACCGAGAAGACCGCCGAGGCGGTGTTCAAGCTGCTGGGCATCGCGCCCGACTGGGTGCGCGGCTCGACCACCGACATCGTCAACTCCATCAAGGACAACCGGGTCGCCGGCTACGTGAAGTCCGGCGCCGGCGACAAGCTCGACGGCTCCTCGCTCGACATCGCCACCTTCACCCCGGTCAAGGTGCTCACCCTGAACCCCGAGCAGAAGAAGCTGCTCACCGAGAAGATGCCCGACATCGCGGTGGTCGACATTCCGGCCGGCGCGGCCGACGGCATCCCCGCCTACAGCACCTGGAGCTTCGGCCTCGCTGTCACGGCGAGCCCCGCCCTGCCCGAGGAGACCGCCTACCAGATCGCCAAGGCCGTCTTCGAGGACACCACGGTCCAGGTCGGCGCGCTCGCCAGCCTCAAGGGCATCGACCTGGTGAAGCTCACCCTCGAGCAGTCCACCGTCCCGCTGCACCCGGGCGTGGTGCGCTACCTGAAGGAAAAGGGCGCCGACATCCCGGCCAAGCTGATCGCGAAGTAGGCGGCGGCATTCCCCGAACCACCCGCGAGGCACCTGAATGCGCGCCTGGGCAAGCAAGTCGATAGCGGTCCTGCTCGGACTGTTCATCCTCTATACCTCGGCCTTCGGCGCGTTCGAGAGCCTGATCCAGCGGGCGATCTTCCTCGCGCTGGTGGTCGTCCTCGGCCTGCTGATGTTCCCCCTGGGCAAGGGCAGGCCGTGGCGGCCGGCGGGTATCGCCATCGACATCGTGCTGGGCGCAATCACCCTGGCGGCCTGCACCTACGTGATCGTCAACTACGACGAGATCATGGGCAGCCTGCCGACGGCCACCTGGTACGACATCGCGCTCACCGTCGGGGTGGTCGTCGCGGTGCTCGACGTGTCGCGCCGCGCAATCGGCGGCATCTTCCCGACCATCGCGCTGATCGGCATCGCCTACGCCCTGTTCGGCCAGTACATCGACGGACCACTCGGGCATCGCGGCTTCGACATCCATTTCGTGACCGAAACCCTGCTGCTGGGCGACCTCGGCCTCTGGGGCCTGTTGCTGGGCGTGGCGAGCACCACGATCAGCGCCTTCATCCTCTTCGGCAGCCTGCTGCTGTTCACCGGCGGTGGACAGACCTTCATGGACCTCGCGATCCGGGTGAGCGGGCGCAGCCCCGGCGGCGCCGCCAAGATGGCCACCGTCGCCTCGGGCCTGTTCGGCACCATCAGCGGCAGCGCGGTCGCCAACGTGGCGACCACCGGCAACTTCACGATTCCGCTCATGAAGCGGCTCGGCTACCCGCCGGCGCTCGCCGGCGGCGTCGAGGCGGTCGCCTCGACCGGCGGGCAGATCGCGCCGCCGGTCATGGGGGCGGCGGCCTTCGTGATGGCCGAGATCATCGGGCGCAGCTACTTCGACATCGCGGTGGCGGCGATCCTGCCCGCCTTCCTGTTCTACCTCGGCTGCTTCGCGACCATCCATTTCATCGCGATCAACCGGCACCTGCCGGTCGTGCCCGAGTCGGAGATGCCCTCCTGGGCGCATGTACGGGCGCCGCGGCGCACCCTGCCGATCATCGGCGCCTTCGCCGCCCTGCTCTACGGCGTGCTGACCGGGCGCTCGGTGCAGACCGCCGCCTTCTTCGGCGTGATGGGCCTGTTCGTCCCCTACCTCGTGCTCAACGTGCGCTCGTTCGCCGACCTGCGCAATGCGGTGAAGGTGATCGTCGATGCCCTGGAGGACTCGGGCAAGGCACTGGTGATGATCGGCGTGCTGCTGGCGGGCGCGCAGATCCTGGTGAGCATGGTCAACCTGACCGGCTTCGGCGTCACCCTCTCGAGCCTGATCGTCGCGCTCGCCGGCAGCTCGACCTGGCTGGTCGCGCTGGTCACCGGCGTGGTCTGCATGATCATCGGCATGGGCATGCCGACCACCGCCGCCTACGTGCTGGTCGCGGCGGTGCTCGCGCCGGCGCTCACCAACGTCGGCATCGAACCGATCGTCGCCCACATGTTCGTCTTCTACTACGCGACCATCTCTGTGATCACCCCTCCGGTGTGCGTCGCGGTGTTCGTTGCCGCCGGCATCGCCCAGACCGACTGGCTGCGTGTGGCCCGCGAAGCGCTCAAGCTCGGCGCCGTGACGTACCTGATCCCGTTCATGTTCATCGCCTATCCCGGCATGCTCGCCCAGGGCGGCTGGGTGGACATCCTCGAGGCGACCGTCTCCGGCCTCGTCTTCACCATGTCGTTTGCGATGTTCTTCGGCGGCGCCCGCCTGCTCGACTCGCGCTGGCTCAATGGCGCCGCGCTGCTCGCCATCGCCGCACTGGCGATCTTCCCGACCTGGTACGGGCTATGGGTGGCAACGGCGGGGCTGCTCCTGTTGTCGATCGTCCGCCGCGACCGGCTTCGGCCGGCCGCGGAACCCGGCGCCGGCCTCACGGCGCGGGCGGGCTGACGGCGCGCCGGCTGCGGTACCTCGACTCGGCGCGCGGCACCGATTCGCCGCGGGTACCGAACTCGCGCTCGATGGCGCGTGCCGTCTCGAGGATGAGCGGCAGGCAGTCGTCCAGCCAGGCCTGCGTCAGGCGCGCCAGCGGTAAGGCGACGTTGAGCGCGGCGACCGCGGTCCCGTCGTCGCCGCACAGGGCGACGGCGACGCCGCCCACCTCAGCCCGCCATCCGCCCCGCAGGGACGCGTAGCCGCGTTCGCGAACCCGAGCCAGCTCCTCGATGAGTGCGCTGCGGCTCGTGATCGTCAGGGGCGTGAGCCGCTCCAGCTCTTCGGGGAAGATCTGCGCCACCTCGGCGTCAGGGAGCGTTGCCAGCATGGCCAGCCCGGACGACACGCAATGCGCCGGCGTGTGGTCGCCGATGCAGGCATGCACGCGAATCACGTTGGGTGAATCGACGAGCTGGATGCAGACGGTATGGTCGAACTCGAGGACCCCCAGCGCCACGCCCTCGGAGATGTCCCTCGAGAGCTGCGCCATGTGGGGCAATGCGAGGCGACCGAAGCCCACCGGGCCGGCGCGGCACCCGATCTCCCAGGCCCGCAGGCCGATGACGTAGCGCTGGTCCGGCAGCCGCCGCACGAGCGCGCGCCCCTGCAGCGTCGCCAGCAACTGACTGACGCTGGACTTGGCCATGCCGATCTCGCCCGCGATCTCGGTCAGGGACAGCGGCTCGCTATGCGCGGCCAGGCATTCCAGCACGTCAAGGCCGCTGTTCAGGCCGGACCTTGTCCGCGTCCTATTCGGTTTTGTCGAACTATTATTTGTCATTGACGAATTCTACAGGGATGGCCAGAATCGCCCGGAACCGCTTCCCGCTCCCGAGGCGTCACCCGGAGGACCTTAACCCATGACCCGCAAGATGCTGCCGCAGACCGGACGATCCAGCGAGGCCCTGCTCGAGGAACTGCGAGCGATGAAGGCCGGCGACATCGACTGGAAGGGCGGCAAGGCGCCGCTGTTCTTCTTCAAGGCCAGCGACGACGTGTCCGAGATGGGCCGGTCCGCCTTCTTCGAGTATTTCTTCGAGAATGCGCTCGGCGGCGGTCGCGCGTTCCCCAGCGTCAAGCAGATGGAGACCGACATCATCGACATGGCGCTGGGCCTGTTCTCGGCGCCGGCCGAGGCCCGCGGGTTTATGAGCACCGGCGGCACCGAGAGCATCATCCTGGCGATCCAGACCTGTCGCGACTGGACGCGCAACGCCCGCGGCATGAAACATCATCGCGGCAACATCGTCGCGCCCGAATCGATCCATCCGGCGTTCGAGAAAGGCGCGAAGCTAATGGACCTGGAAGTCCGACGCGCGCCGGTGCGCGCCGACTTCCGCGCCGACGTGGCCGCGATGGAAGCCATGGTCGACGATGACACGATCATGGTGGCCGGGTCGGCCCCCTGCTTTCCCTACGGCGTCATCGACCCGATCACCGAGCTGGCCGCGATGGCCAAGCGCCGCGGCCTGTGGATGCACGTCGATGCCTGCGTCGGCGGATACCTGGCGCCCTTCGCGCGGATGATCGGCCGCGACATCCCCGCCTTCGACTTCGCCATCGACGGCGTGCAGTCGATCTCGGCCGACCTGCACAAGTTCGGCTTCTGCCCCAAGCCGGCTTCCACCGTGTTCTACCGCAACCCCGAGCTGGCGCAATTCCAGGCCTTCGACTTCGACGCATGGCCCAACGGGCGCTTCTATACCAACACGATCTGCGGCACGCGCCCGGCGGGCGGGGTCTCCGGCGCCTGGGCCGTCTTCAATTACCTGGGAGTCGACGGATACAAGCGCATCGCGTCCGAACTCATGGCCTTCGTCGACGACTTCAGGGCCCGGGTGCTGCAGATCCCCGGCATGAGGATCATCGGCGACCCGGACCTCTCGATCGTCGCCTATACCTCCGACGAGGTCGACATCTTCCGCGTCGCCGAGCTGATGAGCGCCAAGGGCTACCTTCCCGGCCTGCTGCAGAAGCCGCGGGCCCTGCACCGCATGATGTCGCTCGTGCACGCCCCGGTGGTCGATGCCTACCTCGAGGAGCTGCGTACCGCGGTCGACGCACTGCGTGCCGCGCCCGGCGAACAGGCAAGCATCGAGGCCTCGTACTGAGCCGCGTTCGTCATCCGGGAGCCGGCGATGTCGCAAGCACAACCGTCCTATTCCGTTTCGGCGCGGCGAATCTTCGTCCTGTACGGCGTGCTCGGCTTCGGCTTCCTGTACCTGCCGATCGCCTTCCTGGTGCTGTTCTCGTTCAACGACTACATCATCCCGTCCTTGCCGTTTCGCGGCTTCACGCTGAAGTGGTACCAGGAGCTGGCCTATGACTTCGTGCTGCACGACGCCCTGAAGAACAGCCTCTTCATCGCCTCGGTCACGACGATCGTCTCGACGGTGCTCGGCACCATGGCCGCGTTCCCGCTGGTGCGCTGCGTCTTCCGGTTCAAGCAGGGGGCCCGTCTGCTGGTGCTGCTGCCGATGGTGATCCCGCACTTCCTGATGGGGGTGGCGCTGCTGCTGCTGTTCACCTACCTGGACCTGCCGCTGTCGCGCTTCACGATCATCCTCGGCCATGTCGTCTTCACCCTGCCCTTCGCGGTGCTCATCGTCTCGACGCGGCTCTACGGCTTCGATCGCACGCTGGAGCTCGCGGCGAGCGACCTGGGCGCCAACCGGCTGCGGACCTTCTGGTACGTGACGCTGCCGCTAATCATGCCCGGCGTGGTCGGCGCGGCCCTGCTGGTCTTCACCTTGTCGATGGACGAATTCATGATCACGTACTTCGTGTCCGGCCAGAAGGGCACGCTTACGATGTACATCTGGAGCCTCCTGAAGGACGGGATCGCCCCGCGGGTCAATGCGCTGGCAACGGTGCTGCTGGCCGCGTCGTTCGCACTCCTGCTGCTGGGCGCCTGGGTGCGGGACCGGGGCACGGGCGCCGGGCCGGCCGGGGAGCGCGCATGAACACCGTCGAAACCACGCCGGCGGTCGAGCTGCGCGGGGTCGCCAAGCACTTCGGCGACACAGTGGCCCTGCACGAGCTGGATCTCGTCATCCGCAAGGGCGAGTTCTTTTCCCTGCTCGGCGCCAGCGGTTGCGGCAAGACGACGACGCTCAACCTGGTCGGCGGGTTCGAGGAGGCGACGCGAGGATCGATCCGGATCGACGGGCACGAGGTCCAGGGCGTCCCACCGTACCGGCGCCCGGTCAACACCGTCTTCCAGAGCTACGCGCTGTTCCCCCACATGACCGTCGCCGAGAACGTCGGCTTCGGCCTGGGCATGAAAGGCGTGCCGACCGGGGAGCGCCGGGTGGCCGTAGCCGAGATGCTGCGCCTCGTGTCGCTCGAGGGCTTCGGCGAGCGCCGCACGACGCAGCTGAGCGGGGGCCAGCGGCAACGCGTCGCACTGGCCCGGGCGCTGGTCAATCGCCCCTCGGTGCTGTTGCTCGACGAGCCCCTTGGCGCGCTCGACCTCAAGCTGCGCAAGCAGATGCAGACGGAGCTCACGCGGATCCAGCGCCAGATCGGGATCACCTTCGTCTATGTCACCCACGACCAGGAGGAAGCCCTGGCGATGTCCGACCGGATCGCGGTGATGGACAAGGGTCGACTGCTGCAGGTGGGCACGCCGTCCGAGATCTACGGGGCGCCGGCCAGCCGCGAGGTGATGGAGTTCATCGGCATGACAAACGCCTTCGAGGGCGTCGTCGCGTCGGAGGGGTCGGCGGGCGTGGAAGCCACCGGCCTGGGCCGGCTGCGGGCGAGCGGCCTCGACCGGCTCGCGGCCGGCAGGCCCGTCGCCTTGCTGGTTCGTCCCGAGCGCATGCAGGTCACCTTCCGCGCGGAGAGCGCGCCGCCGGGCTCGCTGGCGGGCATCGTGTCGAAGGTCGCGGAGCTGGGGTCGGTCACCCAGTACACGGTGCGCCTCGACAACGGACAGGAGGTTCTCGTACTCAGGCTGAATCGGCCGGAAGCCGACAGCGCCCCGCCGGCCACCGAACAGCAGCGCGTGTTCGTGTGGTGGTCGCTCGAGGACGCGAGGGTTTTCGACAAGAGCGCAGCCGGAGCCCGCATGGGCACCTGAGCGTCAGTTTCGCCATGACTACCACCGAGGAGACAGCAATGGCACGTCATCTTGATCGGCGCACTTTCCTTAAGCAAACCGCGATCGTCGGCGGGGCAGCCGCCGGGCTTGCGGGATGGCCGGGCCGCTCCATGGCCGCCGGCACGGTCAACTGGCTGGCCTGGGGAGGGCACGTCGAAGCGGCCGGCATCAAGGAGTTCTTCAACGCCACCGGCATCCGGGTGAACCACATCGGCATGAGCGGCAATGCGGAGACCTTCGCCAAGCTGAAGCTCTCGGGCGCGGCGCAGTACGACCTGTTCGAGGCCGATGGCCTGTGGCCGGTGCGCTACTTCGAGGAAGGGCTCATCGAGCCGGTCGACCTCGACAGCATCCCCAACGTGGCCAAGAATCTGTACCCCGAGTTCAAGAAGCTCGCCCCGCTGCAGACCAGCGACGGCAAGTCGCTCATCGTCCCCTGGGGCTGGAACCCGACGACGATCATCTACAACAAGAGCAAGGTCGCCACGCCCCCCACTTCCTGGGAAGTCCTGCTGGATCCGAAGTACAAGGGACGCGTCTCGTTCTCGGACCAGCATGAATTCATGTGGCCGGTCGCCGCCATGCTCCTCGGCTACGAGAACCCCTTCCGGATGAACAAGGCGCAGCTGTCCAAGGCCGCCGAGGTCCTCATTCGCATCAAGCGCAATGCGCGCAACGTCAGCAAGGGCTGGAACGAGCAGATGCGGCTCTATGTCGAGGAATCGGTGTGGATCGGCATGTCGTCGCCGGGACGCGCCATGACGATCCAGTCGGCGGGCGGCCCGCAGATGGGCTGGTCCAACCCGAAGGAAGGCTACTACGGCTGGATCGATGGCGACATGCTGGTCAAGGGCTCGCCGAACCGGGATGCGGCGCTGGCCTGGCTCAACCATATCCACAGCCCCGAGTACGTCGCGATGAACTTCAAGCGCCTGCAGCGCGGCGCGGCCAACCGGGGTGGCGTCGAGCTGCTCAGGCAACAGGGCATGGGCGAGATGGTCACGGCCAACCTGATGGACCAGCCGGAACTGGTCGAGAACATGCGCCTGATCGAGGCGCCCGCGAACCAGGACGAATACGCCGCGGCCTGGAACGAAGTCCTCGCAGCCTGAGGCAACGAGCCGGCACGACGAACGCGCATGTCCATCTCGCACACCCCGGGACGCCCGCAGTTGTGGGGGCTCGCACCGATGCTCATCGTGCAGGTGGCGCTGTTTGTCGTGCCCCTCGGCATCATGTTCGTCTACAGTTTCTGGACGACGAAGAGCTACCAGATCGTCACGGACTGGACGATTGCCAACTACGTCGCCTTCTTCGAGAGCACCACCTACCCGAAGGTGCTGCTGCGGACCTTCCTGTCGTCGATCCTGATCACGGTCATCACCCTGCTGGCGGCCTATCCGCTAGCGTACTTCATCGTCCGCTACACGCGCGCCTGGCAGAAGGTGCTGCTGGGTGCCGTCATTCTCTCGTTCTGGACCAGCGGCCTGCTGCGTGCCTATGCCTGGATGGCCCTCCTGGGGGACTCGGGGATCATCAACAAGGGCCTCATGCAGCTGGGCCTGATCGACGAACCGCTGGGCTTCCTGCTCTACAACCCCTTCGCGGTGATCCTGGTGATGGTGTACTTCTCGCTGCCGTTCGCCGTCATCGCGATCTATGCGTCCCTCGAGAAGATGGACTGGTCGCTCGTCGACGCGGCCGCGGACCTCGGCGCCTCACCCGGGCGCGCGTTCCGGCATGTCACGCTGCCGCAGACGCTCCCGGGCATTGCGTCGGCCACGATACTGACCTTCGTGCCCCTCATGGGGATGTTCTTCGTGCCGATGCTGCTGGGCGATGCCTCCAGCGTGATGATCGCGCCGCTCATCGCCAACCAGATGCAGGCCTTCCAGCTCGGGCTGGGCGCCGCATCATCCTTCATCGTCGCCGTCGTCGTCATGGTCGCGCTGGCCCTGTCCTGGCGCTACCTCGGATTCGACGATGCCAAGGCCTGAGCGCGTTTGCCACTGAGCACGGACGCCGTGTCCCCAGAGCTCCTCTACGCATGCGCATGCGTGTTCCTCGCGGCGATCGTCCGTGGCTTCTCCGGCTTCGGCTTCGCGATGCTCACGATCACCGCCATCTCGGCCGCCCTGCCTCCCGCGACGGTGGTGCCGGCCATGTTCGTCCTGGAAGTGGCCGCCGGCATCCACCTGCTTCCGTCCATATGGAGGCGGGTCCACTGGCGTTCGATAGGCATCCTCGTGGCAGCGGGAATCGTCGGCACACCCGCGGGCGTTTACCTGCTGGCGAACGTTCCGGCCAACCCGATGAAGATCGCGCTCGCGGTGGTCGTCTTCGTCAGCGCGGCCGTGCTGATGGCTGGGGTGCAGATGACGCGGATGCCCACGACGACGGAAACCGCCTCAACGGGCGCGGCCAGCGGGCTGCTCAACGGCGCCTTCGGCATGGGCGGCCCGCCCATCATCGTGTTCTTCCTCGGCTCGTCGCTGGCGCTGGAGGCCGGGCGGGCGTCGATCATCGCGACCTTCCTGGTGACGGACCTCGCCACCCTGCCCGTCCTGTTCGCCTTCGGCCTGTTCACCTGGGACAGCGTCAGGCTCGCCGTCCTGTCCCTGCCGGTGCTGGTGGCGGGCGTCTTCATCGGCGCGCGCATGGTCGGTCGGGTCAACGAGATCGCCGCCCGCAAGGCCGTGCTGGCGATCCTGATGGTGATGGCCCTGGTGATCGGGGCCCAGGGTTTCCTAGGCTAGGCAGGCCCGGGCTTCAGCCCTCCCCGCCCACCTCCAGCAGGATCTTGCCGATGTGCTGCGACGACTCCATCAGCTCGTGCGCTGCGCGCGCCTCGGCCATCGGGAACACCTTGTGGATCGTCGGGCGCACTTCGCCGGTGGCGATGCGCGGCCAGATGTGGGTGGCGAGCGATTCGGCCATCGCCGCCTTGTCGGCGGCCGAGCGCGGGCGCAGGGTCGAACCGGTCACCGTCAGGCGGCGCACCATGATGGGGCTCATGTTGAAGTCGGCGACCTTCGGCCCGCCGAGGAAGGCGATCTGCACCAGGCGGCCATCGACCGCGAGCGACTTGATGTTGCGCGGGGTGTAGTCGCCGCCCACCATGTCGAGGATCAGGTCGACCCCTTCGCCATTGGTGAGGCGGGCGATCTCCTCGACGAAGTCCTGGCTCTTGTATTCGATGACATGGTCGGCGCCGGCGTCGCTGCAGAAGGCGGCCTTCTCGGCGTTGCCCACGGTCGTGAACACGGTGGCGCCGGCGGCTTTCGCCATCCGGATCGCGGTCAGGCCGATGCCCGAGGAGCCGCCGTGCACGAGGAAGCGCTCGCCCTTGACGAGATGCCCGCGGTCGAAGACGTTGGTCCAGACGGTGAAATAGTTCTCCGGAATGCCGGCGGCATCGCGTATCGAAAGCCCTTCCGGAATCGGCAGGGCCTGGGTGCCGGGCACCGCGACGTACTCGGCGTAGGCGCCGCCGTTGCACAGGGCGCAGACCTGGTCGCCGACCTGCCAGCGGGCGGTATCCGCGCCCACGGCGACGACCTCGCCGGAGACTTCCAGGCCGAGGATCTTCGAGGCCCCTGGCGGCGGCGGATAGCTGCCGGCGCGCTGGGAGCAATCGGGGCGGTTCACGCCGGCCCAGGCCACCCGCACCAGGATCTCGCCCGGACCCGGCGCGGGCACCGGCCCTTCGGCGATCCGCAGCACCTCGGGCTTGCCGCCGGCGCCGTGGTCGACGAATCGCATCGTGGTGGGAAGGCTCATGGCATGTCTCCTGAAGGGCATCGTCGGCCTGTCGGCCATCGGGGTATCGTATGGGGTCGATTGTAGACTGGGGCCCGGATCACCGAAGCCGGCCGCTGCCATGACCACCAGCACGCATCACGACCTGGTCGCCGATATCGGCGGCACCAATGCCCGTTTCGCCCGGGTCGGCGCCGATGGCCGCCACGGCGAGCCGGTCAGGCTCGCGGTGGCCGAATACCCGGATCTCGCCACGGCCGTGCGCGCCGCGCTCGATCGCCTGCCCGGCCCGCCCGTCGACCGGGCGGCCTTCGCCTTCGCGGGGCCCATCACCGGTGATGCGGTGTCGCTCACCAACGCCGGCTGGTCGTTCTCGATCGCGGCGCTGCGCGAGGAACTCGGCCTTGCGCACCTGCTGGTATTGAACGATTTCGCCGCGCTCGCCTGGTCGCTGCCCCTGCTCGAGGCCGACGAGCTGCGCCGGATCGGCCGGGGCGCCACGAGCGGCGGAGCCGGCGGCAGCGCCGGAGCCGCCGGCGACGGCGGCGCGGGCGCTGCCAGCAGCATGGCCACGCCCGCCGCCGCCCGCGCCCTGATCGGCCCCGGCACCGGCATCGGCATGGCGGGGCTGCTGCCCACGCCGGCCGGAGGCTGGGCGGCAATCGCCGGCGAGGGCGGCCATGCCTCGCTCGCGCCGGCCGACGAGCGCGAGACCGACATCCTCGAGTGGACCCGTCGCCACCACCCGCATGTCTCGATCGAGCGGCTCGTCTCCGGCACCGGCCTGCCCCTGCTGCATGCGGCGGTCGGCGTCGTCGACGGCTATGCGGTCGACGCCGGCGTCGATGGCGATGGCGACGCCGACCCCGCGCCCTCGGCCGCCGACATCACCACCCGCGCGCTCGCGGGCGAGGCCCATGCCCATGCGACCCTGTCGACCTTCTGCGCGATGCTCGGCGGCGCGGCGGGCAATCTCGCGCTGACCCTCGGCGCGCGCGGCGGCGTCTACGTCGGCGGCGGCATCGCGCCGCGCATCGAGGCCTTCCTGCAGGCGTCGGAGTTCCGCACCCGCTTCGAGGCGAAAGGGCGCTTCGCGGACTATCTCGGCGCCATCCCGACCTGGTTGATCGATGCCCGGGCGCCGGCCCTGCGCGGGGCGGCGCACGCGCTCTCGCGCAGCGAAGCGGGCTGACGAACGGGCCTGCGCCGGTCACCCAAATCCCGGACAATCCCCCTGATTCGCGGCCGATGCGCCGCCGCGACCAACAATCAGCGGCCCTCCCCGCCCCGGACTGACATGCAGGAAGCTCCCAATTCCATGGCGTTCGAGAACTTCGAACACGACGCCCCCGGCAACACCCCCCAGGAACTGCGCCGCGCGCTGGCCAATCGCCTGCTCTACTCGGTCGGCAAGGACCCCGCGACCGCCGATCAGGACGACTGGTACTCGGCGCTCGCGCTGGTCACCCGCGACCGCCTCGTCGAGCGCTGGATGGACACCACCCGGCGCCAGTACGACCAGCAGGTCAAGCGGGTCTACTACCTGTCGATGGAGTTCCTCGTCGGCCGGGCGCTCACCAACAGCCTGATGGCCACCGGCCTCTACGACGAGGTGGCCACCGCCCTGCGGGCGATGGGCCTGGACATCGACGAGACCCGCGAACAGGAGCTCGATGCAGCGCTCGGCAACGGCGGCCTCGGGCGGCTGGCGGCCTGCTTCCTCGATTCGATGGCCACGCTCGGGCTTCCCAGCTTCGGCTACGGCATCCGCTACGACTACGGCATGTTCGCCCAGCGCATCCACAACGGCTGGCAGGTCGAGCAGCCCGACGACTGGCTGCGCAACGGCAACCCGTGGGAGTTCCCGCGCGCCGAAGTAACCTTCCCGATCCACTTCGGCGGCTGGGTCCGCCACGAAGCCGATGGCGCCCACTGGGTCGATACCGAGGAAGTCCTCGCCATGGCCTACGACATGATCGTGCCGGGCGCGGGCACCCGGGCGGTCAACACCCTGCGCCTGTGGCATGCCAAGGCCTCGCAGGCGCTCGACCTGGCGGTGTTCAACCAGGGCGACTACATGGGCGCGGTCGCCGCCAAGAACCTCTCGGAGAACGTCACCCGGGTGCTCTATCCGGACGACTCCAGCTACCAGGGGCGCGAACTGCGCCTGCGCCAGGAGTACTTCTTCGTCAGCGCGTCGCTGCAGGACATCCTGCGCCGGTACATGACCGACCATGCGCGCTTCGACGCCCTGGCCGACCTTGTCGGCC
>CAYZBJ010000042.1:2827-5163 GCA_964476625.1 uncultured Burkholderiaceae bacterium | reverse complement strand
CTGGCCGACAAGGTCGCGATCCACCTCAACGACACCCATCCGGCGATCGCGGTGGCCGAGCTGATGCGCCTGCTGGTCGATGTCCACCGGCTCGCCTGGGACGATGCCTGGGCGCAGTGCCGGCGGGTGTTCTCCTACACCAACCACACCCTCATGCCCGAGGCGCTCGAGACCTGGCCGGTGGGCATGATGCGCGCCGTCCTGCCGCGCCACCTCGAGATCATCCTCGAGATCAACCGGCGCTTCCTCGAGGAGGTTCGCCACGCCCAGGGCGACGATCCCGCGCTGCTGCGCCGCGTCTCGCTGATCGACGAGTCCGGCGAGCGCCGGGTGCGCATGGCCTACCTGTGCGTGGTCGCCAGCCACAAGGTCAACGGGGTCTCGAAGCTGCACAGCGACCTGCTGGTGCAGACCATCTTCGCCGACTTCGCCCGCATCTTCCCGGACCGGTTCTGCAACATGACCAACGGGATCACGCCGCGGCGCTGGCTCGCCAACGCCAACCGGCCGCTGTCGGCGCTCATCGACTCGCGCATCGGCCCCGACTGGCGCACCGACCTCGACCGCATCGCGGCCTTGCGCGAGCATGTCGACGACCCCGCGTTCATCACGGCGCTGGCCGCCGCCAAGCTCGAGAACAAGCGCCGCTTCGCCGACTGGGTGCATGCGCGCGGCGGGGTGCGCTTCGACCCCGCCTCGATGGTCGACGTGCAGGTCAAGCGCTTCCACGAGTACAAGCGCCAGCTGCTCAACCTGCTGGGCATCGTCGCCCGCTACCAGGCGATGCTCGATGCGCCCGACGCCCACTGGACGCCACGCACCGTGGTGTTCTCGGGCAAGGCGGCTTCGGCCTACCGGATGGCCAAGCTGATCATCAAGCTGATCAACGACGTGGCGCGGCGGATCAACACCGACGCCCGCCTGCGGGATCGGCTCAAGGTGGTGTTCGTGCCGAACTACAGCGTCTCGGCCGCCGAGGTCATCATGCCCGCGGCCGACCTGTCCGAGCAGATCTCCACGGCCGGCACCGAGGCCTCGGGCACCGGCAACATGAAGCTCGCGCTCAACGGCGCGCTCACCATCGGCACGCTCGACGGCGCCAACATCGAGATCCTCGAGAACGTCGGCACGGAGAACATCTTCATCTTCGGCCACACCACCGAGGAAGTGGCGGCGATCCGCGGCAACGGCTACGACCCGCAGCGCCACTACGAGGAGAACCCGGCGCTGCGCCGGGTGATCGACGCGATCGGCGGGGGGGATTTCTCACCCGACGACCCGACCCGCTTCAAGCCCATCGTCGACTCGCTGCTGCGCCACGACACCTACCTGCTGCTGGCCGACTTCGCCTCCTACCTCGAGGCGCAGGCGCGGGTCGACGCCCTGTTCGACCGGCCGGCGGACTGGACCCGCACCGCGGCGCTCAACATCGCCGGCATGGGCCCGTTCTCGAGCGACCGCACGATCCGCGAGTACGCGCAGAAGATCTGGCGCGTCGAACCGATCGCGCCCTGAGTCCATGACCCGCAGCGCGCGCCACCGCCCATGAGCCCCGCCCGGCCGCCCGCAGGGGCTCGCACCGCAGCCCGCCAGGGCGAAGGTTCCCCATGAGCCCCGACGAGATCGAGCGCATCGCCCGCGGCGAGCATGCCGACCCCTTCGCGCGCCTCGGCATGCATGTCGAGCGCGGGGTGCTGCGCATCCGCGCGATGCTGCCGACCGCGCGCCGGGTCGGCCTGGTCGACACCTCGCCCGGGGCCGACGGCGGTGTCGATGCCGGCGCCGCCGCTGCCGCGGCCGATGTCGATCCGGCCGCCGGCGCGGGGGCCGGCGCGGACAACGGCAAGGTCCTGGTCTGGCTCGAGCCGATCCATCCCGACGGTCTCTACGAGGCCTCGATCCCGACCCGCAAGGAGCCCTTCCGCTACCGCCTGCGGGTCGACTGGGGACCGCCCCTCGACGAAGGCGAGCCCTTCGAACAGGAGTTCGAGGATCCCTACCGCTTCGGCCCGACCATCGGCGACTTCGACCGCTGGCTGCACGGCGAAGGGGCGCTCGAGCGCCCCTGGCAGCTGATGGGCGCCCATCCCTGCATCCTCGACGAGGTGGCCGGCACCCGCTTCGCGGTGTGGGCGCCGAACGCGAGCCGGGTGGCGGTGGTGGGCAGCTTCAACCACTGGGACCTGCGGCGCCACCCGATGCGCCGGCATCCGGACGCCGGCATCTGGGAGATCTTCCTGCCGCACGTCGGCCCCGGCGAGCGCTACAAGTACGCCCTGCATGACGCCGCCGGCCGGCGCCTGGAAGAAGGCGCCGCCGCGATTGGCGCGTCCGGT
>CAYZBJ010000042.1:0-2817 GCA_964476625.1 uncultured Burkholderiaceae bacterium | reverse complement strand
TGCCGACCCCTATGGCTTCGCCGCCGAGCATCGCCCCGCCACTGCGTCGGTGGTCGCCCAGCTGCCGCCGCCGGCGGCGCCGGTCTCCGATGCGCGCCAGCGGGCCAACGGCTTCGATGCGCCGATCTCCATCTACGAGGTCCATGCCGGCTCGTGGCGGCGCCGCGATGCGCGCGCAGGCTTCGACGGCAACTTCCTCGACTGGGACGCGCTCGGCGACGAGCTGATCCCCTACGTCGTCGACCTCGGCTTCACCCACATCGAGCTGATGCCGATCTCCGAGCATCCCTTCGACGGCTCCTGGGGCTACCAGCCGCTGGGCATCTACGCCCCGAGCTCGCGCTTCGGCTCGCCGGCGCAGTTCGCGCGCTTCGTCGAGCGCTGCCACGAGGCCGGCGTCGGCGTACTGCTCGACTGGGTGCCGGCGCACTTCCCGAACGACGAGCACGGGCTGGCGCGCTTCGACGGCAGCCCGCTCTACGAGCACGCCGACCCGCGCGAGGGCTTCCATCCCGACTGGAATACCCTCGTCTACAACCTCGGCCGGCGCGAGGTCGCCAACTTCCTGCGCGGCAACGCGCTCTACTGGCTCGAGCACTACGGCGTCGACGGGCTGCGGGTCGACGCGGTCGCCTCGATGCTCTATCGCGACTACTCCCGCCGCGAGGGCGAATGGGTGCCCAACGTGCATGGCGGGCGCGAGAACTTCGAGGCGGTCGAGTTCCTGCGTTCGACCAACCGCCAGGTCGGCACCACCCGGCCCGGCACCCTGATGTGCGCCGAGGAATCCACCGCCTGGCCGGGCGTGACCCGCCCGCCGCACGACGGCGGCCTCGGCTTCCACTACAAGTGGAACATGGGCTGGATGCACGACACCCTGCAGTACATGGGGCGCGACCCGATCCATCGCCGCCACCACCAGGGCGAGATCTCCTTCGGACTGGTCTACGCCTTCAGCGAGAACTACATCCTGCCGCTCTCGCACGACGAGGTCGTCCACGGCAAGCGTTCGCTGCTCGAGCGCATGCCGGGCGACGACTGGCAGCGCTTCGCCAACCTGCGCGCCTGCTACGGCCTGATGTGGGCGCATCCGGGCAAGAAGCTGCTGTTCATGGGCGGCGAGTTCGCACAGCGGCGGGAATGGAACCACGACCGCTCGCTCGACTGGCACCTGCTCGCCGAGGCGCCCCATGCCGGCGTACAGCGCCTGGTGCGCGACCTCAACCAGGCGCTGCGCGCCCGCCCGGCGCTGCACCAGCGCGATGTGCGCGGCGACGGCTTCGAGTGGATCGACCATGGCGACGCCGCCAACAGCGTCTACGCCTTCGTGCGCCATGGCGAAGGCGATGCGCCGCCGATCGTGGCGATCAGCCACTTCACCCCGACACCCCGCCACGGCTATCGCGTCGGCATGCCGCGCGCCGGACGCTGGCGCGAGATCCTCAACACCGATTCGGGCTGGTACGGCGGCAGCGATGCCGGCAACGCCGGTGCGACGATGCCGACCGAGCCGATCGGCGCGCACGGCCGGGACCAGTCGCTGGTCCTGACCCTGCCGCCGCTCGCGACGATCTTCCTGGAGTGGCAGGCTTGAACGATCCAATCCATCCCGACAACCTGGCGCGACGCGCGCCCGCGGCCGATGCCGCCGCTGATGCCCTCGCCGGCATCGCTGCCGCGAGCAGCGCCGGCGCCGCCCCGGCCGGCGCCCTGCTGCCGGGCCGACCCTGGCCGCTGGGCGCCACCGTAAGCCCCGAGGGCGTCAACTTCGCGCTGTTCTCGATCCATGCCACCCGGGTGTGGCTATGCCTGTTCGATGCCACCGGCCGCGAAACCGCCCGCCTGCCGCTGCCACGACGCACCGAGGACGTCTGGCACGGCCTGCTGCCCGGCGCGGGCGCCGGCCTGTCCTACGGCTATCGCGTCGATGGTCCGCATTCGCCCGCCGCCGGCCATCGCTTCAACCCGGCCAAGCTGCTCGTCGACCCGTATGCGCGGCGCTTCGAAGGGCGCTTCGCCTGGAGCGACGACCATCTCGACAACCCGGCCGACAATGCGCGCGACACCTTGCGCGCGGTGGTCGATGCGAGCGAGTTCGACTGGCGGGGCGATGCGCCACCGGCGATCCCGCTCGAGGATTCGGTGCTCTACGAGGTCCACGTCAAGGGCGCCACCATCGACCACCCCGGGGTGCCCGAGGAGGATCGCGGCCGCTACCGGGGGCTGGCCGCGCCGGCCTTCATCGCGCACCTGCAGCGCATCGGCGTCACGGCGCTGAGCCTGCTGCCGGTGCACCAGGCGATCGACGAGCGCCCGCTCGCCGAGCGGGGGCTGGTCAACTACTGGGGCTACAACACGCTCGGCTTCTTCGCGCCCGACGCGCGCCATGCCGCGGCCGACCCGGTGGCGGAGTTCCGCGAGATGGTGCGCGGCCTGCATGCGGCGGGTATCGAGGTGATCCTCGACGTGGTCTACAACCACACCGCCGAAGGCGACCACCGCGGGCCGATCCTCTCGTTCCGGGGCATCGACAACGCCGTCTACTACCGCCTGCTGCCGAACGACCCGGCGCACTACGAGAACCTCACCGGCACCGGCAACGCGCTCGACGCGAGCCACCCGCGGGTGATGCAGCTGGTGCTCGACTCGCTGCGCTACTGGGTCGAGCAGATGCACGTCGACGGTTTCCGGTTCGACCTCGCGCCGGTGCTCGGGCGCAAGGCGCCGCATCGCGGCTCGGCCTTCACCGGCCGGGCGGCGCTCTTCCAGGCGATCGCCCAGGACCCGGTGCTCACCCGTGTGAAGCTGATCGCCGAG
>CAYZBJ010000041.1:10636-33682 GCA_964476625.1 uncultured Burkholderiaceae bacterium | reverse complement strand
CCCTGCTGGTGCTGCATTCGCTCCTGATGAGCCAGGCGGCGATGCGCGCGTTGCGCCTGCCGATGGTCGAGGCACTGCGCTCGTTGCGCGGTGGTGCCGCAGTGGCGGGCGCGACCGCGCTGCTCGTGCTCGCCGCCGACCTGGTCGCCCGCCGGCTGTACGATGCTCCCGCCGCCTGGCTGGCGATCGACATCGCCGTCGGCGCCAGCACGATGCCGATCGGCATCGTGCTGGCGCGCCACTGGCTCGCGCCAGCGCTGCGCCATCTGCTGGCCCAGCTCTGCGGCCGGCTACCGGGGCGTTTCGGCGCCAGCCTGGCAGGTCTGTTCAGGCCAGCCGACGACCAGACCCGCGGCGCTTAGCGTCGCATCCCGCCCGCGCGAGGCATCACGCGCGCGAACTGCGACTGGAGGCCGGCCTCCAGTCGGAGGCCATCCAGCACACGGCCCCCAGGATCATCATGGCGACGACCACGCAGACCGTGTAGACGACCGATGCGGCAAAA
Organism: uncultured Burkholderiaceae bacterium; assembly: GCA_964476625.1. GTDB lineage: Bacteria > Pseudomonadota > Gammaproteobacteria > Burkholderiales > Burkholderiaceae_E > JAMLIN01. The sequence continues at coordinate 33,177 of CAYZBJ010000041.1, read as the reverse complement.
GCCGCTGCGCCGGTAGCGCCCGCGAGTTCGAGTCCGACCACGAACGCGAGTTGCGTGGTGCCGAGCTGTGCCGGCGACGACGGGAGCGTCAGCCCGATGACCGTCAGCACGAAAACCGCGATCGCGCCCGGGATCGGGACCGATAGGCCCACCGCGTGGGCGCTCGCCCAGACGGCCGCGACGATCCATGACCATTGGAGCAGCGACAGGAAGAGGATCTTCAGGATCACCCGAGGCTCTTTCAGTACGCCAAGCCCGCCAACCCCTCGCTGCAACTGCCTGATGATCCATTCCCGCATGCCTGGCGGCAGCGGGCGCAGGATCCCGGCGCCGAGCTTCCTGGTCAACGGTGTCGGATTGAGGAACGCCAGTACACCGAAGATGCCGGTGAAAATGATGCCGAGGCTGATCAGGCCGGCCGTCAGCAGGACAGGTGACATCCCGGGGTCCCACACCAGGGCGACCCCGATGAGCACCAGGAGCGCGGTGAAGTCCAGGATTCGCTCCACCGCGACCGTAGCGAGCACCGCACTGGCCGCGATACCGTTCTTCCTGGCCACCAGGCTTGCGCGCAGGATCTCCCCCGTATGTGCAACGACGAGATTCGCGGCCGTACCGATGTAGACGGCACTGTGGAGCGCGCTGAAACGGGCCGTCATTATCGGCTGGAGAATCGCCGCCCATCGGTGTGCTTTCTGAGCCATGAATCCGACCCCACCCACGAACGTCGCGAACGCCCATACCGGGTCGACGTGCTTCAGTACCTCCAGGGAAGCATCGAAGTGGGCCTCCTCGATCGCCAGCCACAGGAATACGAGGCCTATCGCGAGCCCGGAGAGCGTCCATTTGGTTCGTCCCTGCATCGGCATGGTCCTCAGTGAGCGTTACGTGTTGCCTGTGTCTCGGCAAGCATCTGGTCGACCACGCGGCGCGCAAGGCCGGTCGAGCCATTCCACGACGTGACTTCCGGATACACCTGGGAAGTCGTCGCCAGGTAGACCCGGCCCGGGATGAGCGATGCCGGCGGCTTGCGGCGTTGGTAGCCGCGCGTATAGAGCGGCTCCACGAACGGACTGCGAAACACGAAGCGATCCACGATGTCGTCGTTCCCGAGATCGGGAAACAGTCGTTTCAGGCCGGCGACATAGCGTTCCAGGAGAAGCTCGTCGTCCTCGGCGAAGAGGGATTCCGAGCGATGCACGTAGTTCATCAGGTAGACGAGATGCATCCCGGCCGTATCACCACGATCGAGCAGGGTGGTGCTCTCGACGACCCCCTGGAACGGAATGTCGTCATCGGTTGCCGCCACCCAGTAGTGGGGCGTCAACCCCCTGCGCAGCATCAGGATGACGTTCACAACGCCCTGCATGTCGAGGGCGCCATCGAGTTGCGAAACCGGCTCCTCGAGCCGCCCGCCTTCGACCAACCTGCCCAACAGCGAGATCGGCGCCGTGAACAGGACCTGGTCGAACGACTCGGGTTGCTCGCCGGATACGGCCAAGCGGGGTCGACCCTGTGCGTCCAGGTCGAATCGTTCCACCGGCGAGCGCAGGCGCACCGAGCCGCCGCGCGCGGCGATCGATGCGGCCAGCTCGGCGGCGATCCGGCGATAGCCGCCGTGGATGTAGCCCTTGCGCTCGCGCTTGGCGCCCTTCTCCCGGTTGAAGCGCGTCCAGAACCATAGGGCCGGCACCTCGGTGTAGCGGTTGCCGAACTTCCCCTGCAGCATCGGCTTCCAGAACGCCTCGAACGCGCGGCACCCCGACAGACGGGTCAGCCAGGCCTCGCAGGTGATGTCGTCCAGCCCCCTGCTCGAGCGGATGCTGCCCCACAGACCGGTCAGGCCGATGCGGAAGCGGTCGCGCCACGGGAGCACGTCGAACCGAAGCAGGTCCAGCGGGGTATTGAGCGGATAGAGTCGCGTGCCTCGCATGAAGCCGAAGCTCGTCTCCTTCCAGTAGGTTTCTCCCTCGAGGCCGATGTCGCGAAGCACGCCGAGCAGATGCTCGTCCGACGGCAGCATGCAGTGATAGAAGCGCTCGAGGGACGTGTTGCCGTACTCGAAGAAGGTGCCGAGGCCACCGAGCTGGTCGGATGCCTCCAGCAGCGTAACCCGCGCGCCGGCCGCCGTGAGGAAGTGCGCTGCGGCCAGGCCGGCGATGCCACCACCCACGATCCCGATACGGGGAGCGCGCTCCTCAGCGGTCATGGCGCGAGACCGTCGCCGGGGCCGGCATCGAGCAATGCCGGCTCCGGTACCTCGGCAGCGGGAACGCTGGCAAGCGGCAGGAAGCCCCTGGTCACGGTCACCACATAGCGGCGCATCGTCCGCAGGACGCGCATCTTGCTCGCCCCTTCCTTCAGGTCGTATCGAAGGACCAGGGGCACTTCGGCGACGGGAACCGACAGGCGTCGCAGGTTCAGCAGCAGTTCGAGCATGCAGGCGAACCCGTTCTCCCGCAGGAAGTTGTCGCCAAAGCGGGCAATCAGTTCCCGAATGACGTCGACACGATAGGCACGGAACCCGCAGGTGTAGTCGCGTGCGCCGGGATAGCGAACGATAAGCCGGATGCCGGCGCTGGAAACATGGCTCAGGAACAACCGATAGAGTGGCACACCCACTTCCTGCGAGCCTGGCTGGAACCGCGAGGCGATCACGACCGCGTAGCCTTGTTCGATCTTGCCGATCATCGTGCGAATCAGGGCCGGGTCCTGGGAGTTGTCCGCGTCCAGCGTCACGATGACCCCGTCGAACTTCGACGCCGCCTTGAGTCCCGTCCTGATCGCCGCGCCAAGGCCCATGTTCACGGGATGCTGGATCAGCGTCACCGGCATGCGCGCCGCGGCATCGCGCACGATCTGCGCGGTTCGGTCGCGAGAGCCGTCGTCGACGACCAAGACCTGGTAGTCCGCCCAGCACTCGAGTGCCTGCTGGATCCGCACGAGAAGCCCTGGAAGGTCCTTCTCCTCGTTGTACGCCGGCAGCATCACCGTGATCTTCATGAGACTCCCCCGTTCGAGTTCGAGCGTCGCTACAGCGACTGCTTCGCGCCATGCACCACCAGCGGCAATTCCCTGCCTGCGGCAGCGGCAGCATGCTCGCCGACCGACACCATCCGAAAACCCCGCTTCAGGCGGCCAAGACAATGGTCGACGATGCGGATCTTCTCCTGTGCCGACAATTTCATCGAGGGAAAAAATCGCATTCTTGGTGCATCGTCTCCGCCCAGGAAATCCAGCGGGTGCAGGAGAATCGACGGCTCGATGCCTGTCAGGCGGCACATGCCGATCGCCGTGCCGAAGTACAGCCGGGCAAGCCGGGATGAAAACGAGGCTAGATAGAGCACGTAGCTCAGGTGGATCGGCACCCTGAACAACGGAAACGTGGTCACGGGCATCTCGATGAGCGTCGTGTCGTCGAGCCGCCACCGGTACGGACTCAGGGGCCTGAAGCCTTCCTTCCAGCTGCCGAACAACTGTTCGAGGCGCTTGCGCTGCTCTGCATCGAAGTTGCCGGTGGCGAGGTAGTAGGCTCGCGCGATCGGCCCCAGGAAGCTGGGAAGCGTGCTTGCGTCGTAGGCATAGCCCCGGCGCGCAAGCACCCTCAGCGTGTCGAGCGACAGGCTGAAGCCGGGCCCTCGAAAGCCGATGGGCCGCTGGCCGGTTGCCGCATGGATATGTCGCTCTGCTTCCGACAGCTCCGCCTCGAGTTCCGCTTCGGTGTACTGGTGCAGCCAGGGGTCGTGCCTGAGCGAATGATTGCCGACCTCGTGTCCGGCCGCGGCGATCTTCGCCAGGGCTTCCCGGTTCTTCTCGAGCGCGGCATCCTGGCCGACGATGAAGAAAGTGATCCTCAGGTCGTGGAACGCCAGCAGTTCGAGAATGCGCGGAACCGCAACGTCGAGGTAGGACGGATAGGATTCCCACTCCGGGTCCCCATGCGTCTTCAGATAGGCCCATTCATTGTCGAGATCGAGCGACAGGCTTCCCAGGCGACGGCGCGGCAAGGGCGCATCGATGCTCGCTGGCGAATGCACGCTCACGACGAGTTCCGCCGCGAGCCGAAGAATCCTTCGATCGCCCGGGCGATACCCTCGCCGGCGTCGCCCGATCCGAACGGATTGCGAGTCGACCGGGCAGTGTGAATCCAGGGTTCATCGTTGATCGCGTGCTCGAGCATCGCCTCGAGTCGCTCGCCCGAATGACCCACCAGGCGACCGACGCCGCAGTCGATCACCTCGGGTCGTTCCGTGGTGTCGCGCAGGATCAGCACCGGCTTGCCCAGCGATGGCGCCTCTTCCTGCACGCCACCCGAATCCGATGCGATGAGCCATGCCCTCGAGAGCAGATGGACGAAGTCCGAGTAGCCCATCGGCTCGACGCAATGGATGCGGCCCGCACCCGAGAGTTCCTTGCCGGTTACCTCGCGTACCGCCGGGTTCGGATGCACCGGAAACACCACCGCGAGCTCCGGATGACGTTCAACGACCTTCCTGATCGCTCGCAGGTGCGAGGTCATGACCTCGCCAAAGTTCTCTCGTCGATGCGTGGTGAGCACCAGGAGCTTGTGGTCCTTCAGCCGATCGAGAAGCGCCGCCAGCTCCGCGCTCGGCGAAGTGGTGGCCATGATGTGCGTCACGGAATCGACGACCGGATTGCCGGTCAGCAGGATCTGGTCGGCAGGCACGCCTTCCGCCTCGAGTGTCCTGACGTTCTGCTCGGTAGCGGCGAAGTGGACATCAGCGATCCGGGAGATCAGCCGGCGGTTGGCCTCCTCGGGGAACGGGCTGAATCGTTCGCCGGTGCGAAGACCCGCTTCGACGTGTCCGACCGGAATACGTGCATAGAAGGCAGCCAGGGCGCCCGCAATCGCGGTCGTCGTATCGCCCTGCACCAGGACCATGTCGGGCCGCTCCTTTGCGAACGGCCCCGCCATGCGCCTGACGACTTTCCCGAGCACATCGGCCGGCGTCTGCCCGGCCGTCATGACGTCGAGATCGTGATCGATCCGGATCTCGAGCTGGCGGGCGAACGGCCGCAGCAGGTCCGTATGCTGTGAAGACGAAACATTCACGCTGCGCCAGGACGGGCTTCGCGCCTCCAGCGCACGAATGACCGGCGAGAGCTTGATGATCTCCGGGCGTGTGCCGAATAGAGTCAGGATGGTTTTCACGGCTCTCCGACAACCAGTGGCTTGATAGGTTCCGAAGAGTATGGCCAGCTGGTGAGAGATGTACCGTGACCTAAATCGCCTGACGGCCACTAATCGGCTTCGTGGTTTCGAATTCGGGCAAATTCGCAGCCCCGTGGCCATGCTGACCGCGGAAACCAGCCTGACACATCATGGACTCGTGCGAACGACGGCGGTCTCGCGCGGGTTCCCATTGGTGCTCATGATGAGCGGCATCAGCCTGGATGGCTACCGCGGTGCTACTCGATGCCATACGGAAGCGTAAGCCTCGACCATATGATCGATTCCAAATCGATCCACGATACGAGCTCGCGCGCGTTCGCTGCGAAGCCGATGAATCTCAGGGCCCTCCGCAAATGCGTCGAGCACGGCCATCGCCAGTCCTGAGGGATTCTTGGGCGGCAGAACCCATCCGGTATCGCCGACAATCTCCGCCGAATCGCCCACGTCAGTCGTCACGCACGGAGTCCCGGTGGCCATCGCTTCGAGGAGGACCATTGGAAAGGCCTCGCCGCTGCTGCTGCTTAGGACGAAGATGTCGATGGCGTTCATCAGGTCCACGACGTCATCGCGCGGCCCTAGCGCGAGGATACGTCGATGAAGATCCGGCCTACCGACGCCGCGAAGGATGTCGTCGAAGTATTCACTTCCGTGCTTCAAATCCTGGCCAGCCAGCAGGAGCAGGCAATCCGGGTCCGAATCCGCGACATAGCTGAAGGATTCGATGAGGCTTTTATGGTCCTTCTGGAGGTCGGCCCGACCCAGATGCCCCATGACCCGCGCGTTCTCCGGAATCCCCAGCGTCGCCCGTACCGCCGCCCGCCTTTCCGGCGTCACCGGTGAGAACCGCGAAACATCAACGCCATTGGGTATGATGACGATCCTGCCACCGGGATAACCTACGCTCTGCAGGAACTCGGCACTACGCTGGCTGCAGGAAACAACTTGGGCAGGTACCCATCCGGACAATCGGGCATTGGTCCAGGCAACTACGCGCGTACCTCGCTTGTGGTCTTCCGCAGAGAGTTTGCTGTGATGAATTCCCCAACATACGGGGACTCCAGCCATACGGCCCGCAATGCCTCCCAACAGATCCGCATGGCTCATCCATGTCTGGATGACTGCGGGCCTGACCCTCTTGATCGTGGCGACAAGTTCAAATAGATGGCCTGGCCTGGGGATCCCTCCCTGGGTCATTCGCAAACAATGCAGATCGGCTCCGACGGACCGCAAGCGCGGCCCGAACACGCCTTCGTCGAGCATGCTCACTACAGTATGACTTGACGAATCTCCGGAATGCTCTATCAGGCGGTAGAGCACGTTTTCAGCTCCGCCATGGGACAGGCCCGTGATCACATGAAGAATCTTCATTGACAACTCAAGCTCGAAATTCCGACTGTTCTTGAAGCCATGCCTGGAACATCAGAATCGTCCATATTTTCTCCGTGTGGCTCCGACCTCCTGCCAAATGCTCCTTCCAGGCCCGTTGGATCGGCGCGGGATCAAGATAGCCTTGGCCATGCATCCGTACCGGATCGAGCAGGGCCTCGGCCCAGCCGCGCAGCGGACCCCGCAACCATTGCCCGATGGGAATCGCGAACCCCGACTTGGGTCTTTCGATCAGCTCCTTCGGCACATGGCGATAGAGAACTTGTCGCAAGGCCCATTTGCCTTGGGCACCTCGAACTTTCATCTCCAAAGGCAGTCGCCAAGCCAGGTCGGCGACATCCGGATCCAGGAACGGTACTCGTGTCTCCAGGCCGACACCCATTGCGGCTCGGTCCACCTTGCAGAGAATGTCATCTGGCAGGTAGGTCATCGCGTCGCGATACATCATTCGCAGTGTGTTGTTGTCCGTGCCATGGGTGGGCAATGGGTCATCCAGAGCGCTAACGGGTTCTCTGGTTGGCCCACTCTCGGGCAAGGACGCTTGCGGAAGCTCTGTCCATGCGGAGACCAGACTACGGTAGAGATCGTCGATCGTGCGTGCCGCGGATAATGCGTTTGCTACACGATGGATCTTTTCGCCAGCACCTGATACGCCTGCGACGCCCGGCCGCAGGCGGTTACGTAGTTGACCCAAGGCGTCCCAGACCGACTCCGGCAAGGCGGTCATCCCCGCACCAAGCCTTCGCCGAACCGCGAAAGGTAGCGGTCCGAATCGACCCCACAGCTTCGGCCCCCACAGATACCGGTTGTAGCCGCCGAACATCTCATCACCTGCATCGCCCGACAGAGCGACCGTTACGCCTGTGCGCGCCGCCTTGCAGACCAGATGGGTTGGGATCTGCGACGGGTCGGCAAAGGGTTCATCGTAGAGAAGCGGTAGTGACGGAATTACCGCTCGGGCGTCCGCTTCGCTTACGCGAATCTCCGTATGGTCGGTGCCCACATGACGAGCGACCGCGCGCGCATGCGACGACTCGTCAAAACCCGCCTCATCGAAACCGACGGTGAACGTTCGTACTGGTTCATCGGACTGTCGCTGCATCAGCGCGACGATCAGCGAAGAGTCGACGCCTCCCGACAGGAAAGCGCCCAGCGGCACATCCGATAACATCTGTCGACCTACCGCCCGTTGCAAGGTCGATTCGAGCAAGCGGAGCCCTTCGGTTTCGTCCTGAATCGGATGCTTCGCCCCAGCTTCCACGATCGAAGCCAATGACCAGAATCGATCGATCGAGACCGCACCGTGACGCTGTCCGGGGCGCAGCGGCCGGCGTGGCGGGCTACTCGGCGGTGGCGCCTCGACAGTCAGGATGCAACCTGGCTCCAGTTTGAAAACGCCCCGGTAGATGCTGCGGGGAGCAGGTATGTAGGCGAAACGAAGATACTGCGCCAGTGCTTCCCGGCAGATCGATGCCTCGAAGCCCGGCGCCGCACGTAATGCCTTGAGTTCCGAGCCGAAGAGAAGCGTCCCTCCAGCCCATCCGTAGTAGAGCGGCTTCTCGCCGAATCGATCCCTGGCCAGCCGGAGCTGGCGGGCCTCCCGGTCCCAGAGCGCGATTGCGAACATGCCTGCCGCGCGTTGAAGGGTCGCTTCCATGCCCCAGGCGGCGAACCCCGCCAGCAGGGTTTCAGTATCCGAGTGGCCACGCCACGCTGGTGCTCTCGCTGCGCCTTCGAGCTCGGCGCGAAGATCCTGATGGTTGTAGATCTCGCCATTGAAGGCCAACACGTAGCGCCCGCACGCGGATACCATCGGCTGCGCGCCCGCCTTCGACAGATCGACGATCGAAAGCCTCCGATGACCTAGCGCAACGCCGGCCGATCCGTCCACCCAATGTCGCCCCGCATCCGGGCCCCGATGGCGCAGCGTATTGGCCATCGCTGTAACGGCACCTTCCAGGTCGAAATTGACCTTCTCTGCGTAGACGCCGGCAAGCCCACACATCGTCAGCGAGTCAACTCAATCAGGCCCCGGGTCCATTGCATCATCGGCTACTCGACACATGGGCTTCCTGCCCGCCTTCAGACTTCATCGGGAGGCGCCGAAGCAAGCCGAGGTATTGATCGATGACCAATCCTTCATCGAACTCCCGTTCGACCTTCCTTCTCGACTCTGCACCCATGGCAACACGCTCACTCACTGACAAGCCGCAGAATCGCGAAATTGCGTCCGCAAGCGCTCGTGGATTTCGTACTTCGCACAGGTAACCATTGACACCGTCGTCCACGACGTCCCGGCAACCTGGTACATCCGTCGTAATCAAGGGCTTGCCGCAGGCAGCCGCTTCAAGCATCGACCGTGGAACACCTTCGCGATAAGACGGCAGTACGACGCAATCGGCGCGAAGCAGGCTATCCGTGACGTCGTCGGTCGACCCCAGATATTCGATGATGCCTTCGTCCATCCACGCATCCAGCGTTCCAGATGGAATGACAGCTGGGTAGGAAACATTCCTGAACCCGAGCAACTGGAATCGCGCCTGTGGAAACCTGGTCTTGACCAGTCGGGCCGCCTCCACGAATTCGCCAACCCCCTTGTCCCAGACCATGCGGGCAACCAACAGGAACACCAGCGCCTCTGGATTCGGGCGTCCATTCCCCGCTTTTGCCGGCAAGTCGGGATCCGGCGAGATCTTCGGAGCAAATCGATTCAGATCGACACCGGATCCTGGCAGTCGCGAAGTTCTTTCGGGATCGACCAATTTTCGCTTGAGGAAGATGCTCCGATCGTCCTCATTCTGGAAGAACACCCAGCTGGCACGCTTGAAGCTCAGGCGGTAAAGCTGCTGGACGAACCGGGCCAGCCACGAATCACGAATGAAGGCGTACCCGAGCCCCGAGACATTCGTGACCAGCCGCCCCTCGAGCCCGACCAATGCAAGCGCTGAGTAGATGTTCCCTTTCGGGGTGTAACTCAGGACGACGTCAACGCCCTCGCGACGGAACAGGCGCCGTAACTTGATAACGGACCCCAGCTCCTTCAGTGGATTGGTGCCATCGCCACTGATCGCAATCGCCCTGAATGGGAAACCCGTCTCGGTCAGCCGCCCCCCGTACTGTCCCGGTGGCGCAATAGCGATGACTTCATGTCCAGCTGCCTGCAACGCAGCCATCAGGTTGCGCCTGAAGTTGTACAGACTCCAATCAGTATTGGAAACGACGGCGATCTTCATGCGGCCAAATGCCATTCCGGACGTACCAGGAGAGAGGGAGGAGCAACCGTCATGCAGCCCGGTAGGACGGACGGCGCTGTCGGCTCGTTGAGTCTATCGACCTACAAGCATCGAGGCGTGACGTAATCGACGAATTCCCCCAATCCAACCACTTACTCGACCGCAGGCACCTGCGCCTGGCAGCTGTCCGCCGGCCTATTGCCACGCAGGACGAGCCAGGTCCCGCCTTGCGCGTCATGCACGGCAACGTCGTAGTGTTCCGATATCCAGGCATCCAGTTCGGGGGCGTGTCGGCGGACGACCGGATGAAGGTCGATCGAATAGTAGACATACTGGGGCTTGCGCTCCCTCAGCGTCGTGGTGAGCTCACCCCACATCGTCGATGGCAGGATCACCGCGAGTTGGCCGGTTAGCCGACTGACCGACGCCAAGCCTGTTGCATGAAGAAGGGCCGGACTCCCGAACACGATGGCCGAACGGCAGGGCTCTTTGGCAATACGTTCACCAAGCGCTGGCAGCTTCGCCAGGTAGTTCGTGGAATCAATTTCCGGGGTGAACGGATGGATTTGCCGGTAGGCGAATCGCGCCCCGTTGACGAGTACACCAGCCGCCATCAGGCCCATCACGAGCTTTGCAAGGCCCGGTGAAGGCCAGCCTCGCGGTGCAGCTATCGATGCAACGGGTGTGGTTGCCACCCCGGCGGCGGCGAGGACCCCGACCGGCCAGATGAGCATCGTGAAATGATAGGCATGCCAGGAAAAGCGCTGGGCGACGATAGTCGCGACGCCGACCACCAACCACGCGAGGCAGGATTGGCCGACGCTCCTTGCGAAGCGAGATGGGCTGCGCATGAGCCTCAGGGCGCCTATCGCCGCAGCCGGCAGGAACAGGGCCACGGTCGTGATCAGGTGGCCCCCGGATGCCAGCAGCTTCCCGATGCCCGGCAGCTCGCCTTCCGCAATGGCTTGGGCCGGAAACACGAACTGTGTCCACAGGAAGATGTCTGATCTTCCGGTGAGCATGAAGGGCAGAAACACCACAGTGGCGACGAACAGACCGCCGGAAGAGGCAGCCACAAAGCACAGTGCTGCAACGCGATGACCAGATGTCGCGCCCCCCAGATCTCTCATCGCTGAATTGGCGACGCCGAGGGCAAGTCCCAGCAGGCCGAGTGCCAGGATCGCACCGGGAACTACAACGAGGATGAGCTTGAAGGTCGCCACTACGCCGGCAAACATCCCGGCCGCCATGTAGAGAGCCACGCGACGATACGTGCCCTGTGTTGCAGCGGCAGCCGCGACGCACGCCAGCACCGCCAGGATGGGCAGGGGCACCAGCGCTTCCACTTGCGCGAGCGTAAAGACGCTGACACGCAGTATGTAAGCCCCCAGTGTGACAATGGGGGCGAGCATCCATGCTCGCGACGTCGGGGCGCTACGTCGCACAAGCCACGCAGTGAACACCGCAGCAGTGGCAAGCCACGCTGATGTCAGGACGTGTACGCCACCGTAGGAGGTGCCCGCGCCAAACAGTCGCTCTGCTGTTTCATAGTACCAGTAGACCCCAGGCTGCTTGACATCCCAGATATCCTGGTACAACTTGCCGCCGTGGCGCAGGATGGCGGAGCCGAGCCGGAATAGCGCCTGGTCATCATGGTCCAGCGGCAGTCGCCACCAGGTCATGGATGCGACGAAAGAGGCGAGCCAGACCAGAACGAGTATCATCGAGCCACCGGCGCCCTTGTGGCCCGCACCGTATTCCGTCCTGACGCCCGATGCCCTGGAATCCGAGCGCCCCGACTGCATGGACGGATAGCCGCTTGGTGTCATGGGTGGCATGGCTCTGGGGAGCAGCACTGCTCCTGCCCTATCCCGCCTTTCCGATCGGATCGAACGCTGGTCTGCAAGTCGGTCATGTCCTGATCATCGCGCTGTCGCCCTTCGCCTTGCTTGGCTACCGACTGATACCGCGAGCCTGGCTCGGCGCGGCCGCGCTGCTGGTCCCACAGGTAATCGGACTGTTCGCCACGGGGCTGCGGCAGGTGGACTTCAATGCCACCGTCTTCTACATGCTGGCGTTGCTCGCCCTCCCGGTAACGGCATACATCTTCCGGCTTCAGCCTCGTGCGTTCCTGACGGGCGTCTGTACGGCGCTGGCCCTGCATGGCCTGGTTGGTCTCTATCAATCCTTCGCCTTTACGCGCAACGAGTTTCCTCTCCAATGGCTGTTCGTGAACCCTTCCTTCGCAGAGTTCACGGACGAATGGGCCCAGATCTATGCCGAGTATGTCAAGCGGCCATTCGGCCTGACGCCCGAGCCCTCCGCACTATTGTCATTCGCCGCGCCCTGGGTCTTGCTGCTGGGCTGGACTTCATTCGATCCCTCTCGATGGAATGGACGTCCGTATTTCGAGCTTACCTTGGCGAGAGTTCTCGGCCTAGCGGCGCTGATCATCACCTTCGTGCTCAGTACCTCGGGTGGCCTGATATTCTTCGGAGCCGGCGCGGTAGCTCTTGTGCTTATTCATGCCGTGCGCAAGGGCGAGGAAGGCGCCATTCGCACGGCGCTGATCATTATCGCCGTAGTCGCAGCCCTCTGGGCCGCACAGCTGCTGGTCGTCGATCGCTACGAGTCCGAATTCGAGCAACTCGGTTCGTGGGACGAGCGCGCGATCTCCATGATGCTCGGCCTGCGCTTCATCGGACAAGCTGGTCTCATCGAACTCTGGTTCGGCTACGGGGCTGGCACCGTTTCAACCATGGCGGATCGGGCGCAATCCACGGCTGCCATCCACAGCATGGTGTTGACCTACGTAGTCGCCAATGGCCTGGTAGGCGCGATCGGCTTGCTCGTCTTCGCAGCCGTATTGCTCAGATCGGCCTGGCGTAGCGGAGATGCCCTCGTCTGGTCGATACTGCTCGGAGTCTGGTTGTCAGGCCCCCTGTTCGTAACCAGCTACGAGCAACTCCTTGGGCTCTGGGGCTTCCTGGCCCTGCCGCTGGTCGTATCTCCGGCCCCACCTCGCAGGGTGGTGTAGACACGGCTAGTGCGTTCCGCCATGCGCCTCGGGGAGAGGCCCTCCGTGGCACGCTCCCAAGCCGCCTGCAATGCAGCCGGATCGAGGGCGAGACATGCCCGGATAGCCGTCTCCAGCGCAACGGGCGTATGCGAGGCGGCTACGATACCGAAGCCGAACTCGTTCACGGTTTCCGCCAAGGCTCCTTGCGGAGTAACGACGACGGGAATCCGGTGAGCGATCGCGTCCATCAGTACACCGCTTTGCGCATCGAAGCCATCGTAGGGCAACGCGACGACCGAAGCCCAACCGAAGTGACCGGGCACTTCCGGGTCGGGCACATAACCGGGACGGAAGTCGATGCGGCGCCCCGCTTCCTGCAGAAGCCGTATGCGCGGTTCGAGTTGCGCCGAGAAATAGTCTTGTTCCGCGATCTGACCCACAACACGCAGAGACCACCAGTGCGGTGCCGCGGCAAAGCAATCGAGCAGATGGTGCAGGCCCTTGTTCGCACGTAACGACCCGTAGAAGAGGATGCGAGGTTCGCTGCCCACGATGGAATCCCTGGCGACAACTGTCATCGGGGCCCTCGCCGGGATCGCGATCGGTATCACATCGACCTTGTCCGACGGCAATCGATAAAGTTCCAGGAGACTCTTCTTCAGGTTCTGACCGTGGACGATGAGCGCGTCGGCCTGGACGAGCAGTCTCCGGGTCCATGCGATCTCCAGCATCCTGGCCACCCGACCCCGCCGACGATGGGAGAGCACGTTGTGCATGGTGAAGACGAGTCGGCGTCGAAGGACTCGTCGGATTATCCATGCCATCAGCGGGCCCGTGATCTCATGGATCTCCTGAAGATGCACGATGTCGCAGTCCGGATGCTGCCTGAGCCATCGCACGAGAGCCCATTCCCGCCGAGGGTGATAGGTGACCCGATCCAGGAACCAACGCCAGGTCGACCCGATCTCCTCGCGCTGTCGTACCTGCGCACTGACACATTCGATCGGAAACGTGACATCCACGTGCTCGGCCGGGATGGGACTGGTCGTCAGAACGGTAACCGTTCCCTCGAAACGCTCGTCAACGGGAAGAGCAGCCAACGCCTCCGTGAGCTGACGGGTATAGACGATATGCCCCTCTCCGCTGGGACACCAGATAACGATGGCCGTCATCAGCGATGACCTCGGCGAAACGATCGCAGCCGCAGGAAAGTCTGCACTGCGTATACCCTCACTGCATCGCGCACCGTCAGTGGCACGATGCCGCGCCAACAGACGCCCACCAGCAGCGATCCAGCAACAAACGCAAGAAGAAGAGGCAACGACGCGGTGCCAATCGGCATTGTAGTTTCCACAAACTGCTTCCACGCGACGCCGCACACCGCGGCCAGCAAGCCACATGCGAGCAGCGTGAAACCAACGCTCATCAGTGGTCGGATGCTTCCACGACTGATCAGTCGACAGCGACCAAGCAGCGGCCAGGCGACCAGGGCGTGCAGTAGTGCCGCTACAAGCACGGCCACCGCGAGGCCCGAAAGTCCGTAAAGAGGTAGCAGCACGATAGCCAGGGTGGCGCTTGTCGCTGCTTCGAGAAGGGTGGGAACAAGCCCGGCCCATGGATGCCCTCCTGCGTAGAAAGCCAGGCCCCATGGCAAAGTGGCCAAGCGCGCGATGAGCGCGATGGCATAGGCAACCAGGCCCGCCAAGTCAGCCCGCGCAAAGACGTCCGTGACGGCAAGCGTGAGCATGGCGGGAAGGCCACAAGCGACGGCACCCGAAGATGCCAGCAATACCAGGCCACAGAGATAGGTGGCCGGGGGCAGCAATGCAGCGCCCTCTTCGCCTGGTCCGGCGCTGGCCATATCTCGACGTGCTGAGAACTCCGGAAGCAGGTTACCCAGAATGGACCAGGCCATGCCATAGAGCAGGGCCAACCCCGAGCTGACGACCACGAAAGATACTATCGCATCCGGAACGTACCGACCGACCAGCAGCACATGCAAGTTGATCAGCGGAAGCTGCGCAAATCCGGAGATCGCCGCAGGAACCGCCAGACCGAGAATGGCACGGCGGCGCACACGCACGAGGCTTCGCACTGCAGGCAAGTCTCTACCAGCTTCGCGACGGACCATTGTCATGAGCAATGCTGCTGTCACCACACCGCTCAACAAATGGGCCAGAGACACACCCCAGGCTGTGCCCAGCATCGCTGCCGCCGCTGCACACAGAAGGACGAGCGAAGACTTCTGGAGCACCATCACGGGCACCAGCCTCGCGACGTTGAACGTGCCCACGCAATAACCCGAGAATGCGTTGAGCGGGAGCACCATCGCCGTACCTACCGTTGCCGAAGCCAGCAACGCTATCCAGAGGCTGCGATCGAGCGCCCCGCTTATTGCCGAGTCGAAGAGACCGAAATATCCTGAGGCCAGTATGCCGGTGACGGCCACGATCGCGACCATGACCATCAGGCGAATTCCGGCAAGAAGGAATGCAGCACGGCCCGCCTGGGTCGATTCGCGCGCCACCTGGGCCGAGATGGATGTACCGATCCCCAAGTGGAGCACGGTGACATAGTTGCCAAGCCCATAGGCATAGAGCCATGCGGCGACTTCGGCAGGAGGCAGGGTACGCGCGTACACCGCTGGCAACAGGACCGCAGGTGCAATCGCCATCAGGCCTATCGCGACGGAGCGGATGGCATTGGCCGCAAAGCGTTCGACGCTCACTAGACCAACTTCTCCATCGACAAGATGGCAGGACTTGGAGCTACTGGTCGATCGAAGTCGGTACCGCAGGGCTCACGACAAGTATTCGCCAGGCTAGAGGGGATCATCTGGAAGGGAACGCTTGAGGAGTCCAGGTCACTGATGCAACGCGGCTCGACATCAGTCACCCGATAGAGATCGTTACGAATCTAACAGTTGATTAGACTAGTTAACCGGCCCAAACGAACCCTTATACCGTTTGTTCGGCCTTTTCGACCACACATCCGGGCCATGGGAAGGCCGGGCGCATGGACGCGATTGAATGGGATCCTGGACCGTCATCCGGACGATCCTGCATTCACTGGTATTGAGCCATGCGAACAGCGAAACAAGTGTGCTCTATGTCCCTTCCATGCGTAATTTTTTTCGCACTTGCGGCATGCGGTGGTGGGTCGGGCGAGCCGGCATCGGGCAATTCAGCAACGGCGAGCGGGAATTCTTCAGTCGTCGGAAACCTCGCCGGGACCAGTCTTCCCAACGGCGGACAGTCGCCCGATCCCGATCAGGCAGCCGATTCCGCACCTGCCACGAGCACTCCGACCGCTCCCGTCACTAGCTCCCCCGCCGAGCCTCCTCTCCCAGGGGGCGGTGCGAACTTGCCGGCAGCGAGCCCCCTCACCAAGGCGCAGTTCCGAGCGTCCTCAGCCAATTTTCCCAATCACGATGGAGGCATCGTCGGCTGGGCTGGCGATCTCGGGGATCTCTGGCGCAAGGGCATGGAAGATGAGATAGCTGCCGGTTACCCGCTTATGCGCGCACAAATGAATCTCGAGGATTTCATTGGGCGGGACCTTACGACTTCGTATCTAGAGAAGCTCGACAATGGTTTCGCCGCGGTGCGCAGTGCGGGCGGAAAGGTTATCCTGCGCTTCCTCTATACGTCACCACCAACATCCTTCATGAGCGGAACGGTTCCAGATGCCTCCATTGACCAGACGCTTCGCCATATCGGGCAGCTGGGCCCGGTATTGAAGAAGAATGCCGACGTCATAGCGTCAATGGAAGCCGGATTCGTCGGCGCATGGGGTGAGTGGCACAGTTCCGGAAGCGGCCTTGACTCGAACGCCAACAAGGCTCAAATCAAGGATGCACTCCTAGCGTCCCTTCCGACCAACCGCCAAGTGCTGTTTCGCTACCAAAAGGACGTCGCTCGCTGGTATCCGACGCCTCTCACAGCCGCCGGTGCGGGCACGATACAGTCACGCGTCGGCATGCACAACGATTGTTTCATGTCCAATGAGCATGATGGAGGTACGTTCCCCAACGAAGCATCTCGCGACTATGTGAGAAAGATGAGCGCCCATGTGATCTATGGTGGGGAAACGTGCAATTTCACACCCAAGCGACTCACCTGCGCCGATATCCGCAAGGAGGGGCGCGAGTATCACCTGAACTATCTCAACCGCTACGGCGTACTATCCACCTTCCGAGCGAGCTGGAAGGCAGGCGGGTGCGAGCAGGAGGTGTTGAGTTCGGTCGGTGTTCGCTTGCAACTCGTCGACATCGAGCACTCCGAGTCGGCGCCGCGTAGTGGAAACGTCGACTTCGTACTGAGGCTGAAGAACACCGGATGGAGCCGATTGCATGACGGCAAGCACTTGAAGTTGTATCTCGTTCGAAAGGATGGCGCCGGCGACGCGCTAGTCGATGCGGTATCTATCGAGACAGGCAGCTTCGCGCCCAAGCTCGAAGCCGATGCACCGGACGAGATCGCCTTTACCGTCAAGCTGCCTTCTACCCTTGCCGTAGGCACCTGGGGCGTGGCGGTTTCGTTGCGCGATGGCGCCAACTCCCTTGCCAACGACCCCCGCTACGGACTGCGCTTTGCCAACGCTGATGAACCAGCGTCAGGACGATATTGGAACAGCACGCACGCAGCCTTCTTCACCGGGACCACGCTGGAGATTCGCTAGCGAATGCGTGATTCCGTTCAACCCGAGCGCGGCTTGGCGTAGCTCTCGTAGCCCGCGTACCCGGATGTCTCGCCATGATAACGGCTGGCAGCTTCGAAGTCGTGGCCACAAAGGATGACGCCGAGTACGTCGGAGTGTATGCGATGCAGGCGTTTGATCGCTTTGCGCACCAACGTCACATGCGTCGCCCCGGCTCGCGCCACTAGGATGCTACAGGTGCATGCCCTGCTTACGGTCATGGCATCCGACACCACCTCGAGCGGAGGAGCGTCGACGATGACGAGGTCGTATTCCTCTTGCAGCGAGCTAACCAGCCTGCCCAGCGCCTTCGGATGGACATGGCGGAAACTCTCCACATCGCCCATGTCGGCCCGCAAAAGCGAAAGCGTCGATCCTGGAACAGAGAGAATCGCTTCGGTCACGTCGATTTCGTTACGCAGCACCTGGATCAAGCTCGGGCCCTCGCCCTCGATACCGAGAAGCTTGCCTGCGTTGGGACGATGCAGGTCCGCATCGATCAGCACGACACGGCTGTTCTTGGCCAAGGCAAGAGCGAGGTTCACCGCAGTGGTGCTCTTGCCCTCGGCGGCCGTCGCGGATGTAATGACAATCGAGCGAATGCCCCTGTCCAGTACAGCGAAATGCACCGACGCCGCGGCCATGCGAATCATTTCGCTAAAAGCACTGCCAGGATCATCGACAGCGAGCCGTCCGCGATTACGCCGTTCCTTGCGACTCAATCGCGGAAGTGCGGCAATCACCGGGTGCCCAAGCAGGGATTCGGTCTCCTCGATGGAGCGTAACGCTCCGTCCAGCCGTCCGAGATTGAGGGCAACAAGAACGCCGATCCCAGCACCCAGCAACAAGGCGGCGGACAGGAGCAGGATCTTGCGCGGCTTGATCGGGCGCGTCGTCGCCACGGCACGATCGACGAGCCGGGCCGCTGGAGTATCCAGATCACCAGCAGCGGTCGTCTCCGTCATGCGCACGAGGAAGGTCTGATAGATCTGCCGATTGGCCGCGACCTCCTGCTCGAGCGCTGCCACCTGGGATTCCAGCCGGTTATCTGCCTGGGTGCGTCGGGTCGCCTGCTCGAGCGCTTCCTGAAGCGAGTTCTCGGTGGCCACCGCTACCTGGTACTCCTTGCGCAGAGTAGCCAGACCAGCCTGAACTTCTGCATCGAGGGTCGCCTGAGCGCTATCAACGTCCGTCTTCGCCTCTTGATAGGCTGGATGAGAGGGGCCGTAGCGCTCGGAAGCTGCGGCGAAGCGCTGACGTGCTGCGCCTAGCTGCTCACGCGCACGCGCAACCCCCGGCGCGCTGGCGAGCGCAGACACATCGCCGCGCAGGGCAGCTCTGCGCACTTGGTTGTACAGCTGTTCCGCCTGGGCTCGACTTACCCGCGCTTGCACGATGCGCTGGCTCAGCTCGTCAGCCTGCTGGCCGGCGGACCCTTGCGACACGCCGCCCCGCTCAACCAGGTTCCCGGCTTCGCGCTGGCTGGCCAGCCGTCTCTCCGAATCCTGCAGCTTGATGCGCAGCTCCGATACCCGCGCGGACAACCAGTCATTGGCGTTCAACGTCATCTGAAGACGCATGTCCATTTCGGCCTGGATATACGCATCGGCCACGCGATTAGCCACGAGAGCCGCCAGCACGGGATCAGGTGAAGCAAACTTCACCAGCAGGAGCTGGCTCTGCCGTATGGGCTCGATATCCAGCGATTTGAGGTACGCCTGGAAGACGGCTTCTTCCTCCGGGTCGGTAATCACGCTGGCGCCGATGTTTGGCAATCCTGCCTCCTCCTTGTCCGTCGAGAGCCCGACAGTCATGAGTGGCACCTCGCGAGCCTTGGCTACTACCTCGCGAAACACGGGGTGGTCCACCAGCCCAAGAGAACGCACGACTCGCAGGCCGACCTCGCGCGACCGGAGAAACTGGCTCTGAGTCTGGAGATGCTCTCGGTCCGACACGAGGCCTGAGTAAACCGCCTCGATCGACACCACCTTGCTCCTGCCGCTCTCCACCAGCAGAGTTGCCGTCGACTGGTAAATCGGCGTCATGGCGCGAACGGCGAACCAACCCACGCCCGCTGCCAGAAGCATGCACAGCAGGATGACCCATTTACCCCTGAGAACATGGCGCCACAGCACCACCATGGCAGGGGTGGGATCTACCGTGGTCGCTGACGCCACTGCGTCCGCACGGCCATGCGCATCACCGGAAGCCGGAGCTGACGACAGGTCAAAAAGATGTGGGCGGGGCTGGGGCGTGTTCATGCTGTCAGGTCACCGGAAGGCACGAACTTGTACCCTAGACTCGTCATGGTAGCGACTCCTTGGATTCGCAGGACATCTATCTGCTTCAGGGACGCAAGAGCTTGGCACCACTTTCATGGATGGCCCACCCCGGTGGCTCGCGGTAGTCGCCAGCACTGATGCGATGCAACGCTACAGCGACTCATCGATCGTCGGATGCGTCGGCAAGCCATGGACATCACGCACCACCTCCTCCGTATGGGGCAGGGAATCGAGCGTGGCATTCATCGTTCCTCACATGGCCGCGCGGCCTGTGCGGTTAATGCCATGCGCGGATTTCGGAACGGCCCCTGACGCCCCCTCCCGTGGTACTGGTCGCGTGGGTGGCTGTCGCATCGTCCATCAACAGGAACTCTCAGACTTCGGAGCAGGCATTACACCCCAGGCCGCTCCGTCTGCCTGCAAAGTATTTAACGGAGCCAGTGGATTCACACCGATAGTTTTCGACTCGAGCATCGTCCCCCGCTCGCGAGAACCGCGCGAGTCCCGACCCACAGGACTAGGTATCAGGCGTTCCAGTTCCCGATCGCACCGCGAACAGGTCCCCCGTCGCCGCATCTCCTGAGCGCGCCGGCGCATTGACCGCAAAACCTTCTCGGGCAGCTTCGAGCAGGGACTCGCGCAGCCATTCGTGACCGGGCCGGGCCGCCGCCGGCGTGGCCCACAGCATGTCGATGTGCACCGGCGGGGTGGCCAGCGGCAGCCGCCGCACCGCCAGCACGTCGCCCAGCCCGGTCGATGCGAGGAAATGCTCGGGCAGCACGGTGAGCAGGTCGGAGTTCTCGACCACCTGGCCGGCCACGAAGAACTGGTTGACCGTCGCCACCACCCGGCGGGTTCGGCCCAGCGCCGCCAGGGCTTCGTCGACGAAGCCGAAGGGGCGGCCCGAGAAGCTCACCAGCAGGTGGTGGGCGGCGCAGAACACATCCAGGGTCAGGGGCGCACTGGCGAGCGGGTGATCGGGCCGCATCACGCAGACGTAGTCGCTGGTGTAGACCCGCTGCAGCCCGAACGGACCGGGGCTGTCCTGGTCCATCGCATGCAGGGTGACTGCCCGGATCGCCTGCGGAAAGAAACCTACGGCGAGGTCGATGTCGGTGGTCTCGAGGGCTTTGCGCGGGTCGCGGGTGGTCAGCGGCAGCACCCGCAGCGATACGCCGGGCGCATCGCGCTCGATCCGCCGCACCAGCGGCGGCATCAGCAAGGTGGCGGTGGCATCGGCCATCGCCAGCACGAAGGTACGGTTCGCGCCGGCGGGATCGAATTCCGGCGGCGCCAGCGTGCTGCGCAACTGGTCCATCGCCCGGCCAATGGCCGGCCAGATGGAGCTCGCATAAGGCGTCGGCTCGAGGCCGTGGGCAGCCCGCACGAACAGTTCGTCGTCGAGGGCGTCGCGCAGCCGCCGCAAGGCATTGCTCGCCGACGGCTGGGTGATCGCCAGCTGCCCGGCGGCGCGCGTCAGGTTCCGTTCGCGCATCACCGCATCGAAAACGCGCAGCAGGTTGAGGTCGAATGTGCGGAAATTGATCATCATCACTATTATGAATGATGAAGATCATAAATATCAATTTGAAAAATAGGTAGAAACCCCGATAATTCAATCACGCTGCAATGCAATAGTTGCGTTGCACAAGCCACGAGCAAGGAGCTCAAGATGACGACGACGACCTATCCCTCTCAAGGATCGCTCGATGCCATGGGACGTGGCGTCGAGAAGTTCCGTGCCGCCCCGGCCAAAGCGCCCGCGACCGCCAAACCTGCTGCCAATTCCCTGTTTCGCCGGGCATGGGAGCGCTTTCTGGTGAACCGGCAGGAAGCCGCGCTGATCGCCCTGGCCCGCCACGACCGTCGCCTGGCCGACGAAATCCGCTACGCCCGCGATCGGGCCGAGTGGACGATCTAAGCCTCGGCGCTTACGTCTTATTGCATTTCGACGACACGAACTTATTGCAATGCACCACGAGCTCGTGTAGTCTTACAGATGTCTCCTCCACCTCCTCCAAATGGTGGATTGAAACCCGCGGCTAACCCCGCGGGTTTTTTTTCGTCGGTGTCTGGCGCGCTCCGGGATTGGCCAGATCCGGAGAGGGAATGATAATCGTTCGTGATCGAGTGATATCATTCGACTGCCTGCGAGGGCGCGCCCCGGCGCGGGGCTGGCCGCCCCTGTCGCCCACCACGTCGCCCCAGCTTGCCAACCCCGACTGTCCCGCCGCCCGCCCAATTCGTCCGCCCACTCGCCCACCCTCTTGTCCGCCCCACCAGTCATCGTCCCGCCAGACTCCCTGGCAGCGCCAGCCCATCGGCGCGCTTCGACAGGCGCCGGCGGACGCCGCGCCTGGTGGCTCAAGCACCTGCATCGCTGGCACTGGATCAGCGCGGCGACCTCCCTCGCGGGCCTGCTGCTGTTCGCCATCACCGGCTTCACCCTGAACCACGCGGCCGACATCGAGGCGCGCCCGGAAACCATCAGCCGCGAGGCCACGTTGCCGCCGCCCCTGCTGGCGACGCTGCGGGCGGCCACCGAGGCCGGCGAGCTGCCACGCAAGGCGCCGCTGCCGCCGGCAGTACGCAGCTGGCTCGAGCAGGCGCTGTCGGTGGCTGCCGGCGACCGCGAGGCCGAATGGGCCGATGACGAGATCTACCTCGGGATGCCGCGCCGTCCACGGTGTCGATCCGCAGCCAGGCGTCGCCCCCGGGGCGCGGCATCC
>CAYZBJ010000041.1:0-10626 GCA_964476625.1 uncultured Burkholderiaceae bacterium | reverse complement strand
CCCCGGGGGCGACGCCTGGCTGCGGATCGACACCGTGGACGGCGCGGTCGAGTACGAGCTGACCCGGCGCGGGTGGGTCTCCTACCTGAACGACCTGCACAAGGGCCGCCATACCGGCGCGGCCTGGTCCTGGTTCATCGACATCTTCGCGGCCGCCTGCCTGGTCTTCGCGCTGACCGGGCTGTTCATCCTGAAGCTGCACTCCGCAAGCCGGCCGGGCACCTGGCCGCTGCTCGGCTTCGGGCTGCTGCTGCCGCTGCTGCTGGCGCTGCTGTTCATCCACTGACACCCTGCAAGGAGCCGGCACGACCATGTCGAAGCGTTTCACTTTCGTCCTCGCCGCCCTGGCGGGCACCCCCACGCTGGCGGCAGACCTGACGGTCGGCGTCGAGATCCCCCGGCTCGACGTCGCCGAGTACCACCGCCCCTATGTCGCGGTGTGGATCGAGCGCGCCGACCGCTCGGTGGCCGCCAACCTCGCCGTCCTGTACGACCTCGGCCTGAAGAACGATGAGGGCGAGAAGTGGCTCAAGGACATGCGCCAGTGGTGGCGACGCAGTGGCCGCAACCTCGACATGCCGATCGACGGCGTGAGCAGCGCGACCCGGCCGCCGGGCAAGCATCGCCTCGCCTTCGGAGACGGCGCGGCGCCGCTGCGCGGCCTGGCCGCCGGCGAGTATCGGCTGGTGGTCGAGGCCGCCCGCGAGGTCGGTGGCCGCGAGGTGCTCGACATCCCCTTCCAGTGGCCGCCCACGGCTGCGCAGCGGTTGCGCGCCCAGGGCCAGAGCGAGCTTGGCGAGATCGTCGTCGAGCTCGCCCCCTGACATGAACGCCCCCCACCCTCGCTGTCGCTCGCTTCGGCCGGGCGCCACCGAATCACGAATCGACCAGGAGCACAGATGAAATTCCACCTCCCCCGCCTCGCGGCGGCCGCCGTCGCCACCGCTACCTTGCTGGCCGCACCGGTGGCCAGCGCCCACAACTTCTGGCTGCTGCCCTCGTCCACCGTGCTCTCGAAGGCCGACTGGATCACCGTCGACGCCGCGGTGGCCAACGACATCTTCTATTTCAACCATGTCCCGCTGCGGCTCGAGAACCTCGTGATCACCGCGCCCGACGGCAGCCAGGTCGCCGCCGAGAACCCGCACCGCGGCAAGCTGCGCAGCGTCTTCGACGTCAACCTCGCGCAACAGGGCACCTACCGGCTCGCGGTGGTCAACCAGAGCGTGTTCGCCTCCTATGAGCTCGACGGCGAGCGCAAGCGCTGGCGCGGCGACCCGGCCAAACTCGAGAGCGAGATCCCGGCCGGTGCGACCAAGCTCTCGGTGACGGAATCGGTCGGCCGCCTCGAGACCTTCGTGACCGTCGGCCAGCCAAGCGAGTTGCCGGCTATCGGCACGGGTCTGGAACTGCGCCCGGTCAGCCACCCCAACGACCTGGTCAACAGCGAGCCCGGCCGCTTCCGGCTCACGATAGACGGCCAGCCGGCCGCCGGGGTCGACGTGGTCGCGGTGCGCGGCGGCACCCGCTACCGGGACAGCCTCGAGGAAATCAAGGCCACGACCGGCGCCGACGGCAGCTTCAGCATCGCGTGGACGGAGCCCGGCATGTACTGGCTCGAGGCCGACCTCGAGGACGACAAGACGACGGTGGCTCAGGCGAGCAAGCGCCGCCTGCGCTATACCGCCACCTTCGAGGTGATGCCCGAGTAGGGCCACGCCATGGCGGCGGCAGGCTTCGGGATCCGGCATGCGGCAACGCCCCGGGTGCGGGTGGGGTTCGCGCCCCTGCGACTGGTCCACGAACTCGATGGCGAGTCGATGGGAACCGGCTGGCGGGTGGTGCTGGTCGCCGGGCGCGACTTCACGCCCGCGCCGGTGCGAGAGGCGATCGAAGCCGCGCTTGCGCGCGTCGATACCCGGATGAGCCACTGGAATCCCGCCTCCGACCTGAGCCGCTTCAATCGCAGCGGGCGCAACGATTGGGTCGACCTCCCCGGCGACCTGTGCCGGGTGCTCGACTGCGCCCTGCGGCTCGCGGACGACACCGACGGTGCGTTCGATCCCACGATCGGCGCGCTGGTCGCGTTGTGGGGCTTCGGTCCGCAGGGCAACGGTCCCCGGCGCGCCCTGCCCTCGCCCGACGAGCTGGCGCAGGCGCGCGGGCGCGGCGGCTGGCGCAGGCTGGGCTTCGACCGGGCCGGGCAGCGCGCCCGCCAGCCCGGCGGCATCGCGCTCGACTTCTCCGGCATCGCCAAGGGCTACGCCGTCGACCGGGTGGCCGATGCGCTTGCCGATTTCGGCTTCGGCGATTTCCTGGTCGAGGTCGGCGGCGAGCTGCGCGCGCGCGGACGACGCGCCGACGGCCGCCCCTGGCAGGTCGCCGTCGCCACGCCGGGCAGCCTGCGCGCGGCGCGACCGCCGATCCTCGCGCTCGGCGATCGCGCGGTCGCCACCTCGGGCGACCAGTGGCACGCATGGACCCTCGGCGGCCGGCGCTACTCCCATACGATCGACCCGCGCACTGCCTGGCCGGTGCCCGACACCTTGGCGGCGGTCACGGTGGTGCACGAGGAATGCATGCGGGCCGATGCGCTCGCCACCGCGCTGGCGGTGCTCGGTGTCGACGAGGGCCTGGCCTTCGCGCATCGGCATGGGCTGTGCGCTGCCTTCGCGTTGCGCGCGCCCGGCGAGGGTGCAGGTGGGGGCACGACGGGCGGTGAGCGGGCTGGCGACGGCGCGGGCGAGATCCTGCGCACGACGCCCGGATTCGACACCCTGCTGCAATGACGACCGATCCGCAGCGGCTGCTCGTCGCCGCGCTGGCGCTGCTCGCCTGGCTGGCCCTGTGCGGCGGCATCGCGCTTCGCGAGCGCAGGCGGCGGCGGGCGAGTGCGGCCGCCGCCGCGGCGCTCGCCGGCGACGACAGCCCTGCAACCGACAGCGACGCCGGGACGGGCGCCGCAACGAGAACGGGCGCACGGGCGACATCGGCGACCGCACCCGTGCTGGTCGCTTTCGCGAGCCAGACCGGCATGGCCGAGCAACTCGCCTGGCAGGCGGCCCGCTGGCTCCATGCCGCCGGACTGCCGGTGCGGCTCGCGCCCCTGGGCCAGGTCGGCGCCGAACAGCTCGCGAGCGCGGGCCAGGCCCTGTTTCTCGTGAGCACCTACGGTGAAGGCGATGCGCCGGACAACGCCAGCGGTTTCGCGCGCCGGGTGATGGACGCCGGACTTCCACTGCCGGGGCTGCACTATGCGGTGCTCGCGCTCGGCGACCGCAGCTATGCCAACTTCTGCGGCTTCGGCCGCCGGCTCGATGGCTGGCTGCGAAGCCAGGGCGCACTGCCGCTGTTCGAGCGCATCGACGTCGACAACGCGGGCGCGCCGGCGCTCGCGGCCTGGCATGAACGGCTGCAGTCCCTCGCCACGGCCGGTGGCGCCCTGCCCGACATCGAGCCGGCGCTGGCATCGGCGCCGTTCGCGCCCTGGCGGGTCCGCGCCCGGCGGCACCTGAATCCGGGCAGCCTGGGTGAGCCGATCCATCATGTCGAGCTGCGCCCGGCCGATGGCGCGCCGCTGCCCGAGTGGCAGGCGGGCGATCTCGCCCAGTTGCTGGTGCCGGCCGACCCACAGCGGCCACGCGACTACTCGATCGCCTCCCTGCCGGCCGACGGCGCCCTGCACCTGCTGGTGCGGCAGCAGCGGCGCGAGGACGGTACGCCGGGGCTGGCCTCGCGCCTGCTCGCCGAAGCGCCGTTGCATGAGGGCGGCCCGGACGACGCGAGCCGATGCGGTGAACCGCTGATGCTGCGCATCCGGCCCAACCGCAGCTTCCGGCTCGAGGGCAACGCCGGGCGCAAGCTCCTGCTGGTGGGCAACGGCTCGGGCATCGCCGGGCTGCGGGCGCTGCTGAAGGCCCGGGCGGCGGCCAGGGCCGGGGCGGCGGCCGACATTGGCGCGGAAACGGGCGCGGAAATGGGCGCGGCCACGGGCGCCACGGCAGGCACCGACGCCGACTGGCTGGTGTTCGGCGAGCGCCAGGCCGCCCACGACACACTCTATCGCGAGGATGTCGACGCCTGGCTCGCCAGTGGTGTGCTCGAGCGCGTCGACCGGGTGTTCTCGCGCGACGGGCCGGCGCCCGAGTACGTGCAGGACCGGCTCGAGCGCTGCGCCGAGCAGGTACGCGCCCGGGTGGGCGAAGGCGCCGCGATC
This sequence comes from uncultured Burkholderiaceae bacterium, assembly GCA_964476625.1. GTDB lineage: Bacteria > Pseudomonadota > Gammaproteobacteria > Burkholderiales > Burkholderiaceae_E > JAMLIN01. Next base: position 6,410 of record CAYZBJ010000041.1, on the reverse strand, counting down.
TACGTCTGCGGCAGCCTGCGCGGCATGGCGAGCGGGGTCGACGACGCGCTCGCGCGCATTCTCGGTCGCGATGCGCTCGACGCGCTCATCGACGAAGGCCGCTACCGCCGCGACGTCTATTGACGGAGGAGTAAATGGGGTCAGACTCCATTTCCAGATGGAAATGGAGTCTGACCCCATTTACTCCTCAGCACTCGGCCCACATCCGCAGCAGGTTGTGATAGTGCCCGGCGAGGCCGACGGTCTCGTCGGTGTCGCCGATCGATGCGCGCAGCTTCTGGATGTTCATGTCGAGGTCGAACAGCATCTGGCGCCGCCAGTCGTCGCGCACCATGCTCTGGATCCACAGGAAGGCGCTCATCCGCGCGCCGCGGGTGACCGGTTCGACCCGGTGCAGGCTGGTCGACGGATAGATGATCGCGTCGCCCGCCGAGAGCTTCACCTCATGGATGCCGTAGGCGTCCTCGACCACCAGCTCCCCGCCCTCGTAGTCGGCCGGCGCCGACAGGAACAGCGTACTCGATACGTCGGCCCGGTAGTTGCGCTCCGAACCCGGCGCCCGGCGGATCGCGTTGTCGACGTGCGTGCCATAGCGCTCGCCGCCCTCGTAGCGGTTGAAGAAGGGCGGCAGGATCCGGTTGGGCAGGGCCGCCGAGAAGAACAGCGGATTGCGCATCAGCGCAGCGGTAACGATCTCGCGCAAGCGCGAGAGCTGGGGCGCCTGCTCGGGCAACTGGTGGTTGTGCTTGACGAGCGCCGCCTGGCCACCGGCGGTGCCGCGGCCATCGGCCCAGGCGGCAGCGGCCAGCAGTTTGCGACACTCGGCGAGTTCCGCCGGCGCGAGGACTTCGGGGACATGCAGCAACATCTCGATGGACTCCGATGGATGGCGGGACCGGACGCGGCCCGGCCATCCACCGCCGCTTCAGAACTTCAGTTCAGAACTTCAGGCTTGCCGTCAGCGTGGCCTGGCGGCCCGGCGCCACCGTGACCATGTGCGTGGTGTACGCGCGGTCGTAGTAGGTCTTGTCGGTCAGGTTGAACAGGTTCAGCCGCAGGCTCAGGTTCTTGTCGACATCGTAGCTGGCCATCGCGTCGAAGCGCCACCAGTCCGGCACCCACTTGGTGTTGGCGGTGTTGCCATAGACCTTCGACATGTAGAACGCACCGCCACCGACGACCAGCTTCGGCATGAGCTGGTAGCTGGTCCACAGGCTGAAGGCGCTCCTCGGGGTGTTCGGGAACTGGTTACCCTGGGTGGTCGCCTGCTGCCCCGGGTCGACCTGTTCGCTGTCGAGCCAGGTGTAGCCGCCGAAGGCCTGCCAGCGATCGGTGATCCGGCCGGAGGCGCCCAGCTCGATGCCGCGCACCCGCAGCTTGCCCGCGTTGTCGAGAACGCCCGGGGCAACGGTCACCTTGGCATTGGTCTTCTCCATCTCGAAGATGGCGGCGCTCAGCCCCAGCCGGTTCTCGAGCAGTTCCCACTTGGTGCCCAGCTCGATCGAGCGGGTCTTCTCGGGCTCGAGGTCCTGGTTGCTCGCCGACAGGTTGTCTGTGCCGTCACCCGAGGTGATGCCAGAGGGGTTGGCCGAGGTTGCGTAGTTCAGGTAGACGCTGCCGTTGGGCGCCGGCTTGTAGACCACGCCGGCCTGATAGCTCCAGAAGCTCTCGTCGCTCTCGATGAAATTGTCCGCGTTCGGCGCGCTGCCATCGGTGGTGTAGGGCCGCTGCCGGGTCCGGAAGCGATCCCAGCGCGCGCCGAGGTTGAGTTGCCACTGCTCGTTCAGGGTGATCGTGTCGAAGGCGTAGACGCCGGCCGTACTGGTCTTGATGACATTGCCGGCGGTCGCCCGGTCGATGCTGCCGGTCCACGGATCGTGTGGATTGGGGTTCGCGATGCTCGCCGTCGACGAGCCGGTCACCACATAGCCGCGGCTGTCGACCTCCAGCGAGGAAAGCTCGACCCCGGTGGCGACGTCGTGCCGCACGGCGCCCGCCTGGAGGCGACCGCGCAACTCGGTGGCATTGATGATCGAGGTGGCGGTCGAATTGCGGTTCTTCGTCGTCCGGTTGAGGAAGCCCGGCTCGACCAGGGTACCGCGATTGATGAAGGCGGTATCGGTGATGTTCACCCCGGAGCTGTCGCCCGGATTGGTGACGACGTAGTTGTGCTGCACGCGGCTCATGCGGGTGCGATTGGCGAGGGTCCAGTTCGACGCGAGGTCGTGCTCGACGCGCACCGTCAGGGAATTGACGTCGGTCCTGCGAAAGTCGCGCGCCAGCAGGCCGTAGAAGTTGTTGCGATCGACGGCGAGCGGCCCGCCATCGCCGTTGAAGGCCGCCTCCGGCGACGTGGCGCCATAGGGGTTGTTGTACGGGATCCCGTAGTCGGGCATGTCGTCGGTCTCGAAATGGTACAGGTCGATCCCGAGGCGGGTCGGCGTACCGAGGCCGAGGCCGAGCGAGAGCGCCGCGCCGAGGCGATCGACGAACACCTCGTCGCGACCGGCGACGTCGCTCTTCTCCTTCATCAGGTTGAAACGCAGTGCGGAAGTTTCCCCGAGGCGGCGGTTCAGGTCGATCGCGCCGCGCTTGTAGCTGGCGCTGCCCAGGCCGAGGTCGGCCCGGGAGAAGTCGTCGGGGCGCGCCTGCTTGGTAACGAGGTTGATCGAGCCGCCGACCGCGCCGCCCCCGCTGTAGGCCGAATCGGGCCCCTTGACCACGTCTATCTGCTCGACGTTGAACATGTCGCGCGATTGCGAAGCGGGGTCGCGCAGGCCGTCGATGAAGGTGCTCGACTGCGAGTCGAAGCCACGCAGGATCGGCCGATCACCCTCGGGAGCGCCGCCCTCGCCGAGCCCGAAGGTGATGCCCGGCACCGTGCGCAGCGCCTCCTTCAGGGTGGTGGCATTGGTCTGGCGCAGCACCTCGGGGGGAACCACGGTGACCGACTTCGGGGTGTCGAGCAGCGGCGCGGTGAACTTCGTGCTCGCCGCTTCGTCCGTCTTGAAGTTCGTCGCGTCCCGTTCGCCCGTGACCCGGACTTCGGGCAGGTTCTGCGCGGCGGACTGGGACTGCGCCAGCGCGGTCGCCGGCACCCCCAGCGCGAGGGTGGTCAGGGCGATGGTCCGGGCGATACGGGGTTGGCGCGCAGCAGGATGCTTGCGCCCACGAATGGTCGTCATCGGGAGCTCTCCGTAGTAGCGGTTGTCGTTCTCGGCTGTCCGGTCGATCGGTCAGTCGAGTCGGTCGCTACCTTGGGAAGGTCCGCGAGAGGCAGGCTGGAGGTCGGTTCGAACAGTCATGAGAATCATAATGATTCTCATTATTACCACGGCTGCCTTGTGGAAATAGTTCCCGGCCGCGGCTCCCGGTACCAGCCGCCGCGGCCGGGCGTGAATCATGCAGGCAGGACCATCTGCGTCTGGGTAACCACGCCACAAAGTCGACCTTCGCTGTCGGTGATCTTCGTCTGCCAGACCATCGTGGTTCGCCCCTTGTGGAAGGGGGTTGCCTCGGCGGTCACCACCGTGCCGATGGGCGCCGCGCGCAGGAAATTGGTCTTCGATTCGAGGGTGGTGGTCCGGGCGCCGGCCGGGAGGTTGATGAAGGTCGCGACCGCGCCGATCGTGTCGGCGAAGGCCATCAGCGCCCCGCCGTGGAGGGTGTCGCCAACCGTGCAGATCTCCTTGCGCACGGCCAGGGTGGCCCGGATCCGGTCCGGACTCGCCTCGGTGATCTCGATGCCGAGCAGGCCCGGAAAGAACGGCGCGAGGCGTTCGCGCAATTGCTCGAGTTTGTCCATGAATGTCTCCTGATTTGCTTGTGAACCCCAGACCCCGGGGCCCTCGACCCCGACATCGTCCGGGCCGGCGACCCGCCGCGGGCGGCTGGCTGCTGTCGGCCTGGCGGGCATTATCGCGCGCATGACGGCCGTCCTGACCCGACGTCGCAACGAGACGCGCCACCGCCGCCGCTTCCAGCGGTTACGCGGCGCGCTCGACTACCTGCTGGTGCGCGACCACACCGATCCCAACGCGGGCCGCATCCGCGCCCGCCAGCTCCAGGCGATCTTCAATGCGGCCCCCTTCGCTGCGATCTCGAGCGTGCTCAATGCGGCGGTGCTGGTCTACATCCTCGCCGACCGGATGCCGGGATGGGCGCGCTACGGCTGGTTCGCGGTGATGCTCGTCTTCCTGATGGGCACCTTGCGCAGCTGGCAAAGCAGCCGCGAGCGCTACCAGGCGAGCGCCCCGCCCCAGACCATCGAGACGGCGGCCGGCCAGGCGGCGCTGCTCGCGCTGGTGTGGTCGGTGGTGGCGATCGTCGGCCTGACGGATTCGAGCCCCTACCAGCAGGCCTTCGTCGCAGCGGTGACCGCCGGCATGCTCTGCGGCGGCGCCTTCATCCTCGGGGTCGTGCCGGCGGCCGCGTACAGCTATGTGGCGATCCTCGGTATCGCCGCGGCGCTGGGGCTGATGGTGTCGGCCAATCCCTACGGCACGGTGCTCGGCATCATGCTGCTCAACTACACCGCGGTGCTGATGGTCGGCATCCACTACATGGCGCGCAGCTACGTCAGCCGGGTCGGCGCCGAACTGCGCACCGAGCGCCAGCGCCAGGTGATCGGCCTGCTGCTGCGCGACTTCGAAGAGCACGCGAGCGACCTGCTCTGGGAGACCGGTCCGCACGGCCACCTGCTGCGGCCTTCGGCGCGGCTGGTCGATGCGCTCGGCGTGGCCGAGCCGCGCGTGGCCGACCGACGCTTCGTCGACTGGCTCGCGCTCGGCGCCACGCCGGAAGCGGGCGAGGACGTCGCCAGCGCCGAACGCCTGCACGCGCTCTTTGCCGCCACCGAGCCGTTTCGCGACATCACCGTGCGCCTGCCCGGCCTCGAAGGGGGCCGCTGGTGGTCGCTCACCGCCAAGCCGCTGCTCGACGCCGAGGGCGCGCCGGCCGGCTGGCGCGGGGTGCTCTCGGACATCACCGAGGCCCGCAATGCGCACCGGCGCCTGCTGCGCATGGCCCACCACGATTCGCTCACCGGCCTGGCGAACCGGGCCCGCTTCATGGCGCTGCTCGAGGAGTCGCTCGCCGATGGCGCCGAGCGCGAGAAATGCGCCGTGCTGTGCCTCGACCTGGACGGCTTCAAGTCGATCAACGATTCGCTCGGCCACGCCTTCGGCGACGCCCTGCTGCGCGAGGTCGGCGCCCGCCTGCGCCGTGCGGTGCGCGACGAGGACGTGGTCGCGCGCATCGGGGGCGACGAGTTCGCGGTGCTGCTGCGCCACTGCATGATCGAGGCCGACGCCTGCGCGATCGCCAACCGCATCCTGCAGGGACTGAACGAACCGGTCGTGATCGGCCAGGTGACCGCGCCGATCGGCGTGAGCATCGGCATCGCCCCGGTGGCCGGCCACGCCGAGATCGCTAAGCGGGCCGACCAGCTGATGGTGGCCGCCGACCTCGCGCTCTACGCGGCCAAGGCTGCCGGCAAGGGCACCTGGCAGCTCTACGAGGCCGAGATGGGCTCGATCAGCCGCCGCCGGCTGGCGATCGAACATGCGCTGCGCAGCGCGATCGAGCGCAAGGAGCTGTCGGTGCACTACCAGGCGCAGATCGGCCTGGCCGACTGGCGGATCGCCCGCTTCGAAGCGCTGCTGCGCTGGCAGCATCCGCAACTCGGCGCGATCCCGCCCTCGGAGTTCATCCCGATCGCCGAGGAGGCGGGCCTGATCGACAGCCTTGGCGAGTGGGTGCTGCGCGAGGCCTGCGCCGAGGCAACCACATGGCCCGAACGGGTGCACCTCGCGGTCAATGTGTCGCCGATGCAGGCGATGAGCGGCTCGATCGCCAGCAGCGTCGACGCCGCGCTCAAGGCCAGCGGCCTGCCGGCGCAGCGACTCGAGCTCGAGATCACCGAAACGGTCTTCGTGAGCGAGGGCGCGGCGGCGATCGCCACCCTGCGCCGCCTCAAGGCGCTCGGCGTGCGGATCGCGCTCGACGACTTCGGCACCGGCTATTCCTCGCTCGCCTACCTGCGCCGCTTCCCCTTCGACACCCTGAAGATCGACCGCGCCTTCGTGCACGAGCTCTGCTCGCGCGAGGACACCCGGGCGATCGTGAACACCATCGTCGCCCTCGCGCGCGCGCTGTCGATCGAGACGGTCGCCGAGGGGGTCGAGGACGCCGACCAGGCGGTGGCCCTGCGCGAGCAGGGCTGCGACATGATCCAGGGCTTCTATACGTCGCGCCCGGTGCCGGCCGGCGGCATCCCGGGTCTCCTGGCGGGCTGGCCGGATCGCGCGGGAGTTCCGCTCGGGGCGGGCTGACCGCCCGTTCTCGGAAATGGGGTCCGGAAATGGGGTCAGACACCATTAATTTCCAATTAATGGTGTCTGACCCCATTT
>CAYZBJ010000040.1:0-33713 GCA_964476625.1 uncultured Burkholderiaceae bacterium | reverse complement strand
ATGTTCCGGCCCGACGCCGGGATAGTCGAGGCCGGCCGAGATGGAATGGCCGTCGAGAATCTGCCCATCGTCGTTCTGCAGCAGGTAGGTGCGGTTGCCATGCAGCACGCCCGGCGAGCCGCCGTTGAGCGAGGCGGCATGGCGGCCGGAGGCCAGGCCGTCGCCACCGGCCTCGACCCCGACCAGTTCGACGCCGGGCTCATCGATGTACGGATGGAAGATGCCGATGGCGTTCGAGCCGCCGCCGACGCAGGCGACGATCATGTCGGGCTGGCGCCCCATCATCCTGGGCATCTGCCAGCGGCATTCCTCGCCGATCACGCACTGGAAGTCGCGCACCATCGCCGGGTACGGATGCGGGCCGGCGACCGTGCCGATGATGTAGAAGGTCGTCTCCACATTGGTGACCCAGTCGCGCATCGCCTCGTTGAGCGCGTCCTTCAGGGTTCGCGAGCCGGATTCGACCGGCACCACGGTCGCGCCCAGCAGCTTCATCCGGTAGACGTTCTGGGCCTGGCGCTGCACGTCTTCGGCGCCCATGTAGACGATGCACTCCATGCCGTAGCGCGCGCAGATCGTGGCGGTCGCGACGCCGTGCTGGCCGGCGCCGGTCTCGGCGATGATCCGCTGCTTGCCCATGCGCCGGGCGAGCAGCGCCTGGCCGATCACGTTGTTGATCTTGTGGGCGCCGGTATGGTTGAGGTCTTCGCGCTTGAGCAGGATCTGCGCGCCGCCCAGCTGTTTCGACCAGCGTCGCGCATGGTAGATGGGGCTCGGTCGGCCGACGAAATGCTCGAGTTCGTCGCGGAACTCGGCAACGAACTCCGGGTCGTCCCGATAGTGCTCGTACGCGGCGCGCAGTTCGTCGAGCGCATGGACCAGCGTCTCGGAGACGAAAGTGCCGCCATAGGGGCCGAAATGCCCCCTCGCGTCGGGTAGGTCGTAAGGCTTCATCGGTTCCTGTGTTGCGTCGGCGCGTCCATCACCTGGCCGCCCGCCTGGCGTCGGCCTGCATCACCGCGGCGACGAAACGCGCCATCTTCGCGGCATCCTTGGTCCGGGGATCATCGCCCTGGATCCCGCTGGAGACATCGACCGCCATTGGAGCGAGTCGCTCGATGCCCTCGCCCACCGTCTCGGGGGTCAGGCCCCCGGCCAGCACAATCGGGCGATCGTGCCCGGTCGGCACCCGCGACCAGTCGAAAGCCTGGCCGCTGCCGCCGTAGGACCTCGAATCGGCATCGAGCAACACCGCTTCGGCATCCCGATGACCAGCAAGCGATTCTAGCAAACCGGCGCCGTCGCCGACCCGCAGCGCCCGCCACCACGGCAGGCCGGCGCGCCGGGCCGTATCGGCGCAGACGGCCGGGCTCTCGTCGCCATGGAACTGCAGCAGGTCGAGCCGGGCGGCGTAGGCGATCTGGGCCGCGCGCGCCGGCACCTCGTTGACGAACAAGCCGACCGCGCCGACGTAGGACGGCAGCCGCGCCCGCAGTCTCGCCGCGGTCTGGACGTCGACCGCCCGGGGGCTCCGGGCATAGAACACGAAGCCGACGAGATCGGCGCCCAGGGAGACGGCGGCATCGACATCGACCGCCCGCACCAGCCCGCAGAACTTGATCCTTGTCCTCATGGTGAATCCCCTGCACGGCTCGGCCCCGACAGCGATCCGCCCGGTGTCGCCACCGAGCCGACCAGGGCCGACAGTCCGGCCAGGCCCGACGCCCGGCCGACATGCACGCCGATATCCCCATCATAATCGACGCCGGCCAGGTACAAGCCCGCCCCCGCGAAGGTCGCCGCGCCCTGGCGGCGGTCGCGCGAAGCGAGCAGTTGCGCGACCCATCCCGGCGGCTGGCGGCCCGCGCCGACCGCCACCAGCGCGCCGACGATGTTGCGCACCATGTGGTGCAGGAAGGCGTTGGCGGTGAACTCGAACACCACCATGTCGGCCAGCGATGTCATCGCGAGCCGTTCGAGGGTTCGCACGGGGCTTTTCGCCTGGCACTGCGCGGCCCGGAAGGCACTGAAATCATGCTCGCCGAGCAGGCAGGCCGCGGCCGACCGCATGGCCGCCACGTCGATCGGCCGGAATGCCCAGCCGACCCGCCCCGCGAGCAGCGGATGGGCCACCGGCGCGCAATGCAGCAGGTAGGTGTAATGCCGGCGCAGCGCCGAGTAGCGCGCATGGAAGTCGGTGGGCGCAAGGCGCGCGTCGAGAACGGCCACCGCCTCGGGAAGGCGGGCATTGACCCCTCGCACCCAGGCCTGGAGCGGCCGCTGCGCCGACGTATCGAAATGCACCACCTGGGCGGTGGCATGGACCCCCGCGTCGGTGCGCCCGGCGCAAACCACCCTCACCGGATGCCCGGCGAGCGCTGCGATCGACGCCTCGAGCACATCCTGCACCGTCCGCCCCGACGGCTGGGTCTGCCAGCCATCGAAGCGGGAGCCATCATAGGCGAGGGTCAGGGCGATGCGCTGCACGGGGCTCGGTCCAAACAAAAACGGGGAAGCCAGGCTTCCCCGTGAAAAGGTCCCTGGCTGGACCTAATTTATTTTTGAAAGCATCGATCGTGCTTTCTGTTGTTGTTCCGAGTCCCCGCCACGAACCACTTCCTCGAGCAGTTCGCGGGCACCCTCCTTGTCGCCGATTTCCTCGTACGCCGAGGCCAGGTCGAGCTTGGTCGCCATCTCCTGCCAGCGGCTCCCGTCGCCGCTCGCTCCCGGCCCGGAGATACTCTCGGGCGAGAGATCGAGGCCGATCGACGAGAGGTCGACCGCGGTCGCCTCGACATCGGCGGGCCCGCGCAGGGTCTCGAGCGAAGGAATGTCGACGTTGAAGTCGCCCAGGTCGGCGGCCACCTCGCTCGCCACCCGCCGCACGCCGGTCGTCGCGAACCCGGCATCGTCGCCGAGGTCGAGCGAAGGCAGGTCGATGCGGCCGTCGAGGGCACGACTGAGTTCCGATTCGCTGGTCGACGTCGTCCCGCCGGGCTGGCCCGGGCCGGCCGGGGCCGCCGGTTCGCCGAGATCGAGCGAAGGCAGGTCGATGTCGGAGATCGCATCCTCGCCGAAGGACGAGGGATCGTCGGAGTCCCCGATGCGCGAATCGATGTCGATCGAGAAGTCGAGCCCGGAGTCGTCCACCGGCTCGCCGGCCGGATCGGGTGAAACGGCGGTGGTCGAGGCGAAGGTATCCTGGGTGTCGCCCGGGAGCGAGAAATCCAGGTCGCTGATCGCGTCGGATTCGGCGCGCGCCTGCGGCTCGTCCGCGCTCGTGCCCGGCGGCGAGTCGAGCGCTTCGATCAGGCCCGCCGCGCCGGCCATCGCACCCGCGGCACCCGCCGCGCCGATACCGCCCGAACGCGCCACGTCGCCGTCATCGCGACCGGTGTAGAGCGAATTCTCGGGATCGATCGACAGGCCGAGGGTCACGACCTTCGGCCATTCCTCGTTGGTGCCGCCGGCCTGCTCGTACATCTCGCGGGCCAGTTCGTTGAACGAGGCGACGTCCTTGCGCCCGGCGTGGATCTCGAGCAGCTTGAGACGGATCGCGTGGCGCTCGGGCTGCTTCTTGAGGGCTTCCTTGAGGATCTCCTCGGCCTGCGCCTCGCGGCCGTAGGCGATGTAGACCTCGGCTTCCGCGATCGGATCGACCTCGGTCGAGTGCACGTCCACCCCGCTGTCGCGGATATTGGTGGAAAACAGGCTGTTGGAGGTGTCGACGTTCTGGCCACCGGTGGTTCCGAACAGGGAGTTCGCGGTGAAGGCGTCGGTGCCGCCCAGGCTGTCCTCGAAGTTCTCGGCCGACTTGCGGCGCCGGTGGCTGTACCACATGTAGAAGCCGCCGAGCAGGATCAGGGCGCCACCGCCGAGCAGGACGTAGGGGTTCTCGCGCAGTTCGTCGAGGAAGCTCGGCACGGTCGCCGGGGCCGGCGCCGGCTCGGCCGCGGGGGCCGGGGTCACTGCCGGTGCGGACGCCTCGGCCGCCGGGGCGGGCACGGGCACCGGCGCTGCCGACTCGGCCGGCGCCTGCGCATCGGAACCTGCCATGGCCGGCGCCTGGGCGGCCGGCTCGGCCGGCGTGGTCGTCGACTCGGTCGGCGCCGTGCCCATCGAGTCCGCCGCGGCGGGGCTGTCCTGGCCGCTGGTCGCGCCCGCCATCGGCGCGCTCGACTGGCCAGCGGCCGTGTCGGTGTCCGTCGCCCCGGCCGGGGTGGAATCGGTCGCCGCCGGGGCGCTGTCCGGCGCGGAGCCGGCAGCCGCCTCGGCGCCTGATGCGACACCAGCCGCAGTCGCCGCCGCATCCGCGGTCGTCGACGGCGCCGGTGCGGCGATCGTTCCGGTCGCGGCGGTTCCGGCCTGGCGGGCCTGGGTGAGCTGCTGCTCGAGATCGGCGAGTTGCCGGTTCTTGAGTTCGAGCAGGCGCTGCAGGTCGCCGACGTTCTTCTCGAGTTCCTCGACGCGCGACTGCGACTCGCGCAGCGCATTGTCGCGCGCCACGCTCACCTCGGCGGAATCCGCCGCCTGCGAGCCGGTGGCCGCACCGGCCACGCCGGTGCCCGTGCCGCCGGTCGAGAGCCTCAGCTGGTCACCGGCGACGGCCGACTCGGCCGGCTGCTGCGCCTGGCCGACCGCGCCGCTGGCCTGCTGCCCGCCCTGCTGGCCACCAACCTCGCGGGCATTGCTCGCGAGGCGGTTCCGGTATTCGTTGAATGCCCGCAGGCTCGAGCGCATCTCGGCGGCCACCTCGGCCGACGAGAGCGAACGCATCTCGCCTTCGCTCGGGATGCTGAGGGTCTGCCCGGAGCGCATCTGGTGCACCCCGCCGAAGAAGGCATCCGGATTGGCGCGGTAGATCGAGACGATCGCCTGGTTGAGCGATACGCCCGACGGACGGACCTGTTCCGCGATCGCGGCAAGCGTGTCGCCACGGCCGACCTCGACCGACGCCGGCCGGGAAGGCGCGGGAGCGGGAGCCGGCGCGGCGGCGGGACGCTGCGCCACCGGTGCTTGCGCAGGTGCCTGCGCAGGCGGCGCGGCAGCCGGTGCCGGCGCCTGGGGAGCCGGCGCGGCCGCCCGGGCCGCGGGAGCGGTCATCGCCGCCGCGGGCGCGGGTGCGGGGCTGGCGGCAGCGACTTGCGGCGCCACCGGCGCAGCGCCGGTGCCTTCGACCGTATTGGCCCGACCGACCTGCAATTCGGGCGGATCGAGCAGGAAAGTGTATTCGCGGGCGAATTTGCCCGAAGCCCAATTCAATTCGACCAGCAGGTCGACGAAGGGTTCGTTGATCGGCCGTGCCGACGAAATCCGGACCACTGCCCGCCCGTCGGAGCGGCGGTCGATCCGGAAATTCAGGCCGGTCAGGGCCGGGTTGTATTCGAGGCCGGCTTGCCGGAAGGCTTCCGGCGTGGCGAGCTTCGCCGACAGCGAGGAGGACTCGTCCGGGGAAAGGGAGGTGATCTCCACCTCGGCCTGGAGCGGCTGCCCGAGCGCTGACTGGACGGTCAGGCGCCCGAGCCCGGCGGCATCAGCATCATGTGGAAGGAACAGTCCCCCGGAAACGGCCAATGCAACGGCGACCCCAAGGGCCGCCGGTGTAGGCACGAGTCGGGGTTGGTTCGTTTTGATTTTCCGTGACGGCACGGTTTTCCCCAGACGTGCTTCTCGATCTTTTGAGGCTAACATCAGTAACTTGCCCTCGCAAGCTGAAGCAAAGCAGAAGGTTCGCTCGCATTCAGCGGATGTTGTTCCAGGTTGACGATGATGAATGGCCTCACCAATTCGCGGGGCGATCTCCCACCCCACGGATTCGCGAATACCACATTATCGCGAGGCCAGGATGCCGAGCATACGGCGCAGCGGCTCAGCGGCGCCCCAGAGCAGCTGATCGCCAACCGTGAAGGCGCTGATGTACTGCGGGCCGATCGCCAGCTTGCGAATTCGGCCGACCGCGATGTCGAGCTGGCCGGTGACGGCCGCCGGCGACAGGCCGGCAATACTCGCATCCCGACTATTTTCGATATATCTGACCCACTCATTTCCGTGCGCGATCAGTGATTCGATTTCCGGCAAGGGAAGATCGCGCCGCAGCTTGATCGTCAGGGCCTGGCTATGGCAACGCATCGCCCCGATCCGGACGCACAGGCTTTCGATCGGCACATGGCCGGGCCCGTTCGCCGGCCGGCCCATGATCTTGTTGCACTCGGCGTCGCCCTTCCATTCCTCGCGCGACATGCCATCGCCGAGATCCTTGTCGATCCAGGCGATCAGGCTTCCCGCCAGGGGCGCCCCGAAATTCTCGGTCGCGAAATCGGTCGAGCGCATCGCATCGGCGACCCGCCGGTCGATCTCGAGGATCGCCGAACCCGGATCGGCGAGCAGGTCGGCGGCGCTCGCATGCAACTGGCCCATCTGGGTGATCAGTTCGCGCATGTTCTGGGCGCCGGCGCCCGAAGCCGCCTGGTAGGTCATGGCGGTGATCCATTCGACGAGATCCTCGGCGAACAGGCCGTTCAGGGCCATCATCATCAGGCTCACGGTGCAGTTGCCGCCGATGAAGTCGCGCCGGCCGACCTCGAGCGCCCCGTCGATGACCGCGCGGTTGAGCGGATCGAGCACGATGACCGCGTCGTCCTTCATGCGCAGGGTCGACGCCGCATCGATCCAGTAGCCGTTCCAGCCCGCGGCGCGCAACCGGGGATGGATCGCCGTGGTGTAGTCCCCGCCCTGGCAGGTGATGATCACGTCCATCGCGGCGAGTGCGTCGATCGAGTTCGCATCGGCCAGGGGCGCCGCGCCCAGGGGTGCCCGGCCGCCGGCATTCGAGGTACTGAAGAAGGTCGGTTCAACGCGATCGAAGTCGCCTTCCTCATGCATCCGCTGCATCAGCACCGAGCCGACCATGCCACGCCAGCCGACCATTCCGAGTTTCATGCCCATGTCCGTCTTCCCGATCTGAAGCTTCGCGGTGCGCGCACCGCCCTGTTCCGGAGGCCTTCAGAGCGCCGCGAGCACCGCGTCGCCCATCGCCACTGTGCCGATCGTTGCCTCGCCCTCGGCCGCGATGTCGGCGGTCCGCAGCCCGCTCGCGAGTACCCGCGAGACGGCTCGCTCGATGCGCTGCGCGGCGGCTTCCTGGTCGAGCGAATAGCGCAACAGCATCGCCGCCGAAATGATCGTCGCCAGCGGGTTCGCCCTGTCCTGCCCCGCGATGTCGGGCGCCGAGCCGTGAATCGGCTCGTAGAGCCCGAAACCGCGGGCATTGAGCGAAGCGCTCGGCAGCATCCCGATCGAGCCGGTCAGCATCGAGGCCTCATCCGAGAGGATGTCGCCAAACATGTTTCCGGTCACGATCACGTCGAACTGCCTGGGCGCGCGCACCAGTTGCATAGCCGCATTGTCCACGTACATGTGCGATAGCGCGATGTCCGGGAAGTCCGCATGGGTTTCCGTGACCACATCACGCCACAACTGGGTGGTCTCGAGCACGTTCGCCTTGTCCACCGAACAGACCCGTCCATCCCGCTTGCGGGCCGCTTCGAACGCAGTCCGAGCGATCCGGCGGATCTCGCCTTCGGTATAGCGCATGGTGTCGAAGCCCTCGCGCTCGCCGGATTCGGTCTGCCGGATGCCGCGTGGCTGGCCGAAGTAGATATCCCCGGTCAGCTCCCGGATGATCAGGATGTCGAGGCCGGCGACCAGTTCGGGGCGCAGGGACGAGGCATGCGCGAGCTCCGGATAGACCAACGCCGGTCGCAGGTTGGCGAACAGGTCGAAGTGCTTGCGCAGGCGCAGCAGGCCTTGCTCGGGGCGTTGCGGACGCGGCAAGCTGTCGTACGCGGGGCCGCCGACCGAGCCGAACAGGATCGCGTCGGAAGCCTCGCACAGCGCCAGGGTATCGACGGGCAGTGGATCGCCGGCCGCATCGAAGGCCGCGCCACCGACCGGGGCGCTGTCCATCTCGAGCGCGAGGCCGTCGGCGGCAAGCGCCTCCAGCACTCGAACCGCCTGGGCGGTGATCTCCGGTCCGATGCCGTCACCGGGCAGCACTGCGATCTTCATCCTCTCGTCCCTTGTCGTTTCATGATCGTCCGGGCGCGCCGTTTCGGCGTCGACCCCCATTGAAGAACTCCCACCCTGGCGTCCGGCCCGGGCGGGAGTGGTTTCCCTTGCCTTGCCTGGCGCCGCGTCAGTCGGCGAGCATCTTGCCCAGCCAGGGCTTGTCCTGCAGGCGCCTGGTCTCGTACTCGCGGATCAGGTCCGCATGGCGCAGCGACAGGCCGATGTCGTCGAGGCCGTTGACGAGGCAGTACTTGCGATGGGCATCCACCTCGAAGCGGTAGTGCAGCGAGTCGTTCTCGGTGCGAACCACCTGCTCGGGCAGGTCGACGGTGAGCTGGAAACCCGGGAACGCGGCCACCTCGCCGAACAGGCGATCGACCTCGGACTCGGCCAGCACGATCGGCAGCACGCCGTTCTTGAAGCAGTTGTTGTAGAAGATGTCGGCGAACGACGGCGCGATGACCACCCGGAAACCGTAGTCGAGCAGGGCCCAGGGCGCATGCTCGCGGGAGCTGCCACAGCCGAAGTTCTTGCGCGCGAGCAGGATCGACGCCCCCTGGTAGCGCGCCTGGTTGAGCACGAAGTCCGGATTGAGCGGCCGCCTGCTGTTGTCCATGCCGGGCTCGCCGACATCGAGGTAGCGCCATTCGTCGAACAGGTTCGGCCCGAAACCCGAACGCTTGATCGACTTCAGGAACTGCTTCGGAATGATCGCGTCGGTGTCGACGTTGGCCCGGTCGAGCGGCGCGACGATGCCGCGATGGAGGGTGAGCTTGTCCATGGAATGGATCCCTGCCCTATTGGGCCTTCTGCTGGATCTTCTCGCCCGCGCGCTCGATGTCGCGGCCCATGCCCTCGACGGTGTTGCAGGCGGCAAGCCCGGTGATGAATGCGATCAGAAGCAGGCCATTGACGATTTTTTTCATGATCGGAGCGGGTTGGGCAAGGAATCAGCGAATGTCGACGAAGTGGCCGGCCACGCCAGCCGCGGCGGCCATGGCGGGGCTGACCAGGTGGGTTCGGCCACCCGCGCCCTGGCGCCCTTCGAAGTTGCGGTTCGAGGTGGAAGCGCAGCGCTCGCCCGGGTCGAGCCGGTCGGCGTTCATGGCCAGGCACATCGAGCAGCCGGGTTCGCGCCATTCGAAGCCGGCGGCCAGGAAGACCTTGTCGAGCCCTTCG
Source organism: uncultured Burkholderiaceae bacterium (assembly GCA_964476625.1). GTDB lineage: Bacteria > Pseudomonadota > Gammaproteobacteria > Burkholderiales > Burkholderiaceae_E > JAMLIN01. The sequence goes on along the minus strand of CAYZBJ010000040.1, from coordinate 24,467 downwards.
GCCTCGGCCTGGGCCTTGACCAGGCCGGAGCCCGGCACGACCATCGCGAGCTTCACGTTGCCGGCCTTGTGCCGGCCGCGCACCACGGCGGCCGCCTGGCGCAGGTCCTCGATGCGGGAGTTGGTGCACGAACCGATGAACACCTTGTCGATCCGGATATCGGTGATCGCGGTGTTCGGTTCGAGGCCCATGTACTGGAGGGCCCGCTCGATGCCCTCGCGGCGCACCGGATCGCGCTCGCGATCGGGGTCGGGCACCCGGCCGTCGACGGGGACGACCATCTCGGGCGACGTCCCCCAGGTGACGTGCGGCACGATCGCGCTCGCGTCGATGTCGATGACGGTATCGAAGCGCGCGCCTTCGTCGGAATGCAGCGTCTTCCAGTAGGCAACCGCCCGGTCCCAGTCGGCGCCGTCGGGCGCCAGCGGCCGGCCGCGCAGGTAGTCGATGGTGGTCTGGTCGGCGGCGACCATCCCGGCGCGCGCGCCCGCCTCGATCGCCATGTTGCAGACGGTCATGCGGCCTTCCATCGAGAGCGCGCGGATCGCGCTGCCGGCGAACTCGATGGCGTGGCCGGTGCCGCCGGCGGTACCGATGCGACCGATGACGGCAAGCACGATGTCCTTGGCGGTGACGCCCCGCCCCGGGCGCCCCTCGACCCGCACCAGCATGTTCTTCATCTTGCGGGCGACCAGGGTCTGGGTGGCGAGCACATGCTCGACTTCGGAAGTGCCGATGCCGAACGCAAGGCAGGCGAAGGCGCCATGGGTGCTGGTGTGCGAATCGCCGCAGACGACCGTCATGCCGGGCAGGGTCGCCCCCTGCTCCGGGCCGATGACATGGACGATACCCTGGCGCCGGTCGGCGATGTCGAAGTACGCCAGGCCGTACTCGCGGGCGTTGTCGTCCAGGGTCTCGACCTGCAGGCGGGAGATCGGGTCGGCGATGCCGACCGAGCGATCGGTGGTCGGTACGTTGTGGTCGACCACTGCGATGTTCGCCGACACACGCCACGGATCGCGACCGGCGATGCGCAGGCCCTCGAAGGCCTGCGGGCTGGTGACTTCGTGCAGCAGGTGCCGGTCGATATAGATCAGCGCGGTACCGTCGGCTTCCTGGTGAACGACATGCTCGTCCCAGAGCTTGTCGTAGAGCGTGCGGGGCGTCAGCGACATGGAAGACCTGTCAAAAGTGTTGCCGGCCATCGGCAAAATGCCGGCCATCGGCCGGCATCAAAAAAGCCAAAGGGGGCTGCCTGCGGCGCCCGCCGTCGATGGCGAGGCTCCATTATGCCATGCGCACCATCGAGGCCGCTTCGGGCCACGCATGGCCGGCCCGGCTCACTTAGCGGCCTGCCGCCCCCTTGTATAGCGGCTCGACCCGGCGGGCATAGACCTCGAGGTCCTGAATGCGGGTCTCGGCCGACGGGTGCGTGCTCAGGAACTCCGACTGTCCGCCGCCACCGAGCTTGGCCATTTTTTGCCACACGCTGATCGCGCCGCGCGGATCGTAGCCGGCGCGCGCCGCGAGTTCGACCCCGATCCGGTCGGCCTCGGTCTCGTGCAGCCGGCTGTGCGGCAGGCCGACCGTGACCTGGTAGGCGAGTTGCGCCATGTCGAGCGTGCCCTGCCCGCCGCCGGCCAGCAGCACCGCGCCCTGCAACAGCAGGCCGGAGGTGACTTGCTCGGATGCGCGCTCGCGGGAATGTTCGCGCAAGGCGTGCGCGATCTCGTGGCCGATGACGGCGGCCAGTTCGGCATCGGTCGCCTGCAGCTTGTCGATCAGGCCGGTGTAGACGGCGATCTTGCCGCCAGGCATGCACCAGGCATTGACTTCGTCGGACTTGATGACCGTGACCTCCCAGTTCCAGTTCTTCGCGTCGGGACGGAAGGACGGGGTGGCCGCGATCAGCCGCTTGGCAATCTGGTCAACCCGGCGCTGCTGGGCCGCGGGCACGTTGAGCTGGCCCTTCTGCTTCGCCTCGCCCACTACCTGCGCATAGGCCTTGACGGCGCCGTCGCGCAGGTCGGCTTCGGAAACGAGGGTGGACATGCGCTGGGTGCGCTCGACGCCGACGACGCCGCCGCGGGTCGTCTGCACCGAGGTACAGGCGACCCCGAGCATGGCCGCGATCATCAAAGCCGCGAGCCTGGCGCTGCGGCCGATGCCGGCGGCGGAATGCCTGGTCGGGAAGCTCATCGAATCGTTTCCTCCGCTTGGTCACGCCCGGCCGAGCGATCGGCACAGGCCAATGCCACCAGGAAGCCGGCCGCAGCAGCAAGACTCGCGCCTGCGAAAGCCATTTCCGGGGAATCATTCTCCCACACCGCGCTCATCGCCAGCCCGCCGAGCGTTCCGCCGCAACCATAGCCGATGGTGATGAACAAGGCCTGGGCACGCGCTTGCTGCGCCGGTTCGAACCACCGATGCAGCAAGGCCATCGACGCACTGTGATGCAGGCCGAAGGTGATCGCGTGCAACAGCTGGGAGAAGACCAGCAGCGCGAGCCCGCCCGCCGATACCCCGACCAGGGCGAAGCGCAGCGCGGCGATTCCGATCGAGAAGGCGAACAGGGTCGTCGCGGAAAACCGGGAGAACAGGACCGACTGCCAGCGGAACAGGGCAATCTCGGCGAGCACGCTGACCGCCCAGAAGAGGCCGATGGCGGTCTTCGAATAGCCGTGGCGCTGCAGGTAGAGCGAGAAAAGCACGTAGAGCGCCGCATGCGCGAACAACATCAGGAAGTTGGCGACGAAGAAAGCGACGATCGGGCGCTCGCCCAGGCGGGTGCGCAACCGTACCGCGGGCGCCGTTCGCGGCGGCCCCGCGAGGCCGGCGAGCCGCAAACCCACCACGGCGATGCCGCCGGCAATCGCCGCGAGGTACCAGGGCAGCGTCGTGGCGCCCGTCAGGTCGAGCGCCGGCCCGACCACTACCACCGCGACCACGAAGCCCACCGAACCCCATAGCCGCATGGCGCCATAGCGACCGGGGTCGCCACCGGCCAGCCCCAGGGCGGTGGATTCGGCGATCGGGGTGATTCCGGCGCTGGCGAAGAAAAGCGCTGCGAGCAGCAGCAGCGTCGCCGCCTGGCCCCGCGCCGCGGCCCAGGGCAGGAGCACCACGAACAGCGTGGTGAGCAGCGCGCTTGCCACCAGCAGCCGGCCGGCGGCACCAGTGCGATCGGCCAGCAGGCCCCAGGCCGGCGGGGCGAATATGCGCAAGGCCTGGGGAACGGCCAGCAACACGCCGATCTGCGCCACCGAATAGCCACTGGCCTCGAAGTACAGGCTCAGGTAGGGCGAAAGTGTGCCGACGTAGCCGAAGTAGCAAAAGTACAGGGCTCGCACCTGCCGTTCGGCGCGAGCCGCCGCCGCGCCGCCGGGGCCGACCATGCAGGTTCAGGCGCCGTCGGGCGCGACCCCGGGAATGGGCTGCGCCGGCACGACCACGTCGGCATTCTGGGCGCGGTGTCGCAGGGCATGGTCCATCAACACCAGGGCGAGCATCGCCTCGGCAATCGGCGCGGCCCGGATGCCGACGCAAGGATCATGGCGACCCAGTGTCTGGACCACGGTGGGCGCGCCAGCGAGGTCGACCGATCGGCGCGGACTGCGGATGCTCGAAGTCGGCTTGATCGCGAGCGAAACCCGGATCGGCTGGCCCGTCGAAATGCCGCCGAGCACGCCGCCGGCGCGATTGCCCACGAAACCGCCTGGCGTAAGCTCGTCGCCGTGAATGCTGCCGCGCTCGGCGATGCACGAGAAACCGGCGCCGATCTCGACGCCCTTCACTGCATTGATGCCCATCATGGCGTAGGCGATGTCGGCGTCGAGCTTGTCGTAGAGCGGCTCGCCCAGACCGGCCGGCACGCCGCGGGCCTCGACGTCGATGCGGGCCCCGATCGAATCGCCCGCCCGGCGCAAGTCGTCCATTGCCGCCTCGAGCCGCGGCACGATGCCCGCGTTGGGCGCGAAGAAGGCATTGCGATGGATCTGGTCGGCATCCTCGAAGGGAATGGGGATCTCGCCGAGTTGCGACATCCAGCCCCGGATCACGATGCCGTACTGCATGCCGAGCCACTTGCGGGCGATGGCCGCGGCCGCCACCGCCGGCGCGGTGAGCCGGGCCGAACTGCGGCCGCCACCCCGGTGGTCGCGCCTGCCGTACTTGTGCAGGTAGGTGTAGTCGGCGTGGCCCGGGCGAAAGGTGAGCGCGATATCGCCGTAGTCCTTGCTGCGGGCGTCCTGGTTGCGGATCAGCAAGGCGATCGGGGTGCCGGTGGTGTGGCCCTCGAAGACACCCGAGAGGATCTCGACCTGGTCAGGCTCCTGGCGCTGGGTCACATGGCGCGAGGTGCCGGGGCGACGACGATCGAGGTCGGGCTGGATATCGGCTTCCGACAATGCCAGGCCCGGTGGGCAGCCGTCGACGACGCAACCGATCGCGGGTCCGTGGGACTCCCCGAAGGTCGTCACGCAATAAAGTTGCCCGAAGGTGTTGCCCGCCATCGCCGCCTTCCACGCCAAAGAACCCGATTCTAATCGGTGGCGCGGCAGCGGGTCGCTACGGCGTGCCCTGCCGCGCCGCCTCGGCGCCAAGCCGGCGCAGGGCCGACCACAGCGGCGCCGGCAATTCCTGCGCATCGAGGCCGTCGATCAGGTTCTTCACCTCCAGGCCCAGCTCGGTGTCGCCGTCGATCGCGAGGCGGCGCCGGAAGAACAGCGCGTCGGGGTCCTCATGGCGGCTCGCCAGCATCAGCAGGTCCCGCCAGGCGGCGGCAACCCGGACGTCCGCCGGTGCCTGCGCCTCGAGAACCAGGCGCTTGCCCGCGACGCGCAGGCTCCAGCCGATGTCGAGGTCGACGATCTCGATCCGGACCCACCGCCCACCGAGGAAGTCGAAGCGCCCCGCCCTGATCGGCGCGGCCAACGCGGCCTGCAGCAGGGGCTGCAGCACCACCGCCTGCAGCGGCCGCGGCAGGCGCGCGACCCGTGGCAACACCCGGTCCAGGACCTGGAGCAGCAAGGTTTCAGGCGCGGGCATCCGACCCGTCCTCGGGAAATTCCCCGGCAACACGATCCATGCCGGGTCGGCCATGCCAGTAGCCGCTGCACTCATCGGCAACCGGCGGCGCGAGCCCGCCACCGCGGACCCGGTCGAATGCCTCAACCACCTCCGCCGCATCCAGGCCGGGGCTGATGCGCAGGATATCGGCGCCCTTCGCCACGAGATCGCCGAGGTCGCCGAGCAGGTCGCTGATGCGGCCCGACATCGTCTGCACGCCGTTGAGGGTGAACAGGGGTTCGCCCTCCTGCGACGTGACCGGCACACCGGCCGGGTAATCGATGCAGCGAAAGCCGCAGTCGTCCTTGGCGCGGTTGGCCAGGCGCGCGGTGAAGCAGCGCGCCGAGTAGGCGAGCGGGAGGTAGCCATGAGCGAACACCTCGACCTCGGGCCGGGCCAGGTTCGCCGCGTCGAGTTCAGCCAGCGCGCCGGCGACCAGCGCGCCGGGGCACTCCACCGGCGGCACCCAGCGCGTCATGCCGCAGCCGAGCAACTCGGCGAGGCTCGCGCCGCTGTAGAGATTGAGCGCCGGCCCGGCAACGAACGGCACCCGCTGCTCCGAGAGAAAGCGGACCGCCGCCATGTCGTTGGCCTCGACGGTGAACTCGCCGTTCTCGCACAGCCGCCGCAGGCTCGAGAGCTCCGAAGCGGCCTCGATGAGCGCCATGCCCGAGAGCACTACCTCGGCCCGGCTCGCGCCGGCAAGGTCGCGCGCGAGCGCGATCCAGTCCTGGCGCGACATCGCGCGCCGCTTGGCGCAGACCGTCTCGCCAAGATAGATCACGTCGAGCGGCAACTCGACCATCCGCGCATAGAACTCGAGCAGGACATCCTTCGGCCAGTAGAACAGCACCGGCCCGAGGCTGAGCCGGAGATCCGCTTTCGTCTTCATTTCGCCTTCATCTTCATTGCCATGGCCGGTGGTAGGCGCCGAGGGTCGTCTGGCTGCCTTCGGACAGGCCGGCCAGGGTCCGCTGCCAATGCGGCCGCACATCGAAGTCATCGCCCGTGGCCGCGAAGGCATCGAGCGCCTCGCGCCAGACACGCGTCACCTTCTCCACATAGGCGGGGCTGCGCTGGCGCCCCTCGATCTTGATCGCGGCCACGCCGATCCCGGCGAGCCGGGGGATCAGGTCGATGGTATTGAGGCTGGCGGGCTCCTCGATCGCATGCAGGCGCTGGCCCTCGACCACGAAGCGCCCCTTGCACAGGGTCGGATAGCCGGCCCGCTCATCGGGTTCGAAGCGATCGATCAGCACCTCGTTCAGGCGCGCGCTCAGCACGTCGCCATCGCGCTGCCAGCGCACCGCACTGGCCGGCGAGCAGGCGCCGCCGAGATTGGGCGACTCCCCGGTCAGGTAGGACGACAGGTGGCAACGCCCCTCGGCCATGATGCACAGGCTGCCGAAGCCGAACACCTCGACCGGCACCGGGCTGTCCTGCGCGACCTGCGCGACCTGGGCGAGCGACAGGACCCGGGGCAGGACCGCGCGCCGGATGCCGTAGCGCTCGTGATAGAAGGCGAGCGCCGCCGGATTGGTGGCCGAGCCCTGCACCGACAGGTGCAGGGGCAGCTCCGGATAGCGCCGGCTCGCATGGGCGAGCAGGCCGATGTCGGCGACGATCAGCGCATCGACGCCAAGCGTCGCCGCGAGTTCGACCGCGCGCTCCCAGCGCTCGCCCGCGCCGGGGCGGACATAGGTATTGACGGCGAGAAACAGGCGTCGTCGGCGCGCATGGGCGATGGCAACCGCCTGCTCGAGTTCGCGCGCATCGAGGTTCAGGCCCGCGAAGCGCCGCGCGTTGGTATCGTCGCGCAAGCCGACGTAGACCGCATCGGCGCCAGCCTCGATCGCGATCTTCACCGCCGTCAGGCTGCCAGCCGGGCAAACGAGTTCCATACGGACCCTCCCCCACCGAAAAGAAGCGTGAGGGTGGCATCAGCGCCGCGGCGGCGCCTTGACTCAGTTCATGTCGGCCGGCCGGGACCGGCGACTCAGGCCGCCGGCGGCAGGCGATCGAGCCCCTGGCGAATCCGCGCCGCGATCTGCCGCGGCGGCAGGAGCGCGAGCACCGCATCGACGGCCGGCGTCTGGGCGCGGCCGAAGACCAGCAAGCGGATCGGCATGCCGAAGGCGGGCATCTTGATCCCCGCCTCTTCGCAGACGGTGCGGATCAGCGCCGCATTCGCCTCGGCCGAATGGCCGGCCGCGCCAACGCGGTCGGCAAACGCCAGCAGCGCCTCGCGCGAGCCGGGCTTCATCTTCGCGGCGAGTTCGGCCGGATCGAGCACCGGCTCGGCAACGAACATCATGGCGAGATCGGCGAGCTCTTCCAGGGTTTCGGCGCGCTCCTTGAGCAGGCCGCAGACCGCCGGCAGGGTGACTCCGGCCGCCTCGAGCGCCGAGCGGGCGCGATTCTCGTGCTCCGCATCGCCGGCGTCCGTCGGCGCCGCCCGCCCCGCACTGTCCCCTGTCGCCGGGCCCGCCACGGCAAGCCGGCGCCCGATCCGCGGCAAGACCTTCGCCGCGAGATCGTCGTCGCCAAGCTGGCGCAAGTAGGCGTTGTTGAGCCAGCGCAGCTTCCTGGTGTCGAACTGCGAGGGAGATGCCGACAGGTGCGTGCCGTCGAACCAGCCGACGAAAGTGTCGCGATCGAACAGCTCGTCGTCGCCGTGGCTCCAGCCGAGGCGCGCAAGATAGTTGATGACCGCGTCGGGCAAGAAACCCTCGGCGTCGTACTGCATCACCGAGACCGCGCCATGGCGCTTGGACAGCTTCTGGCCATCGTCACCATGGATCATCGGCACATGGCCGTAGACCGGGATCTCGGCGCCGAGAGCGCGCAGGATGTTGATCTGCCGCGGGGTGTTGTTGACATGGTCGTCACCCCGGATCACATGGGTGATCCTCATGTCCCAATCGTCGACCACGACGCAGAAGTTGTAGGTCGGGCTACCGTCGGCGCGCGCGATGACCAGGTCATCGAGCTCGGCGTTGGCGATGCTGATCGGGCCCTTGACGAGGTCGTCCCACTGGACCGCGCCATCGTCCGGATTCCGAAAGCGCACCACCGGCGGTACGCCTTCGGGCGGCGCACGACCAACGGAGTTCTCGGGTCGCCAGCGACCGTCGTAGCGCGGCTTGAGCCCCGCCGCCCGCTGCTCGGCACGCAGGGCGTCGAGCTCCGCCGGGCTCGCCCAGCAATGGTAGGCGCGGCCGTCGGCGAGCATCTGGTCGATCACCTCGCGATAGCGGTCGAAACGCTGCGTCTGGTAGAACGGCCCCTCGTCCGGATCGAGGCCGAGCCAGGACATGCCGTCGAGGATCGCCTGCAGCGCCTCCGGGGTCGAGCGCTGCAGGTCGGTGTCCTCGATCCGCAGCACGAAGACGCCCTGGTAGTGGCGGGCATAGGCCCAGGCGTAGAGCGCGGTGCGCGCCCCGCCGATATGCAGGAAACCCGTGGGGCTGGGAGCGAAACGGGTGCGTACGGGACGGCCCGCAGGAGCGCCGCCCTGCTGCCCGGAAATCTGGTTCGTCATGGCTGGCGATTGTAATCCGCCAGCCCAATGCGTCGCCCCGGGCGCGGGCTTTATGGCACAATGCGGGCCTTCGCGAACGGCCCGCCGGGCGCGATGCATCCGCTTCCCAGCGGGCGGCTAGCTCAGTGGTAGAGCACTGCCTTCACACGGCAGGGGTCACAGGTTCGAACCCTGTGCCGCCCACCAAAACCCCCGAACGAATCAATTGGTTACAGCCGGCCTGCGCTGGCTTTGTTGACCCCGGCGGCGTGCCGCGCCGCTGAGCGTACGTCTCGCCGATTGGCCACGGCATGTACTCCCTTCTGAGCAGGACTCGCCTACCTTCGGCGACCTGGCTCTGCGCGACCTGCCGGCGGCCGGCAACGGCTCCGGCCGTGCCCTGCGCTATGCCGAGCTCATCGACTGCTCCACGGCCCAGGTCCGCCGGACCTTGCTGCAAGCGCTGTTCGATCCCGTCCTCGTGCGGGTGACACCGGCGAACATGCTGCTGATGGGGCACGAACTGCACCCCGCCAACGGCGTGATCCATGAACATGTCCAGGGTTGGCTGCTCCGGCTGGCATAGGTCCCAAGCGCGTCCAGGCTCGCGTGTCCTCGGGGCGCGGCATGGCCGGCCAGGGCGCGTCACACTGGCTACAGTGCCGCGAGACAGACGAAGATCACCCCGAGACCGAGGGCGACGAGAAGGACTGGCCGCCAGTGATACGACGCGCTGGCCGGGATGTTTCGCATCTGCTCCAGCCACTGCATGAGCTGGTGGCGCTCGCTATTGTCCTGGACATTGGCTTCGAACATCCCGGCGATTTGCTCTGACGCTGAGCGCTCGCGTCGCGGGTTGGCCACCGTATCCCCTCGCTTTTCTTGTCGCTTGCGCGGGATGCTAGGCCTCTCGGCATGGTTGCCCAAGCCGGTTGTTGCTAAATGGCGATGAATGGCGGCTCGACGGGGTTCCAAAAAAGCCTTTTCTTCCCGCTTGCCTCGTTGACTGCCGCATCTGTGTCCGACCCGGAATGCAATGGGATCGGCGCGGATGACGGCTTGCGATGGCAGCCCGGGCGCGTTTTTTGCGTTTCTGGGCTCGTGCGCTGCTGCGCAATCGCCGAGCCAGTGAGGAAACATCGACGAAGTCCACGGCGGTACGAACCATTGGGCGCCTCCCTGGTGCGCCCTCAACGATCAGGAGTCAGACAGGATGGCCGTGACTGTTGACCATGTAGCGCGTGCACGGGCGATCCACCCGTTGCATGCCTTCCTACTCGCCGGATCAGTTCCGCTCTTCCTCGGCGCGTTGTTGAGCGACATCGCATATGCCCGGAGCTACCAGGTCCAGTGGAGCAACTTTGCGTCGTGGCTGATGGCCGGCGCGCTTGTGTTCGCTGGCATCTCGATGCTGTGGGCGCTGATCGACCTCTTTCGTACCGGTCGTCGCGGCAATCGTCCGCTCGGCTATTTCGTGCTCCTGTTGTCGACCTGGGTCCTGGGTTTCATCAACGCCCTGGTGCATGCGAAGGATGCCTGGGCCATGATGCCGACCGGCCTCATCCTGTCGGTGCTCGTCACCGCATTGGCATGCCTGGCGGCCTGGGCGGGGCTTTCCACCCCGCGCGCGGGAGGTGCGGCATGAAACGCCTGTTCATGGCCATTGCCGTTGCGGGATTGCTGGGCGCATGCAGCGAGAGCAACCCGGATGCAAACCAGTACGGTGCCGACCCGGCGCTCCCGGCCCCCCAGCGCGGGCTACTGCCTAGCATGACCATCGCGGAGCCTGCCCTCTGGGGCGACCAACGGCCGACCGTGCCCGAGGGCTACACGATCACTGCCATCGCCACCGACCTGAAGATCCCCCGCCAGACCCTGGTGCTTCCCAATGGCGACATCCTGGTCGCCGAAGGCCGCGGCGGTGGAGCCCCGGCGCTGAAGCCGAAGGACGTGATCGCCGGCCGCATCAAGGCCCAGGGCAACACCTCGGTCGAGAGCGGCAATCGCCTGACCTTGCTGCGCGACACCGCCGGTGACGGCACCTACAAGGAGCGGACCGTTTTCGCCGAGGGTCTCAACGCGCCCTACGGACTCGCGCTTGTCGATGACAAGCTTTATGTTGCCAACCAGGACGCGCTGGTGCGGTTCGATTACACCGAGGGCCAGACCGAGGCCAGCGGGCCGCCGGTCAAGGTCGCTGACCTGCCGTCGGCGATCAACCATCACTGGACCAAGGCATTGGCCGCAAGCCCGGATGGGAAGTATCTCTATGTCGGCATTGGCTCCAACAGCAACATCACTGAGCGTGGTATGGAGGCCGAGGTCGACCGGGCCCTGGTGTGGCAGGTCGATGCTGACACCGGAGCGCACAAGCCCTACGCCACCGGCCTGCGCAATCCCACTGCGCTCGCCTTCCTGCCGGGGACCGATCAATTGTGGGCCGTGGTGAACGAGCGCGACGAGATTGGCCCCAACCTCGTCCCCGATTACCTTACCTCGGTGCGCGAAGGCGCCTTTTACGGCTGGCCGTACAGCTACTGGGGACAGCACGTGGATTCCCGCGTACGGCCACAGAATCCGGAGAAGGTGGCCTCGGCAATTGCCCCCGACTACAGCCTTGGCTCGCATGTCGCGGCCCTCGGTCTCGACTTCTCGCTGCCCGCGATGGGCCCTGAATTCGCCGAAGGAGCATTCATCGGTGAGCACGGGAGCTGGAATCGCAAGAATCCCGTTGGCTACAAGGTGGTGTTCGTGCCGTTTCGCGATGGTCGCCCCGCCGGTCCTCCCGTCGACTTCGTCTCCGGCTTCCTTGGCGCCGACGGCAAGACACGTGGCCGTCCGGTCGGGGTAACGGTCGATCCACGTGGGGCCCTCATCGTGGCCGATGATCTGTCGAACACCGTTTGGCGCGTCAGTCCGCGTCGCTGAGCAAGGGGACGGCCAAGGCCGCCCATGCTTCGCCCGTCGGTTCAGCTCAGCAGCGCGAAGAGCGTCGCCGCGCCGATGCCGGCCGGGACCACGAACCTCAACAGGAAGGCGAGCGCCGCGCCAGCGCGCGCGGACACGCCCAGCTCGGCGGCCAGCGAATCGCGCGGCATGATCCAGCCCGCGAAGATCGAGATCAGCATTCCGCCAATGGGCAGCATCAGGTTGGAGGTCAGCCCGTCAAGCAGGTCGAAGAAGCTCGCATCCGCCAGCGCCGCCACGCCCGCGAGCGGCCGCCACTGCGCCCAGACGTTGAAGGAGAACACGGTGGCCAGCCCGGCCAGGTAACACGCGCCGGCGGCGAGCAGCGTGGCCACCGGGCGGCGCATGCCTGCCCGCCGGATCAGCAAGGCCACGACCAGTTCGAGCAGGGAGATCGCCGAGGCCAGCGCGGCGACGAAGAGCAGCACGAAGAAGGCCCAGGCCGCCAGCGTGCCGAAGGGCATGTGTGCGAAGGCAAGCGGCAGGGTCACGAACACCAGGCCGGGACCGCTCGCCGGATCGAGCCCATAGGCGAAGACGATCGGGAAGACCGCGAAGCCGGCCAGGAAGGAGATGACGGTGTCGGCGAGCAATGACACGACCGCCACCTCGGTCAGGCTGATGTCCGCACCGCTGTAGGCCGCGAAGGTGATCATGAGCCCGAGACCGACGCCGATCGAAAAGAATCCGAGCCCGAGCGCCTCGAGCGCGGTGCCCGCGTTCAGGTACGAGGTGTCGAGTCGGAACAGGAAATCCAGGGTGGCGCCGACGTCGCCCTGCAGCATCGCCCATCCCGCCAGCGCCAGCATCAGGACGGTGAGCAGCGGCATCAGGATCTTGCCGGCGGTCTCGATGCCGCCGCTGACCCCGCGGCCCACGATGAATGCGGTCACTATCATGAACAGCGCCTGCAGGAAGGCCAGCCGGCCGGGCGAAGCAAGGAAACGCTCGAAGTGTCCGGACACCGCAGCCGGGTCGGCGCCGGGCAGACCGTCGCTCACCATCTGGAACGCGTAACCGAGCGTCCAGCCGCCGATAACCGAGTAGAAGCTGAGGATCAGGAAGCCGGTGAGCACGCCGAACACGCCGACCAGCGCCCAGTGGCGCCCTGCCCCGGCCCGCGCCGCGACCGTGGCGATGCTGACCGACGAGTCGCCGCCCCCGCGACGGCCGATCGCGAACTCGGCCAGCATCAGCGGCAACACGATCACGAACAGGCCGAGCAGGTAGAACAGCAGGAAGGCGCTGCCGCCGTTCGCGCCTACCTCGTAGGGAAACTTCCAGACGCTGCCGATGCCGACAGCGGATCCGATCGTGGCGAGGATGAATCCGACGCGTCCGGTCCAGCCGTCGCCGCGGCCGGTCATTCAGCGGTCTCGGCGCCAGGCGCAAAGCGCCATTCGGTCACCTGCATCCGCTCGTTCGATACCGGCACCGTGGGCACCGCCGTCGGTCGACCTGTCATCCTCGCCCCCCAGAATTCGTTCGCGTCGCGGAGCCGATCTCCGCCACCGGGCGCAGCATAGACCACGATCGAGCGCCGCCGCATCGAAGCGCCGCCCATGTGGAAATCGAGTACCTAGCCGGTCTCCCCATCGATCTCGACGCGTTCGACGAGTGCTGCCCCCTCGGCGCTCGATGAATTCACCGCCCGCGACACCGGCCACGCCTGCATCTGCTCGACCGGCGGTGGCCGCAGCAGCGCCTTGAGATCGTCGATGGGCGTTTCGGGATCCAGCCAGGACCGCCAGTCCTCGCGGGCAATGACCACCGGCATGCGGTCGTGGATCGGCGCCATCAATGGATTGGCGTCGGTCGTGATGATGCAGGCCGTATAGAGCGGATGGTTCCGCTCGCCCCAGCGTTCCATGATGCCCGCGAAGGCGAAGAACGGGTCGTCGGTCGGCGACACGTACCAGGGCTGCTTGCGGCCGCGCCCCCGGGCTGGCGCCTGCCATTCATAGAACCCGGCGGCAGGCACGAGGCAGCGCCGCGACCGGAATGCGGAGCGAAAGGCCGGCTTGGTATCGACCGTCTCGGCACGGGCATTGACCAGCTTCGAGCCGATTGCCGGGTCCTTCGCCCACGCGGGCACGAGCCCCCATCGCATCGGGCGGACGATGCGCTCGCCACTGGCGCCGCGCAGCACGACCGGGATGTCGCTCGCGGGCGCGATGTTGTAGCGCGGCTCCAGGCGCGGGACGTCGCGGACGTCGAACCAGTCTTCGATTTCGCCGGCGACTTCACGTCGTCGCGGCCCATGGAGAACGTATCGGCCACACATGCGAACAGCGTATAGCGACAACACCGGCATGGCCAGCGGCCGTCAGCCGCCCCGCATGGCACCGGGGGTCCATGCACCACCCATACCGGATCGGCTCGACTTCGCATTCTCCGCGCGCATGCCATTCATTCGAAACCTGCGTTTGAGCAGAACCGGGCGGATGAATACATTCGTTCGCACGGAAAAGCGCCAGGAGCCGCCATGAAATCCGCAAACCACTGCATTGACCTTGGCCTGGGCAAGCACACGATCGTGCGTCTGCCCGATGCGGCCGGGACCCGGATCGTCTGCCACGACGGAGCGGCGTGGGTCACGCTCGATGACGATGAACGCGACTACGTGCTCGAAACCGGCGACCAGATGACCATCAACGAGCATCGACGCGCCTTGATCAGCGCGCTGGCATCCACCACCGTCAGCGTGTGCCCGGCGCCGGACCCCGCGCTGCGTGAGGGCCACGGTAAACGCGCCAACCTGGCGTTCGAACAGGTGCCGACATGATGGACGCCGCAGTACGCTACCCGGTCGAATGGATCGACCGGTTCCAGGTCGCCGACGGTCGCTGGGTGACGCTGCGGCCGGTGCTGCCGCAGGATGACGTGCAGGAACGCGAGTTCGTTGCGCACGGCCTGACCTCGAGGTCGCGCTATCTGCGCTTCCAGGTGGGCCTCGGCACGCTGCCCGAAGCACTGGTGAAGTCGTTCACGCACGTCGACTACCACGATCACTTCGCGCTGGTTGCCGAATCCTTCCCCGGCGGGAAGCAGACCCAGGTGGGCGATGCGCGATTCGTGCGCGACGGAGCCATGCCAGGGGCGGCCGAGTTCGGCATCGCGGTGGCTGACGCCTGGCACGGGCTGGGCATTGGCAAACGCTTGTTGTGTTCGCTGGTCGTGGCCGCGCGCTCGCAAGGCCTGGGGCAGTTGTACGGCGACGTGCTGCACGACAACAGGACGCTGCTGACCATGGCCAGGGCTTGCGGATTCTCTGTCGAGCGACATCCGGAGGACGCCAGACTGGTTCGGGTTCGGCGCTCCCTTGCCGCCCCGGTCACTCCGGCGCCGCTCGAGACCTGTGACTGCTGAGCCAGCGCTGCACCAGGAGGGACGACCGACACGAACATGACGCAGGCAAGAGGCGTGGTGGCACACTTGCGGGAATCGCGTACGCTCGCTTCCCTGGACAACTTCGTCGACACCACACGAAATGAAGATTCCCCTGCTCGTGATCTGCCCCGTCGCCGCCGCCGACCTGGAAGTGCTGGCGCAGCGCTATGAGCTCACCTACGCGCCGACCCCGGCGGAGCGGCAAGCGGCCATCGACGAACGGGGCGCCCGGTTCCGGGCGGTGCTGACCGTCGGCAGCATCGGGCTGACTGCGGCGGAAATCGAATCCATGCCAGACCTGCGACTCGTCTGCTGCCTCGGGGTCGGCCACGAGCACATCGATGTGGCCGCCGCCAGGGCGCGCGGCGTTGTCGTGGCCAACGGCCGCGGCGCGAACGACGAGTGCGTCGCGGACCATGCGATGGGTCTCGTGATCGCCTGCCTGCGCAACTTCCGCGGGCTCGACCGGCTTTGTCGCGACGGCGTCTGGCGTACCGGCATTCCCCTGCCGCTCCATGTGTCCGGCAAACGGCTCGGCATCCTGGGCATGGGGGCGATCGGGGAGAAGCTCGCGGACCGCGCCGCGGCCTTCCGGATGCCGATCGGATACCACAATCGCAATCCCAAGCCGAAATCGCGGCACGAGTATTTCGAGAGCCTCGCCGAACTGGCCCGCTGGTGCGACGTACTCGTCTGCGCCGCGCCAGGAGGCGCCACGACCCGCCACCTCGTGAACGCCTCCGTACTGGAAGCGCTCGGCCCCGGGGGTTTCCTCGTCAACATCGGCCGGGGCAGCATCGTCGACACCCAGGCGCTCGCTGCGGCGCTCGCCTGCGGAAGCATTGCCGGAGCCGGGATCGACGTCTACGAAAGCGAACCCGAACCGCCGCGCGAACTCCTCGACCTGGACACGGTCATCCTGACGCCCCATATGGCGGGCTGGTCGCCCGAGGCGGTCGCGAAGCAGTACTCGATCTTCCACGACAACATGGACGGGTACTTTTCGGGAAGCGGCGCGGTCACGCCGATCTAGGGATATCCGCCGCTTCCCCGGACGACTACTTCTTCATCGCGCCCTTGCCTTTATCCATCGTGTCCTTGCCCTGGTCCATGCCGTCCTTGCCCATGGCGCCCTTGTCCGTCTTGTCCCGGCCCATGTCGTCCTTCGACGTCATGCCCTTGTCCATGTCGTTCTTGCCCATGGCACCCTTGTCCATCTTCGTCCTGTCCGACTTTTCCATCGACATGGCGTCTCCGGTCTTGCGTTCCATGGCCGCGCCGGCCTTCTCCGAAGCGCCGGCAGCGAAGGCGCCGGTGGTGCCCAGGGCCAGGCAGATCGCTGCGAGGATGGGGGCTAGTGTCTTCATGCTCTTCTCCTTCGAGGGTCTCGGTGGGTCAGCGGCCAGTCTCCACCGGCTCCGATACCGGAATCCTCACGCAAACCTAAATTAAACGTGACACTTCAGAGGAAGCCCGCTCATGAACACCCTGCCCCAATGCCCGCAATGCCGCTCCGAACTGACCTATGAGGACGGCGCGCAATTCATCTGCCCGGAATGCGGCCACGAGTGGTCGAAGGACGCCGAGCCCGCGATCGAGGAGGCCCGCGTGCTGCGCGACGCGCATGGCACCGAACTGAAGGACGGTGACACCGTCGTGGTCATCAAGGACCTCAAGGTGAAGGGTTCGTCCCTTGTCGTGAAGGTCGGCACCAAGGTGAAGAACATCCGCCTGGTCGACGGCGACCACGACATCGACTGCAAGATCGATGGCATCGGTGCGATGGGCCTGAAGTCGGAGTTCGTCAGGAAGGCCTGAGCAACGCCGACCATGGTCCGGGAGAGCGCGCGCTGGTCCCACCTACAACGCCGAGGCCTTCCTGCAGCGAACGCTGGACAGCCTTGCGACACAGACGTGGGGAAACCTCGAGATCCACATCGGCGACGACTGCTCGACGGACGGAACCGCCGACATCGTGCAGGCCTTCGCCGCCAGGCCGCGATCGCGGAGGTACGGGGCAGTTCGGCGGACACATGGGTCAAGTTCGTCGTCGGCGCGAACCCGTGCCCGGAACGAAAAACGGCGGCCCCGAAGAGCCGCCGTTCCTGACTGCCCGGCTGCTTTTCAGCCGTTCGATTCTCAGCCGTTCTTCACATCCTGCAGGCGCTTGCCCTCCTTGGCGAGGCTGGCGAGCAGCGGCGAGACGGCGGAGTCCGCGCCCATGCGGCTGCCGTACTCCTCGAGCTTGGCGACCACGGTCGACAGCCCGACGGTATCGGCGTAGAACATCGGGCCGCCCCGGTAAACCGGCCAGCCGTAGCCGTTGATCCAGACGATATCGATGTCCGAGGCCCGGATGGCGATGCGTTCCTCGAGGATCTTCGCGCCCTCGTTGATCATCGCGTAGACGCAGCGCTCGAGGATCTCCTGCTCGGTGATCTCGCGCGGCTCGTTGCCGGCGCGGGCCATGAAGTCACGCACGATCTTCTCGGTCACCGGCGAGGGACTGGCCTTGCGGTTCGCATCGTAGTCGTAGTAGCCAGCGCTGGTCTTCTGGCCGCGACGATCCATCTCGCAGAGTACTTCACGCACCGTCGCGCCCTTCGAGGTCTCCTTCGACCAGCCGATGTCCAGGCCAGCGAGGTCCGACATCGCGAACGGCCCCATCGGCAGGCCGAACTCGTAGAGCACCTTGTCGATGTCCCAGGGCATTGCGCCTTCGAGCAACATCGCCTGGGCCTGGCGGGTGCGCGCCGCGAGGATGCGGTTGCCGATGAAGCCCGGGCAGACGCCCGAGAGCGCCGCGATCTTGCCGATCTTCTTGCCGACCTGCATCGCCGTGGCGATCGCGGTCTTGGACGTCTTGTCGCCACGCACCACTTCGAGCAGGCGCATGACATTGGCCGGCGAGAAGAAGTGCATGCCGACGATGCCTTCGGGCCGGGTCACGGCGCGGCCGATCTCGTTGATGTTCAGTGCCGAGGTATTGGTCGCGAGGATCGCGCCGGGCTTGACGATGCGATCGAGCTTGGCAAAGATCTCCTGCTTGATCTCCATGTTCTCGAAGACCGCCTCGATGACCAGGTCGCAGTCGGCGAGCGACTCGAGGTCGAGCGAGCCCGTGAGCAGTTCCATGCGCTGCTCGACCTGCTCGTTCGTCAGGCGCCCGCGCTTGGCGGTGTTTTCGTAGTTGCGCCGAACGACGCCCATGCCGCGCTCGAGTGCCTCGGGCTTGGTCTCCACCAGGGTCACCGGGATGCCGACGTTGGCGAAGTTCATGGCGATGCCGCCGCCCATGGTGCCGGCGCCGATCATGCCTACCTTCTTGACCGGTACGACCGGCGTGTCCGCGGGCACGTCGGGGATCTTCCAGACCTCGCGCTCGGCGAAGAAGACATAACGCTGTGCCGCCGACTGGGTA
Organism: uncultured Burkholderiaceae bacterium; assembly: GCA_964476625.1. GTDB lineage: Bacteria > Pseudomonadota > Gammaproteobacteria > Burkholderiales > Burkholderiaceae_E > JAMLIN01. The sequence goes on along the minus strand of CAYZBJ010000040.1, from coordinate 6,102 downwards.
CCCGACACCAGTTCCTCGAACAGCTTGCGCTCGACCTTCATGCCTTCGTCGAAGGGCAGGTTGACGGCCGCCTCGATGCACTGGATGTTGTACTCGGGGGCAAGGAAACCGCGGAACTTGCGGGCATTGGCCTTGCGAAAATCGGCAAAGATTTCCGGCTTGGCGCGCGCAGCGACCATCTTGTCGTCCATGTCGCGCACCTTGCGCAGCGGCCGCTTCTCGGCGAGCACCTTCTTCGCGAATGCGATCGCGCCGGCGCGAAGTTCCCCTTCGGGGACGATCTCGTCGACCAGCCCCATCTCGAGGCACTTCGGCGCCGGAACATGCGCGCCGGAAGTCATCATGTCGAGGGCGCGCTCGGCGCCAACGATGCGCGGCAGCCGCTGGGTGCCGCCGGCGCCCGGCAGCAGCCCGAGCTTGACCTCGGGCAGCCCGCATTTGGCCGACGGGACCGCGACCCGATAGTGGCAGCACAGGGCGACCTCGAAGCCGCCGCCGAGCGCCGTGCCATGGATTGCGGCCACGACCGGCTTGGGCGAATTCTCGATGGCATCCTGCGCTTCGGGCAGTGACGGCGGCTTGCGCGGCTTGCCGAACTCGGTGATGTCGGCGCCCGCGATGAAGGTGCGGCCTTCGCAGATCAGGACGATCGCCTTCACGGCGGGATCGGCCACCGCCTTCTTCACGTTCTCGAGGATGCCGGCGCGCACCGCTTGCGACAGCGCGTTGACGGGCGGGGAATTCAGGGTGACCACCCCGATGTCGCCCTCGACACTCAGGCTGGCTACTTGATCGGATGAACCCATGGTGAACTGCCTCCTTGTTCTCTTCGACTATGAATTTCCGGAAGAATAGTGCATTCAACCACGACCGTCGGCGCGTCGCATCGCCCTCCTGAGGCGAAAGCCCAGCGCGATGTAGCTTATGCCGACCAGGATCGCCACGGCGCCGATGGCCCAGGCGGTCGCCAGCAGGGCGGTGGTGGGCCGGGCCACCAGCAGGATCGCGACGCCGATCGAGAGCAGCCCGCTCAGGGCCAGCCAGATCTCGCCTTCGACTTCCTTGCGAATCCTGATCGCGCCCCAGACCTGGAGGATGCCGACGGCGAACAGCCAGCCGGCGAGGAAGAACATCAGCACCATGGCGGTTATGCCCGGCCAGGCCAGCGCCAGGCCACCCGCGGCGATGCCCAGCACCCCGACGACGGCGAGCCACCAGCGCGCCGACCGGGCGGTGGTGCGTCCGACCACCCCCGCCCACAGCGCGAAGACGCCATCGACCAGGGCATAGGCGCCCCAGACCAGCGCCAGGACCATGATCGAGGCGCTCGGCCAACCAAAGGTCAGTACGCCGAAGACGATCGCGGCCACGCCGCGCAGCAGCATCAGCCACCAGTTCTCGGCCAGGCCCTCGAGCAGCCGGAGGTCGGTTCGCGACTCTGGATTACCCGACATGCGCCCGGGCCTCCTCGCGTGCCCGCAGCGCCTCGTCCTGGCGCAGCAGGATCTTGGCGACCCGTTCGGCCGGGAAGCCGAGCCGCAGCAGCGCCGGGCCGGTGTTGGCCACCTCGTGGTACTCCCGGATCAGGCCGTCCTCGAGCCGCATGACGCTGACACCTTCGAAGACGACCCGCTCTCCGGCTGCCTCGGGCAGGGTCGACGCGTAGGAGAACACATAGCGGGCATACAGCATGCGGCCATCGCTCACCGGCTCGTGCATGTCCCACCGGAAATCCCGGGCGCTGCGGTAGAACCAGTCGTCGATCAGTTCGGCGATGCGCACCCTGCCTTCGAAGGCGCCGTAGAACACGTCGTGGTAGACGCCGTCCTCGGTGAACAGCCGGGCGAAGCCCGTGCCGTCACGAGATTCCACCGCCCGTGTAAACGCGGAGAGCAATTCCTTGGGGCTCATTCGTTGCTCCGGTAGCGGGCCTGGCCCACTGAAGGGTTCAAATGGTCGGCCCGAAGGGCGCGGAGAGCATCAACTTGTTGTTCTGCGCGCGCAGCAGGGGCCGGATCCTGGTGGCGAAGTCCTGGAAGCCGGGATCGGCGTAGCAACGATTCCAGAAGTCGCGCCGGTCATTGTCGTCGTCGAAGCACCAGAGATGGATGATCTGGTTGATGGCGCCGACGTCGCCGATGAAGTAGGCCTTGAGCTTGTTGTCGAAGCCGCCCGCCTGGAACGCCGGATAGCCGAATTCCTGGTAAACCTTGATCGCGTCGGCCATCTTGCCGACGATGACATCATAGGTTCGCAACTCGTAGATCGCCATGCCTTTCCTCCCGCCGTGACTGTCGAGGAATTCATTCTCCCCGAAATGTCGATTCCGGGTTCGGGACGACGATCGGCCCCGCTTCGACCGCTCGTCGCCTGCACCCGACACGAGGCGGTCTCCCGGGCGAGAATCCCGCGATGAACATCGACCCCGCTTCGGTCATCCTGCTGATGTCCGCGCACCTGCTCGTCAGTGGCCTGCTCTACCGCGTTGCCGCGTACCGGCTGTCGCGCCGCGGTGGGTTCGAAGACTGGGGCACGGCAGCGGTCCTCTTCGGCGGCGCCTATCTCGCGAGGCTCTTCCAGGGACTCGACCACGTCGACGGTACCGACGTGGTGGCGACCAACACCCTGATGCTCCTGGGCGTGATGTTGCTGGCCCGCGGCTTCCTGTTGCAGACCGGCATGCGCCTGCCCGGCGACCTGCTCGGTTCACGCCGATCGCTTGCCATTGCCTGGCTCGCGGCCTGCGGCGCCTACGTGGTGGTCTGGCTGCTCGCGCCGCAGTGGCAGTATCCGTTCTTCGCCCTGGCCCTGAACGTGATCACCATGGCGGCCGGACTCGTCGTCCTGGCATCGGTTCGCCACGTCGAGGGCGGGACCCTGCTGCGCCTGCCGATCGCCGCGTCCAGCGCCCTGCTGCTCGGTCTCGGCGGCCTGGGCCTGGCACGTTCGCTGGCCATTCTCCGGAACCCGGGCCCGATCTACGAGGCGCAGCACGCCGGACCGTTCTTCGTGGTGCTGGCGCTCGGGCTGATCCTGCTCTCCTACCTGCTGATGTGGATCGCCTTTGCCGATGTCACCCGGACCCTGCGCCGGCTCGTCATTCTCGATGCCCTGACGGGGGCCCTCAATCGTCGCGGCATGGCGGAGGCGATCGCACGCCATTTCCGGCATGCGGGCAACGGGCCCCTGGTCTTGCTGCAGCTCGACATCGACCACTTCAAGACGATCAATGACCAATATGGCCATGATGCCGGCGACCAGGTCCTGATTGCGGTCGCCCGGATGCTGCGCCAGCATTCCCGTCCGCGCGACTTCGTCGCTCGCACGGGCGGCGAGGAATTCCTCGTCGGATGCACCGGCGCGCGGCCGGACCAGGCCTTCCGGCTTGCGGAAAGCCTGCGCGGGCGCATCGGCGAGCTACGGATCCCGCTCGAGGACGGCCGGCGCATCGCGTGCACCGTCAGTGTCGGCATATCGACACCGATCGAAACCGAATCCAACTGGGAAACGGCATGGCGCGCTGCCGACGCCGCGCTCTATCGCGCCAAGGCGCGCGGACGCAACTGCATCGAGGCACCGGCGGACATCCCCGCCCCCGCCTCCTGAGCCCGGCCCGCGCCCCTCAGTCCTCGAGCGCCTGGTAGACCAGGTTGCGGAACAGTGGCCGGTAGAAGTTCCGGCGCCCGGGAGCTTGCGTCAGCAGGATCGCGAACAGCGACTCCCGCGGGTCGACCCAGAAGGTCGTGCCGGCGATCCCGCCCCAGGTGTACTGGCCGGCCGAGCCGGGCGAGTCGCTGATCCCGTCGGCGAGGCGCACCGAGTACCCGAGACCGAAACCGTAGCCGGGAGTCAGCACATCGCAGGTGCTGGGAATCGTTCCGAGGTGGTCGGCCGTCATCCACTCGCAGGTCTTGCGTCCGAGCAGCCGCAGGTCGCCAGACCGGCCACCGCCCTGCATCAGCTGGAGGAATCGCGCATAGTCGAGCGCGGTGGACATCAGCCCGCCGCCGCCCGATTCGAAATTGGGCTCGACCCGTGGATCGAGCAGTTCCACCTTCTCGCCGGTGTCCGGGTCGGTTTCGAAGGCTTCGGCAATTCGCCCATGGCTCGCCGGCGGCACCGCGAAGCCCGTATCGACCATGCCCAGGGGCCCGAGGATCTCGTCGCCGAGAAACGCGCCCAAGGTCTTGCCTGAAGCCACTTCGACCACCCGCCCGAGCACGTCGGTCGAGCGACTGTACTCCCAGGACGCGCCCGGATCGTGGAGCAGCGGGATCTTCGCAAGTTCGTCGCAGAACTGCGCATTGGTGCGCCGGCGCGAGGCGATCCTGGCCTCGGCGTAGCGCCGGCGCACCTCGCCGGGCCCGAGGAACTCATAGGTCAGGCCGGAGGTGTGCCGCAGGAGGTCCTGGACGGTCATTGGCCGCTGCGGCGCGCGCAGGCTCAACTTGCCTTCGTGCTCGAGCGCCACCGGGGTATCGGCGAAGGCGGGAATGTATTCGGCCACGGGATCACCGATCCTGACCAGGCCGCGCTCGAGCAGCATCAGCGTCGCGAGCGAGACGATCGGCTTGGTCATCGAGTAGATGCGGAAGATCGAATCGAGCCCAATGGCCCCGCCCGTCTTCGGATCACGCTGGCCGATCGCCTCGAAGCAGGCGATGCGCCCGTGGCGCGCTACCAGCCAGACCGCTCCCGGCAGGCCGCCGGCGTCGACATCGGCCGCAAGACGCTCGCGGATGCGCGCGAGCCGCGAAGCGGAAAAGCCGAGTTCAGCGGGATTGGCGACCGCTTCGGACGAGAGTTCCGGCACAGGCTCTTACTCCTCGAAGAAGGCCGCGAACCCGCCTTCGGGCTCGAAGCGCTTGTTGCGAAAGACCAGCCGGGTCGGCCCCGGCATGACTTTGTCGCGCCGCGAGTGCGCCGGATCGCCCGGATAGGCGACCGCCCTCGCCTCCTCGATCTTCATCGAGGCCGGCTCGATGAGCGGCGGCGGCCGGCGGTCGAAATCCGCCAGCGCATCGGACAGGCTGCGATAGCGCGCGAGTTGGGCGAGGCTCATGATCTGCGGCGGCGCGAGGTCGATGTCGCCGGCCCAGTAGCGCTCGAGCGCAAGGCGCGGCGCGAACCAGATGCTGTCGACCGCTTCGTGGTTGTCATGGGTCGCCTGCGCGCCATCGGGCAGTGGCGCGGCGAAGAAGCGCGTATCGAAGCGCTTGCGTTGCAGCGATGGGGTGCGGGGGGTGATCCAGCGAGTGAAGGGCACGAGCTCGGCGACAGCGACCGTGACATGGCATTCCTCGACCGTTTCGCGGGCGGCGGCCGCGAACATCGCGGCCGCCATCTCGCGGCCCAGGTCCGGTTCACCGAGGCGCTGGTACATGCGCTCCATCAGGGCGGCATCCCTGACCACGGCCGAATCGGCTTCGTCGACCTTGCCGCCCGGAAACACATAGGCGCCGCCCAGCACATCCGAGCGCTGGTGGCGTCGCACCATGAAGATCTCCACGCCGACGCCATTGGCGGCGTCGCGCAGCAGCAGCACCGAGGCCGCGTCACGCGGCGGGGTATCGACGACTTCGTCGTTGAGTTCGAGAGCCATGGGGACCATCTCCGTAATGCGCGTCCGCCCGCCATCGAATAGCGGCGGATCCAGCATCGGAAATGTACTCCAGCCGGCGGATGCCCGCCCGCAGGGCCCCGGGCTCAGGAGTAGCGCAGGCCTTCGTCGAGGTCCGCGTCCGGCAGCTCGATGCAATCGGCCCAGTAGTCCTGGGTATGGCGCCAGGGCTGGCGATCGCCCTGCTTCGGCAGCAGGTGGACACCGCGGTTGACGTAGCCGGGGTTGAAGTCCTGTTCGTCGACCCAGGGCAGCACCGGCATGCCGGCATCCTCCGGACGCAGTTGCGGCACCACGCGCTTCGCCCCATGCGCTTCCATGTGCGCGAGCAGGCGACAGACGAAGTCGGCCACCAGGTCGGAGCGCAGCGTCCAGCTCGCGCGGAAGTAGCCGAAGACCCAGGCCATGTTCGGCACCCCGGTGAACATCGTGACCGCCACCGGCTTCGATCTCAGCGTCCTGGGCGGCATCGAGTTCACGGT
>CAYZBJ010000039.1:15954-33841 GCA_964476625.1 uncultured Burkholderiaceae bacterium | reverse complement strand
GGTTCGCCTGGTGAAGGGCGCCTACTGGGACAGCGAGATCAAGCGCGCCCAGGTCGATGGTCTCGAGGACTATCCGGTCTACACCCGCAAGGCGCATACGGACCTGTCCTACATCGCCTGCGCCCGTCGGCTGCTGGCCGCGCCCGAGGCGATCTTCCCCCAATTCGCGACCCACAATGCGCAGACCCTCGCCGCGGTCCACCACCTCGCCGGCGCCGATTTCCACGAGGGGCGCTACGAGTTCCAGTGCCTGCACGGCATGGGCGAACCGCTGTATGAGCAGGTCGTCGGCCCGGCCGCCGACGGCGGGCTCGGGCGGCCTTGCCGCATCTATGCGCCGGTCGGCAGCCACCGGACCCTGCTCGCCTACCTGGTTCGCCGCCTGCTCGAGAACGGCGCCAATACATCCTTCGTCAATCGGGTAGCCGACCCGGCCCAGCCGATCGAATCCCTGGTTGCGGATCCGGTGGCGACGGTCGAGGCGGCCGCAGCCGTCGAAGGCCGGGCCGGCCTGCCGCATCCGCGCATTCCCCTGCCGCCCGATCTCTATCGCGACCGGCGCAACTCCCTCGGCCTGGATCTCGTCGACGAACAGTGCCTCGCGTCGCTGGGGCGCGCGCTCATGGAGTCGGTCCATGACTGGCGGGCGCAGCCGATGCTTGCTGAATCGACCGAACCAATCGAGCCAGCCGGGCGCTCCGAACCACTCGAACGGGCTGAACGGGGTGTGCGGCGCCCGGTGCGCAACCCGGCCCGGCGCGATGATGTGGTGGGCGAGGTGCAGGACGCCACCGTGGCCGAGGTCGACCGCGCCGTGCAGGCCGCCGACGCGGCGTTCCCTGCCTGGCAGGCGATGCCGGCCGGCGAGCGCGCCGATATCCTGGCGCGCGCGGCCGACCGCCTGGAGGCGGACATGCGGCCCCTGGTCGGCCTGCTGGTGCGCGAAGCCGGCAAGACCTTCGCCAATGCCGTCGCGGAAGTCCGCGAAGCGGTCGACTTCCTGCGCTACTACGCCGCCGGCGCGCGTACCGGCCTGCGCGAGGGCGAGTACCGGGCCCGGGGACCGGTCGCCTGCATCAGCCCCTGGAACTTCCCGCTCGCGATCTTCACCGGCCAGGTGGCTGCGTCGCTGGCTGCCGGCAATACGGTGCTGGCCAAGCCCGCCGAGCAGACGCCCCTGGTCGCCGCCCAGGCGGTGGCGATCCTGCAGACGGCCGGCCTGCGACCCGGCGTGCTGCAGATGCTGCCGGGCGCGGGGGATGACGTGGGAGCCGCGCTGGTGGCCGACCACCGGGTGCAGGCGGTGGTCTTCACCGGTTCCCTGGAGGTTGCCCGCATCCTGCAGGAAGTACTCACGGGCCGGCTCGATGCCCGCGGCCGGCCGGTCCCGCTGATTGCCGAGACCGGCGGCCAGAACGCGATGATCGTCGACTCCTCGGCGCTGGCCGAACAGGTGGTCGCCGACGTGCTCGCCTCGGCCTTCGACAGCGCCGGGCAGCGGTGCTCGGCATTGCGCATCCTGTGCCTGCAGCAGGAGATCGCCGATCGCACGATCGCGATGCTCGAGGGGGCCATGCGCGAGCTCACCGTGGGCAATCCGGAGCACCTGTGCGTCGATGTCGGTCCGGTCATCGACGAGCCCGCACGACAGGCGCTCGAGCGCCATATCACCGCCATGCGCGGCCGCGGGCGCCGTGTCTTCCAGGCCTGCCGATCCCATGGCGATGACATGGCGCACGGCAGCTTCGTGATGCCCACCCTGGTCGAGATCGAATCCATCGACGAACTCGCCGGCGAGGTCTTCGGCCCCGTGCTCCATGTGTTGCGTTTTCCCCGGGATGGGCTCGATGCCATGCTCGATGGGATCGACGCAACCGGCTATGGCCTGACCCTCGGCGTGCATTCACGCATCGACGAAACGATCGCGAAGGTCGTGGCGCGGGCGCGGGTCGGCAACGTCTACGTCAATCGCAACATGGTGGGCGCGGTGGTCGGGGTCCAGCCCTTCGGCGGCGAGGGCCTGTCGGGCACCGGCCCCAAGGCCGGCGGGCCCCTGTACCTGCGACGACTGCTGGCGAGCGCGCCGCCCGGCGTGTCCCTCGATGAGCGGCTGCTCGAGGGGCCGACCGGCGAGCGCAACACCTGGCGCGTCGTGCCACGTCCGGAAGTCATGTGCCTGGCCGCGAACGAGACGGACCTGCGCCGCCAGCTCGCGGCCGTGCGCACCGTCGGCTCGCGACCGGCCTGCCCCGATACCTCCGCCGCTCGCGGCCTCGCCGCGGGCCTGCCTGCCGATTTGCAGGACTCGATCCGATGGCTCGCCGACTGGACGCGCGAGGGCGAGTTCACCGCCCTGCTCCATCATGGCAATGCCGATGCGCTCATCCGGGTCGGCAAGCAGCTGGCCGGGCGCCCCGGCCCGATCGTCGACCTGCAGGGACTGCGTCCGGGTGAGCACGACATCGCGCTCGAGCGGCTCTACGTCGAGCGCAGCCTCAGCATCAACACCGCGGCCGCCGGCGGCAATGCGAGCCTGATGAGCATCGGCTGAGCGTTGGCGGGGCAAGCCCCGGGCCCAGCCAACGGCCTGCTATGCCCCGCTGCCGGCCTGCGCCACGAAACCGGCGCGTCGCTTCGACTGCAGCCACCATTCCTGGCCCAGGGTCACGACGACCGTCAGCAGCATGAAGACCACGGCGGCCCAGAAGATGCCTTCGTACTGCCCGTGGTCCAGGAGCCAGCCGAACATCACCGGCCCGAATGCACCGCCTATGTTGAAGCCGGTCATCACGATACCGAAGGTCTTGCCCTCGGCGCCGACCGGCGCCGCCGCCCGGACCAGCATGTCCCGCGAGGGTGCGATGATGCCGGTCAGGAACCCGGCGATGCCGAGCAGCCCGACGATCGCGGCGTCGGCCAATGGCACCGTGGCAACGATGGCGACCACGAGGGCGGCTGCGGCGAAGGCCCCGGCCGCCACGAATCCGTGGTGCCGGGTGCGATCGGCGAGCAGGCCGCCGGCCAGCACGCCGAAGGCGCTCGCGAACAGGAATGCCGTCAGCGCGGTGTTGGCCCAGGACAGGGGTACGTCGAAGCCCTGCACCAGGGCGCTGACCGAGAACTTCTCGATCGCGCTGACGCTCAGGTTCAGCAGGACGAACAGCAAGGTGAGCACCAGGATCATCGGCGCCAGCGCCAGGCGCCACGAACTGTCCGTGGTCGCGGTGGCCCGCGGCGCGGCCGGCGCTACGGTGACGCTCGTGCTCGGCATCCACAACACGAGCATCGCCAGTCCGCCCACCAGGGCCGTGACGAGGAACGCTCCTTCGATGCTGGCGAAGGCGGCGACGGCCATCAGCAGGGCCGGCGCGATCGCTCCGCCGAAATAGCCCGAGAAGGTATGGATCGAGAATGCCCGCCCCATTCGGGCCGACTCGATTCCCCGTGATAACAGCGCATAGTCGGCGGGATGGTAGACGCCGTTGGCAATGCCGCCCAGGACCATGACCACCAGCAGCCACGCATAGGTCGGCGCGATCGCCAGCGACAGGAAGCTCGCGCTGCCGAGCGCCAGGCCGCCCATGAGTACCTTGCGCGCCCCGAAGCGGTCGACGGCAAAGCCCAGCGGGGCCTGCACCAGCGCCGAGACCACGTTGAACACGCCGAGCGCGAAGCCCAGCTCGACGAAGCCGACATTCATCTTGCCCGGCAGCAGGGGTAGCAGCGCCGGAATCGCCATGATGTGGAAGTGGCTCACAAGGTGAGCGGCGGATACCTGCGGCAGCAGGCCAATGGTTCGACGGGACACGGTGGACAGGTCACTTTCGGGAAAGATCATCCATCCTACCCCTTTGTGAGGAAACGCTCCGTGGCGGCCCCCGCTCAGCCGACGAACGCCGTCACCCCTGGCGGGCCGATGCTCCCTGGGCGTTACACGACGTAGCAAGCCAGCCCGGAGACCAGCCGGATCGCCGGCAAGAGTCGCGACACGCGGCCTGTGGCAAGATCATCATGAACCATCGCGCTACGCGCGAGGGCCCTCCGGCTCTCGATCGCGGCTTTCGCCCCTCGACGAGAGGCCTTCCATTTCGACTTGGCGGAAATGACCGATACCAGCAGCGCCCCGATGAGCGGCTCGTCCGCCGTCCTGCCCGAGAGGATCCAGAACGGCAACATATGGCGACTGGCCATCGCGCAAGCACTGGCGGGCGCGAACTCGGTCGTCGTCTATGCCACGGGCGCCATCGTCGGGAACATGCTCGCCCCGTCACCGGTGCTGGCGACCCTTCCGGTCTCCATCTTCGTGGTGGGCATGGCGGCGTGCATCCTTCCCGCAGGCGGGATCGCCCGGCGACATGGCCGGCTCGCCGCCTTCCTGGCCGGGACGGGCCTCGGCGTGCTCGCCGGGCTGCTGGCGACGCTCGCGGTCATCATGGGCTCGTTCTGGCTGTTCTGCCTGGCGACATTCTTCGGCGGAGGCTATGCGGCCGTGGTGCTGCAGTTCCGCTTCGCCGCCGCCGATGGCGTCGAACCGAAACGACGAGCCCGCGCGCTGTCGCTGGTCATGGCCGGCGGCGTTGCCGCGGGCGTGGTCGGACCACAACTGGTGACCTGGACGATGGACCTGTGGCCGCCGTACATGTTCGCGGCCACCTTCCTGGTCCAGGCCCTGGTGGCGGTGCTCTCGGCGATGATCCTGCTGGGCGTGCGCCTGCCCATGCCGACGGCTGCGGAGATCGCGGGCGGACGCCCGCTCGCCGTGATCGTGCGGCAGCCGCGCTTCGTTGCCGCCGTGATCTGCGGTGCGGTTTCCTACCTGGTGATGAACTTCCTCATGACGGCGGCGCCGCTGGCGATGCATCTCTGCGGGCATTCTCAGGAAACCGCCAACCTGGGCCTGCAATGGCATGTCGTCGCGATGTTCGGACCGAGCTTTTTCACGGGCAGTCTCATCACGCGCTTCGGGGCCGGTCGCGTCGTGGCGGCAGGGCTCGTCCTGATCGGCGCATCCGCCATCGTCGGGCTCGGCGGCATCGACGTGGCGCATTTCTGGTGGTCGCTCATCCTGCTCGGCCTGGGCTGGAACTTCGGCTTCCTCGGCGCTTCGGCCATGGTGCTGGAATGCCATCGTCCCGAGGAAAAGACACGCGTGCAGTCGCTCAACGACTTCATCGTCTTCGGCCTGATGGCGGCCGGGTCGTTCGCATCCGGCGGCCTGCTGGCCGCCTACGACTGGAATACCGTGCTCTGGGTGTCCTTCGTACCGCTCGTGCTGGCCGTGGTGGCGCTTGCCGTGGCGGTGAGAAGGAATACCACCGGTGCCATCGAGCGAAGCGGTACGGCATGAGGGGAGCGAAGGCCTGCAGACGAGTTCGGAGCGAATCGCCCGCTTCCCGTGACCGGATCAGGAACCCTTCGCTCTCGTTGCATGCCAGGGGCGGGATCCATTCACGGTCCCCTGCATCGTCTCGCCGCTGACCTCGCCGACATATCGGTCGTCTCCGATGGAGAACCAGATCCGCGTGCCCTCGAGGCGTCCTTCGTCGAGCGCCCGAGGCGACATCGCGTCGCTCAGCGATCCTTCGAGCATCTGGTAGTTCTGGGTCAGCTCGAGCGCCCTGCCGTCGATCTCCCAGGTGCCCGCCACCTTCGCCGGCACGATCCATTTCAGCGCGCGGCAGTAGGACGTGCAGCCCTCGGCCAATGCTCCGGTCTCGTCGGCCTGCCAGTCCCCCAGGTTGAAGGAATTGCTGACGATCCGGGTGCCCGGTCGCATGTCCAGCAGAATCGGGCGCAACCTGATGTTCAGGCTCGGCAAGAGGAAGAGCGTGACGACGGTGGCGTCCGAGAAATCGGACTCGAAGATGTCCGCCTGCTCGAACCTGACGCGATCCGCAACGCCTTGCGCTTCCGCCCGCTCTCTGGCGAGCGCCACCAGGTCGGGATTGAACTCGATGCCACGGGCCGTCGCACCCCGCCTGGCGGCGGTGATCACGGTGACGCCATCACCCGAACCGAGGTCCACCAGACGGTCCTGCGGCGTGAGCCGGGCCATGTCCAGCATCAGGTCGACCAGTGCCTGGGGCGTTGGCACCCAGACCACGTCCTTGCCGGGCTGGCCCACCTCCGGGGTGTAGTCGTCGGTGGCGGGCTGAACGCCTATTTGCGCGCAGGCCGTCCCGCCGAGCACCATGATGACGGCCGCGGTGGCGATGAGGGATCTCTTGAGCGCCTGCATCGTTGTTCTCTTCTCCTGTCGAAACGCGAGGGGCAGGACATTCTGCGAAAAGTACCCGCTTTCAGCAATTGCCTCGCCTGGGCCGGGCTTCCCCTGTTCGGCCGACGATCACGGCCTCGCCCTCCACGAGTCGCCGAAAGCGGCTACTGCGAAGACCGAGCCGGTTGGTCAGCGAGTTCAGTCCGAAGAGTGTGCTGACGATGATCACTCCGCCGAGGACGGACTCCTCGCCGCCGGCCAGCGCGCTGGATACGCCTTCACTCGCAAGGACCACCATCGACAGGTCGAAAGGCGTGAACTGGGCATCGTCCGATTCTCCAGCGGGTTGGGGGCAGGCAGCGATCTGCACGTGGCATGCCCGAAAGATCCGCTCCCGCTCAGGCAAGCAAGGCGTGGTAATGGGCGATTCGATCCAGGGCATGATCCGCGGCGGCCTCGCGAATCTCGTTGCGATCGCCATGGAACACCCGCGTCTCGCAGAACGACCGGATCTCGCCGTCCACCCGGAACGCCCAGGCAAAGCACTGGGTGCCGCGTTCGATGTCGGGATCGGTGTCGTCGGCGACTCCGGTGTTCGCAACCGCCAGGTCGGCGTCGCTGCGGCGCAGGGCGCCAGTCGCCATCGCGAGCGCCACCGACTCGCTGGTCAGGTTGTATCGCTCGATCAGTTCGGGCGGCACGCCGAGGCAACGCTGCTTGGAAGCGGGATCGTAGACCACGAAGGCGGACTCGAGCACCTTGCCGGCGCCGGACATGGCCGCCAGCCGGGCCGCGATCAGGCCCGCGGTGCAGGACTCCGCGGTCACCAGCATCAGCTCGTGGCGTCGGAGAAAGGCCGCGGCTTCTCGTGCCGGCGCGGAGCCGTCATCATGTTCCATGTCGCCTCGCCTCTGGTTGCGGGCGAACCGGCAATTTGCAGGCCCGGCGGCATCTCGTTCAACCAGCCCACGGAGAGTCGATCGATGCATGCCATGATCCTCGATGCGCCCGGCCAGGCACTGCGCCCGGTCGAGTTGCCGGACCCTCGGCCTGGCCCCGGGCAGATCCGTGTCCGGATATCGGCCTGCGGCGTCTGTCGCACCGATCTGCACGTCGTCGACGGTGAGCTTCCACACCCTCGCCTGCCGGTCATCCCGGGCCACGAGATCGTCGGCCGCATCGACGCGGTCGGGCCCGGCGTTCCGGGCTCACGGCTCGGCGAACGCGTCGGCATTCCATGGCTCGGCCATACCTGTGGTACCTGCGCCTATTGCACGGGCGGACAGGAGAACCTCTGCGACCGACCCGGCTTCACCGGCTACACGCTCGATGGCGGTTACGCCACCGCCGCAGTGGCCGATGCCCGCTATGCGTTCCCACTGGGCGACGAGGGTGACGACGTTGCACTGGCGCCGCTGCTCTGTGCTGGACTGATCGGCTGGCGCGCCCTGTCGATCGCCGGTGCGGGCAGTCGACTCGGGCTCTATGGATTCGGCGCGGCCGCCCACATCATCACGCAGGTCGCCCGCTGGCAGGGCCGGACGGTGTTCGCATTCACGCGCCCGGGCGATGCCGCGTCGGCCGCCTTCGCCCTGTCGCTCGGGGCGGCCTGGTCCGGCGGCTCGGACGAGTTGCCGCCCGAGCGACTCGATGCGGCCATCCTGTTCGCGCCGGTGGGATCACTGGTACCGACCGCGCTGAAGGCGGTGCGCAAGGGTGGTCGCGTCGTCTGCGCCGGAATCCACATGAGCGACATTCCGGCCTTTCCGTATGCGCTGCTGTGGGAAGAGCGCCAGGTCATGTCGGTCGCCAACCTGACCCGCGGCGACGGCATCGACTTCCTTGCGGTGGCCCCGCAGGTCGGCATCGTGACGAAGACGACGGCCTACCCGCTGCACGAAGCCAACCGCGCGCTCGATGACCTGCGGGCGGGCCGCTTCGAAGGTGCGGCGGTGCTGGTGCCGCCGCAGCGCCGGCCCTGACCCTAGCGGCTTGCGCCGATGTAGCCGCTGAAGTTGATCTCGATGAGCACCTTCGGATCGGCCTTGGGATTGCCGACGCGTGACACTTCGATCAAGGTCGAACACGGATAGTCGCCGGCGAAGAACTCTCGCCGGGCCCGCCAGACTTCGGTGTTCTCGTCGAGGTCGGTCACGAAGATCTGCATCACCATGATGTCGTCCATCGCGCCGCCGGCGGCCTCGACAAGGCGACGCGCCTTGTCGAACACTCCCTTCGCCTGCTCGTACATGCCGTCGCCGGGACTGGTCAGGCCGGAGATGTGGAAGTGGTCGTTACTGTGAACCTTCATGTTGGACCAGGTCTGGGGCGGAGGTGTTGGTCCATCGGGCGCATTGACGACTCGATACGGCATGGCGGGTCTCCGGTGAGTTGTTTGAATCACCCGTGGCTCCGGGCGCAGGCCATCGTGCTCCACGCCGGGCGCAACGGCCCGGCCGGCGGGGTCTCGTGGACTATATATCACCGGCCGACAGCACTGCGTTCCTGCGATATCGAGGAGATGGCAACCGGGGAAAGGTGGAAACGGGAAGGATCGGCCTGAAGGCGGCCGGCGGAGATGTCCGCGGGCAGAATTCAGCGGGCGCGGGGTATTCCCTGCAACCTGCTGAACCTGCCGGAGAATCTGGAGCGGGAAACGAGTCTCGAACTCGCGACCTCAACCTTGGCAAGGTTGCGCTCTACCAACTGAGCTATTCCCGCGGGCATCGCACAGCCATGGGCCTGCGCGAAGACCGACATTATAGCGACTATTTTTCGGCCCGCAAGTAGGGCCGCGCCCGCTGCAGATAGTAGAACATCGACCACACGGTCAGGACCGCTGCGATCACGATCAGCGCGGTGCCGACCATGCGGCTCTCGACGCCGAGGACGCGCGCATCGAGCAGCAGCAGCGGGATCGCGACCAGCTGCGAGGCCGTCTTGAACTTGCCGATCTTGTGGACCCGCACGCTCGCATGGGCGCCGATCCGGGCCATCCACTCGCGCAGGGCCGAGATGGCGATCTCGCGGCCGACGATGATCACCGCGATCAGGCCGTCGACCCGGCCGAGCTGGACCAGCATCACGAGCGCGGCGCAGACCAGCAGCTTGTCCGCGACCGGGTCGAGGAAGGCGCCGAAGGCGGTCGTCTGGCCGAGGCGGCGCGCCAGGTAACCATCGACCCAGTCGGTCACCGCGGCGACGATGAACATCGCGGTGGCGATCAGGTTCTGGTGCCAGGCGCTCAGCGGCAGGTAGTAGACGGCGACCAGCAGGGGGATCGCGAGCATGCGTCCCCAGGTCAGGATGATGGGCAGGTTCATCGGCATCGAGTTCACCTTCCCGGGAATGGCCTTCGGTCCTGGCACCGTGTCACCCGTGCAGGTTGCGGTAAATCTGTTCGGCCAGCTTGCGGCTGACCCCGTCGACCGAGGCGAGATCCTCGACACTGGCCGACATGATGCCACGCAGGCCACCGAACCGCGCGAGCAGGCGCTGGCGACGCTTTGCTCCCACTCCTTCGATCTCCTCGAGCCGCGAGGTGTTGCGGGTCTTGCCGCGCCGTGCCCGCATGCCGGTGATGGCGAAGCGATGGGCTTCGTCGCGAATCTGCGCGACCAGCATCAGCGCGGCCGAATCGCGGCCGAGTGCGACCGGCGCTCGCTCGTCGGCGAACACCAGGGTCTCGAGGCCGACCCGGCGGCCCTCCCCCTTCGCGACGCCGACGATGATCCCGGCGTCGATGCCGATCTCGGCGAATACCTGCCGGGCCACCTCGACCTGGCCACGGCCACCGTCGATGAGGACCACGTCGGGAATCCGGCTCGCCGCACCGCCCTGGCGGGGCCGACCGGGCCTGGCCGGCGGCGCCGCGCTCCCGACTTCATCGATGCCCTCGATGCTGTCGACACTCCCGGGATTCCCGGCCGGCATGGTTGCGGCAACATTCCCACCTGCCCCCATGTCCGCCTCGTCCTCGGTCGCCATACTTTCCCCTGCACCCGCACTGGCCTCACCCTCGGCATCGACCGTCAGTCCGCCATAGCGTCGGGTGAGCACCTGGCGCATCGCGGCGTAGTCGTCGCCCGGGGTGATGCCGGCGATGTTGAAGCGACGGTACTGGCTGCTTTGCATCGCATGGTTCTCGTAGACCACGCAGGAGGCCTGGGTCGCCTCGCCGGCGGTATGCGAGATGTCGAAGCACTCGACGCGCAACTCGCCGAGATCGCGCTCCTCGGTGATGCCGAGGGCTTCGGCGAGCGCGCGGGTCCGCGCCTGCTGCGAGCCTTCCTCGGCGAGCACCCGGGCCAGCGCGACCGCCGCATTGTTCTCGGCCATCTCGAGCCAGCGCCGCCGCGCCGACTGGGGCTGCCGTACCCAGCCGACGGCCCGCCCCGCCCGGTCGGCGAGCCAGTCCAGCACCGCCTGCGAAGGCTTGGGTTCGGCGCAGACGATGACGGGGGGGACGAAGGCCTCGGCATAGTGCTGCACCACGAAGGCCTCGAGCAATTCCGCCCGCGTGTCGGGATGGTCGATGTCGCTCGCATGCAGCGGGAAATGCGGCTTGTCGCCCAGGTGCCGGCCGCCGCGGACCATCGCGAGGTCGACGCATACCCGTCCGCCGCTGGCCGCGACCGCGATCACGTCGGCATCGACATCGGTGCCCGATTCGATCGAGTGCTGCGACAGGACCCCCGACAAGGCGCCCATCCGGTCACGCCAGACGGCGGCCTCCTCGTAGCGCATGTCGGCGGCGGCCTCCTGCATGCGGCGCTCCAGCCCGTCGAGGACATCCTGGTGCTCGCCACCGAGAAAGCGCACCGCATCCTCGACATCGCGACGGTACGCGGCCTCATCGATCGCACCGACGCAGGGAGCGGTGCAACGCCCGATCTGGTGGAGCAGGCAGGGCCGCGACCGGTTCGCGAACACCGTGTCCTCGCAGGTCCGCAGCCGGAACACCTTCTGCAGCAGGCCGATCGCCTGCCGGACCGACCATGCGTTCGGATAGGGACCGAAATAGTGGCCCTGGCGGTCGACTCCGCCGCGATAGTAGGCAAGCCGTGGATAGGCGTGCGCCGTGAGCCGGACGTAGGGATAGGACTTGTCGTCGCGAAACAGGATGTTGTAGCGCGGATGCGCGGTCTTGATCAGGTTGTTCTCGAGCAGCAGCGCTTCCGCCTCGGAGCGGGTCACCGTCGTCTCGATCCGGTGGACCCGGGCAACCATGAGCGCGATCCGCGGCGACAGCGCGGCGGCATCGCGGAAGTACGAGGACACCCGCTTGCGCAGGTCGCGGGCCTTGCCGACGTAGAGCAGCGTGTCGTCGGCGCCGAACATCTGGTACACCCCGGGCCGATGGGGCAGCCGCGCCACGTAGTCCGGCAGGTCGAACGCCGGGGGGGCCTGCGGCGTGCCGGACGACTCGGCGGGGGCGCCACCGGGCGGCTCGACAGGCGCTCCGGCAGGCGCTGCGAGGGGTGCGTCGCCCGGCGCCCCGACGGGCGGATCGATGGCCGGATCGACGGGCTTCTTGCGGCTCATCCGCGGACCTGCTCCGGGTGGGGCCCCGCCGATCGACGCAGGGCCGCCAGGCGCCTGTCGAACGCCGGGCCGCGCTGCCATTCGAATCCCGCCAGCAGCCGATCGATCTCGGCCGGATCATGGCAGACGAGGGTCATGTCGCAGCCGGCGGCGATTGCGGCACGGGCCCGCTCGACGATGTCGCCCATCCCGGCGGCGCCGGCCATGGTGAGGTCATCCGAGAACACCAGCCCGTCGAACCCGAGTCGTCCGCGCAGGATGTCTTCTAGCCAGATGCGCGAGAACCCCGCCGGCCGATCGTCGACCCGCGGATACACCACGTGCGCCGGCATGACCGCGAGCAGGGTCTCGCCCATCCACCCGTAGGGCGCCGCATCGTCGGCGAGCAGGCGGCGCAGGGAGCGCCGGTCGACAGGCAGTTCGTGGTGCGAGTCGCCGCGGGCGTAGCCGTGCCCTGGAAAATGCTTGCCGCAATTGCCCATGCCCGCCAGCAGCATGCCGTGGACGATGGCCCGCGCCAGCAAGCTGACCACTCGCGGGTCCCGGTGCAGGGCCCGGTCGCCGATCACCTCGCAGCGACCGTGGTCGAGGTCGAGCACCGGCGCGAAGCTCAGATCGATGCCGACGGCGCGCAGTTCGCTCCCGATGGTCCGGCCGATGCGCGTCGCCTCCCGGCAGGCGGCGATCGGGTCGCGGTCCCAGGCGACGCCGAGCGTCGCCATCGGCGGGAGCCGGGTGAAGCCCTCGACGAGCCGCTGGACCCGGCCGCCCTCCTGGTCGATGCACACCAGCAACTCCGGGCGAACCCGGCGCAGTTCGGCGACCAGGGCGGCCGCCTGTTCCCTGTCCTCGATGTTGCGACCAAACAGGACGACCCCGCCGACCATCGGGTGCGCCAGCCGGCGCCGATCGCAGGAGTCGAGGCGAGGGCCTCCGAGGTCGATGACGACCGGGCCGCCCGGCCGGATGTCAGCCTGGCGAACCACCGGCATTCCCCGGTGCGTGGCCGGGCGGGCGCGACGATTCCAGGATCACGAAGGCGAGTACCGCATCGGATTCGTCGGACAGCGAAACATGCGCGACCAGGCCGCGCTCCTCGAGCAGGGGCGCGAGCGCCTTGCGGGCCACCGCGACCGGCTTGCCCCGTCGGTCATTGAGGATCTGCAGCGACAGCAGGGTCATCGGACCGCGCAGGCCGATCCCGAGCGCCTTGGAGAAGGCCTCCTTGCCGGCGAAGCGTTTGGCGAGGTAGCGGGTCGCATAGGCTTCGCCATGTCCCTGTTTGCCGCGCCGGCGCCGGAACTCGACCAGCTCTTCCGGGCCGAGCACCCGCCGCGCGAAACGTTCGCCCCAGCGCTGGACCAGGGTTTCGATGCGGTCGAGCCGGACGAGGTCGGTGCCGATCCCGACAATCATTGACTGGCAGCGTCCCGGGCCGCCTCGCGCATCAGCCGCTTCATTTCGCGCACCGCCTCGCGCAGGCCGACGAACAGGGCGCGCGACACGATCGCGTGGCCGATGTGAAGTTCGCGCACCCCGGCCAGGCTCGCCACCGGCTGGACATTGAAGTAGTTGAGCGCATGGCCGGCGTTGAAGCGCATGCCGGCCGCCAGGATGGCATCGCCGACGGCGCGGATGCGCAGCAGCTCGTCCTGGACCGCCCGGCTGTCGGCATCCCGGCCGCGCTCGTGGAAGGCATGGGCGTAGGGCCCGGTGTGGATCTCGCAGACGCGCGCGCCGATGCGATGGGCAGCATCGACCTGGGCGGGATCGGCGTCGATGAACACGCTGGTCATGATCCCGGCGTCGGCCAGGCGCGCGACGGCGTCGCGCAGCATCGGCTCCTGGGCGACGATGTCCAGCCCCCCTTCGGTGGTCACCTCGTGGCGCCCTTCCGGCACCAGCATCGCCATCTCCGGCTTCAGGCCGACGGCGATCCCGAGCATCTCGGGGGTCGCGGCCATCTCGAGGTTCAGCTTGATCTGGGTGAGGTCGCGCAGCTTGCGGACATCGTCGTCCTGGATATGGCGGCGATCCTCGCGCAGGTGGACGGTGATGCCATCGGCGCCGCCGAGGTGCGCCTCGACCGCGGCCCAGACCGGATCCGGTTCATAGGTGCGGCGCGCCTGCCGCACGCTGGCGACATGGTCGATGTTCACGCCGAGTTCGATCATCACGCTTCCTTGTAGTCTGCCGCGCCCCTCGAAAGCGGGCCCGCATCAGAGCCGCTGCAGATCGACGAGAATCTGCCGGGTATTGAGCGGCGCGCCATCGAGGTGCGACGCCAGCACCGCCCTCGTGAGGTATTTTGCCTGTTGTCGGCTGTCGGGGCTCTCGAACTGGCCGGAGTCCAGCGCGATCAGGGTCTGTCCCGACACCGCCTGCCCGCCCTCGCCCGCCAGCGCCGGCCGAAAGCCGCTGCCCGGGCTCCAGGAGTAGTCGGTCCCCGGCGCGATCGGCTGCCCGCTGGCATCACGCGCCAGGTCCGGCGCATAACCGGTTTCACGCAGCAGCAGCCACTCGAAGCGGCGCAAGGTCTCGTCGATCGAGGCGCCGGCCGAGAGCGCCCCGAGCGCCTTCTCGTAGCCATCGAAGAGCGCCGGATGGGGATCTTCGCGCGGCAGCAGCCGGATCAGCAGCTCGTTCATGTAGAACGCGCTCAGCAGCGCCTGTCCCGCGGGCGAAGTCAGCCCGCCGCGCCACTCCGCGCCGATCAGGGTGCGCAGTTCGTTGCGTCCGCTCCAGCCGACCGTGAGCGCCTGGAACTGCAGCAATACGGCCCGCAATGCCGAACGCGGCCGCTTCGCGCCCTTGGCCACGGCCCCGATCCGGCCATGGTTGCGCGAGAACAGGTCGACCACCAGGCTCGTCTCGCGATAGGGAACCATGTGCAGCAGGAAAGCGGGTTCGTCCCCGACCCGCTGGCCGCCGCTCGCCGCGCCAGTCGCCACGCGTGTCACTCGTAGCCGTAGGCCCGCAGGCTCTGTTCGGAATCGGCCCAGCCGGAGCGTACCTTGACGAACACTTCGAGGAAGACCTTGCTGCCCACCAGGCGCTCGAGGTCGACCCGGGCTTCGCTGGCGATCCGCTTGATGCGCTCGCCGCCCTTGCCCAGGACGATACCCTTCTGGCTGTCGCGATCGACCAGCACCACCGCACTGACCCGGCGCAGGTTCGGCAGGATCTCGTACTGCTCGATCAGCACGGTGCTTTCGTAGGGAAGTTCGTCGCCGAGCAGACGAAACAGCTTCTCGCGGATCAGCTCGCTGGCCAGGAAGCGTTCGCTGCGGTCGGTGAGTTCGTCATCGTCGTAGGCACGTGGTCCGGGCGGCAATCGCTTCGAGCACAGGTCGACGAGCAGGTCGACCTGGTAGCCGCTACGCGCGCTCATCGGTACGTACTCGTCGAAATCGCGCACTGCCCGCGCCGTCTCGACCAGCCGCATCAGGCGGGCCCGGTCGCGGGCCGCATCGGTCTTGTTGATCGCGAGCAGCACCGGCCGGTCGGTGGGCAGCAGCTTCGCGAAGCGGGCGTCGGCCGCCGTCCAGCCGTGGCCGTCGCAGACCTGCACGACGACGTCGGCATCGGCGGCAATCTGCCGGGCGGTGCGATTGAGGAGCTTGTTGAGGGCCCCACCGCTGCGCGTCTGGTAGCCGGGGCTGTCGAGGAACAGCAGCTGGGCATCGGCCAGGGTGAGCACCCCCATGATGCGATGGCGCGTCGTCTGGGGCCGGTCCGCGGTGATGGCCAGCTTCTGGCCCACGATCCGGTTGAGCAGGGTCGATTTGCCGACATTGGGCCGGCCGACGATGGCGACGTAGCCGCAGCGATGATCGGGGGAGTCGATGGGCGGGGGCGTGCTTTCGCCCGCCGGCCCGCTCGGGGTGGGTTCAGGCACGGCGGGCCGCGCCAGGCGTCTTTTCGGGCATCTTCTCAGGCATCTTGTCGGGCGCCCTGGCACCGGATCGCCCGCGCCGGACGCCGGCCCTGGCGCTGTCCGAGCGCGCCTGGGCGGCCTCGAGCGCGAGCTTGGCGGCGACCTGCTCGGCGGCGCGACGACTGCCGCCACTGCCGAGGACCTGGATGTCGAGCCGGGGGATGGCGCACTCGACTTCGAACATCTGCTTGTGCGCCGCGCCGTGGGTGGCGACGACCGAATAGACCGGCAGGGGCAGCTTGCAGCCCTGCAGGTGCTCCTGGAGCAGCGTCTTGGCGTCCTTGCCGAGGGTCCGGGGATCGACGGTGCGCAGGACCGGCCGGTAGAGCGCGCAGATCACCCGTTCGGCGACCTCGAAGCCGGCGTCGAGGTAGATGGCTCCGACGATGGCCTCGAGCGCATCGGCGAGGATCGAGGGGCGGCGCGCCCCGCCGCTCTTGCGCTCGCCCTCGCCGAGGAGCAGCTCGGCGCTCAGCTTGAGGCCCTGGGCGATCTCGTAGAGGGATTGCTGGCGCACGAGATTGGCGCGCACCCGCGAGAGGTCGCCTTCATCGAGTTGGGCATAGGTCCGGTACAGCAGCGCGGCGACCACGCAGTTGAGGACGGAGTCGCCGAGGAACTCGAGGCGTTCGTTGTGTGGCTGGCCGTAGCTGCGGTGGGTCAGCGCCTGGCGCAATAGCGAGACGTCCGAGAACTCATGGCCGAGCTGGGCCTGGAGTCCGTCGTGGGACATGGGGGCGATTTCAGCGATTGGCGCTGCTGCCTGCATAGTCGAACACCAGGCTCGCGGGGCCGGCCAGCGGGATCCGCTTCTGGTAGGCGAAGTTCACGACGGGTCCGTCGGGGCTGCGCTCGATGATCAGGTCGGCGCCGCGGATGGACGTGATGTCGTCGATCGCCGCATAGCGATCGAAGGCGCGGCGAATGCCCTCGGGCGTGCCGCTCGCGTCCTGGGCCGATTTCTTGACCGCGCTGGTGATCGCGCGATACTCGATGAACCCCGGGATCGCCGGCATCAGGACGATCACGACGATCGCGACGACGATCGCCGCGATGATCAGGTTGATCAGGCCGAGGCCACGCTGGCGGCGGCGGCTTGGCATATTGGCGGCTGCTGTCATTCGAATGTCCCGATCCGCTTGAGGTCGCCGAAATTCATCCAGATGAAGAACGCCTTGCCGACGATGTTCCCTTCGGGGACGAAGCCCCAGAACCGGCTGTCGAGGCTGTTCTCCCGGTTGTCGCCCATCACGAAGTAGTGCCCGTCCGGCACGGTGCACTTCACTCCGTCGCTATTGTAGGTGCAATTGTCCCGGAACCGGATGAACGACTGTGGTGTGATTGACGACGTTTTTCCCAGATTTGTCAATATCTTATGAGGTGTTTCTCCCAGCGTTTCTAGGTACTGGGGGCTGAAACTCAGGGATTCCGAATCGAAGAACTCCCCGTCGGCCACGAGCGGGATCTCCTTGCCGTTGATCCACAGCCTCCGCTTCGAATAGACGACCTCGTCGCCGGGCAGGCCGACCACCCGCTTGATGTAGTCGATCGAGGTGTCGAGCGGGTAGCGAAACACCATCACGTCGCCCCGCTCGGGCAGGCCGAGCGGCACGACCTTGGTATGGACGATCGGCAGGCGGATCCCGTAGGTGGACTTGTTCACGAGGATCAGGTCGCCGTTGAGCAGGGTCGGCATCATCGAGCCGGAGGGGATCTTGAACGGCTCGGCGACGAAGGAGCGAACCACGAAGACGACCAGGATCACCGGGAACAGGCCCGCGGTGTACTCGAGCCACCAGGGCTGGCGCAGCATGCTCTCCCGGATACGCTGGCGCTCGGTGCGCACGCCCTCCTCGCCCGCCGTCGCCCGGACCTGGGCCGCGCCCTGCGCATCGAAGGCCTCGAGCGCCGCATTGGCCGCACGCAGCCGCGTCGGGCGGAACCGGTACCGATCGGCGACCCAGGCGACGAAGGAGACGAGCAGCAGCAGGAACAGGATCAGGGCGAAGTTCATCAACGGTCCTCGACTTGGAGCACGGCCAGGAAGGCTTCCTGTGGAATCTCGACCGAGCCCACCTGCTTCATCCGCTTCTTGCCGGCCTTCTGCTTCTCGAGCAGCTTCTTCTTGCGGGTGATGTCGCCGCCGTAGCACTTGGCCAGCACGTTCTTGCGCATTGCCTTGACGTTTT
>CAYZBJ010000039.1:14822-15944 GCA_964476625.1 uncultured Burkholderiaceae bacterium | reverse complement strand
GACCACATCTGACGCGCGGTACTCCTTGAACTCGTAGTCCATCGACGCATAGCCGCGCGAAACCGACTTGAGGCGGTCGAAGAAGTCGAGGACGATCTCGTTCATGGGCAGCTCGTAGGTGAGCTGGACCTGGCGGCCGTGATACGCGAGGTTGGTCTGCACGCCGCGCTTGTTGTTGCACAAGGTCATGACCGGCCCGACGTACTCCTGCGGCATGAACACCGTGACCGAGACGATCGGCTCGCGGATCTCCTCGAAGGTGCCCGGCTCGGGCATCTTCGAGGGATTCTCGATCTTGAGGATCGAGCCGTCCTTCATCAGCACCTCGTAGACGACGGTCGGCGCGGTCGTGATGAGATCCATGTCGAACTCGCGCTCGAGTCGCTCCTGGACGATGTCCATGTGGAGCATCCCGAGGAAGCCGCAGCGAAAGCCGAACCCGAGAGCCTGCGAGACTTCGGGCTCGTAGCGCAGCGAGGCGTCGTTCAGTTGCAGTTTCTCGAGGGCGTCGCGCATCGCGTCGAACTGGCTCGCCTCGACCGGGTACAGGCCGGCGAAGACCGAGGGCTTGACTTCCCGGAAGCCCGGCAAGGGCTTGGGCGCCTTGCGATTGACCAGGGTGACGGTATCGCCGACCTTGGCCGCGGCGAGCTCCTTGATCCCGGCGATGACGAAGCCGACGTCGCCGGCGGAGAGTTCGTCGACGACCGTCGACTTGGGCGTGAACTGGCCGACCTGGTCGACGGGATAGGTGTTGCCGGTCGCCATCAGCAGGATCTTGTCCTTCGCCCGCAAGCGACCATTGACGATCCGCACCAGCATGACGACGCCGACGTAGTTGTCGAACCAGGAGTCGACGATCAGGGCCTGCAGCGGCTCGTCGACCGAGCCGGCCGGGGCCTGCATGCGATTGACGACCGCCTCGAGGATCTCGTCGATGCCCTCGCCCGTCTTGGCGCTGGCGCGGATCGCATCGGTCGCGTCGATGCCGATGACGTCCTCGATCTCGGCAGCCGCGCCGTCGGGATCGGCCTGCGGGAGATCCATCTTGTTGAGCACCGGCACCACGGTGACCCCGAGGTCGATCGCGGTATAGCAGTTCGCGACGGTCTGGGCCTCGAC
>CAYZBJ010000039.1:0-14812 GCA_964476625.1 uncultured Burkholderiaceae bacterium | reverse complement strand
CCTCGACGCCCTGGGATGCATCGACCACCAGCAAGGCGCCCTCGCAGGCCGCCAGCGAGCGGCTGACCTCGTAGGCGAAGTCGACATGACCGGGGGTATCGATGAGGTTGAGCCGGTAGGTCCGGCCGTCGCGCGCGAGGTAGCGCAGCGACGCGGTCTGCGCCTTGATGGTGATGCCGCGCTCGCGTTCGAGCGACATCGAATCGAGCACCTGCGATTCCATCTCGCGATCGGAAAGCCCACCGCAACGCTGGATGAGGCGATCGGCCAGGGTCGACTTGCCGTGGTCGATATGCGCGATGATAGAGAAATTGCGGGTCAGTTCCATGGCGCCTGGTACGGCCTCGCCTTCGACCGCATGACCGCGTTGGGGCGCCTTGCCGTGCCAAGCACTGCCTGCGGCGCCCCGCCTTGTCCTGCGATCGAACGCGAACCCGTTCGAAAAAGCAAAAACGCGCCGGTTTCGACGCGTCCTTGCATTCTAGCGGAAGCGGGCATCAGGGCGCAGTCGGCCGTATGGGGACGAACTGGGCGCTGTCACCGCGCCGGATCAGCAGGACATGGGTCCGGTTGCGGTCGATCTTCGCCACCAGCCCCCTGAACTGCTCGGCGCTGCTCACTTCCTGGTTGTCGAGGCCGAGGATGATGTCGCCCGGCCGGATGCCGACCGACTCGGCCGGCCCGGTGACGCTCTCGACCAGTGCGCCGCCCTCGACGCGCAGCTTGGCGCGCTGCTCGGCGCTCAGGTCGGTCACGCCCAGGCCGAGCGGATTGCTGGCCGGCTGGGTCGGGTCGGGCTGCTTGTCCGGGACGCTCGCCTGCCGGTCGGACTGCATTTCGCCGACCGTGACGGTCAGGTCGTGGTACTTGCCGCGTCGCCACACCCGGATGTCGGCCTTCGCCCCCGGCGCGGTACTGCCAACGATGCGCGGCAGGTCGCTCGAGCGCTCGATCTTGCGACCGTTGAAGCCGACGATGATGTCGCCGACCTCGACCCCCGCCTTCTCGGCCGGCCCGCCGGGCTCGACACTGCGCACCAGGGAGCCTTCCGCATTGGGCAGGCCCAGCGGCTCGGCGACTTCCTTGGTCACCTCGGCGATGCCCACGCCGATGCGCCCGCGCACCACCCGGCCGCTCGTCTTGAGCTGCTCGGCGATACCCATCGCCTCGTCGATGGGGATGGCGAAGGATATGCCCATGAAGCCACCGGTGCGGCTGTAGATCTGGGAGTTAATCCCGACCACCTTGCCCTGCATGTCGATCAGCGGGCCGCCGGAGTTGCCCGGGTTGACCGCGACATCGGTCTGGATGAAAGGCAGGTATTCGCCGGTATCGCGACCCTTGGCCGAAACGATGCCGGCGGTGACCGTGCTGTCGAGGCCGAAGGGCGAACCGATGGCCAGCACCCAGTCACCGACGCGCAGCCCGCTCGGATCGCCGATCTCGACCGTCGGCAGCGCCGCCTTCGCATCGATCCGGACGAGGGCGACATCGGTGCGGCGGTCCGAGCCGATCAGCTTGGCCTTGAACTCGCGCTTGTCGGTCAGGGTGACGTAGATCTCGTCGGCGCCGTCGACCACATGGTGATTGGTCAGGACCAGGCCATCGGCCGACACGATGAAGCCCGAGCCGAGCCCGCGGGGCACCTCGGCGCCCGGCTGGCCGGGCGGCGTGGGCGATTGCCGGGGCGGAAAGAAGCGCCGGAAGAATTCGTAGAAAGGGTCGTCCTCGGACATGCCCGGAGGCATGGGAATGGCCGGCCCGGCGGGCCGTTCGCGAATCCGCTCGGCGGTGCGGATATTGACGACGGCCGGGCCGATCCGCTCGACCAGGTCGGCGAACTGGGGTAATCCACGAGTATCGGCCGCGCCGGGCGAAACGAGTCCAAGCATCAGGCCAAGGCCCAGCAGCAGGCTCAGGAGGGATTTCTTCATGCGATCAGCCTCGAGGGAATCGGTCGACAGTGCCGCGAGCGCGTCGAGCGTCCCGGACATCATGGAATTTGCAGGCGTCTGCGAGGGAATTCAAGTATGACGGGTTATCGAAGTCGCCCGGCCCGACCAGACGAGCCAGCGGCGCATGGCCCGCCATTGCCCGTCGTCGCAGTCCTTGCGGCCCAGCCGCAGGTGCAGCCGCCGGCCGTGCTGGTCCTCGGCCAGCAGCCAGATCTCGCCCGCGCCGAGCTGCCATCGGCATGGCATCACCGGCACGGCCCGGGCCCGATCGGCGCCCGGCCCGGCAATCCAGCCGGCGTTGCCCGACGGGTCCACGACCAGGCGGCCCGACTCGGTCGCCACGCCGGCCCGCCAGCCGGCCCAGGCGGCGAAACCGGCTGCCGAGACGATCAGGCCGAGCAGCGGCGCCGACAGGGGTGGGGCCAGCACCAGGCAAAACCCCGCTGCGGCCAGTGCAAGGAGACCACCCAGACCCGGCCAGCGGGCCCGCTGTCGGCGCACCGCGCCGATGTCGAGCCCGAGCGTCGAATGCATCAGCGACGGCCGGAACCTGTGAATGGTCCGTTCACAGGTGTTCAGGCGCGCCGGAAGATCAGCGTGCCGTTGGTGCCGCCGAAACCGAACGAATTCTTCATGGCGGCCCGGATCGGCATCTCGCGCGCCGTATTGGCGCAATAGTCGAGATCACACTCCGGGTCCTGGTTGAAGATGTTGATCGTCGGCGGCGAGACCTGGTGGTGCAGCGCCAGGACGGTGAAGACCGATTCGATCCCGCCGGCGCCGCCGAGCAGGTGCCCGGTCATCGACTTGGTCGAGTTGACGACGATGCCATGGGCGCGCTCGCCCAGGGCCAGCTTGATGGCCTCGGTCTCGTTCTTGTCGCCCAGCGGCGTCGACGTGCCGTGGGCATTGAGGTAGTCGATCTCGTCGGGGTTCATCGACGCGTTGCGCAGGGCCGCGGCCATGCAGCGACGGGGCCCGTCGGTGCTCGGCGCGGTGATGTGGTGCGCATCGGCGCTCATGCCGAAGCCGGCGAGCTCGGCATAGATCTTCGCGCCGCGCCGCTTCGCGTGCTCGTACTCCTCGAGCACCATGACGCCGGCGCCTTCGCCAAGGACGAATCCGTCGCGATCGATGTCCCAGGGACGGCTCGCGGTCTGCGGGTCGTCGTTGCGCGTCGACAGCGCGCGCGCCGCACAGAAGCCGCCGAGCCCGAGCGGCGAAACCGTTGCCTCGGCGCCACCGGCGACCATGACATCGGCGTCGCCGTACTCGATCAGGCGACCGGCTTCGCCGATGCTGTGCAGCCCGGTCGTGCAGGCCGTGACGATCGAGAGGTTCGGTCCCTTGAGCCCGAACATGATCGACAGCTGTCCGGAGATCATGTTGATGATCGAACCGGGCACGAAGAACGGGGAGATCCGGCGCACGCCGCGATTCAGGTACTCGCTGTGGGTGTCCTCGATCAGGGGCAGGCCCCCGATCCCGGAGCCCACGATCGCGCCGATCCGCTCGTCGTTGGAGGCGTCGATCTCGATGCCACTGTCGGCGATCGCCTGCGCGGAAGCAGCGAGTCCGTAGTGGATGAAGGTATCGAAGCCGCGTGCGGTCTTGGCCGGCAGGTAGGCGGTGATGTCGAAATCACGCACCTCGCCGGCGAACCGGGTCGGAAAGGTGGACGCATCGAACCGGGTCACGGGCCCGATGCCCGACTGACCGGCAAGGATGTTGGTCCAGGCTCGCGGAATGTCGTTGCCCACCGGGCTGACGATTCCGAGGCCGGTGACGACGACTCGTCGGCGTGTCATGTCGAACGCGACCCTCGAAGGCTCAGGCCTTCGAGTGGGACTTGACGTAGTCGATGGCCTGCTGGACGGTCGTGATCTTCTCGGCTTCCTCGTCCGGGATCTCGGTCTCGAACTCATCCTCGAGCGCCATCACGAGTTCGACGGTGTCGAGCGAGTCTGCACCCAGGTCGTCGACGAATACGGATTCGTTCTTGACTTCCGCTTCGTTAACGCCGAGTTGCTCAGCGACGATTTTCTTGACTCGTTGCTCGATGTTTTCCATTTTCCTTGGCTCCAGATTTAGGCGCCCCTGCCCTCGGGATTCGCGGACGCGGGCGGATTGTATCAGTATCGACCGGGCCGGATACTGCGGGAATCGGTCGGTCGCAAACAGGACTTTGAAATGGGTATCCGTAATACGGGAAACTCCGGGGATCAGCTCATCAGCATCCCGCCATTGACGTCCAGCGTGGTGCCGGTGATATAGGCGCCACCCGGGCCGACCAGGTAGGCGACGGCGCGGGCGATGTCCTCCGGCTGGCCGAGTCGGCCCAGCGGAATGCGCGACATGAGGGCGGCGCTCTGTTCCTCGCCGAGCGCCCGCGTCATGTCGGTCTCGATGAAACCGGGCGCGACGCAGTTGACCGTGATGTTGCGACTGCCGAGTTCCTGCGCGAGGGCGCGGCTCATGCCGGCGACGCCGGCCTTGGCCGCGGCGTAGTTGGCCTGGCCCGGATTGCCGCCTTCGCCGACCACCGAGGTGATGTTGACGATGCGCCCGGCCCGCGCCTTCATCATGGGGCGGATCACGAGCCGGCACAGGCGGAAGACCGCACTGAGGTTGGTGTCGATCACCGCCTGCCACTCCTCGTCCTTCATGCGCATCGCGAGGTTGTCGCGGGTGATGCCGGCATTGTTGACGAGGATCGTGACCGGGCTGAAACGCTTGCCGATCGCGTCGACGAGATCGGCGCAGGCCTGGGCTTCGACGACATCGAGCACTTCGCCACCACCGCTGACCCCGGCTTGCGCGAAGGCGGCCGAGATCGCGTCGGCGCCGGCCGCGCTGGTCGCGGTGCCGACCACCGTCGCCCCCTGGTGTCCGAGCTCGAGCGCGATCGCCCGGCCGATACCGCGTGACGCGCCGGTCACCAGCGCCACCTGCCCTTCGAGAATCATGACGCCTCCGCGAGTGCTGCTTCCAGCGAGGCCTGGTCGTAGACGGCGCTCACGGGAATCGATTTGTCGATCCTGCCGACCAGTCCGGCCAGGACCTTGCCCGGGCCGAACTCGATGATGCGGGTCGCCCCCATCGCCTTGAGCTTGTGGACCACCTCGACCCAGCGCACCGGGCTGGACGCCTGGCGCACCAACGCATCGCGAATCCGGTCGGGGTCGGATTCGACGGCGACGTCGACGTTGTTCACCAGGGCGATGGCCGGCGACTTGATCGTGATCCCGGCCAGGGCCAGGGCCAGGCGTTCGCCGGCCGGACGCAGCAAGGTGCTGTGGAACGGCGCCGACACCGGCAGGGGCATCGCCCGGCGGGCTCCGAGCTCCTTCGCAATTTCGCAGGCGCGCTCGACCGCCGCCTTGTGGCCGGCGATGACCACCTGCGCCGGCGCATTGAAGTTGACTGGCTCGACCAGTTCGCCGGGCACCGCCTCGACGGCCCGCGCACAGGCCTGCGCGACGGCATCGTCGTCGAGCCCGAGCACGGCCGCCATGGCGCCCGTGCCGACCGGTACGGCTTCCTGCATGGCGGTGGCGCGCAGGCGCACCAGCGGCACCGCATCGGCGGGCGTCAGGGCGCCGGCCGCCACCAGGGCGGTGTACTCGCCCAGGCTATGGCCGGCGACGATGTCGGCCTGCGCCCCGCCGGCGGCGCGCCAGGCGAGATAGCAGCCATAGCCGGCCAGCAGCATCGCCGGCTGGGTATTGACGGTCAGCGACAGGTCCTCGGCGGGGCCTTGCGCGATCAGGGCCGAGAGGGGTTCGCCGAGCGCCGCATCGGCCGCCGCCAGCAGTTCGGCGACGTCGGCCTGCGACGCGAAGGCGTCGAGCATGCCGACCTTCTGGGAACCCTGCCCCGGGAAAACACAGGCGATGGTCATGGTCTCCTCACATCCGCGCCAGTACGGCGCCCCAGGTGAAGCCGCCGCCGACGCCTTCCATCAGGACGTGCTGGCCGGGGCGGATGCGCCCGTCGCGAATCGCGACATCGAGCGCCAGCGGCACCGAGGCCGCGGAAGTATTGGCATGGCGGTCGACCGTGACGACGACCCGCTCGGCGGGCAGGCCGAGCTTCCTGGCCGTCGACTTCAGTATGCGCACGTTCGCCTGGTGGGGAATCAGCCAGTCGATCGAATCGAGCCCGAGCCCGGCCGCGGCGACGGTTTCGCGGGCGACCGAATCGAGCACGCCGACCGCCAGCTTGAAGACCGCCTGCCCGTCCATGGTCAGGAACGGATGGCCGGTGATATTGCCGCCGCTCACGTTGCCGGCGGTGCGCAGGATCGATTCGTGGCTGCCATCGGCATGCAGGCGCGACGCGAGGATGCCGGGTTCGGGCGCAGCCTGCAGGACCACGGCCCCGGCGCCGTCGCCGAACAGGACGCAGGTACCGCGGTCGGACCAGTCGAGTATCCGCGAGAAGGTCTCGGCGCCGATCACCAGGGCATTGCGGGCGTTGCCGGCGCGGATCATGGCGTCGGCGGTGGCCATTGCGTACACGAAGCCGGAGCACACCGCCTGGACGTCGAACGCGGCGCAACCCGCGGCGCCGAGCGCCTTCTGCACGAGGCACGCCGCGCTCGGAAAGACCCAGTCGGGCGTCGAGGTCGCGAGGATGATGAGGTCGATGTCGGTAGCCGGCAGGCCGGCCATCTCGAGCGCCCGGCGCGCCGCCTCGGTCGCCAGCTGGCTGGTGGTGACATCGGGTTCGGCGAGATGGCGCTGGCGAATGCCGGTGCGGGCGACGATCCACTCGTCGGAAGTCTCGACACCTCGGGCGGCGAGGCGCCGGGCCAGGGTGTCGTTGTCCACCGGCTCACCCGGCAGGTAGCTGCCGGTGCCGACGATACGGCTGTAAACGGTCATGTGAGGCTCGATCCTTGGGTGGCGACGGCCGGCTCGTCGACGCCGTCGTGCGGCATCGCGGCTGCCCGCGCCAGGTTGTCGGCGATGCCCTGCAGCAGGCCGTTGCGCACCGAATCGAAGGCGCGCCGCAAGGCGGCCTCGTAGGCGAAGGCATCGGCCGATCCATGGCTCTTGACGACCACGCCGCGCAGGCCCACCAGCGCGGCGCCGTTGAAGCGGCGATGGTCGAGCCGGCGCTTGAACCGGCGCAGCACGGGAAACGACAGGACCGCCAGCAGGCGGGTGAAGAGATGGCGCTCGTACTCCTCGCGGATGAATCCGGTGAGCATCTGGGCGAGCCCTTCGGAGGTCTTGAGGGCGACGTTGCCGACGAATCCGTCGCAGACGACCACGTCGGCCCTGCCGGAGTACACGTCATCGCCCTCGACATTGCCGACGAAGTTCAGGTTGCTCGCGCGCAGCAACTCGGCGGCGCGCTTGACGGTGTCGTTGCCCTTGATCAGTTCTTCGCCGATGTTGAGCAGGCCGACCGTCGGGCGCTCCTTGCGATCGAGCGCGGTCACCAGTGCCGCGCCCATCATGGCGAACTGCAACATGTGCTCGGGCTCGCAGTCGACGTTCGCGCCGACGTCGAGCATGGTGGTCATCGCGCCGAGCCGATTGGGCAACTGGGTCGCGATCGCCGGCCGGTCCATGCCCTCGAGCATCTTGAGGACGAAGCGCGAGATGGCCATCAGGGCACCGGTGTTGCCCGCGCTCACGCAGGCATCGGCGGCGCCGTCCTTGACTGCGGCGATGGCCAGGCGCATCGAGGATTGGCGCTTGCTGCGCAGGGCCGCCGTCGGCGACTCGTCCATCGCGATGGTTTCCTCGGCGTGCAGGACCTCGATGCGCGAAGCATCGACCGTGCGATGCCGGGCCAGTTCGGCGCGGATCTCGGTTTCGCGCCCGACCAGCAGCAGCCGGGCAGCCGGCTCATGGGCAAGGAAGGACACTGCAGCCGGAACCGTCACGGCCAGGCCGTGGTCGCCGCCCATGCAGTCGATCGCGATTCGAACGCTCATTTTGTCAGGGCCGCGCCCTCGGGACGGACCCCATGCGCCGCGCCAGATGCGCGGCCAGCGCCCGGGCCGGCGGCGTCGCCGGGGTCACTCGTCGGACTTGGTCTTTACGACTTTCTTGCCGCGATAGTAACCGGTCGGGCTGACATGGTGGCGCAGGTGCACTTCGCCCGTCGTCGGCTCGAGCGCCAGCGCCCCGGACTGCAGGCCGTCGTGCGAGCGGCGCATGTTGCGTCGCGAAGGCGACTTCTTGTTCTGTTGAACGGCCATGGTCGGAAACTCCTGAGTACAGGCTGGCGGGCGGAACTGCCGATCCGGTCGGTCCGCGCGTGCCACAAGATTGGGTAATCGATAATTATATCAGCGTTCTAGGGCGCGATGCCGAGGACGATTGGCACCTGTCACCCGGCCGTGTCACGAATCTGTCTCGTCGGCGCCACCACGCAGCTTCCCGAGCCCCTCGAAGGGGCGACGGACGGATTCGGGCGGATTTGCCTCGGCACCAGCATCCTGGTCGGGGATCGGGAGTTCGCACGCCGGATGGCGCGGCAGGGGCGGAACCGCGAGGATCAGCTCGTCCTCCACCAGTTCGGCCAGCCGGAACGGGGTATCGGCCGCGATGACCTCGAGTTCGGAATCCGGATCGTCGAGCCGCTCGGCGGTTTCCTCGTCGGCGACCAGCATGAACTCACGGCGTTCGTCGACCGGGATCTCGACCGGACCGAGGCAGCGCACGCAGGGCGCCGACAGCAACGCCTCGAGGGCGAGCACCAGGAAGGTATCCTCGCCTCCCTCGACGCGGTGCTGGCGACGCGCGCTCGCCTGCCACCGGACATCGCCGTCGACGGACGCGAGCAAGGTCTCGAGCCGCTCGAAGCCGGCGAGCGGCCAGCGGCCCGAGAGCGTCTCTCCCCGGCGCGCCAGCCTGTCGATATCGATCCTGGTGTCGTCCATGTCATCCCCGGCGGCCAGGGGGCCGCCCACCCCGCATAATAACGACCCGACGGGCACGCCGCTTCGCCAGCCCGGCGCTCGCCGCTGCCGCGATCCCGAACCCGACCCACCCGATGCCCCTGCCCGACCTGATCCTCGCCTCGACCTCGGTCTATCGCCGCGAGCTGCTCGCCCGCCTGCGCCTGCCCTTCCGGGTCGTCTCCCCCGCGGTCGACGAGAGCCCGGCCGAGGGCGAGCTGCCGGCGCCGCTGGCGCGCCGCCTCGCGCTCGCCAAGGCCGAGGCGGTCGCCGCGCTGCACCCGCAGGCCTGGGTCATCGGCTCGGACCAGGTGGCCAGCGCCGACGGCCGCACCGGCATCGGCAAGCCGGGCGGCCATGCCGCGGCGGTGGCGCAGTTGCGCGCGGCCTCCGGCCGGGAGCTGTCCTTCCATACCGCCGTGGCGCTGGTCAACCAGGGCGCCGGGTTCTCGGCCATCGAGGAGTGCGGGACGCGGGTGCGCTTCCGCCATCTCGACGATGCGACGATCGAGCGCTACCTGCGCCTGGAGCCGGCCTACGACTGCGCCGGCGCCGCCCGCAGCGAGGCGCTCGGGATCGCCCTCGTCGACCGGATCACCAACGACGATCCGAGCGCCCTCGTCGGGCTGCCGCTGGTCGCCGTCTGCTCGCTGCTGGCGCACGCCGGCCTGCCGGTGCTCGGCGACGACTGGGGCCAGGCCCGATGAACCCGACGCCCCCCCGGGGCCGCCTGATCCTGCTGCCGGTTCCGCTGGACCCCGGGCAGTCGCCCCTCGAGGTCCTGCCGACGGCCACCCGGGCGCACTTCGAGAGGCTCGAGGTCTACGTGGTCGAGAATGCCAAGGCCGCGCGCCGCTTCCTCAAGCCCCTGATCGGCGAACGGCCGCTGCAGTCGCTCGAGCTGATCGAGTGGAACCCGAACCATCGTCGCCTCGGCCCCGAGGAAGCGCTCGCCCCGCTCTCTCGCGGCATCGACATCGGCCTGCTGTCGGACGCCGGTTGCCCCGCGGTGGCCGATCCGGGCGCCGACCTGGTCGCCGCCGCCCACCGCATGGGCGCTGCCGTGGTGCCGGCGGTAGGACCCAGCGCCCTGCTGCTTGCCCTGATGGCCAGCGGCATGGGCGGGCAGCGCTTCGGCTTCGTCGGCTACCTGCCCAGCGACGGCGACGGCCGCAGCGCCGCCCTGCGCGAACTCGAGCGCCGCTCGGCGGCCGGCGACGAAACCATCCTGTTCATCGAGACCCCGTACCGCAACCACGCGATGCTCGATGCGGCGCTGGGCTGTCTCGCGCCGACCACCGTGCTGATGACTGCCTCGGGCCTGACGCTCGCGCACGAGCGCATCGTCTCTCGCCCGGTGGCCGCATGGCGCGGCGCGGGCGACGCCGCGGCGCGTGAACTCGACCGGCGGATCCCGGCGGTCTTCGGGCTCAAGGCCGCGGCGGCCACGCCGCCGTCGGCGAGCCGCGCGGGCGCCGGCTCAGCGCAGGCGCGACGCCGAGCCGGCCTCGATGCCGGGCCCGATCGCCGCACCGAAGCCCGTCGCAAGCTGCGCCCCGACCTGGCGCGCAAGCCGCTCGGCGACTGATTCACGCGGGGTGTAGTCGATGACCGTGTCGACGTCGAGCTCGTCGCGCGCGACCGAGCGCACCGTGCCGACGGCATCGACCAGCCCGAGTTCGATCGCCCGGGTACCGGTCCAGACCAGGCCGGTGAAGAGTTCTGGCTGGTCGCGCAGGCGATCGCCCCGACCGTCGCGCACCGCGGTGATGAACTGCTTGTGGATGATGTCGAGCATCCGCTGGGCATGCAGGCGGCTGGTCTCGTCCTGCGGCGAGAAGGGGTCGAGGAAACCCTTGTTGGCGCCCGCGGTGAGCAGGCGGCGCTCGACGCCGAGCTTTTCCATGGCGCCGGTGAAGCCGAAGCCATCGATCAGGACCCCGATCGAGCCGACCAGGCTCGCCTTGTCGGCGAAGATCCGGTCGGCGGCGGCGGCAACGTAGTAGCCGCCCGATGCGCAGACGTCCTCGATCACCGCGAAGAGCGGCTTGCCGGGATACTTCGCGCGCAGCCGCCGGATCTCGTCGTAGACCTGGCCGGCCTGCACGGGGCTGCCTCCGGGGCTGTTGATCCGCAGGATGACGCCACGCGCCGTCGAGGCCTCGAAGGCCGACAGCAGCGCATCGTTGATCCGTTCGGCGGAATTCGAGCCGCCCTCCTCGATCGTCCCGCGCACATCGATCACCGCCGCATGGGAGCCGGCGACGCCGAGGCTGCTGCGGCCGGCCAGGCCGAGCGCGACGACCCCGATCACGAGGAAGACCAGCAGGTAGACGAGCCGGAAGAATATCGACCAGCGCCGCGCCCGGCGGCGCTCCACCAGGCTGTCGGCGGCGAGCTTCTCTAGGAGTTTCCTCGTCCAGCGCTCATCGGTTTCGCCGCGCACCGGCCCACCGGCTCGCGCTTGCTCGTTCTCGGTCAATTTCCCGCCCCCGGCTCCATCAAGACGCTGATCGTACCCCCGGATTCCCGTTCAGATCCGCGCGAGCAGCAGCGTCGAGAGCTGCGCGGTGTCGTCGACCAGGCCGAGCGGCGACCTTGCCGCCAGTTCCGAGCGCGGATGGGCGCCATAGGTCACCCCGATCGCGGCGGCGCCGGCCGCGCCCGCCATGTCGAGGTCATGGGTGGTGTCGCCGATCATGACCGCCGACCCCGGGGAAACGCCGAGTTCCTCGCAGATGTCGCGCAGCATCCAGGGATCGGGCTTCGGCGCGCCTTCATCCGCGGTGCGCGTGGTCACGAAATACCGCGACCAGCCGGTCTGCTCGAGCGCCCGGTCGAGGCCGGCGCGCGATTTCCCCGTGGCCACGGCCACCCAGGCATTGCTCGCGGCCAGGCGCTCGAGCAGGTCCACCACGCCTTCGAAGGGAGCGAGCGTGGCATCGCGGGAGAAGTAATGCACCCGGTAGCGCTCGAGGTACTCGGGCACGCGCTCGCGCGGCAGGTCGGGCACCGCATGGGCGAGCGCATCGAGCATGCCGAGGCCGATCACGTGGGCGGCGCGTTCCAGCGACGGCACCGGCAGGCCGAGGTCGGCCGCCGACTGCCGGATCGCATGGGTGATCGCGCCCGTCGTGTCCATGAGGGTGCCGTCCCAATCGAAGACGACGAGGCTGAACTTGCTGGACGCGGTCATGGCAGGAGGCTCACGACAAGGGGGTTCAAGATAGGGGGCTCACGACAGGGGGCTCCCGGATGGCATGGGCGGCACGAGGCGGTCGAACTCGGCCGGGATGGGCGCGGCAAGGCGCAGGACCGCCCCGCTGACCGGGTGGCGGACCG
Source organism: uncultured Burkholderiaceae bacterium (assembly GCA_964476625.1). Lineage (GTDB taxonomy): Bacteria > Pseudomonadota > Gammaproteobacteria > Burkholderiales > Burkholderiaceae_E > JAMLIN01. The sequence goes on along the minus strand of CAYZBJ010000039.1, from coordinate 2,596 downwards.
TCATCGCGGCGGCATGCAGGAACATCCGGTCGTGGCCGGCGCGGGCGAGCGCCCTGTTGAGGCCGAAATCGGCATATTTGGGGTCACCCGCCACCGGATGCCCGATATGGGCGAGGTGCACCCGGATCTGGTGGGTCCTGCCGGTTTCGATCCGGCAGGCCACCCGGGTGAACTCGCCGCAATCCAGGCTGGCCCGGGCCAGCCCCTCGACCCGGGTCAGCGCCGCCTGGCCACCGATGGGGTCGACCGCCACCCGCCGCTCGCCCTCGGCGGTGAGGTAGCGGCGCAAGGGTTCGGTGATCGTGCGCGAGCGCAACGGCAGGCGCCCTTCGACGATCGCGACGTAGTCCTTGCCGGCGACCCGTTCGCGCAATTGCGCATGCAGGCCGACCAGCGCCTGGCGCCGCTTGGCGAGCATCAGGATGCCGGAGGTATCCCGGTCGATCCGGTGCACCAGCTCAAGAAACCGCTGCTCCGGCCGGGCGGCGCGCAACATCTCGATCACCCCGGCATCGACCCCGCTGCCACCATGGACCGCAACCCCGGCCGGCTTGTCGATGACCAGCAGGGCGTCGTCCTCGAACAGGATCGGCAGGCCGCGGGCGCGGCGGGCCCGGGTTTCGTCCGACATCCTGGGCGGCGAGGCGACGGCATCGATGCGCAGGGGCGGAATCCGGACCTTGTCGCCGACCGCCAGCCGGGTGTCGGACTTTGCCCGGCGGCCGTTGATACGGACCTGGCCGTCGCGAATGACCCGGTGCAGGTGGCTGCGCGGCACCCCTCGGCATTCCCGGACGAGGAAATTGTCGAGCCGCTGGCCTTCGGAGCGTTCGTCGACCGGGACCGTCCGGACCGCGGGGGCCGCGGAAACCGCGGGCAATGGGCCGGACGGTCCGTCGGCGCCGACCTTCGGCCCGGCTCGTGGATGTCCATCATGTGACGGCAATGGCTTCAAATTGCTATACTCGTTGCGCTGTCGAGGAATCTTCGTTGCCGCCGCGCGCAAGGAACGAGCGCGCCAGTTCTGGCAGTCCGAAGACTGCCGGCGGATCAATCGGGCTCGTCCCGATCTCCAGAAGCGGATTCTAACGGTCGCAGAATGACCGGGCAGCGGGACGAACAGACAAATCCGCGGCAACGTCGACAATCGACGATGCGCGGGACGATGCGATTTCAAGCGACGATTTCGAGGGGCCGCGCCAGTTCGCGGCTCATATGGCGGATGGCCTTTCCGGACAACGACTGGCAGGACGACAGCCCCCCTTCCGAACGAAGGCACGGGGCTCTCTTCGTTCGCCCTCCTGACGCCAGAAGGGCCAGCGGCCCCGGCCGTTAGCCACCACCCGACACCTCGCGCTTCCTTTCACATCTCCCGCTGGCCTCTGGCGCAGGCGACGCATTTTTTGCGCCGGGAGTTTTCAATGAAAAGAATGTTGTTCAACGCGACGCATGCCGAGGAGCTGCGCGTTGCGATCGTCGACGGCCAGAAGCTGATCGACATCGATATCGAGTCCGCCGGGCGTGAATCCCGGAAAAGCAATATCTACAAGGGCGTGGTAACCCGAGTCGAACCGAGCCTCGAAGCATGCTTCGTCAACTACGGTGAAGAACGCCACGGTTTCCTGCCATTCAAGGAGATTTCCCGGGCGTTCTTCCGCAGCGGCGTCGACGCCTCGAAGGCGCGCATCCAGGATGCCATTTCCGAAGGCGCCGAGCTCATCGTCCAGGTCGACAAGGAGGAGCGCGGCAACAAGGGCGCCGCCCTGACCACCTTCATTTCGCTGGCCGGCCGCTATCTCGTCCTGATGCCGAACAACCCCCGCGGTGGCGGCGTCTCGCGCCGGGTCGAGGGCGAGGATCGCCAGGAATTGCGCGAAACCATGGACCAGCTCGAGTATCCCTCGGGCATGAGCCTGATCGCCCGGACCGCCGGCATCGGACGCAACGCCGAAGAGCTCCAGTGGGACCTCAATTACCTGCTGCAGCTCTGGGGCGCCATCGAAGGCGCCGCCGGCTCGGCGCCCGGTCCCTTCCTGATCTACCAGGAATCGAGTCTCGTGATCCGCGCGATCCGTGACTACTTCTCCCCGGACATCGGCGAGATCCTGATCGACACCGAGGAAATCCACGACCAGGCGCACCAGTTCATGGCCCATGTCATGCCGGACATGGTGCACCGGGTCAAGCGCTACGAGGACGACACCCCGCTGTATTCGCGCTTCCAGATCGAACACCAGATCGAGACGGCGTACTCCCGGATCGTCCCGCTGCCCTCGGGCGGCGCGATCGTCATCGACCACACCGAGGCGCTGGTCGCCATCGACGTCAATTCGGCGCGGGCGACCAAGGGCTCGGACATCGAGGAAACCGCGCTGCGCACCAACCTGGAGGCGGCCGACGAGGCTGCCCGCCAGATGCGGCTGCGCGACCTCGGCGGCCTGATCGTGATCGACTTCATCGACATGGAGAATGCCCGCAACCAGCGGGAGGTCGAGCTGCGCCTCAAGGAAGCCCTGCACTACGATCGCGCCCGGGTACAGGCCGGCAAGATCTCGCGCTTCGGCCTGATGGAGCTGTCGCGCCAGCGGCTGCGCCC